>NZ_SOHN01000004.1:0-1022 GCF_004404025.1 Cryobacterium serini
ATCCCAGCAAATTCCGGTGTATCCCATCGACCGGGTGATGCCATTCGCGGCCGCGAATGCGGTGATCTGAGCCGAAGCGTATTGGGTGCCACGGTCACTGTGAAAAATAACCGTCGGCGGGCGGTCCCCGCGCAGGACCATGGCCATCGTCAGGGCGTCCTGGATGAGGTCGGTGCGCATGTGGTCGGCGATAGCCCAACCGATCACGCGGCGACTGTGGGCGTCGATGACCGTCGCCAAATACACCCACCCCTCCCACGTCCTCAGGTAGGTAATATCGCCGACCCAAACCTGGTTCAAAGCGCCGGTATCCCACTGCCGTTTCACGGCATCCACCGGGTAGGCGTCAGCGTGGTCGATGATCGTGGTCGTCTTCCATTTCTTCGGGCAGATCCCCGCCAAACCCAGGCGTTTCATGGTCCTGGCCACCGTTTTGCGGGAGATGATCTCCCCGTCTGCGCGCAGGTCAACAAGGATCCGCGGGGCCCCGTAAACTTCGTCAGAATCGCCGTGGAAGAAGGCGACTTTCTGCTCGATGTGTTCCCGCCGGATCGCCGCCGGCGAGGGCGCACGATCCATCCACGCGTAATAGCCAGAACGGGAGACCTCGAGGAGACGGACCATGCGGGTGATGGTGAAGTTGGTCTTCTCCGCCAGCATCAGTTCGAACGCTTGCCGTTCGTATCCGAGGCTTCCTGGGCGAAGAAGATGGACGCTTTTTTTAGAAACGCCCTGTCCATCTTCAGATCCGCGTTTTCCTTCCGCAGCCGCAGCAGCTCGGCCCTCTCGGACTCCGTCACCTCGGCTTGTCCGGTCTCGTTGCGGGCCTTGAACGCGGTCACCCAGCGGCCCAACGTGGCCTCGTTGATACCGAGCTCGCGGGCGACGGTCGCGACCGCTCTGCCCGTGGTGACGACCAGCTTCACGGCCTCGTCTTTGTACTCAGGGGTGAAGTCCCGACGTGATCTTGCCATAGTGAACATTCTCTCTTGTGAGGTGTCCACACAACGGGGTCAAGGCCA
>NZ_SOHN01000014.1:0-1159 GCF_004404025.1 Cryobacterium serini
GCCCGCACCGACATCAAGGTTCTGGTGGGTCCAGAAAACACCCAGCGGTACTACTTCACCGCCCCGGCCGGCGACGGCCCCGAACGCACCTACACCGTCCCCGTCACCAGCAAATCCGACGGCACCATCACCGTCGCCAGCGCCACCGCCAACGTCACCGTCGCCATGACCATCATCGGCTACACCGCCACAACCGTCCCCGCACCCACCCCCGCACCAGCAGCACCCGCACCCGCTCCAGCTCCAGCTCCAGCTCCGGCTCCGGCTGTGGTGGCGCCGACGTCGGGTACGCCGTCCGCGTCCAACACCGGTGTTCCCGCCGGAACAGCCCTGAAGGTCGTCAACGGTGACATCAACGTCACCACGCCCGGCACCGTCCTGAACGGCCTCGACATCCGCGGCCTGGTCAAAATTCAAGCCGCCAACGTCACCATCAAAAACTCCATCATCCGCGGCCGCACCATGAACGGTCCCGGCGCCCTGATCAACAACCTCGGCGGCTACAGCAACCTCGTCATCACCGACACCGAACTGTTCCCGACCGTCGCCTCACCCCACGCCAACGGCATCTACGGCTACAACTTCACCGCCACCCGCCTCAACATCCACAACATCATCGACGGCATCCACATCACCGGCAGCAACGTCCTCATCCAGAAAAGCTGGATCCACGACCACATGCACTACCTCAACGACCCCAACCAGGGCGGATCCCCCAGCCACGACGACTCCATCCAGATACAAAGCGGTAACAACGTCAAAGTCATCGGCAACCGCCTCACCGACTCCCACAGCGCCGCCGTGCAAATCACCCAAGACCGCGGAGTCGTCTCCAACTTCGTCTACACCAACAACTACGCCAACAACGGCGCCTGCACCGTCAACATCGCCGAGAAAGCCTACGGCCCCCTCAAAGGCACCATCATCACAGACAACAAATTCGGCCGCAACACCAAGGTCGCCAACTGCGCCGTCATCGCCAAAACCACCACCATCATCGACTTCCAACGCAACTACTACACCGACAACACCCCCGTCGTCATCAAAAAAGGCTAACCACCCCGGCTAACCCCACCCCAGAATTCCCTCGCAGGAACCAGGCGGGCCCCACGTGCACACAGCACGCGAGGCCCGCCTCATCGCACACCCCACCACAAAC
>NZ_SOHN01000006.1:0-1494 GCF_004404025.1 Cryobacterium serini
TTTGGTCAAGGATGAGCTCGCGGCCTATCAGCTAGTTGGTGAGGTAATGGCTCACCAAGGCGACGACGGGTAGCCGGCCTGAGAGGGTGACCGGCCACACTGGGACTGAGACACGGCCCAGACTCCTACGGGAGGCAGCAGTGGGGAATATTGCACAATGGGCGCAAGCCTGATGCAGCAACGCCGCGTGAGGGACGACGGCCTTCGGGTTGTAAACCTCTTTTAGTAGGGAAGAAGCGACTGGGTTTTCCTGGGAGTGACGGTACCTGCAGAAAAAGCACCGGCTAACTACGTGCCAGCAGCCGCGGTAATACGTAGGGTGCAAGCGTTGTCCGGAATTATTGGGCGTAAAGAGCTCGTAGGCGGTTTGTCGCGTCTGCTGTGAAAACCCGAGGCTCAACCTCGGGCCTGCAGTGGGTACGGGCAGACTAGAGTGCGGTAGGGGAGATTGGAATTCCTGGTGTAGCGGTGGAATGCGCAGATATCAGGAGGAACACCAATGGCGAAGGCAGATCTCTGGGCCGTAACTGACGCTGAGGAGCGAAAGCATGGGGAGCGAACAGGATTAGATACCCTGGTAGTCCATGCCGTAAACGTTGGGAACTAGATGTGGGGACCATTCCACGGTCTCCGTGTCGCAGCTAACGCATTAAGTTCCCCGCCTGGGGAGTACGGCCGCAAGGCTAAAACTCAAAGGAATTGACGGGGGCCCGCACAAGCGGCGGAGCATGCGGATTAATTCGATGCAACGCGAAGAACCTTACCAAGGCTTGACATATACCGGAAACGGCCAGAAATGGTCGCCCCGCAAGGTCGGTATACAGGTGGTGCATGGTTGTCGTCAGCTCGTGTCGTGAGATGTTGGGTTAAGTCCCGCAACGAGCGCAACCCTCGTCCTATGTTGCCAGCACGTAATGGTGGGAACTCATGGGATACTGCCGGGGTCAACTCGGAGGAAGGTGGGGATGACGTCAAATCATCATGCCCCTTATGTCTTGGGCTTCACGCATGCTACAATGGCCGGTACAAAGGGCTGCGATACCGCAAGGTGGAGCGAATCCCAAAAAGCCGGTCTCAGTTCGGATTGAGGTCTGCAACTCGACCTCATGAAGTCGGAGTCGCTAGTAATCGCAGATCAGCAACGCTGCGGTGAATACGTTCCCGGGCCTTGTACACACCGCCCGTCAAGTCATGAAAGTCGGTAACACCCGAAGCCAGTGGCCGAACCCGTAAGGGACGGAGCTGTCGAAGGTGGGATCGGTGATTAGGACTAAGTCGTAACAAGGTAGCCGTACCGGAAGGTGCGGCTGGATCACCTCCTTTCTAAGGAGCACGTGTCGTCCCGTCTGTATACAGCGGAATATGGCGACCAGTCACACCAGGCCGAACGGTCTGGGTGGCGCTCATGGGTGGAACATTGACATTGATGCAAGAACGGCTGAGATCTACTCGGTACGCCTGGTTCGTAAGGACGGGGTTGGAAAGGTAGGTCGC
>NZ_SOHN01000002.1:0-1619 GCF_004404025.1 Cryobacterium serini
AAAGGCCACCCGAAGGTGGCCTTTCTGTTTGTTTCTAAGTTAAGTCCGGCGGTGTCCTACTCTCCCACAGGGTCCCCCCTGCAGTACCATCGGCGCTGAGAGTCTTAGCTTCCGGGTTCGGAATGTGACCGGGCGTTTCCCTCTCGCTATAGCCGCCGAAACATCTTTCGATGAATCGATTCTATATTATTTAGTTATATAGAGCTCCCCTTGACAAGGAGCGTTGTTCTCGACCGTACATCGAGAACCACATAGTGGACGCTAAAGCAGCTTCTTCAAACTGAGTGTTATCAAATTATCGGCTTATTAGTACCGGTCAGCTTCATGGGTCTTTAGTCCCCACTTCCACATCCGGCCTATCAACGCAGTAGTCTAGCTGCGAGCCTCTCCCCCGAAGGGATGGAAATCTCATCTCGAAGCCGGCTTCCCGCTTAGATGCTTTCAGCGGTTATCCGTTCCGAACGTAGCTAATCAGCGGTGCTCCTGGCGGAACAACTGACACACCAGAGGTTCGTCCATCCCGGTCCTCTCGTACTAGGGATAGATCTTCTCAAATTTCCTGCGCGCGCAGCGGATAGGGACCGAACTGTCTCACGACGTTCTAAACCCAGCTCGCGTACCGCTTTAATGGGCGAACAGCCCAACCCTTGGGACCTACTCCAGCCCCAGGATGCGACGAGCCGACATCGAGGTGCCAAACCATGCCGTCGATATGGACTCTTGGGCAAGATCAGCCTGTTATCCCCGAGGTACCTTTTATCCGTTGAGCGACAGCGCTTCCACAAGCCACTGCCGGATCACTAGTCCCGACTTTCGTCCCTGCTCGACTTGTCAGTCTTACAGTCAAGCTCCCTTGTGCACTTACACTCGACACCTGATTACCAACCAGGTTGAGGGAACCTTTGGGCGCCTCCGTTACTTTTTAGGAGGCAACCGCCCCAGTTAAACTACCCACCAGGCACTGTCCCTGAACCGGATCACGGTTCGAAGTTAGGTATCCAATATGACCAGAGTGGTATTTCAACAATGACTCCACCTGAACTAGCGTCCAAGCTTCACAGTCTCCCACCTATCCTACACAAGCCACACCGAACACCAATACCAAGCTGTAGTAAAGGTCACGGGGTCTTTCCGTCCTGCTGCGCGTAACGAGCATCTTTACTCGTAATGCAATTTCGCCGAGTTCGCGGTTGAGACAGCTGGGAAGTCGTTACGCCATTCGTGCAGGTCGGAACTTACCCGACAAGGAATTTCGCTACCTTAGGATGGTTATAGTTACCACCGCCGTTTACTGGGGCTTAAATTCTCAGCTTCGCCTTGCGGCTAACCGTTCCTCTTAACCTTCCAGCACCGGGCAGGCGTCAGTCCGTATACATCGTCTTGCGACTTAGCACGGACCTGTGTTTTTAGTAAACAGTCGCTTCCCACTGGTCTCTGCGGCCTTCGAACGCTCCCGGAGCAAGTCCGTTCACGCCTCAGGCCCCCCTTCTCCCGAAGTTACGGGGGCATTTTGCCGAGTTCCTTAACCACGATTCTCTCGATCTCCTTAGTATTCTCTACCTGATCACCTGAGTCGGTTTGGGGTACGGGTGACTAAAACCTCGCGTCGATGCTTTTCT
>NZ_SOHN01000020.1:0-1820 GCF_004404025.1 Cryobacterium serini
ACTTAATCGATTCAAACTCATGTGATTTCAAATTTTTAAGAGCAAACGGTGAATGCCTTGGCATGTAGAGCCGAAGAAGGACGTAGTAATCTGCGATAAGCCTCGGGGAGTTGATAAACGAACTGTGATCCGAGGATGTCCGAATGGGGAAACCCCGCCAGGCCCGTGAGGTGACCTGGTGACTCCCGCCTGAATATATAGGGCGGGTAGAGGGAACGTGGGGAAGTGAAACATCTCAGTACCCACAGGAAGAGAAAACAACAGTGATTCCGTTAGTAGTGGCGAGCGAACCCGGATGAGGCTAAACCGATCATGTGTGATAGCCGGTAGGCGTTGCATGGTCGGGGTTGCGGGACTTTTCTGCCTATTCTACCGAATGGTAAGGGTTAGAACGTTGTATAGACGAACAGGATTGAAAGCCTGGTCATAGAGGGTGCGAACCCCGTAGTCGAAATGCAGCAATCGCCCGAGAAGTATCCCAAGTAGCACGGGGCCCGAGAAATCCCGTGTGAATCCGTCAGGACCACCTGATAAGCCTAAATACTCCTACATGACCGATAGTGAACAAGTACCGTGAGGGAAAGGTGAAAAGTACCCCGGGAGGGGAGTGAAATAGTACCTGAAACCGTTTGCTTACAAACCGTTGGAGCCAGCTTTGTTCTGGTGACAGCGTGCCTTTTGAAGAATGAGCCTGCGAGTTAGTGATATGTGGCGAGCTTAACCCGAGAGGGGAATGCGTAGCGAAAGCGAGTCTGAATAGGGCGATTCAGTCGCATGTCCTAGACCCGAAGCGAAGTGATCTATCCATGGCCAGGTTGAAGCGACGGTAAGACGTCGTGGAGGACCGAACCCACTTCAGTTGAAAATGGAGGGGATGAGCTGTGGATAGGGGTGAAAGGCCAATCAAACTTCGTGATAGCTGGTTCTCTCCGAAATGCATTTAGGTGCAGCGTTGCGTGTTTCTTGCCGGAGGTAGAGCTACTGGATGGCCGATGGGGCCTAAAAGCTTACTGACGTCAGCCAAACTCCGAATGCCGGTAAGTGAGAGCGCAGCAGTGAGACGGTGGGGGATAAGCTTCATCGTCGAGAGGGAAACAACCCAGACCACCAACTAAGGTCCCAAAGCGCGTGCTAAGTGGGAAAGGATGTGGAGTTGCACAGACAACCAGGAGGTTGGCTTAGAAGCAGCCACCCTTGAAAGAGTGCGTAATAGCTCACTGGTCAAGTGATTCCGCGCCGACAATGTAACGGGGCTCAAGCACGCCACCGAAGTTGTGGCATTGATATTTTTGGTTAGCTAACACCCTTGTGGTGTTGGTTCAGCCGTGTTGATGGGTAGGAGAGCGTCGTGTGGCCAGCGAAGCGGCGGTGTAAACCAGCCGTGGAGGCCACACGAGTGAGAATGCAGGCATGAGTAGCGAAAGACGGGTGAGAAACCCGTCCTCCGAAAGATCAAGGGTTCCAGGGCCAGGCTAATCCGCCCTGGGTAAGTCGGGACCTAAGGCGAGGCCGACAGGCGTAGTCGATGGACAACGGGTTGATATTCCCGTACTGACGAAAAACCGCCCAAGCTAATCCAGTAATGCTAAGCATCTGAATCCCCTAGATGGATCCCTTCGGGGTGAAGCGTGGGGCCTAGCGTGCGACCCTATGCTGGTGCGGTTAGCGTATTAACAGGTGTGACGCAGGAAGGTAGCTGAGCCGGGCGATGGTTGACCCGGTCTAAGGATGTAGGGCGAACGATAGGCAAATCCGTCGTTCATGATGCCTGAGACCCGATGGGTAGCCCGTAAGGGTGAAATCAGTGATCCTATGCTGCC
>NZ_SOHN01000017.1:0-16100 GCF_004404025.1 Cryobacterium serini
GGACCGCCCGCCGACGGTTATTTTTCACAGTGACCGTGGCACCCAATACGCTTCGGCTCAGATCACCGCATTCGCGGCCGCGAATGGCATCACCCGGTCGATGGGATACACCGGAATTTGCTGGGATTGTGAGACGATCAACCCATCAGGCCAGGTCGCGGCTTGACCCGTGTCCACTCTCCGGGGTCAAGGCCAGTCTGTCAGAGGCGTCGCGGATGCCCATACATCGTGAGATGCGTGGCGTACATTGCATCGGAGAAACCATCGAAAGGGGTGTCGACTCGATATCGACTCGCGGCGGTCTGGCATCACCGCGATAGCGCCGGATATCCTCCGAGGATGGTCAACACCCGGCACAGCTCCGTTCTGCGGCGCACCGTGTCCAGAACGCGAGCTCGAATAGTGCTGTTCTCTGACCACCTGGGCAACAGTGCGCAAGCCGCTTTGGACGTGGTCTTCCAGTGGCGCCACTAATACAAGCGTGCTCTGGTTTCGTCCTCGCCAATGGGCAGGCGCCCGTGGCGGCCGTGGAACCCTAAACACCGGACGCGGGAACTACGTCTGGGCTGTCATCTTTGAATAATGGGGTGCAGCCCAAATTCCGAGGAACGGGTTTCTGGCCCATCCTCAGGTGTTAAATTGCGCACGACATGCAATCGACTGGTGAGCCAGATAATCGAAGCGAAAACGACCGTTGCGACAGCAATGGCCAGAGCGTAGAGCCCGACGACGCCGTAGCCCTGTGCCGGATCTAGGAATGGGTAGGGTACCCATCCGTCGGTCGCCCCACGAATAGTGACGACGATGATCCACACGATTGGGTAGACAAGCGCGACCCATATCTTGTTCAGCGGCAGGGCACTGCGGTCGCTGAAGATCACCCAATCAAGCGCGGCATAGAGGGGCAGGACTATGTGCAACACGGAGTTAGCCCACGCGAGGGACACACCACCTTCAAGTCCAGCCAACAACACGTTGTACACGACGCCAGTGATGACAATGTAAGTTGTTGCACAACCTCGCGCCAACATCGACGACCGCGACTGGCGCCCTCCGGAGAGGGACACGACTGCGGCCACCAGCAGCACAACCACCAGAATAATGTTGCTTTGCATGGTGAAAAACCCGAAGAAGTTGAACGGGTTAATCGTCGCCCGCGTGGCCGTGTCGAAAAATGTCGACAGAATCGCCACCGTGCCCAGTATCGCGACAGATAGTCGGATTGCAGCTACTGAATATTTCACGGTCCGCCTTTGATTAGTGGTTCCAGTCTCGGGTAATGCGTCACGCGCACAAATCTTAGGGGTCCAACCTTTTTTATGTGGAAGATTCCCACGCCATGGAATCTGACACCCCCGATCCCGAGAAACCGGCCGGCGTTTGCTCCTACCCACTCGCTGCCGACGCCGTACACAGCGGGCGAGATCGATTAGCGGTCGAGCCCGTTCACAAACGCGACACTTCCTGCGGCAATCTCCGCGCGAGCCTGATTGTGACTGATGGTAGGTTTGCCGTCCCCATCTTGAGGCCCGTAGTCCCCGAAGAACGCGTGAACGCCGCCCTTCACCACGAGGTAGCGGGCAGCGGGCGGCAGAGTCGGCTTCGCTGCAGCAATCTTGGCTGGGGTCGATAAGCCATCCTTCGACCCCGAGATCGACAACACTGCGACGTTCACCTGAGCGATGTTCGTCGCTGGGTAGGAAGCAAAAAAGAGCAGTCCGACGACCGGATCGCGAGCAGCCCCAGCAAAAGTTTCAGCGTCTGTCGCCGCCACAAGTCCGCCGAGGGAGTGGCCTCCGACAACCCAGCGAGTGACCGGATCATGCGCGGCCCGGGCCATCGCAAACGTTCCGGTAGACAGAAAAGCGATTCCGAGGGGTTGCTTGGCAATAACCACCAGGTGCCCCGACTCGACCAGTGGTCGAAGAATCGCGGAATAAGCCCGAGCGTCGACTCGAGCGCCGGGCTGAAAGAACACTCCAACGGGGCTCTCGACGCCCGTTGGCATCATCACGATTTCGGTGGCGTCCTCCATCACCGTGATTGTGCGGTCGGACTTCATGGCAGCCAATGCTGGCGCTTCGGCCGACTGGGGCACCAGCCAGGCAACGGCCGCGATCACCAGAGAACTCAGTGCAATCAGCACCGCCTGAACCACTCTGCGCCCACGACGGACGGGTGTACGGGGTGCGGGTACGGACCACGACCTCACGGCGACAATCACACTGACGACGAGAGTCACCGCGAGGAGCACGATGTACGCCGGATGCCCGTGAATCAGCATCGGTCCGGTTGCGAAAGCGGAGCCGGCGGTGGCGATCACTCCAAAAATCGCCACAATGCGCTTGACCCACAGGTACCCAAGGTCAAGCTTCGTGATCTGCATCATAGGCAGATAATACCGACGATCAGGACGGCAGCCAGCGCGGAGATGATACGCATGTTTTCACGTTTCCAGCATTCCGCGTCGCAAATCAACAGGCGTCTATCCCCAGTACTCGCGGTGTCCATCGCAACCAAGAAGCCGAGACCACACTCGGCCCCTGATTATGGTGGTCCAGTTCGTCAGCTTCATCGGGGCCCACCACGACCCCGCCGACCTGGACCCCTGGGTCGCTGCCAGCATCGGGGCGCTCGTGACCATCTGGGTCACGTTCGTCCCCTCCTTATCTTCATCTTCCTCGGCCCACCGCACGTCGAACGCCTCCGCCGCAACCGCAACCTCGCCGAAGCGCTCACCGGTATCACCGCGGCCGTCTGCGCGGTGCCACAACAGATAAGGATCACAAAATGCCGCCAAAACGCAAGGGATGCGGAGACTCCAGTGGACGCATTGGTGGCGATGCCATTGCGGCACTTCAGTTTCAGGTCGCGACGCGTCACCGACAACGCGCCTGATAGTGCCATGATGACCGCAGGAGTCTGGCACCGTCAGGTCGCCGTGTTGCGAGGTCACTCACGCCTAAGAAGGAGATAGCCTTGGCCAAGAAAATGTACACACCGGACGAGCAGATCGATCGGCTGCGAATCTATAACACCGTCGCCGGAAGTTTGCACCTGCTCCAGGCGATCTTCTTTTCGGTGATTCTGAGCACCCTGAGTTCGCAGGTTCTGTTCGCGGTGACGGCGGACTATTTGGCTGGTCCCCCCGGGTTTCCAATTCCACCGGAGCGGGTCACCGTGTTCGAGGTGAATATCGGTGCCGGTGTCGTCGCTTTCCTCGCCCTCAGCGCCTTCTTTCACTTCCTTATTTCAAGCCCGTGGTTTTTCGCGCGGTACAAGAACGGTCTCAAGAACACGCACAACTATTTCCGCTGGGTCGAATACTCCCTGAGTTCATCGATCATGATCTGGCTCATCCTGGCGATCAATGGCGTTACGGATATTGGTGCGCTGTTCGCGGTCTTCGCTATTAATGCGGCCATGATCATGTTCGGTGCCTTGCAGGAGAAATATGAGCGTCCCGGTTCCGGCGGATTGGTGCCATTCATTTTCGGGTGCATGGTCGGCATCGTTCCTTGGATCCTCATCCTTATCTACTTCCTGCGACCGGGCAGCGCCAGCGACGTCGCTATCCCCAGCTTCGTCGTCGGCATTGTTATTTCTCTGTTCCTGTTCTTCAATACCTTTGCGGTCAACCAATGGCTGCAGTACAAGCAGGTCGGTAAGTGGAAGAGTTATCTTCAAGGCGAACGCACGTACATCACTTTGAGCCTGGTGGCCAAAACGGCGCTCGCCTGGCAGGTGTTTTCCGGCGCCATCATTCCGGCAATCACCGGCTGATCGACGTCGTCGGCATCAACAGCATCAACAATTCTGCGCGGCATATGGCCGGTAGCTGCGCGTTGTCGGGTGGGAGTTGCGACGCAACTCCCGGCTAATCGAACGTCTACTTTGTGATCCGTGGTCTCCGTGGCAGCGATGATCGAACGAGAACACCAACCGGCTTCTGCGCCAATGGCTGGCGTCCGCCGAAGCGACTCTCAGAAATGGACGGAATGCGCAAGCGTGGGCGGTTTACCTATCTCTTCGATCTGATGCCCCGTACACGGATGGCGTGTAACCGTTGCGCGCTGAATCCTGGTTAGGGCGAACCAGCGAATGCCCTCCCGGAGTCTGCACCAGGCGACGAGCTTCCACTGACCAGCGGTGAGAGCGAAGATCATTGGTTCCACCTCGCGTCGTGTGGTTTGCCCCTCCGCGGCGGTGTAGGTGAGGTTGACGGTGACCTGGTCAACGGTGGCTTGCTCGAGCGCGGACATCACGCGCCGGTCAGCTGACGGGCCGACGTCAACCCAAACGCGGCTGGTGGCCTTGCCCCCGGTTAGTGGACACGGGTTAAGCGGCGAGTTGAACTTCCGCGGTCTCTGACGAGTATTGCAGCTCGAAGTCGACTGGGCTGATCTGCCCGATCGAGGAGTGCCGGCGTCGGCGGTTGTAACGGTCCTCGATCCAGGCGCCGACTTCGCGAATGGCGTGGTCGCGGGTGGGCCACACTCGGCGGTAGTAAAACTCGGTCTTGAGCGTCGCGAACCAACAGAATCTGTTGGCGGTAGAGGCAACCCGTGAAATGGCCCCCTCTGTCTCATCTAGGTTAAGGCGGTCTCATTTTTGATACGCACGCTGCTTGGCCCTAGGGAAGGCTTGGATTGAGCCGCTTCTGCTTCATCTGGACCCCGCAGCGTGAACGCGTCAGAACCTCGCGCTCGGAGCTGAGCGATTCGGCAAGTTGGTGTCACGCCGTGGACAAGATCTAAGTCGGAGAGACTGACGCAAACGAGGCGACCGCCGACTCGAAGTGATCGAATACAACATGCCGTCGCGGCGCCTCTATGTTCATGACTTCAAAAGCAGAACCACGTTTTTCGATGTAACCGAGCACCTTCTCGGGTGACCTTTCGTGGCAGCGGCGATCACCCACACGCCATTCATGATCGGACAGGCTGCGGACCTCGAGATCTCTCGTTGCGCACGGTTCATGACTCTGATTCGACATTGAATCTCCTTCGTGATGAGCGGTCCGGACTAGCGGTACCTCGACCAGCTCCGATGCCACTTCCATCTCCACCCAACATAGCCCCCGCTCATGGCGGCATGCCGTTGGCATTACATGCAGCGCCTACCAATTATCGTCATCGGGGACAGCGCTGCGCACAGTCCGACCCCCACTTTACGCAGGCAGTGTTGTCGGCAGTCTGCTCCTATCGAGGCCAAGATGTTGATCTATTCGAGCTCCCATTCGATCGGACTTTTAGCCTTGCGGAGCTGCCGAACGCGCCATCTCGTAACCCTACGGTTCGGGGCCTTGGCTCAAGCGAAAAGGCTTCTTCTGCAGGGTCGCCACGAGCTTGTGTTGATATCCGGCAAACTTACCGCCTCACCACGGCCGGGGACGAAAGCGTCGCTTGGCTCATAGTCGCCTCAGCGGTCTTGGACCACAACGAAAACATCCGAATTCCCGACGGCGTCGATCCCTATGCATATGTTTGTTGAGCACACCTCAAACCACCTCCGCCTACAAGTCACGATTGAAATGAGCAGCATGAACATGCATATCGGCCTCATCGGCCTCGGAAAAATGGGTGCCAGCATGCGCGCCCGACTCCGCGAAAACGACGTTACAGTAACCGGCTACGACCGCAACCCTGACGTGTCCGACGTCGCTACTCTCCAAGACCTCATCGACGCCCTTCCCTCGCCCAAAACCGTCTGGGTAATGGTCCCCTCCGGTGCCATCACGAAGACCGTCATCACCGAGGTCAGCGAACTCCTAGGCACCGGTGACGTGGTCATCGACGGCGGTAATTCCCGTTTCAGCGACGACTTCGTGCACGCAGCCCTTCTCGCTGAGAAAGGAATCGACTACATCGACGCCGGTGTTTCCGGCGGAGTCTGGGGCCAGGAGAACGGCTTTGCGCTTATGGTCGGCGGCAGCGCGGCCTCCGTTGACCGGCTCATGCCGGTATTCGACGCCCTGCGTCCGACCGGCCCGCGTGAGGAAAGCTTCGTGCACGCCGGCGAAGTCGGTGCCGGTCACTACGCCAAGATGGTGCACAACGGCATCGAATATGCCCTTATGCAGGCCTACGCCGAAGGATACGAGCTGCTCGCCAAGCGCGACGACATTATCAAGAATGTTCCTGGAACATTCAAGGCATGGCAGCGCGGCTCGGTCGTTCGGTCCTGGCTTCTCGAGCTCCTGGTTCAGGCGCTCGAGGAGGATCCGGCCCTGACCAGTATCGAAGGATACGTCGATGACTCCGGCGAGGGCCGGTGGACTATTGAAGAAGCATTGGCTAATGCCGTGCCCGTTCCCGCCATGAGCGCATCAATCTTCGCCCGATTCGAATCTCGTCAGGAAGATTCCCCGGCGATGAAAGCTGTCGCCGCACTACGGAACCAGTTCGGTGGCCACGCGGTCAAATCCGCGGAGTAACCATCGAACGCAGGCAGCGTCAGAACCGAGTCTGGCTTAAGGATCTGGCCTCGGGGCGTTTGGGCAGAATGTGATCGTCCGAGGATTGGTGCAGAGCACAGCGCAAGACCCACGGCACCAAATAGGTGCGCGCCCACGCGACATCACTCGTTCATGCGCTCCGCCAGAACGGCAACGGCTCGACCAGGGATAACTGCAATGAGTTCTCGACACGGAGCGCGCTCAGAACGCTGAACGCAATCGTGTGGTGTGATGACCCAGCGGGCTGAAGCGCAACCGATCCGGAGCCGACATACCCGCGTCATGAATGGCCGTCAGCGACCAGAGATAACTACCAAGCAGCCGTGCCGCGCTGCCTTAGAGCGCAAGTTCTCGTTGTAGATCGCGACTTTTCCCCGCATGCCCCAAAAAAATGGTGAGAACCCGAGATCGGCCCGGTGAAGGGGACGATCGTGGCGCGGGACCGGGACAGGCGCGAGATGACATCATCAAACCGAGCCTCGATATTATCCGGGTCGGTACCGGGACGAATCACGTCATTACCGCCAGCGGAAATGGTGATGAGATCCGGGCGCAGCTGTAGCACCGGTTCCACCTGTTCGCCGCTGATCTGGCTCAACATCTTGCCGCGCACGGCGAGGTTGGCGTAGCTGAAGTTCGGTTGGCCGTCACTGAGCACTTCGGCGACCCGTTCGGCCCAGCCTCGATTCCCGCCCACACTCTCTGGCTCGGGATCACCGATGCTTTCGGTGAAGGAGCCGCCGAGCGCGACGTATCGCGTCCACGGGTGGTTCAGATATGCATTGGTCATATGCCTTATATCTATTACCGTTAACTCTACTCTTACGTTAGAGTAGAGATATACGATTATTCCCATACGAGACAAGGGGGCGTTCATGCTTATCGGTGAGTTCGCTGAACGGACTGGGCTCTCCCAGCGCACCGTGCGGCACTACGACGAGATCCACATTTTGCAAGCGTCAGGGCGCAGCGATTCCGGCTATCGGCTCTATGCCCCGGCCGACCTCGACCGGGCACGCATCATCCGCAGCCTCCGAGCGTTGTCTCTCACCCATCCGGAAATCAAGGATGCTCTGGCGACACTGGATCTAGTCGACTCCGACCCAGACGGGACAGTGTCAACAATCCGGCGTGATCTCGCCATCCTGATCAGCGATATCGAAGCGCGTGAACGTTCTCTTTGCGAACAGGTTCGCGTAGCCAGCGGGTTCGTCGAACTGCTGCAGAGTCTGTGACTCAACCACGCCCACCTCGTGATCACGCTCAGACAGGAACACCGTGACACGTCCAACCACACCCACCGTCTCTAACGTCGACATTTTTACCCAAGCCTACAAACGGCGCACCTTTGCCGTTATTTCTCACCCTGATGCCGGCAAGTCCACGCTCACCGAAGCACTCCTGCTGCACGCGCACGCTATTGATCGGGCGGGTGCAGTACACGGTAAAGCTGGCCGGCGGGGCACAGTGTCTGACTGGATGGCCATGGAGCAGGCCCGTGGCATTTCCGTGACATCCGCCGCTATCCAGTTTGAGTATCGCGACACCATGATCAATCTCGTTGACACCCCCGGTCACGCCGATTTCTCGGAAGACACCTTCCGGGTTCTCTCCGCCGTTGATGCCGCTGTGATGCTCGTCGATGCCAGCAAAGGCCTGGAACCGCAAACCATGAAGTTGTTTGAGGTGTGCCGACAACACGGCCTGCCCGTGATCACGGTCATCAATAAATGGGATCGCCCGGGAAAGTCCGCGTTGGATCTCATGGACGAGATCCAGGACCGCACCGGGCTTGTGCCCACACCGCTCACCTGGCCGGTCGGGTTCGCCGGCGAATTTCATGGAGTTCTGGATCGACAATCCCCCGGATTTGTGCGTTTCACCCGAACCCCAGGAGGCGCGACCGCCGCCATTGAAGCGCGTACCACGGCGACGGCCGCTACCGCGGAACTCGGCCAGGATTGGACTAATGCTGCCGAAGAATCAGCACTGCTCCATGCCGAAGGGCACGACCACGACGAAGCACTTTTTCTTCGCGCGACGACCACGCCGGTACTTTTTTGCGCTGCCGTCCTCAATTTTGGTGTGCACCAGCTGCTGGACGCTCTCGTGGAATTCGCTCCGCCCGCTCTGGCGCGGGCAGATATCACCGGTCGACAACGGCCCGTCAACGGTGACTTCTCCGGCTTTGTCTTCAAGGTTCAGTCCGGCATGAACGCCTCGCACCGTGACCACGTCGCATTCGTGCGGGTATGTTCGGGCATGTTCCACCGCGGGATGGTTCTAACGCAGGCATCGACCGGCCGTCCGTTTGCCACGAAGTATGCGCAACAGATGTTCGGACGAGAACGCACGATGGCGGAGCAGGCCTGGCCCGGCGACATCGTCGGGTTGATCAACGCAGCCTCTCTTCGGGTAGGCGATTCACTCTATGATTCCGAACCCGTCGAATACCCACCCCTGCCGGTGTTCGCCCCCGAATATTTTCGTGCCTTAAGCCCCGCCGACACCAGCAAGCACAAGCAATTCCGTCGCGGAATCGATCAGCTCGACCATGAGGGGGTCATTCAAGTCATGCGATCTGACCTGCGGGGCGACCAAGCTCCCGTACTCGGGGCCGTGGGTCCAATGCAGTTCGACGTCGTTGAGGAACGCATGACGCACGATTTTGGTGCTGGCATCCGCATGGAGACGTTGCCCTACCAAATCGCGCGCCGCACCGATCGAGCAAGCGCCGGCAGACTGGATTCCCTGCGCCAGGTGGAAGTGCTCACCCGCTCCGACGACACACTCTTGGCCCTATTCAGCACACCCTGGCGGTTTCAGGCTGTCGCTCGGGAGTTCCCAGATATCGTGCTGGAGAACCTCAGCCCGTCCGTCGAGATGGAGTCCGTCGAGGGCGCAGCCCGCGGCGATAAACGTCGCTGAAGGTGAGTCACCGGCGAGAACAGCAGCGGCCCGGCACACGTGATGTGCCGGGCCGCTGCTGTGCTTGCTATCGTCTAGGCGTCAACGACGACCGCCGTGATCACCGGGTTGCGACGATACTTGCGTTGCATCCATCGGGTCACGCTCTCGGAGAAGATGCGCTCGACGGCTGCTCCGTCGAGCGCGTTGTTCCGGGTTGCTGCAACCATGGCCTCGTCGATGACCTGCGCGGCATTGGCTGCCCAGTCGGCATCGTGATTGAAGCCGCGGGAGATGAATTCCACCGGTTCGGCCAGGCGTCCCGTCTCGGTGTTGAGAATTCCCAGAACGGTAATGGCACCGTCTTCTGCGAGGAGTCGCCGGTCTTCCATCGCTTCTGCTGCGTCTCCGCCGACGGTCATGCCGTCGACCAGGACGTAGTCGGCCGGTACTCGCCCTACAACGGTGGCGCGTCCATCGACCAGGTCGACCACGATGCCATCTTCGACAACGAGAACGCGGTCTTTACTGATTCCGGTGCGCACGGCCAGGTCCGCGTTGACGGTGAGGTGGCGCCATTCACCGTGCACGGGAATCACGTTGGTTGGGCGCATCACGTTGTAGCAGTAGACGAGTTCGCCCGCGCTGGCGTGCCCGGACACGTGGACTTTGGCGTTGGCCTTGTGCACGACGTTGGCACCCCAGCGAGTCAGTCCGTTGATGACCCGGTAGATGGAGTTCTCATTTCCGGGAATGACCGAACTGGCCAAGAGAACGGTGTCGCCCTCTCCGATGCGGATGGTGTGTTCACGGTTCGCCATACGGGCCAGAGCCGCCATCGGTTCTCCCTGTGAACCGGTGCAGATGAGAACGACCTTGTCGTCTTTCATCCGCTCCAGGGCCTTGACATCAACGAGCAGTCCCTTCGGGACGTGCAAATACCCCAATTCAGCGGCCATACCCATGTTGCGCACCATGGATCGGCCGACGAAGGCCACCTTGCGGTTGTGGCGCACAGCCGCATCGATCACCTGTTGGATGCGATGGACATGGCTGGCGAAGCTGGAGACAATGATCCGTCGCGGCGCGGTACGAAACACGGTGTCGATGGCGGGGCCGATGTCGGCTTCGGGTGTGGTGAATCCGGGCACAACGGCGTTGGTCGAGTCGATCAGCAGCAGGTCGATGCCTTCATCGCCAAGCCGGGCGAAACCGGGCAGGTCGGTGAGCCGGTTGTCGAGGGGGAACTGATCCATTTTGAAGTCGCCAGTGTGCACGACCAGCCCGGCTTCTGTGCGGATGCCGATGGCAAGGCCGTCGGGGATGGAATGGTTCACGGCCAGGAATTCGAGGTCGAAGGGACCAACAGAGCGGCGTTCGCCTTCCTTGACTTCAACAACCGGGGGATGCAGACGGTGTTCCTGAAATTTTGCTCCGACGAAGGCGAGAGTCAGCTTGGAGGCGATGACGGGAATGTCGCCGCGTTCCTTGAGCAGATAGGGCACGGCGCCGATGTGGTCCTCGTGGCCATGGGTGAGGACGATGGCTTCGATGTCGTCGAGCCGGTCACGCAAGATCGAAAAATCGGGCAGGATCACATTAATTCCGGGCTGAATGTCTTTCGGGAACAGCAGCCCGCAGTCGATGACGAGCAGTTTGCCTTTGTGCTCAAACACGGTCATGTTGCGGCCGATTTCGCCGAGACCGCCGAGCGGGATGATGCGCAGGCCGCGCGCCGGAAGTGCGGGCGGTGCGGTAAGGGACAGTGGATGGGTGCTCATGGAGCTCTTTTCTTGGGGCGCGGGCGTCAGCCCACGGAATGGTCAGATTCGTACGGGTCAGGCAGGAAATCGGCTACGTCACTGGCAATGAAATCCGGTGCCGGCATGGTGAGCCGGTCGAGGAATTCAAAGGCGAGTTGTCGGATTGCCGGAGCGGCGAGATCGGTTTCGGCGCTGATGTCGGTGGAGAACCACCGTGTCAACGCTCGTTTAGGGTTGTTGCTGGCGACAGCATCGATGAAGTCGCCGAAGAATGTTGAGTCGTCGCGATCGGGACCGGTCTCGGAGGTGTTGGACTCCGCGTGGGCGCGCGTGACCGCGACGTAGTACCGCGCGACGGTGTAAATAAAGAGGAATGCGTGTCCCTGCGACGATCCTTCGCGGGATTTGTCGTCCATTGCTGTGAGTTCAAATTCCCACTCCGCATGTTCCGCATGGCGGGCCAGCAGGAGGGTGATCTTGGTCAGCATAAAATCCTGAATCAGGTGCTGGTCGGTACGAGCGAGGGGATGAATGAACATGGAGTGCTCCTCTCGGGAACCTAGAACGGGGAAAGTTGGGGCCGCGATCGGGTCAGGGACCGCGTGAGTGGTTTCCTGTCAACCACTTACAGCAACTCTACCGTAACGTAAGGGAAGAGTATGAATTGACGGCAATCTCCTATCCACCATCGGTCACCTTCCTCTCACGTGAGAGTAGAGTGTAGGTGGGCTTGCGTGTCGCTCATCATTCGAAAGCTGTTCGAACCTTCCAGATGCGCTCTTTTTGCTCGTCGCAGCCAGCGCACTGCTGGCGCGCCGTCTGCCCCATTCTTGTGAAAGCTTCCGTGTCGTCTTCTACACCACACTTCCCGCACTCCCCCGCACCGTCCGACCGCAGGACAGCGCCGCGCCCGCGTTCGCGAATCTCATGGTCCTGGCTGGCCCTCATCGGTGCCGCCGGACTGATCTCGGTCATGACGGCCCCCGGCCAGACTGCCGGTCTCTCCGTGTTCACAGATCCCCTGATTGTCGAGCTGGGACTGTCGCGAACGGATGTCTCGCTCAGTTATCTCATTGGCACGCTCGTTGGCGCGACCGTGCAGCCGTTTATTGGGCGGGCGTTGGATCGATGGGGAGCACGGTCCGTCACGGTCGTGATTGGCGTGGGCTTCGCCGTCATCCTTCTGGCCTTCAGCTTCGTTGGCGAGATCATCGGGCTCACCGCCGGCTTCACCGGTGTTCGGATGGCCGGCCAGGGTGCGCTCACCCTGGCCGCGACCACCGCGGTTGCCCGGGCCATCCACCATCGGCGCGGGCTGGCCCTAGGCATTGCGAGTGCCATCGGCTCGGCCGGCATCTCACTCGCACCGATCTTTGTGGAGCGGCTGATCGCATCCGTGGGTATTTATGATGCATGGCGGTGGGAAGCGGTGCTTGTGGCCGTGGTGGTCATTCCGCTGGCGTTGGTCTTTCCCAAGCGCGCCCCCGCCGTCGATCCGGAATCGACCCCCTCCACGGCTCAGCTCACCATTCAGAAGGAATCGTGGACGCTGCCGGAGGCCGTCCGATCGGGCATGTTCTGGGTTATCGCCGCGAGCCTGGCAACCTCGGGCATGCTGACAACGGCGCTGGCGTTTCACCAAATCGCCATTTTAGGCGCCCAAGGCCTGACTCCGTTAGAAGCGGCGGCGAACTTCCTGCCGCAGACCGTGACCGGGATCCTGGCCACCCTGCTCACGGGAAGCCTCGTCGACCGGGTTAGTCCCAAGGTTTTCATCGTCTTTTCCATGGTAACGCTGGCCGCGGCTCTCGTTATGCTGCCGTGGGTGAGCAGCGGAGTGGCGGCCATCATCTATGGCCTCGTTCTGGGTGCGGCCGGAGGGAGCCTGCGCGGTATGGAAGCCGCCTCATACGTGCGCTATTACGGTTTGGCACACATTGGCAATATCCGAGGAGTAGCTACGGCAATCGGCCTCGCGTCGACGGCTTTCGGTCCGGTCGCGCTCTCGCTCGGGTTCGACCTGACCGGCAGCTTCACGACGCCGGCGCTGGCGCTGGCACTTATTCCCGTCATCATCATCGGCGTCGCTCTCTTCGTGCGACCACCGCAGCGCGCCTAGGTCGCTCGCTCGGCCCTACTGAGTGCGCAGAAGCTCAAGAAACTCGTCGGCCATTCCCAGCTGGTCTTGGAGTTTTTGCCGACGCTCCACCGCTTGTGCAATGAAGGTGTCGAGCTCCGCGCGGACATCCGGATTGTCCGAACCAGCCACGCCGCCCTGCAGCGTGTCGATGATCTTCAACAGCGCCATCATCTCCTCGAGAGAGAACCCCAGCGGCTTCATGCGGCGAATCAAGATCAGCCGAGAATGATCTTCCTGCGTATAAAGGCGAAAACCGCCCTCGGTACGACCAGAGGCCTTAAGCAGCCCGATTTCGTCATAATGACGAATGGTGCGCAGTGACAGACCGGTCTTCTCGGCGAGCTCTCCAATATGCATGGTGCCCGTGGTGGCCGTGGCTGCTTGGGAAGTCATAGTTGATACCTTTTCTCGAACGGATTAGCAATCAACCCTAACGTTAGAGTAGTGTTGCAGAAGTTGGCTGACATTGTCATGTGAGCCCACTCTCCCACCATTGTCCCTGATGACTGGTGGAGGTGCGCGACGGGGCGCCCACACTCACTTCTTCTACTCATCCGACACCACTCGTGTGTCCCGCTCCAGGAAGGCCCCATGGCCATCATTGAAAAAACCACGGAGAAGAATCGGTACAAAGCCGATCCCACCGTGATGAAAGCTCTGCGCACACCGCGCATCCTCACCCGGGAGGTGCTCGCCGGCCTCGTCGTGGCCATGGCCCTCATCCCCGAAGCAATTGCCTTCTCCATCATCGCCGGTGTGGACCCCCGCGTCGGACTGTTCTCGACCTTCATAATGGCCGTGTCGATCGCATTTCTCGGTGGCCGCCCCGCCATGATCACCGGTGCGACCGCAGCCATTGCGCTCGTAATCGCCCCGGTCGCGCGGGATTACGGCATCGACTACTTCATCGCTACCGTGATCCTGGCGGGCATCTTCCAGATTGTCTTCGCCTTCATCGGCGTTGCCAAAATCATGCGGTTCATTCCCCGCAGCGTCATGGTCGGATTCGTCAACGCCCTCGGCATCCTGATTTTCACCTCGCAGCTGCCGCAGCTGCTGGGCGTCCCGTTCATGGTCTACCCGCTCGTCGCGGTCGGAATCATCATCATGGTCGTCATGCCGCGCTTCACCAAGGTGGTTCCCGCGCCGCTCGTCGCGATCGTCGTACTCACGGTGCTGACCGTCGTGGTATCGATCAATGTCCCCACTATTGGGGACCAGGGCGAACTGCCCACGACGCTTCCGCAGCTATTCTTCCCCAACGTCCCGCTCAACATGGAAACGTTGACGATCATCGCTCCCTACGCCTTCGGAATGGCGATGGTCGGAATCCTCGAATCGCTAATGGCCGCCAAGATCGTCGACGAGAGCACCGACACCCACTCCAACAAGACCCGTGAGTCCTGGGCTCAGGGCGTTGCCAACATGCTCTCCGGCTTCTTCGGTGGTATGGGCGGCTGCGCAATGGTCGGCCAGACCATGATCAACGTCAAGGCATCCGGTGCCCGCACCCGCATCTCCACCTTCCTCGCCGGCGCCTTTCTGCTCGTGCTCGTACTCGGCCTCGGCCCGGTGCTGTCCGTTGTTCCCATGGCCGCACTGGTATCGGTCATGATCATCGTGTCCGTGCTGACCTTCGACTGGCACAGCATCCGCATCTCAACATTGAAGCGGATGCCCAAGAGCGAAACGACCGTCATGGTCTTCACCGTTATTGCCGTCGTCGCTACGCACAACCTCGCGATCGGCGTCGTCATCGGCGTCGTCATCGCCATGGTCGCCTTCGCCCGACGCGTCGCCCACCTCGCCCAGGTCGAACGCAGCCTCACCGTCGACGAGACCGGCCCCATCGCCTATTACACGATCACCGGCGCCCTGTTCTTTGCCTCCAGCAACGATCTGAAGACCCAGTTCAGCTACCTCGACGATCCCGACCGGATCGTCATCGACATGACGAACTCGCACATCTGGGACGCTTCCACCGTCGCCACCCTCGACGACATCAAGTACAAGTACCAGCGCCACGACAAGGTCGTGACCATCGACGGACTCAACGAATCCAGCAACCTGCTGCACGCCCGCCTCGCCGGAAACATGGGCTCGGGTCACTAACCCACCCCGCTTCTGAGCCTGAATAGGTCGGGCCCCGCCACGTAGCGGGGCCCGACCTATTCGTGCGCGAAGGGCGATAAACCCTTACGTTAAGGTAATGTTGCGATGGTTGGGTGTTTCGACGAGGCACATATTCTCCTTCGGGTCGACTCCCATCACGCCGCACCCCCAGTGGTGAGACGCATGAATCCGGCGCCCCGATCGCCTATTCCCATCCATCTGGCTTCTCCCTGAGGTCCCGTTCCTGGAGGCCACATGGCCATCGTTCAAAACTCTGCTGCAGCCAACCGATACAAAGCGGAACCCTCCGTTCTCACTGCCCTGCGCACGCCCCGCCTGCTCACCCGCGAAGTACTCGCCGGCCTCGTGGTGGCCATGGCGCTCATTCCTGAGGCGATCGCCTTTTCGATCATCGCCGGCGTCGACCCGAGGGTCGGTCTGTTCTCCTCGTTCGTGATGGCCGTCACCATCGCCTTTGTCGGTGGCCGCCCGGCCATGATCACCGCCGCGACCGGTGCCGTCGCCCTCGTCATCGCCCCCGTCGCCCGCGACTACGGCATGGACTACTTCATCGCCACGGTCATCCTTGCCGGTGTGTTTCAAATCGTGCTCAGCCTGATCGGCGTCGCGAAGCTCATGCGGTTCATCCCCCGCAGCGTCATGGTCGGCTTCGTCAACGCCCTCGCCATCCTCATCTTCGGCGCACAGCTGCCCCAGCTTC
>NZ_SOHN01000012.1:0-30347 GCF_004404025.1 Cryobacterium serini
ACCGTCGCCGTCGCCACTCCTCGATCGGGCACGTCACGCCTGTGGCCTTCGAGCTGCAATACTCGTCACAGGCCGCAAAGATCCAACTCGCCGCTTAACCCGTGTCCACTCTCCGGGGTCAAGGCCAATGACGTCATCTGGTTCCGGCGCTTCTCGCGCGCAGGTTCCCCCGTTGGAGGCCCGCATCGATGCGCGCGGAGTCAACTCACAGCCGATTGGACAGGCGCACCGGCCCGAAGCGGAGAAGGTCCTGCGCGCCCTGGCCTTGCGGGCTGTCGAAGTCATCGCCGGAGCCAGGGACCTCGAGCAACTGGCGCGCTGGGTCACCGACGACGTCTACGCTCGTCTGCGAGTGCGTGTGTCGATCGCGGCTCGCGCCAGAGCAATCACAGGAATCGTCGCTGAACGGCCACGATTGTGGATCGACCATGTCAAGACCTGGCCAACCGACACCGGCGGTTACAACGCAGTGATCCTGGTGTACGACAAACGCCGAGCGCACGTCGTCTCGGTGCAGTTGGAGGGCCTGGATGAGCGCTGGCGCGCTACTGTTCTCGTAGTCATGTGATGTACGGGCAGCACCGCCGGCAGACGAATGCGCAGCACGCCCCGGGACAACGCACGCCACGACTGGGCGTGCGTTGTCGCCGTTGGCCGGGACTAGATCGTCTTCTTGCCCTGGGCGCGGCGCTCGGCCCGGTTCACCGGGGCGGCACCCTCGGTTTTCTGCCCAAACGCTCCGCGCTGGGGCGGGCCAGCCGCATCTGCCGGGTCATTATCGCTCGCCGCGACCGTCGCCGTGCGCCTGGCCCGATCAGTGGCAGCCTGCTGAATCTGGCCGCGCTGATTGCGCACCTCGACTCCGCCGGAATCGCTCGGCGCGGTATAGCTGAGCTTCTCGTCGGATGAGTCCGCCGGGCTGAGTCCCTTCGCCGCGATAGCCGGCCCGTCGACGGCACCAGCGCCGGCAGTCACCTCAACGTCGAGGTTGAACAGGAACCCAACGGTCTCCTCGCGAATCTGGCCCATCATCTGCTGGAACATCGCGAAACCCTCGCGCTGGTATTCGACCAGCGGGTCGCGCTGCGCCATCGCACGCAGCCCAATTCCATCTTTCAGGTAGTCCATCTCGTAGAGGTGGTCGCGCCAGCGGCGGTCGATCACCGAAAGCACCACGCGGCGCTCCAGCTCACGCATCGCTGGGGCCCCGAGGGAGTCTTCACGACGTGAGTAGGCGAGCTTGGCGTCGGAGAGGATCTCCCGGCGCATGAAATCGCGATTGATTTTGCCCTTGTCGCCGGCCTCAGAAACGACCTCGTCGATGGTCAGTCCCACCGGGTAGAGGGTCCCCAGTTCGGTCCACATCGCGTCGAAGTCCCAGTCGTCACCGTTGCCGTCGCCAGCGTGCACGTCGAGCACCTCGTCGATGACGTTGGTGAGGAAAGTCTGAGTGCGTTCGTGCAGGTCGTCACCTTCGAGGATGTGGCGACGATCGCCGTAGATGGCCTCACGTTGACGGTTGAGAACGTCGTCATACTTGAGCACGTTCTTGCGAATCTCGGCGTTACGACCCTCGACCTGTGACTGCGCGCTGCGGATAGCGCGGCTGACCACCTTGGATTCGATCGCCATGTCGTCTGGCACGCCCTGGCGGCCCATCAGAGCTTCGGCTGCACCGGCGTTGAACAGGCGCATGAGGTCGTCGGTGAGCGAGAGGTAGAACCGGCTCTCGCCCGGGTCGCCCTGACGTCCGCTCCGTCCGCGCAGCTGGTTGTCGATGCGGCGTGATTCGTGCCGTTCGGTACCGAGCACATACAGACCGCCGGCGGCGATGACCTTCTCGGCCTCTTCGCTGACGTCGGCCTTGACAGCGTTGAACACGTCGTCCCAGGCGAGTTCATACTCGTCGGGGGTTTCTACCGGGCTGAGGCCCTTCGCATTCATCTCGGCGACAGCGAGGAACTCGGCGTTACCACCGAGCATCACGTCGGTGCCACGACCGGCCATGTTGGTGGCGACGGTCACCGAGCCCAGCCGACCGGCCTGCGCGACGATCGCCGCTTCACGGGCGTGGTTCTTGGCGTTCAGCACCTCGTGCCGCACGCCCTTTTTGGCCAACAAGCGCGACAGATATTCGCTTTTCTCGACGCTCGTCGTGCCGACCAGAACAGGCTGTCCAGCCGCGTGACGTTCGACGATGTCCTCGACGACCTGACCGAACTTGGACTCTTCATTCTTGTAGATCAGGTCGGACTGGTCGATGCGCTGCATCGGCTTGTTGGTGGGAATGGCCACGACGCCGAGCTTGTAGGTGCTCATGAACTCAGCGGCTTCGGTCTCGGCCGTACCCGTCATGCCGGAGATCTTCGAGTACAGGCGGAAGTAGTTCTGCAGGGTGACGGTGGCGAGGGTCTGGTTCTCGGCTTTCACCGCGACGCCCTCTTTGGCCTCGATCGCCTGGTGGATACCCTCGTTGTAGCGGCGTCCCATGAGGATACGGCCAGTGTGCTCGTCGACGATGAGCACCTCGCCGTTCATGACGACATAGTCCTTGTCCTTCTTGAACAAAGAATTTGCCTTGATGGCGTTGTTCAAAAAAGAGATCAGCGGCGTGTTGGCCGATTCGTAGAGGTTGTCGATGCCGAGGTAGTCCTCGACCTTTTCGATGCCGGGTTCGAGTACACCGATGGTGCGTTTCTTCTCATCGACCTCGAAGTCTTCGTCGGCGATGAGGCGCTTGGCCAGACTCGCAAACTCGTTGAACCAGCGGTTCGCTTCACCCGATGCCGGCCCGGAGATGATCAGCGGGGTCCGAGCCTCGTCGATGAGGATCGAGTCGACTTCGTCGACGATGGCGAAGTAGTGCCCGCGCTGCACCATATCGCTGGCCTGCCACGCCATGTTGTCGCGCAGGTAGTCGAAACCGAACTCGTTGTTGGTGCCATAGGTGATGTCAGCGGCATACATTTCGCGCCGCTGCGCCGGAGTCTGACCGGAGACGATGCATCCGGTTGTCATGCCGAGGGCACGGAAAACGCGGCCCATGAGCTCGCTCTGGTAGCTCGCGAGGTAGTCGTTGACCGTGATGACGTGCACACCGCGGCTACTGATCGCGTTGAGGTAGGCCGCAGTGGTGGCGACCAGGGTCTTGCCCTCACCGGTCTTCATCTCGGCAATGTTGCCCAAATGAAGAGCGGCGCCACCCATCAATTGCACGTCGAAGTGGCGCAGCCCCAGGGTGCGGGTGCTCGCCTCACGCACGGCGGCGAAGGCCTCGGGCAGCAGATCATCGAGCGATTCTCCGTTGGAGTACCGTTCCCGCAGGGTGACGGTCTCGTTTTTGAGCTCCTCGTCGGTGAGCTCGTGGAAGTCTTCTTCCAGCGCGTTGATGGCTTTCGCGTAGTTTTCCAGGCGGCGCAGAACGCGACCTTCACCAACGCGAAGAACCTTTTCAAGAATTGACGCCACGAATGTACTCCACTAGTCAAACGGTGCAGGCACGCGCTGCGACAGCCCAATCGGACTGCCGCAGCACAAGCCTGCGCCTCTCGTCTGGCAGATGCCAGAGCACCGACCTGGTCGGCGGCTAAGGCAATGCTAGTTGGTCAGTTGGCACGCCCGCTGGTAACAGGCACAGCCTCCTGCAGCTCACCGACCGAACCGTCGAGTTCGATGACTCCGTAGTCCCAGCCCTTGCGGCGGTAGACCACACTGGGACGCTTGGTTTCGATGTCCTGGAACAGGTAGAAATCGTGGCCGACCAGCTCCATGAAATACAGGGCATCATCGACGGACATGGGGGCCGCCGCGAACACCTTGCGACGGATGACGACGGGGCAGTATTCCTCTTCGGCGGAGGCTTCGGGGGCATCCGCTTGCACGATGGGAATCGCGCCGGTGCGCACCCGCTCGAGCGTCTCGGGGTTCGCCGGTGTGATGTCGATGACGCTGAAGCCGACCGCGGACGCCTCGTGCAGCGAAGTGGGCCGGTGGGCACCGCCGCGGTGTACCTTCTTGCGGTCCTTGGCCCGGCGAACCCGCTCAAGCAGACGACCAAGCGCCACGTCGAAAGCGGCGTACTTGTCGGATCCGTCTGCTTCGGCCCGCACCAACGGTCCCTTGCCGATCAGGGTGAGTTCGACCCGATCGTTGCCGACGGCAGCGCCGTTCTTCTCGTGGTGGCGACTGACCTTGATCTCGAGCGCGAGAGCCTTCTCGGCCAGAAGAGCGATTTTCTCGGCCTTCTCGGTCGCGTAATCCCGGAAGCGATCAGTGATCCCAAGGTTGCGTCCGACGATGTTAGTTTCCATGACGACCTCCAGTTTGGCGGACCGCCCTCAAACTGGGCGATCATTACGCGCCTTTGTCTCCACCGTAGCCGTGGGAGTCAGATAAGTCACAATATTTGTCGATCAGTTTTCCCAGACTGCGACTACGGGGGCATCAGACGGCGTGTTTCTGCCAGTGCCGCGAGGCCGACGACGATGCCGCCGGCAGCGAACACGGCGCGCCGTGCCTCGAGCAGGGTCGCTCCCGTCGTCACGATGTCGTCGACGAGGATCACCAGCACCCCGTCGAGCGGACGCCTGGCGACGAGGCTGTTGCTTTTGTTCGCGGCCCGCGCCGCCCTGCCGAGGCCTACTTGGTCGAGGGCCTCGATGCGCTGCGCGAGCGCCGGAAACGGGTGCAAGCCGGCGCGGTGCAGGAGGGTGTCGACCGGGTGGTAGCCCCGAACACGCCAGGCCCGACGAGACGACGGGATGGTCACGAGCTGGATTCCGAGGCCGGAGCCAGAACGCACAGCATCACGACCCTCACGGTCAGCGGGCACGGCGGCCAGCGCGGCCACGATGGCCGCTCGCAGCGGCGCGGCTAGCGCGGCGGCAGCATCCGTTCGGCCGCCGTCTTTGTAAGCGGCGATCGCGTGCCGGGCAGCACCCTCGTAGGTGAGTGCCGCCCAGATGACGGCGTCATCACGGACGACCGGGTGCACGGAAGGCGCCAGCGCCCGCCGGCAGTCGGCGCACAGGGCACGGTCCACGACACCACAGCCGCTGCACTCGGTCGGCAGCACGGTTGCCCAGGCATCCCGGCTCGCTGCGGCCAGACGATCGCGCAGTTGACGGCTCATGGCCTCAGTGTGCCGCGGGATACCGGCGGGGCCGACCCGAACGCGCCAGCGGTGGATGAGCGCGCCTCGGAGCCTCCTGGGGAGGAGTGGCCGGTTGCTTAGCCGCCGAGGCCTTGCTGGGTGGCCAGCAGGGTGACTTTATCGATGCGAGCCTGCCAGCCCGCTCCACGTTGCACCTCGAGGCTGCCCGTGTCGGTGAGGGCTCGCAGATCGCGCACCGAGTTGCTGCCGACAATGAAGCGGCTGCTCAGGGAGGATTCGAGGATGGTACTGACGCCACCAATCCGTTGCACGACGATGCGGGCTTCGCCGCTGGGCAGCGTGCTGAGCGAGGAGACGGTCAACTCATCGATCCAGGTCGCGTCGCGCCCGACTCCGCCGCCCGACGCCAGCAGTACGGGCGCACCGATTCCAGTCGGCGCTGCGCCGGTGCGAATGATGGAGGCGATGACGAATCGGCTCTCGGAACCGGTGCCGAGGAGTGCGATCAGTCGAGCGCCGTCTCGGGACACTTTCAGTGCCTCGATCGACGTGGCCTCTGGCCAGGGCGTCGGCAGCAAAGTTGCCTCCCCGGTGGGGCTGTAGACAACGAGTGCACTCGGATCGTTTGCCGGCACCGACCAGACAAAGCGGTCGTTGTCGATCGATGGCGCGAGCAGCCCCGCTCGCGCATCGAGCAGCTTGGGGTCGTCGCCGGCTCGGACGACGTAGACGCCATCGCGAGCGAGTACGGCCGCCGATGCCTGGCCCGATGCGAGCGTCACAGCGGTTGGAGCAAGCCGGGCGATAGTGTCGGAGAGCCCATCCAGCGCAGTGATGCTCTGCCCGGTCGCGGCGAGAAATCCGAACTCGTCACCGCGCAGCACGAGCGCCCTGGCATCCACCCGCGGGTCCACGAGCGGGGCTCCTGATTCCAGAGCAGTGATGGCCTGGGAGTTCTGGTCAATGGTGATTTCAACTGTCAGGCCCGTCGGCAGACTCGCCACCAGCTGCGCCTTCATGCGTTGGAGGGTCTGCCGATCGGCATTGAGGGCTTCCCTGTTCAGATCGACCATGGCCTGACGCCCGACGACCTGCACGGCGTCGGCGGTGAGCTCGGAGCCTTCGGGAAAGGCCGTGGCCACGGCGCCGGTCAACCAGGCGCTCGGTCCGCTCAAGACCGCGTTGACCAGTTTCGTCGGAGCGGATGCGCCGCGCGGAAACCAGCGCAGGTCCGGCACCAAAAACCGAAATCCAGGGTCATAAAAGTAGACCGGCTGGGCGCTGAAAACATCATTGAAGGTGTTTTCGTCGATTACCGTACCGTCGGGGGCCGCGCTGATGCGCCACTGGCCGCCGATCTGCGCAAATTCGTAGCGCAACGGTACCGGGCTCGCGTCGACCTCGCGGTATTCCCCCGACTGGTCCACTTCGGCAATCGGTGTGACCGCCACGAGGGTGGTGGCGTCGTCGATGACGGTCAGGGTACGCCCAGAACCGTTATCGACGGTGACGCCAACGGTGGGATCCCAAGTCGACTGAAACGCCGGAGCCAGAAACTGGCGGGCGATGTCGTAGTTGTTCTCCGGGCTGGACGACGCGTCGATGAAACCGCGCAGAATAGACTCCGTCGAGGCGTCCTTCTGCGGTAGCGCCGGCAAAAAAACCGGGGCTGGATTATCGTCCGGCGCAATGTCATTGCCGGCGTGCACCACACCGTCGCGAGGGATACCGGTGCAGCCACCGAGCCCGACGGCGAGACTGACTGACACGAACAGTGCCGAAACGACCCGCCAGGCTGAACCGCACGCTTTGCGATCACTCATGCTGACCCCCGCCCAGCCCTGGAACATGCCCGATCTCGCCCAGCGCGGCCGTGGCGTCGTCGGGTGGCAATGGGATCGGGGACGATTCGAGCACGGCTCCGGCCGTGCGCGGCAGGGTCAGCCGAAAACACGATCCCTCTCCCGGACTCGACCAGACCTGTAGCCAGCCGTTGTGCACGCTCGCGTCTTCGCGCGAGATGGCCAGTCCGAGTCCGGTGCCTCCGATCGTGCGTTGGCGAGACGGATCAGCACGCCAAAACCGGTCGAACACGTGCGCGACCTCGGCCTGAGTCATGCCGAGACCGTAGTCACGCACGGCGAGCGCAACCGCGTTGGCATCGCTGTCGACGGACACCATGACGGGTTTTCCCTCACCGTGTTCGATGGCGTTGCCAATGAGGTTGTGCAGAACCCGCCGAATGCGCCGCGGATCAACGTCGGCGTTGAGGTACCCGCCCGGCGCTACCAGCCGCAAATCACTCCCCTTGGACTCGGCCAGTGACCTCAGACTATCGATGGCGTCTTCGGCGAGATAGACGAGGTTCGTCGGTTCACTCTCGAGTTCTACCGAGCCGGCGTCGTACCGGCTGATTTCGAGCAGGTCGCTGAGCAGCAACTCAAAGCGTTCCACCTGAGTGTGCAGCAGCTCAGCGGTGCGACCGGTGGCTGGCGGAAAAGTCGCTCGCTGGTCGTACAGCACATCGCCGGCCAAGCGGATGGTCGTGAGCGGCGTTCGCAATTCGTGTGAGACATCCGACACAAAACGTTGCTGCACCTCGGACAGGTCGGCGAGCTCACGAATCTGGCTCTGCAAGCTGTCGGCCATGCCGTTGAACGAGCGGGCAAGCGTGGCGATGACGTCTTCGCCCTTCTCGGGAATGCGCACTTCAAGGTCGCCGGAGGCAAGTTTCTGGCTCGTTTCGGCCGCCACCCGTAATGGCGTGACGACGAAGCGCACGACGATCCACGATACCGCCCCGATCAGCAACACGAGCGCGACACCGGCCACCCCGAGCGTCTGCTGCACGAAGAGCAGCGTCGCTTCGGAATCCTGCAGGCTATAGGCAATGTACAGCTCGTAACGGCCGGCCACAGGAACCGTGATCTGCGACCCGACTACGATGCCGGGCATGGTCGTGGCCTCGTCTCCGGTCAGGGTGACGGATTGCCAAAACTGATCACCGTCGTTCGCCTGTACCTCGGTGCGCAGGTCGGCGCCGATCACGCCGGTCGATTGCCCAAACGTCGACGAATCGAGCGGCGCGACGGTCGACGGATCCTGGCCAGGTACCCGCAGCACTGCGACCAGTCGGCTCGACGAGGCAGCAGAGATTGAGGTACGGGCCGAACTGAGCAAGTTCTGAACCTGCACCCGGTCGGTGGCATCGGAGGAATCGAACAGGCTTTGCGCGGCACTGGCTGCACGGTCTGATTCGAGCAGGACCTGGCTCAGCCGTGATTGAAACAGGTCATTACCGATGCTGACCGACATGTACACCCCGACGATCAGAATGGCCAGCCCGGAAAGCGCGACCGAAACCGTCACGGTACGAAATTGCAGGGACGAACGCCACGACGCGCGCACGAGCCTCGGCCAGTTGCGCGGCCTGCTCCAATAGGTCAGCTGTGGCACGGCTCGGGAGACCGATTCAGCGGGTGTCGCCGGGAGGACATCTGTGGTCGGGGGTCTCTAGCTGACCGTACCGGCGCGATAGCCGACGCCGCGTACCGTCATGACGATCTTGGGATTGTCGGGATCGTGCTCGACCTTGGCGCGCAGCCGCTGCACGTGCACGTTCACGAGCCGGGTATCGGCCTTGTAGTGGTAGCCCCAGACCTGCTCAAGCAACATTTCGCGGGTGAAGACCTGCTGGGGTTTGGAGGCGAGGGCCAGCAGCAGGTCGAATTCAAGCGGCGTGAGATTGATCGCGGTCGTTCCGCGGGTGACTTCGTGGCCGACCGCGTTCACCACGAGGTCACCGATGTGCAGGGCTAGCGCACCGTCGGCGGCGGGCGGGCGCAAGCGGGTGCGAATGCGGGCGACGAGTTCTTTGGGGTTGAACGGCTTAACCATGTAGTCGTCGGCACCGGACTCGAGCCCCTTGACCACGTCGGTGGTGTCAGACCGAGCGGTGAGCATGATGATCGGCACCCCCGATTCTGCGCGGATCAGCCGGCACACTTCGATGCCGTCGAGGCCGGGCAGCATGAGGTCAAGCAAGACCAGGTCAGGCTTCTCGACACGGAACGTCTCGAGGGCGAGCGATCCATCGGCACAAAAACCCGGAGTGAAGCCCTCGCCGTGCAAAACGATGCCGATCATCTCGGACAGGGCGGTATCGTCATCGATAACCAAAATGCGTGCAGTCATGGGTCTCTTTCCAGAACTTAAGTCACGAGTGTTCTGATGTCGTTCGCTCAGCAGATTGCCCGATGAGTAGGGCAAAGTCTGGCATAAGAGTAGCTGAGCGTGCTGACAGAGTGCCTGCGAACGCATTTCTCCATCCACCTGTGCCAGCATTGAATGGTGACAGACCCCTGGCAAGCCCCCGACGCCCCCGTTCCGCCGCGTTACGGAAAGTTCGTCCCACCCGTCGCGCCCGGTCAGGACGCGCCCTACCAGACCGGACCGTATGCCGGCAGTCCGTACCCGGGCAGTGTCCCTGGGCAGGGTTGGACGCCGCCGCCCAAGCCAGGTTTGATTCCGCTGCGACCGATCGGATTTGGCACCCTGCTCGGCGCGTCGTTCCAGGTTTTGCGCCGCAATCCGAAGGCAACCTTCGGCAGCGCTCTGATCGTTCAGGCCGCGATCATGCTCGTCACCGTGTTGATCGTCGGGCTGGTCACATTCTGGGCCATCGACCGCATCGACAGCGCCCCGCTCGACCAGAAGGATGCCGTCGCTGCCGGCTCGGTACTGGCCGGCGCGCTGTCCGCCATCATTCCCATCGCCCTGTCACTCATCGCTTCGGCCCTATTGCAGGCCGTCATCGTGGTCGAAGTGGCCCGCGCCACCCTCGGTGAGAAGCTGCGGCTCGGCGTGCTGTGGCGCACAGCGGCAACCCGCCTCTGGCCGCTGGTGCTGTGGACCGCGCTGCTGACCGTGGCACTGTTCATTGGCGTGGCCGTGATCGCGGCCTTCGTCGTGCTGCTGATCAGCGTCGGCGGTACCGCCGGTTTCGTGGCTGGCGTTCTGGTCGGCATCTTCGGCGGCCTGATGCTCGCAGCCGCGAGCGCGTTCCTGTACACCAAAACCAGTGTCGTCCCGAGCCTGATCGTGCTGGAGAAGCTCAGCGTGCGGGCATCCGTTGTTCGGTCGTGGTCACTCACTCGCGGCTACTTCTGGCGAACCCTGGGCGTGCTGCTGCTGATCGGCCTGATCGTGCAGGTGATCACCCAGATCGTCACCACGCCCGTGTCACTGCTTCTGGGTCTCGGCGCGATGCTGATCGATCCGAACGGGACGCTCAGCGAGGAGACGACCTATATCGTCACCGCTCTCACCCTGATCATCGCTATTCCGGTGGCCGCGGTGGCGGCCGTCGTGCAATCGGCGGCGATAGCGCTGATCTACCTCGACCTGCGCATGCGCAAGGAGGGTCTCGACCTTGAGCTGGCCCGCTACGTGGAATCGGCGGCGCAGGGCGGCGACGTGCCCGACCCGTACCTGACACCGACCGCTGCCAGCACCGGGTATCCGGCGGCATGACCGCGCTGGGCCTGGCACAGCTCGGATCACTGGTTGACCGCGTCACGTTGGGCATGTCGCGTGATGTTCCCGTGGTTCCGGACGCGCCAGAGGCACGCCAGTGGCTGCGTGAGGAACTCGCCAAAGCCCCGTACGCTGCGGCCAGGCCGACCTGGTTCGACCGGGCATCTCAGGCATTCCTGGAATGGCTCCAGTCGCTGACGGTCAACGGCGACGGCAACCTGAAAGACTGGCTGCCGATTGTCGCGGTCGTGCTGGTGCTTGCGGCGCTCGTGGCGGGCTGGCTGTTGTTCGGCGCCCCCAGGCTGGCCCGACGACGCCGGGCAACTCTCGACCTGTTCGGCACGATTGACCAGCGCAGCAGCTCCGAGATGCGCACGGCGGCCCACGCAGCGGCCAGTCGCGGCGACTGGAGCCTGGCCTGCGAGGAAGTTTTTCGCGCCCTGGCCCGCGGCCTGGCTGAACGCACGGTACTCTCGGTCACGCCCGGCACGACCGCGCATGATTTCGCTGCCCGCGCTCAGCTGGCGTTTCCGGCCTTCGGCCGGGAACTGGCCCTCGCTGCGGACACCTTCGACCGGGTTCGCTACCTCGAACAGGTCGGTCTCGAGCCCGACTACCGTGCCCTCGCCGCCCTCGAGGCCGAATTGCGGGCTGCGGCGCCCGCCACGCTCGCCCCACTGGCCGAGGCGGGTCGGTCATGAGTGCAACGCTCGGCTCCCAAACGGATGCGCCTGCTCTCTTGTCCGGTGCTGCCGTCGGTGCTGCCGTCGGTGCTGCCGGCGGCACGACCGTGGCGACCCCGACCCTGCGCGCGTTGCTGAGCCGCTCCTCGTTCTGGGTCATCGCCGCTGCCGGGATCCTGGCCATCGCGATTGTCGCCGTGCTCGTGTCCGGCGGTACTCAGGCTGCTGGCCGGGCCCTCGCCGGGGACAGCGTTGCTCCGGCCGGCTCGATGGCGCTCGTCGAGGTACTTCGCCAGCAGGGCGTCACCGTGACGCTCGCCAGTTCCCTGGCCGAGGTGCGGGCCGCGGTCGGAACGGATTCAACCGTGTTCCTGTATGACGAGAACAGCTACCTCGACCAGTCCCAGCTGGGCGAACTGGGCGACCTCGCCGCGCACACCGTTGTCGTGGCACCGGATTTTCTAGCCCTTCAGGCGCTGGCCCCGACCGTGGGCTTCGGTGGCGTGTCCGGATCTGACACCCTCACCGCTGACTGCTCGGTGCCTGCCGCGAATCGAGCCGAGGAACTCTCGCCGGGCGGGGACACGCTATCCATTCCGCCCGATGCTGGGAATCCGCTTCTCACCGGCTGTTTTGCTAGCGGTACCACTACCTTCTCGCTGGTTCAGGTGCAGAACGACTCGACCGGTGGGATCATCTCCCTCGTGCCTGACGCAGGCCTGTTCAATAATGAGAACATCGCGCACTACGGCAATGCCGCGCTCGCACTGGGGCTGTTGGGGCTGAGCGACTCGCTGGTCTGGTACCTGCCGACCCTGGCCGATCTGCCCCGCACCGGGCCCCCGTCACTGGCCGAGTTGACACCCGGCTGGGTCACCCCCGTGCTCGTTCTGCTTATGCTCGTCGCCGTCGCCGCCGCGTTCTGGCGGGCTGCGCGGTTCGGACCGCTCGTGGCCGAGAACCTGCCGGTCACGGTGAAAGCGAGCGAGACAATGGAGGGTCGAGCCCGGTTGTACGCGCGCAGCAATGCCAGGCTGAGGGCGCTGGACGCCCTGCGGGTCGGCGCTGTTCAGCGACTCGCCCTGGCTGTGGGCCTCGGCCGCCTTGCACACCTGGAGGAGGTCATCGCCTCGGTCGCCCACTTCACCGGTCGCGCTCCCGACGAGGTGCGGCGGGTGTTGGTGGGCGCGATTCCTGTATCCGACGCGCAGTTGATGGCGCTCTCGGACGCTTTGCAGGCTCTCGAACACGCGACCGGTCAGGCCGTGCAACCCGGGTCCGCGCCGGCTGCTGGGGCGTCGGCATCCGTTTCTGGTGAATTACCACCCCCTCCAGCCGAAAGAATGGACCCATGACCACTCCTGCCACCCCCATCACGCCCGCTGACTCGCTCGCTGCCAGGGCGCCCTCAACCGCAGAGGATGCCGCAGCGCTGCGGGCCGCGCTGGGCCGGGTACGCTCCGAGGTCGGCAAGGCGGTCGTCGGGCAGGACGGCGCAGTGACCGGGCTGATCATCGCGCTGCTCGCGCGCGGCCACGTGCTGCTCGAGGGTGTGCCGGGGGTGGCTAAAACGCTGCTGGTGCGCACGCTCAGCCACGCGCTGAGCCTTGACACTAAGCGCATCCAGTTCACGCCCGACCTGATGCCAGGGGACGTGACCGGGTCGCTCATCTACGATGCCCGCGCGGGGGAATTCGAGTTCCGGCAGGGTCCGGTGTTCACCAACATCATGCTTGCCGACGAGATCAACCGCACGCCGCCGAAGACGCAGTCCGCGCTGCTTGAGGCCATGGAGGAACGGCAGGTGAGCGTTGACGGCGAATCGCTCACGCTGCCGGAGCCGTTCATCGTGGCGGCGACCATGAACCCGATCGAGTACGAGGGCACCTATACGCTGCCGGAGGCGCAGCTGGACCGGTTTCTGCTCAAGCTCGTGCTCGACGTCCCCCAGCGGGTTGACGAGATCGAGGTGCTGCGCCGGCACGCCGCCGGTTTCAACCCGCGCGACCTGGCGGGCGCCGGTGTGAGCGCGGTGCTCGGCGCGGTTGAACTCGCCGCGGCGCAGGCCGCAGTGTCGCGGGTCGGTTCGAGTGCGGATGTGCTCGCCTACATCGTCGACCTGGCCCGCGCCACGCGCACGAGTCCCTCGGTCAAGCTCGGTGTCAGTCCCCGCGGAACAACCGCGCTGCTCGCCGCCACCAAGGCCTGGGCCTGGCTGAGCGGCTACGACTCGATCACGCCCGATCATGTACAGGCCATGGCGTTGCCGGTCTGGCGACACCGCCTGCAGCTGCGCCCGGAGGCCGAACTCGAGGGTGTCTCGGTGGATGCCATCCTGCGCGGCGTGCTGCAGCAGGTTCAGGTTCCGATCTAACGATGACGCTCAGCGGACGGTTCGTTCTTCTCCTCGCCCTCGGCGTGGTGCCTGTCGTGCTGTTCGGGCTCGATACCGTGGCCGCCACGGGCGTTCTCCTTCTCTGGCTGCTCGTGGTGTTCGTGCTTGGCGCCCTTGACCTCGTGTTGGCGGCGTCTCCGCGTGCCGTGACGGTCGAACGGATGCTGCCCGCCCGGGTTCGACTCGGGGAATCCGTCACGAGCGAGCTGTACCTCACCAACACCGGACGCCGCCGCCTGGTCGGCGTGGTGCGGGATGCCTGGCAACCGTCGGCGGGCGCCGGACACAATCGCAGCCGGGTTGTGATTCCATCCGGGGAACGGCGGCTCGTCTCGCTCACGCTCACCCCGTTTCGGCGCGGGGAACGACGGGTCGAACAGGTGACGGTGCGCTCGCGCGGGCCGCTCGGCTTGTGGAACCGCCAGGCCACGCTGAACGCGCCGGGGCGCATCCGCGTATTGCCTCCCTTTCACGCCCGTAAACACCTGCCCTCGAGAATTACGCGACTCAAGGAGCTCGACGGACGCACGAGCGTGATGGTGCGTGGGCAAGGCACCGAGTTCGATTCGTTGCGCGAATACGTGCGCGGCGACGACGTACGCTCGATCGACTGGCGCGCCACTGCCCGGCGCAACGATGTGATGGTGCGCACCTGGCGACCGGAGCGCGATCGCCGCGTCGTCATTCTGCTCGACACCGGTCGAACCTCGGCGGCGCGGGTCGATAACGAGCCGCGCCTCGACACCGCCTTCGAGGCTTCCCTGCTGCTCGCCGCGCTCACCTCGGTTGCCGGCGACCGGGTGGACTTTCTCGCGTTCGATCGCCGGGTGCGCGGCCGGGTGCAGGGTGCCAGCGGGGCCGCTCTGCTCTCGCAGATGGTCGATTCGATGGCCCTGATCGAGCCGGAGCTCATCGAGATGGACTGGGCCGCCGTTCCCGGGCAGGTGCGGTCCATCACCAGCCAGCATGCCCTGGTCGTGGTGCTCACCTCGGTCGACGCCGCGGGCGCGTCGACCGGGCTGCTGTCGGTGCTGCCCCAGCTCACCAAACGGCACACGGTAGTCGTGGCCTCCGTGCTCGACCCCGCCACCGTGCTCGCCGCAGCCACCCGCGGCGGTCGTGACGAGATTTACCGGGCGGCGGCGGCGGAACGGGCCCTGCTCGACGTGGCTCGCGTGTCCGCCGCTATCCGTCGACTGGGAGCGGATGTTGTCACCGCCTCGCCAGAGCAGCTCCCGCCGGCCCTGGCCGACCGTTACATTGCCCTGAAGGCTGCCGGCCGGCTCTGACGTCCCGACTGCTGCAAAGAATCGTCTGTGTCAGAATCAGTCCCAGTGGTCGACCCCGTGGGGCGCCAGAGATGACCGTGTCAGATCTCGGCAGTCCGGGCGTCAGGCTGCGTAGATTCGGGTGCTTCCGGCCTCAAATTCGCTCAGGTCGCCGGTTTCACCAGCGCGAGTGGCGCGGCCGCCGAGCACGATCATGTACGTCAGGAATGCGCCAAGCGCGATGGCTCCGATGCCGATCTTGATCGGCCATGGCCACGGCTGCGAGGTGACGAATCCCTCGATGATGCCCGAGACCAACAGTACGAAGACCAGGCCGATTGCCACCGTGAACAGCGCGCGGCCGTCTTCGGCGAGTGCCTGCCCGCGGGTGCGGGCACCGGGGGCGATCCAGGCCCAGAAGATGAGCAGCCCTCCGGCCGCTGCCACGAAGATGGCGGTGAGTTCGAGCAGTCCGTGCGGAGCAATGTAGAGAAAGAATACGTCGCCCTTGTCGTAGGCGAACATGATCGCCGCTGTGGTGCCGATGCTCATGGCGTTTTGAAGGATAATAAACGGCACGTAGACCCCGGTGATGCCAAAGGCGATGCACTGCGCGGCGATCCAGGCGTTGTTCGTCCAGACAAATCCGGTGAATGACGCCGCAGGGTTCGCCGAGTAGTAGCCGACGAAGTCCTCGTTGGCCAGCTGCGCGAGTTGGGCCTCCGTTCCCAGATTCGCGAGCACTTCTGGATTGTTGTACGCCCACACCGCGTACAGGCCCGCGACCAAGAAGGTGACCGCGGCGACCGCGAGGGTGAGCCAACGCAGCCGATAGAGGGCCGCAGGCAGCTGGGCAACGAAAAATCGCGGAATTTGCGCCAACACATTGGCACTCACTCCCGTGAAACGCAGCCGGGCGCGAGAGAGGCCAACTGACAGCCGGTCGCCTTCGAGAGTAGACCCGGCAGTCGACTTGATCGCTGACAGCTGGGTGGCACCGGCCTGATAGCGCTCGATGAGTTCGTCAGCTTCGGCACCGTTCAGTGCCCGCCGGGCCCCGAGCTCGGTCAGGCGGTCCCAGTCGGCGCGATGCGCGGCCGTGTAAGCGTCGAGATCCATCTGGTTCAATAGTAGACATGAACGCGACCGATCGTGCCGACCGTTACAGCGATCTGACTCGCGACGACGAGCTCGTAACCGGCGAGGCAGTCGCGCTCGACGTGCGCCCTGCCAGCGTCATTCTGCGCGCTGCCGGCTCGATCATCGATACGATCGCGTATCTCGCCCTGTACCTGCTCATTCTCCTGGCCTTCTTTACGACCGTCGCGGTCTCTACCGACACCGCTCTCACTCAGGCCATCTCGGTTGCGGCCCTCGTCTTCTCCGTTCTGATCGTGCCGGTGCTGGTCGAAACCCTGACGCACGGTCGATCTCTCGGCAAACTCGCCATCGGTGCTCGCATCGTGCGCGACGACGGCGGAGCAATCTCCCTGCGCCACGCATTCATTCGAGCCCTGACGGGCGTGCTCGAGATCATCATGACCGTCGGTGGTCTCGCCGCCATTACGGCCCTGCTCAACGGCCGATCGAAGCGCCTCGGCGACCTCCTGGCTGGCACGTACAGCCAGCACGAGCGCGTCCAGCGCAACAAAGAGGTCCCGCGACCGCTGCCTGAATCGCTGCTGCCGTGGTCGCAGACCGTCGATATCGCCAGGCTGCCCGACCAGCTCGCTCGGCGCGTGGCCCAGTTCCTGCGGCAGTCACCTCACCTGACCCGGCCGACCCGCGAACGTCTGGCCCAGACCCTGGCAGCGGAGGCCACTCCGTTCGTCTCTCCACTACCCGATGTTCCGGCTGAACTCTTCCTCATTGGAGTCGCCGCCGTGCGCCGAGAACGTGAATACACCGCTCTCCTCCTCGAGCGCGAACGTTTGGCTCGCCTCGCCCCGGTCCTGACCGGCCTCCCCCACGGCTTCCCGAATCGCTGATTCGGCAGTACGGGCCGCGCGGAGTGAGTGATCTGGCCAGGATCATCGGCCGCTCTTTCGACGATTGGACATGAACCAGGTTCTCCGTACCTCCCGCCGCGCTCGTGGGGATGGCGTGGAAATTCGCCGGTGGCATTTAGTCAATTCGCGGCGTGGCCTGCTCGGTGTCAAACTTGAATCATGGCGTTTTCACTTCCAATCCTTGATTTCTCTCAACTCGACGCTGGCGAGGCCGAAGCTACGGCATTCCGCGCTGAACTCCTGCGTGTCACCCACGAGGTCGGGTTCTTCTATCTGACCGGCCACGGTGTCGACCCGCAGCTCACGAAGGAGCTCCTCGCCGTGTCGCGCGAGTTCTTTGATCTGCCAGCCGAGCAGAAACTCAAGTCGGAAAACATCCACAGTCCGCAGTTTCGCGGTTATACCCGCGTCGGCGGGGAGCTCACCGCCAACGCCGTCGATTGGCGCGAGCAGATCGACATCGGGGTAGACCGCGAGCCCGTGCCCCGCGCCGCTGGAACTCCAGATTATTGGCGCCTCGAGGGCCCGAACCTCTGGCCGGAGTCCTTGCCCGAGCTGAAGACCGTCGCCCTACGCTGGAATGAGGAGCTGAGCCGCATCGCGCTTCGCCTGCTGCGCGCCTGGGCGCTCGCCCTCGGCAGCCCCGAGAACGTCTTCGACGCCGTTTTCGCCGAAAACCCCTTTCTCCTGACCAAGATCGTGCGGTATCCCGGTCAGCCTGAATGTGCCCAGGGTGTGGGCGAGCACCGCGACGGCGGAGTTCTCACGCTGCTGCTCGTCGAACCGAACAAGGACGGTCTGCAAGTCGAGCACGACGGTGAGTGGATCGATGCTCCCCCGCTCGACGGTGCCTTCGTCGTGAATATCGGCGAAATGCTGGAACTGGCAACGGATGGCTATCTCAAAGCCACCCTGCACCGGGTCTTCTCCCCCAAAGACGGATCCGACCGCATCTCCGTGCCGTTCTTCTTCAACCCCGCACTCGACACCGTCATGCCGCGGCTGCAGCTCGACGAGAGCCTGTCTCGTGAGGCTCGCGGGCTCTCCGCCGACCCAACCAACAGTCCCATTCTCGAAACCGCCTATGGTGACAACGCACTGCGCTACCGCCTACGCGCCCACCCCAACGTGGCCGCCGCCCACCACGCCGATCTGCTCTAACCCCATATGACGGATGACGTCCAGGCCGAGGCATCCGTCCCCATGTCACGCCCCGGGTATCGTCGATTGTGGCGGTCTTTACGGAAATGGATGGTTGGCCTGGCGTAAATGGGTTTGCAGAAAAAGGGCTGTTTGCTCGAATGCGTCTGCTGCCTCGTCTGCGGCGTGGCGCGGAAGGTCCGGGTCCAGGGCGAAGCCGTGGCGGACTTTGGGATAAACCACCACCGCGGATTGCGTGGCGCTGTTGGTTAGGATTTCGCGCATCCGTAGAATGTCACGGGCGGGGGTACTGGCATCTTGGCCGGCATATATGCCTAGCCAAGGTGCTTTGAGCACGCGTGCCGCATCGATTCCGCTGAGGACACCAGGCCAGCGCGGAGAAGCCAAGTTGCCGCCGTAGAAGGTGACTGCGGCATCGATATGCAGTGCTGCTGCCGCCCACAAGGCGAGGGTGCCTCCCATGGAGAACCCAATTACCGCTATTTTCTGTGCTCCCTGGGCACGAATCCAGGCCTGGGCGCTCTCGATGTCAAGTATGAGCCCTGCTCTGGTGAGGGTGTTGTGGTATCGGCGGGCTTGTGCGAATTTTCCACCGGTGACGACGGGGTCTGCGATGCGGTGGTAAAGATGCGGCGCTGCGGTGATGTAACCGCAATCGGCCAGGCGGACGACGAGATCGGCAACTGGCGTGGAGAGGCCCCAGATTTCGTGAAGCACGATGACTCCAGCCCGTGCCACGCTGGCTGGCACTGACACTGTCAGTGGGACACCACCCTCCCCGGCAGTTTCAATCGCGCGCGAATGGTCGAAACGATGCGGGATCGGTTGCATGCTTTCTCCGTTCGTTCAGGGACTCCCTTGGGCAGCGGTGTTATCGGGGATATCTGCGCCTGGCTCGTGTGAACCGGCGGGCTGGAGCGAGGAAGCTTCGTCACTGATCAGGTTAGCGACGGCGTCACGCTTCCGCAGGTGCGGTTCAATGGGAGCATGGCTGGAACCTGTGTGTACACGATCGGGCACTCGACTCATCCCATCGATGAGTTCGTTGGAATGTTGAAAGCCCGGGGCATCGAACGACTCATCGACGTGCGCACCGTTCCGGGGTCTCGTCACAACCCACAATTTGGGGAGCACGAACTCGTCACAAGCATGCCGGAAGCAGGTATCGACTATCAGCGACTCGCCAAGCTCGGCGGGCTGCGGCACACCCCGGCGGCAGAGGCATCTATCAATGGGGCGTGGCGCAACAAGAGCTTTCGCAACTACGCCGATTACATGCAAACGCCAGAGTTTGTCGCCGGTGTCGACGAGTTAGTGGCGCTGGCGAGGAAGCAGACGGTGGCGATCATGTGTGCCGAGGCCGTGCCCTGGCGTTGTCACCGATCACTGATCGGGGACGCGTTGTTGGCTCGGGGCTTTCAGGTTGCCGACATCATGAGCCTGACCTCGACCAAGCCGCACACCCTGACCAGCTTTGCCAAGGTCGATGGTGATCGCGTCTGGTACCCACCGGAAGAGTGATCAATAAGGGGACAAATCCAGATCGCGTCGACGAAGTGCTGCGAATATGGTGAAGAGATTCGGCAACAGTGTGGCAGCGGAAGGTACACCTATGATGAAAAAATTCTCAGTCAACGATCACGTGCGCTGGAACTCCGAGGTCGGTCATGTGCACGGCACCATCACGAAGATTCATACGAAGGACGTAAAATTCAAAGGCCGCATTCGCCGTTGCAGTCTTGATGATCCGCAGTACGAGATCACGAGCGACACGACCGACCATGTCGCGATGCATAAGGGCGAGGCACTGACGAAAATCTAGCCGTGCGCGGCAACCGATTGGATACCAACGCGAACGCGCAAACGGCCTATACCTGCGGGCAGCGCGGCGGGCATCGATCAGCGCCGCGTCGACGTGCTAGCTGGCTAGGAAGAGGCGCCAAACGTGTACTCCGAGCGCGAACGCGCAGCCATCGCACTCTCTGAGGCTGTGACCCTCATCGGAAACGGCGGTGTGTCGGACTCATTGTGGGGGCAGGTGAGGAAATCATCCGAGGAGAGGGAAATCGTGCAGCTGTTGATGGCCATCGCCGCCATCAACGTGTGGAATCGCCTGGCGGTCAGCTTCACCAGAGCCTTCCGCGACAAACGGCCCAACAATCACGCTACCCGCCCGATCGGGGGGATGGTCGGCGGACCTCGAGCCGTGTGCTCTTCCGTCGGACTGCGGCTTTTTTGGGAAGAGCGGGCCCGTTGACGGCGGACCACGCCGATGGGATTGCGCGCGTATACGGAACTTCAGATTCAGGTCGTCAGTTATTTGTAACGGCCGATCCGACGCGAAACCCATTAAAAAGCAATTTGATTCTTTTATTTCCACTAGCCTCAAAGCACGGCTACGACCCGTCTGGGGAGCCGTGAGGCAAGAGGGAAGGTTCCCCGCGTGGTTCGAATTCGAGCAAAAGCAAAACAGGTGCGATCTGAGTTGATGGTCTCCAAGGGGTGGATCCAGGGGGTGGCCCTGGTGATGGTCTTTGGTTTTGCCGTCATGGGTTTTCTCGCATTGAGGACCTACACCGATTCGATGCCCCAGCCGAAACAGGTGGTCGACTCGCAGGGTGAGGTTGTTTTCACGGGCGCTGAGATCACTGATGGGCAGCAGACGTTCGCCGGTCGTGGACTGCAGCAGTACGGCTCGATCATGGGTCACGGCGGGTACCTGGGACCGGATTACACCGCCGACTATCTGCGTCGCTCGGCCGAGTTCGTGCTGGAGGCCCTCACCGCTTCGGGTGTGCAGGACCCGCAGGGCGAACTGGTCGAGATGATGCGCACCAACCGCTACGACGCCACCTCGGGTGACCTGATCTTTACCGACCTGCAGATCGCCGCCTTTGAGGACATCACTCAGCACTACGCTGAGTATTTCGGTTCTCCGACCACGCAATACGGGCTCATTCCCAACGTCATCACCGACCCGGCGGAGGTGCACGAGCTCACGGCTTTCTTTGCTTGGACGGCCTGGGCATCCGCTGCCGAACGGCCGGGACACGACTATTCCTACTCGAATAACTGGCCAGCGGAACCGCTCGTTGACAATGCGCCCACCGCCGACATCATTGTCTGGAGTGCGCTCTCGCTGATATCCCTGCTGGTCGCCCTCGGCGCGCTTTTTGGCTTGTACGGTCGGTGGAGCAAGAAAATGGGCTGGCAGCACGGGGAAGAGACCCCAGCGTTGTCATTCCGGCAGCCGGGCGAGGTGAAGGTGACCCCGGCGCAGTCCGCCACAGCCTGGTTCTTCTTTGTCGTCGCACTGATGTTCCTCGCTCAGGCGTTTCTCGGGGCTGCCATCGAGCACTACCGGGCCGACCTATCCAGCTTCTTCGGTATCGACCTCGCGCAGATTCTGCCGTTCAATCTTGCGCGCACCTGGCATGTGCAGCTCTCGTTGTTGTGGACGGCCGCGTCGTTCCTCGCCGCTGGTATTTTTCTCGCGCCATACATCTCCGGGCGCGAACCGAAGCGCCAGCACTGGCTTGCCTATGGGTTGCTTGGCGCGCTCGCTGTCGTTATCGCGGGCTCCTTCGTCGGCGAGGCGATGAGTGTTTTCGGTGTCGAAGCGGCTAAGGACTCGATCTTCTGGGGTATGCAGTGGGAGTACATTGACCTGCCGAAGGTGTGGCAGGGGATGCTCGTTGTTGGCCTGACGCTGTGGATCGTGATTATCTACCGTGGTATTCGGGCTCGGCTCAAGTCAGAGCACCGTTTCAACTTGCCATGGCTGTTTTTCTATTCGGGCCTCGCGATTCCCGCGTTCTACGCGGTGGGTATGCTGGCCGGCACCGAGGTGCACCTCAGCGTGGCTGAATTCTGGCGTTTCTGGGTCGTACATCTCTGGGTTGAGGACTTCCTGGAATTGTTCACGACCGTCATGGTCGCGTACATCTTCGTGATGCTCGGCGTCGTACGGCACAAAATTGCTATGCAGATCATTCTGCTCGACGTTATTCTCTACTCCGCCGGCGGAATCCTTGGCACCATGCATCACCTGTATTTCTCGGGAACCCCGGTAGAGCACATGGCGCTGGGGGCGTTCTTTTCCGCCCTCGAAGTGATTCCGCTGACCTTCCTGACCATCGAGGCGTGGAGTTTTCTGCAGCTCGGGTCGCGGCAGGAGTCCCGCAGCTCGGCCCCGTTCCCTCACCGCTGGGCGGTCATGTTCCTCGTGGCGGTCGGGTTCTGGAACTTCCTCGGCGCGGGGGTTTTTGGATTCCTGATCAATTTGCCGATCATTTCGTACTACGAGATCGGTACGGCCCTCACGGCCAACCATGCCCATGCCGCCATGATGGGTGTCTACGGGATGCTCGGGGTCGGCTTGGCTCTGTTCGCCTTGCGTTATCTGATTCCAGCGAACCGCTGGCCCGATCGGCTGGCAAAATTGTCGTTTTGGTGCCTCAACCTCGGGCTGGCGTGGATGACGTTCGCGACCCTGCTGCCGCTCGGTGTCATTCAACTGTGGCATTCCATCAACGACGGGTACTTCGAGGCGCGCAGCCTGAACTTCATCACCGAACCCGGTAATGCCGTGCTTGAGTGGCTGCGGTTGCCCGGTGACGTACTCTTCATCGTCGGCGGTGTTATGCCGTTTGTTTGGATCGCATGGCTCGGCGTGCGCTACCGCATCAAGGGCAGTACCCAGGATGTACCCATGGAGGCGCTGTTTGTGGAAGCGCAGCCGGCGGCATCCGTCTCGGCGTACCGTGCCGAACCGACGATCGAAGACGGGTCCCCGGCCGGAAGCACGAGCGGATACGCCTCGGACAACCGATCGGCCACCGAATCAAATACCGACGATGGTACCCGCCCGGTGGACGGCTCCTGATGGGGGCCATCGATTCGGAGGTCTGGTTCGCGCTCACCTACGGCGGATTTCTGCTGATGGTGGCGCACATCCTCGACCTTCTCGCGCGGCGGACCGCTACCAAGACGACCGCCGCGCGGTCGGGGGGCTTCACCTACCACGAAGACCACGACGCCTGGAAATGCTCGGAAGACCAGTGGCTGTGGCCGATCTCCTTCGACCCGGACAACCGGGTGACGCGCTATCAGGCTAGTGCGACCGTGTGCAATCCGTGCCCGGTGAAAGACACCTGCACGACCTCGGACGCCGGCCGTCAGGTTGCCCGCAACATCGACCCCTGGCCGAGTTCGGAGGCGGAGCGATTCCACCGGGGAATCGCCTGCGTCGTGGTAGTACTCGGCCTGGTCTGGCCGCTAGCCACGATGCTGCAACAGCGCACCGGGGTTGAACTCGTGATCCTGGGGGCGGCAGCTGTCACCATCGCCGTGTGTAGCTGGCCGCTCTGGTCGCACCTGCGGCGCAGCCCGGCCGGGTTTCCCGCACACCTGCGCCACGAAGGTCTCGACGAGAGTGTCGCCACTCGGGAAGCCGGCCGCCTCAGGGAAGTCGCCCGCGGCTACGGCAACATCAGAAAAACCGGTCCGAGACAGGTTCCCGGCCCCGCCAAAACGACAGGAGACACCGTGCATTCACCGTATTCCACCCGCTGGACCGAACGGGAAGCGGAAGCCGACCCCGGCCTACCCGGCGCGGCCACCGCCGGGACCCGAGAGAAAAATCGCTGATGGCGTGGCTGATTGTGCTCCTGATCGTGCTCGGCCTGGTATTGATCTGGTTCGCGGCCTCGTTCAAGGTCTTGCAGGAATACGAACGGGGCGTCACTTTTCGATTTGGGCGGTTGCGTCCAATTCGCCAGCCCGGAGTGCAGATCGTCTTCCTCGGGATCGACACCATGGTCCGCGTCGATCTGCGCATCGTGACGCTCACGATTCCGCCGCAGGACGTCATCACCAAGGACAACGTACCCGCCCGGGTTAATGCGGTCGTGCTGTTCCAGGTCACCGACCCGGTTCGGTCGGTGATGGGAGTGGAAAACCACGCTGTTGCTACCTCGCAGATGGCGCAGACCACACTGCGGTCCGTCGTCGGGCGTGCCGACCTCGACACCCTGCTGGCGCACCGCGCCGATCTCAACGAGGATCTCGCCCGCAACATCAACGCCCAGACCGAACCGTGGGGCGTTCAGGTCAAGGTCGTCGAGATCAAGGATGTGGAGATCCCGCAGGCGATGCAGCGGGCGATGGCCCGCGAGGCAGAAGCCGAGCGGGAGCGTCGCGCGAAGATCATCAACGCACACGGTGAGTTGCAGGCCTCGGAGGAACTCGGTCAAGCAGCCGAGATCCTCAGCCGCAACCCGGCGTCGTTGCAGCTGCGCTATTTGCAGACGCTGCTCGAGCTCGGAGCCGACCATAACTCCACGGTGGTCTTCCCGCTGCCGATGGATATCATCGGGCCGTTCCTGAATAAGATCCCGCAGTGGCTCGACAAGCAGGCGGCCACCGGGTCTCTGCCGACTGCCGGCAGTGTCCCGGCGCCCGCGGCGGCACCGGCCTCCCCGCCGGTTGCCGTTCCCGTTCCCGTTCCGGAAGGGAGTTACTCATGAGTGAGGTCCTGCGGGAGAAGAACCGCACCGGCTCGACCGCGCACCGCACCCGGTGCATCCGACTGATGCTCGTGGGATCGTTCATCGGCTTGTTCACGCCGATCCTGGGTTTTCTTATCGGCACGATCGTGCGGGCCGACGTGACAGTTGGCGGACTGGAGCCGCTGCTGTTCTGGATGCTCATCGGTATGTTTGTCGGGATGGCCGGAACAGGCGTCGCCATTCTGGGTGCCCTGCAATGGGTCTCCGGCAAACGATGCGCCTGATCTTGCGCGAAGAGCGGCAGTGGTGCCGGGCGTGCCCGACACCACTGCCGCTCTTCGCTCCTTTTAGCTGACAACCCTCGATAGTTCGTCTACCGCGCTTACGGCAGGTGACTTCGCCTCGTCACCCTTCGGTCGCGGCATTTTAGTGATGATGGGGACGATCACCGACATCAGGGCAATAATGCCCATGACGGTGTAGCCCAGCGTGTAATCCTTGTCCGCGCCGATAAGGGCGGCGATGATTGGCGAGCCGATGATCCCGCCGAGGCTCCACCCGATGATCATGAGTCCATAGATCGCACCAGCGTGTTTGACTCCGAAGAAGTCGCCCGCCGTTGCAGGCATCGTGCCGAACCCGCCCCGAAGCAGAGGTAGACGATGGCGGCGAGGACGAAGAACAGCACGGCGTTGCTGGCGTGGGGGATGACCAGCAAACAGACACCCTGCAAGCCGAGCATCAGACCGAATGTCGTCATCCGACCGGTCTTCCCAGAAACCCACGCCCAAAAGACACGGCCACCTCCATTGAACAGCGCCAGCACTCCGACGAGCGCTGCAGCACCACCGATGCTATAACCGGCGATGTCGATCGCACTCGAGTTGGCCTGGGCGACCAACGCAATACCGACGGTGACGTTAAGGGTGAGAATTGCCGCCAGAAAGTACCACTGCGGTGTCCGTAGGGCCTCTTTTTCGGTGAACTGCTTGTAGCTGTCGTGCGCCTTGCCTGTTGACGCAGGCACCCACCCCGGCACCGTGTATCCGGCTGATGGGTTACGGAAAAACGCCGCGCCGATCAGCGCGAGCACGAGGTAACCGATACCGAGAGGCAGAAAAGCTCGGTTTGGTTCCGTCGGAGTCATGGCGATCAGCCACTGGGCGATGGGCGCGGTCAGGACCGCACCAAATCCGAAGCCGGCGACCGCGAGTCCGGTAATAAGACCGCGCTTGTCGGGGAACCACTTCTGCAACATTGCAATCGGCACGATGTACGCCAAGCCGAGGCCGAACCCGCTGATGACTCCGTAGCCGAGGATCAGGAGCCACAGCTGGGTGTTGTCATGCGAGAGAGCAAACGACGCAAGGATGCATCCAAAACCGTAGATGATGCCGCCGCTAAGGGCCACCGGCCGCGGCCCCTTCTTGTCCTGGATCCTCCCACCAATGTAGCTGCCGATGAAAATCATGCCAATTGTCACGGTAAACGGCAGAGATGCTTCCGGATTGGTGAGCCCCATAGCATCCGGGCTTTGCAACGCTGAGCTGAACACACTCCACGCGTAGACGGCGCCAATCGAGAACTGCAGCAACAGCGCTGCGATCACAATCCCCCACCGTCCCGCCGTCGGTTTTTTGGTCGTTCCGCCGATCACAGTGGCTGATGAATACATAGCTCTACCCTTCCGATGGTTTTGAATAAGTCCCCCACGAGAACACTTATGGCGCACAGCCCATCACTAACCCAGCGCTACGCAACAGCGACCGCAGCTACATTCCCGCCAACGTTTCTTCTGGTGTTGCCAATTCTGCGGCGCAGGAGACTGGAGCCAATACGGCGGCCGGCATCGGTCTGGCGGCGGGCGCCACAAGAAGTCGTGGCGTAGGAGTTAAGCTCCAGACGCGGATTTCGGGACACCAATGGCCAGCGTGACATTTAGAACGCTATAGGTGTTCAGCCGCTCTCAGACGGCTTCTTTCACGAGTAACGAATCATTACGCTAAGCAGGCGACTTTTCGTCGAGTCGTTACCCACTCACCTTTTTAGTCTTATCACCTAATTGAGAGCTTCGCAAATGTTCGGTCCCGACCTGAAGGAGACAAGAACCATTTTCACTATGTCTGCAGATAGTCACGCGCCCGAATCCCCTAGGCCGCAGGCGGGTCCCGGCAGCGCCCACCACTGTCGATCCCGATCCGCTCCGATCCAGGTAAAGAAATTAGCAGGCCCGCAGGATATGCGCCCTTATCATGCGGACTCTGTGACGCGGAAAGCTCTTTTAAATAACAGATGTCCGAAAACAATGTACGTCCATATCGTCGTAAATCTTTTTTCACGGGGTTTCATTGTTTCGGCGATTATTTTTTGGGGGCAGGATAGAAGCATGAAACGTGCAGCACCGGTAAAAGACATCAACGAAGCTAATCTCATCGTCAAGAAACCCAGAACTCACGCAGCGGGCGTCGAAGCCGTCGTGGTGGCGCTGGACCGCGGCATCGCTCAGGCCGGACTGTCCCGCACAGCTCGCTCCTTGCTTCGACTCAATCAACGTGACGGCACCGACTGCCCTGGATGCGCGTGGCCGGAATCCCAGGGGCACCGCAAGACAGCGGAATTCTGCGAGAACGGTGCCAAGGCCGTGGCCGAGGAGAGCACCACGCGCACGGTGGGTCCCGATTTCTGGGCGGAGCATTCCGTCGAGGAGCTGGCGACCAAGACCGAGTACTGGCTGGGCAACCAAGGCCGTATCACGCACCCTGTGGTCATCCGTCCCGGTGACACGCACTATTCTCAAATCAGTTGGGACGACGCCTTCGAGCTCGTCGGGCAGAAAATTCGCGAAAGCACTCCGCAGCGCACGGTGTTCTACACCTCGGGTCGCACGGCGAACGAGTCAGCGTTCATGTACCAGCTCTTTGCCCGGTCGATTGGCACCAACAACCTGCCGGACTGTTCAAACATGTGCCATGAATCCTCTGGGTCGGCGCTGAACCCCACGATCGGTATCGGCAAGGGCACGGTGTCGCTTGACGATATCCACCGGGCCGAGCTCATCTTCGTTGTCGGACAGAACCCCGGCACAAACCATCCCCGCATGCTCTCGGCATTGGCCGCATGCAAGGATAATGGCGGAAAAATCGTCGCAGTGAACCCCCTCCCCGAAGCCGGTCTGTTCAACTTCAAGGACCCGCAGACCCCCACCGGGCTGATCGGAACCGGCACGAACCTCGCCGACGAATTTCTGCAGATCAAGGTCGGGGCCGACCTGGCCCTGTTCCAGGCACTGGGGCATCTCCTGCTTGAGGAAGAAGAGCGCGTTCCGGGCTCGGTCGTGGATCACGCTTTCATCGCCGAGAACACCGATGGGATCGACGCTTACCGGGCCGCCCGCAAGACTATCGACTGGGAGCAGACCGAAGCTGCCACCGGTCTTTCCCGTCTGCAGATCTCGACCGTCGCCCAGATGATGGTCGCTTCCAAAGCCACCATCATCTGCTGGGCGCTCGGCCTTACGCAGCAGCCGCACTCGGTAAACACGCTCAAGGAGATCATCAATCTGCTCCTGCTCCAAGGGAATTTCGGCAAGCCCGGCGCTGGAGCGTGCCCGGTGCGGGGGCACTCCAATGTGCAGGGCGACCGCACTATGGGCGTCTGGGAGAAGCCGCAGGAGCCAATGCTCGCGGCCCTCGACAAAGAATTCTCAATTGAATCTCCACGCGAACATGGCCTCGACTCAGTCGACACCGTGGACGCGTTCGAGAAGAACAATGTTGACGTCTTCATCTCCATGGGCGGAAATTTCGCGTTGGCGTGCTCGGACACCGATCTACTCGAAGCAGCGATGCAGCGCGTAGGCCTGACAGTGAGCGTGTCGACCAAGCCCAACCGGTCGCACGTCCGCCACGGCCTGACCTCATTGATTTTGCCGACCCTTGGCCGAACGGACACGGACGACAAACATCCTGATGGCCGTCAGGTGCTCAGCGTCGAAGACTCCATGTCCGTTGTGCGCACCACCCAGGGGCGCCTGAAGCCGGTCTCCGAGCACATGCTGGCCGAACCTGTGATCATCGCTCGCATGGCTAACGCCACCCTCGGCGCCGACCACGTCATCGACTGGAAGGCCATGGCCGAGGACTACGACGTCATCCGTGACCACATCTCCCGGGTGCTGCCAGGTTTCGCCAACTTCAACGCCCGGCTCAAGACCAAAAACGGCTTTGTATTGCCGAACCCACCGCGCGATACCCGTAGCTTCAAGACCGACATTGGCCTGGCCCGCTTCACGGTGAGCCCGCTGGAATATCTCACCCCAGCGGTCGGCCACCTGATCTTGCAGACCATGCGCAGCCACGACCAGTACAACACGACGTTCTACGGCCTCGACGACCGCTACCGCGGTATCTCCAACGGTCGCCGGGTGATTCTCATCAACGCCGAGGATGCAGCGGAGATGGGGTTTTCCGATCGTGCGCCGGTCGACGTGATTAGTACCTTCCAAGGCGCCGAGCGCCGCGCGGATGACTTTCGTCTCGTGTTCTACCCGACCCCGCGCGGCTGTGCGGCGGCGTACTTCCCCGAGGCCAACGCGTTGATGCACCGCGAGCTTGTGGCGCGGGAATCAAACACCCCCGGCTACAAGGCCATGGCGGTGCGCTTTGTGGCTCGTGCCGAGTAATCTTTTCCGCTGAGCTAACCGACTGAACCGGCCGTTCCAACCGCAAGGGTGGGCGGCCGTGTTCGTTTCATGCGCTGGCGGTGATGGCGTGCGCGTGAACCATGCCTTCCACTCCGTGAGTACTGCTTCGACCCAGAAAGGCTCTACCCGCCACGACTCCTCGCGAGAATGACTCGACGCCAGCGAAACGCCGGCTATTTCAGCTATCTGCACGTGCCTCCCCGCCAGGATGAGACCACCAGGAGCGCTCCGGCCGGCGCAGCACACTGGTCAGTCGCGAGTTCGAGGACTACCGTGATTTGTCTACAGGCTGATGAACGTCGCGCCTAGATCGTTTAGTCTTTGACGCGCGCAAACCCAATGCTCCAGTCCAAAGAGGAGAAGACAGAATGACCCACGAAAACGAAACCCAAGACGAACCCGTTCAAGACCAACATTCCCAACCGGATGACGCCAAGGCGGCAGGGATTCTGATGCAACAAGAAGCTGACCTGGCAGGTCATGACGAGGCGCTCGTTCTAAACGCTCTACATCAGCGCTTTACGGACAGCGGATTGCACATCGACGAGGACACGCTCCACGCTCATGCGCATCGCATCGCCAGCCTCACACCGAATGATTTTTCGAAAAAGTAAACGTGTATGCCACCGCTAGATTCCTAGCGACAGTGCGTGGCCCATATTGTTCGGTGGTGCGCGTGGTGGTGGGCGGCGCGGGGTGGTGGGATATTCGCGGGGTGTCGAGTTTTCGGGGTGTTTTGGGGGTCTCCGCATGCTTTTCGCGGAGGCCCCCAAAACACCCCGAATGTTTGAGCTGAGGAGCGAGTGTCCCGTCGCCCCGCAGAAGTTCAGTTTCTGATCTCAGCCCCCCGCGCGGGATGGGACGATTAACGCACGACGGCCACCCGAAGGTGGCCGTTAACGCAGAAAGGCCACCCGAAGGTGGCCTTTCTGTTTGTTTCTAAGTTAAGTCCGGCGGTGTCCTACTCTCCCA
>NZ_SOHN01000009.1:0-569779 GCF_004404025.1 Cryobacterium serini
CACTGTTGTTGACGGTGGTACCTGGTCGGTGACGGCCGCGGCATTGGGCGAGGGCGAGCACACCGTCACCGTCTCGGTTACGGATTTGGCGGGTAACAGGGGTCGCGCTACGCAGAGTCTGACGCTGGATGCGACGGCGCCGACGGTGGCTATCGCCGGCGGTTCATCGTTGACGATGGCTGATGGCACGCCGACTATTTCGGGTACGACGGATGCTCCCGTTGGCACGGCGGTCGCTGTGACCGTGGCTGGTCAGATGTTGGCGACCACTGTTGTTGACGGTGGTACCTGGTCGGTGAGGGCCGCGGCATTGGGCGAGGGCGAGCACACCGTCACCGTCTCGGTTACGGATTTGGCGGGTAACAGGGGCCGCGCTACGCAGACCTTGACTCACGACGCTAAGGCGCCGACGGTGGTCTTTGCGCGTGGGGCAACGCTGACAACCACCGATCGAACTCCGACTATTTCGGGTACGACCGACGCGGCCAATGGCAGCGTCGTTACCATGCTGATCGACGGCGCCACGGTGTCATCGACAGTGACGGCCGGTGCTTGGTCGGTGCTCGCGGCCGACCTTGGTGCCGATGGTGTCTACCCGGTCGTTGTCACCATTACTGTCGGCGGCGTTGATGGAACAGGGAGGCAGAGTCTGACGCTGGATACGACGGCGCCGACGGTGGCTATCGCCGGCGGTTCATCGTTGACGACGGCTGATGGCACGCCGACTATTTCGGGTACGACGGATGCTCCCGTTGGCACGGCGGTCGCTGTGACCGTGGCTGGTCAGATGTTGGCGACCACTGTTGTTGACGGTGGTACCTGGTCGGTGACGGCCGCGGCACTGGGCGAGGGCGAGCACACCGTCACCGTCTCGATTACGGACGTGGCCGGCAATATCGGAATGGCCACCCAGTCGTACCGCGTGGCCGTGGCTCCTCGGGTCACGATCACCGGGGGCGCCATGCGCCTGACCAACGACGCGGCACCGGCGATCTCCGGCACGACCAACGCGGCTAATGGCAGCGTCGTTTCCGTGCTGATCGACGGCCGTACCGTCGCATCGATCGTCACGGACGGCGCATTCTCGGTGCCCGTGGCCGACCTTGGTTCCGATGGTGTCTACCCGGTCGTCGTCACCATCACCGCCGGCGGCGTTGCCGGAACGGGGAGCCAGACCATCACCCTGGACACCACCAGACCCTCGCTGGCCATAAACGCGGGTTCCACGCTGATCAACGACGCCACCCCGACCATCTCGGGCAGAACGGATGCGGCCGACGGCACCGTTGTCACCGTCACCGTGGCCAACCAGACCCTGTCCGCCACCGTTACCGACGGCGCGTGGTCGGTCACGGCCGGCGCACTCAGCGACGGTAATCACGTCGCCTCCGCTGTGGTCACGGACCCGGCGGGTAACAGCCAAACCGCGACGCAGGCGTACCCCGTCGACACCGTCGCACCGATCGTGTCCATTTCCGGAGGGTCCGCACTCACCAGCGTCGATACGGCACCGACCATTTCAGGCACGTCCGATGCACTCGTCGGCACCGCGGTATCCGTTGTGGTGGGGACCCAGACGCTCGGGGCCACCGTCATCGAGGGCGGCAGGTGGTCGGTGACCGCCGCAACGCTTGCCAAGGGCGATCATGCCGTCAGGGCGTCGATCACGGATACCGCCGGCAATACGGGTGTTGCAACCCAGGTTTATAGCGTGGTCGCGGCCCCCGACGTCACTGTCACCGGGGGCGCGGCAGCAGCATCTAACGATCCAGCACCGACCTTCGTCGGTACCTCGACGGCTGCGGCCGGCTCTGCTGTGACCGTGACGATCGGCGGGCAGATTCTCAGGACGACTGTGACGGCTGGCGGAACGTGGTCCGTCGCCTCGGCCGACATCTCCGCTGACGGTGAATACACCGTCGCGGTGACCGTCGTGGACCTCGCGACGAACATCAGCGCTGATTCGGCTCAGCTCTTCACCATCGACACGACCGCTCCCACTGTGGCCGTGACCGTGGCACCGAGGGGTCGCACGCGCGACACTACGCCAAAACTGTCGGGCACGACGGATGCCCCGTTCGGCGCGATCCTGTCAGTCAGGGTGGCTGGGCAGGTTTTGAGCGCAACGGTACAGCTCAAGGGCGTCTGGACTGTCGAGCCCGGTCCGCTGGCCGACGGAAACGTCGACGTCGTCGTCACGGCCGAAGACACGTATGGAAACGCGCGCTCGGTTAGCCAGAGTTTCGTGGTGGCCACCACGCCGCCGACCAACACCACTCTCGAACAAACCGTTACGGAGGGGGCGCTGCAGTCACTCGCTGTGACCGGCGCCGATTTCGATCCAGGGGAGTCCGTTCAGGTTTGGATTCACTCCACACCCGTGCTGCTGTCAACCGTCACAGCTAATGCAAACGGCGCCATCGTAACCAGCGTTATCGTCCCCGCGGCGACAGTGGCCGGCCTGCACCACATCGTGATGATCGGAGTGACTTCCTCGACTGCGCAACTGGCCTCGGAAACGATCTCCGTCATCAGCACCAGCACCAGCACCAGCACCAGCACCAGCACGAGCACCAGCAGCAGCACCAGCACCAGCACCAACGCTGGCCCCGGCAGTGTCAGGATTGCAGAGGTCTCCCCGGAAACGACCGAACTCGCCCGCACCGGAATGGCAGCGACACCGGTCCGCGGCGCTGCAATCCTTCTGTTTCTGGCAGGTGTCCTCATGCTGATCCTGCGGCTCCGGAACCGGACCCGGACTATTCCCCGTCAGATCAGTCACTGAGCAGACTGCGCACTCGTGCTTTTCCGACCGGTGCGCGTGGGGCCGCCACACTGATAGGCTTTTTCCAGCGAAGGGGAGTATCCCTCTGGGCCCGATCGGGTTCTATGTCGCGATCGTCAATACGGGCCGCGCTGGCGGGGCCCCGGTCGCGGTGGTATCGATTGGTTCCGTTTGGACGTTATCGGTGCGGGAGAGACTTTCGGGTTCTGCTATGCCCGACCCCCCTCATTTTTTGAAAGGCCCCTGTGGAACTCGCCCTGCCTCTTTGGTTTGAAGCTGGATCATTGGTCGTTTTGACCCTTATTCTGGTCGCCGACCTGCTCATCGTCTACAAGCGCCCGCACGTTCCGAGTATGCGCGAGGCCGGGCTCTGGGTGGCGTTCTACGTTGGTCTCGCGCTCATTTTCGCGCTCTTGATGCTGATTCTCGGTGACGCCGAACATGCTGGTCAATTTCTCGCCGGCTGGCTAACCGAGTACAGCCTGTCGATCGATAACCTGTTTGTCTTTGTCATCATCATGGCCCGGTTCTCCGTACCGCGAAAATACCAGCAGGAAGTCCTGATGGTGGGTATTATCATCGCTCTCGTGCTGCGCGGGATCTTCATTCTGCTCGGCGCCCAGCTGATCGAAAGCTATGCCTGGATCTTCTACATCTTTGGCGCGTTCCTGTTCTACACGGCAGTGAAGCAAGCGTTCTCCTCTGAGGCAGAAACAGAAGAAAAAGAGAACGGCGTCATCCGCCTGCTTCGCCGCCGCATTCGCATCTCGTCAGAATTCGACGGCTCTAAGGTTCGCACGATGGTCGATGGCAAGAAGATCTTTACGCCGATGCTCATCGTGTTCATCGCGATCGGCACCACCGACCTCATCTTCGCCCTTGATTCCATTCCAGCGATCTTCGGCATCACGACGAGCCCGTTCATCGTGTTCACCGCCAATATCTTCGCCCTCATGGGCCTGCGCCAGCTGTACTTCCTCCTCGGCGGACTGCTCGAACGTCTTGAATACCTCAAGTACGGCATCGCGGTTATTCTCGGCTTTATCGGCGTCAAGCTCGTGCTGCACGCGATGCACACCAACGAAGTCCCCTTCATCAACGGTGGTGATCCCATGTTGTGGGCGCCCGAGATCGGCACCTGGACCTCGCTCGGCGTGATTATCGGCAGCATGGCCGTTGCCACCGTGGCGAGCCTGATCAAGGCTGGTCACGATGCCAAAGAGCGTGGCCACACGCTGGCCGAAGAGATTTCGGTAAACGCCAACGAATGACAGGTCGAGGCCGGGCGTCGGCGAACGGGGGGCTCTCATGACTCTGCAGCAGCAGAGCAGGATTGAACTTTCCACCGCTGTCGCCCGCCTCTCTTTCAGCGCGCGCAGCGATGTCGGCAGCGTGCGCAAGGTCAATGAAGACAGCGTTCTCGCGCAGTCCCCAGTGTTCCTCGTGGCCGATGGCATGGGCGGGCACGCCCAGGGGGAGGTCGCCAGCCAGACGGTACTTCGGGTGTTTGACGAGCACATCGCGCGCGACCTGCCTTCGACGCCGGAGCGTATCCTCGACGCCATCCACTCTTCAAACGACGCCGTACGCGATTTGAGCGCAGCCGATGACTACGGCACCGCGGTGTCGGGCACCACCCTCGCCGGCATCGCCTTCGTCGATGCCGGCGATTCCGGCGGCTATCACTGGATGGTCTTCAACGTCGGCGATTCACGCGTATACACCTGGATCGACGGTGTTTTGGCCCAGTTGTCCGTTGACCATTCCGCAGTGCAGGAGATGGTCGACGCTGGCCTGATTTCGGTCGACGACGCCGAGAAACACCCCGAGCGCAACGTCATCACCCGGGCGATCGGCGCCGATGAGTTTGTCGATGCCGACGTCTGGCTGCTGCCAGCCCTGGCGCACCAGTCCTTTTTGATCTGCTCCGACGGACTGACCAAAGAACTCGACGACGCGGCGATCGCGCGAGTCCTGGCTATGGACATCCGTCTGGATGTCGCAGGGCGCAGTGTCGCCGACATTCTCGTCGACGAAGCCCTCGAGCAGGGCGGACGCGACAATGTGAGCGTCGTTTACGTGGAGTCTGCGTTCGACTGACCGTTCCAGCCCGCGTTTGCGAGCCGAGTGGCTGGGCGAGGTGTTACCCTGAATCCGTGGTGCTGAGCCGACTTCTTCTGTGCCGCGACGAGTCCCTGTACTGAGGCCTCCCTCGTCGCGGAGTTCGGTGTGGCTGCCATCGATTCGTGAGGAAGACGCTCAAAATGACCAACGTAATATCCACTTCGCAAAGAGACTCCGGCACTGGTCTTCGTACCCTGGCCGAAAAGGTCTGGGACAAGCACCTCGTCACCAAGGGTGAGGACGGCACGCCTGACCTGATCTACATCGACCTGCACCTGCTGCACGAGGTCACCAGCCCGCAAGCCTTCGACGGCCTGAGACTGGCTAATCGCATGCTGCGTCGGCCCGATCTGACCATCGCGACCGAGGACCACAACACTCCAACGCTCGCCATCGACAAGCCCATCGCCGACCTCACCAGTCGTACCCAGATCGAGACCCTGCGCCGTAACTGCGCCGAATACGGGGTGCGCCTGCACTCGCTCGGTGACATCGAACAGGGCATCGTGCACGTCGTCGGCCCGCAGCTTGGCCTGACCCAGCCCGGAATTACCGTGGTGTGTGGAGACTCGCACACGTCCACCCACGGTGCGTTCGGCGCAATGGCGCTCGGTATCGGCACGAGCGAGGTCGAGCACGTCATGGCCACGCAGACTCTGCCGCTAAACCCGTTCAAAACCATGGCCATTACGGTCAACGGTACGTTGCGCGCCGGGGTAACCGCGAAAGACATCATTCTCGCCGTGATTGCCAAAATCGGAACCGGTGGGGGCGCCGGTTACGTGCTCGAATACCGTGGTGAGGCCATCAGGGCACTTTCCATGGAGGGGCGCATGACCATCTGCAACATGTCGATCGAAGCCGGCGCCCGTGCCGGCATGGTCGCCCCCGACCAGGTCACCTACGACTACCTTGAAGGGCGTGCCCATGCGCCCCGCGGCGTTGAATGGGACGCTGCCGTCTCGTACTGGGAGACGCTGGCCACCGACGAAGGCGCGACCTACGACGCCGAGGTCATCATCGACGCCAACGAGCTCGAACCGTTTGTGACGTGGGGTACCAACCCCGGACAGGGCGTATCCCTGAGCGGATCTGTTCCGAACCCCGCCGAGATCGTCGACGTCAACGAGCGCTCGGCGGCCGAGCGGGCCCTGGAATATATGGACCTCGCGGCCGGCACCCCGATGAAGGACATTCGGGTCGATACCGTTTTTCTCGGCTCCTGCACCAACAGCCGGGTCGAAGATCTCCGCGCCGCCGCCGAAATCATCAAGGGCAAAACCAAAGCCGAGGGCTTGCGCATGATGGTTGTTCCCGGCTCTGCCCGGGTGCGCATCGAGGCCGAAGCCGAGGGGCTCGACCAGATCTTCCTCGACTTCGGAGCCGAATGGCGCTTCGCCGGCTGTTCGATGTGCCTCGGCATGAACCCCGACCAGCTGGAACCGGGCGAACGCTGCGCGTCGACCAGTAACCGCAACTTTGAAGGACGTCAGGGAAAGGGCGGGCGCACCCACCTGGTGTCGCCGCTCGTCGCTGCCGCCACGGCCATTCGCGGCACGCTCAGTAGTCCGTGGGATCTCGACCAGGCTGGAGACCAGTAACCATGCAGAAATTCACCACCGTCACCGGCATCGCGGTACCGCTGCGCCGTTCCAATGTCGATACCGACCAGATCATTCCCGCCGTCCATCTCAAGCGCGTTACGCGCACCGGCTTTGAGGACGCGTTGTTCGCGGCCTGGCGCCTCGACCCCGACTTCGTCATCAATAAGAAGGAGTATCAGGGCGGTCGCGTGCTCATCGCCGGGGCCGACTTCGGAATTGGATCATCGCGCGAACACGCCGTCTGGGCGCTGCGCGATTACGGCTTCGACGTGGTGCTCAGCCCCCGGTTCGGCGATATCTTTCGCGGAAACTCCGGCAAACAGGGCTTGCTCGCCGGCCAAATCAGCGAAGCGGATGCCGAAACCCTGTGGAACCTTATCGAGTGCGCCCCCGGGGTGGAGTTGACCGTGGATCTGGTGAGTAAAACAGCGCGTGTCGGGGATCTGACAGTGAAATTCGAAATCGATGATTACACTAGATGGCGGCTGCTCGAAGGTCTCGATGACATCGGGTTGACTCTGCGTGACGAAGCGCGGATAAAGGAATTCGAAGGGACGCGCGAGTCGTGGTTGCCCCGCACCCTTCCGGCGCTCTCCGCAGATTCGGCCCGCGTCAATTTGCAGTAATTTGTATTGCATCAATTTGCACCAGGACAGGTATTTTGTGAGCACTCTCAGCGAAGCCCGGCGTGATCAAGAAGCGAAGAATTTGAACGGTGCCAGTCAGCACGACGACGCGAACGAGCGGGGCAGTGCTCAGAACCACGGGGCATCCGTCGGTCTCACCGCTGACAAAATCACCATCCGCGGCGGTATTCCGCTGGTGGGTCGCATCGAGGTGAAGGGGGCGAAGAACCTCGTCACCAAGGCCATGGTCGCAGCTCTGCTCGGTGAAACCCCGAGCGTCCTCAAGGACGTTCCGAACATCAGCGATGTTCGGATCGTTCGCGGTCTGCTCGAGGTGCACGGCGTCAAGGTAACCGAGGGTGACGAGCCTGGAACCCTCGTGCTTGACCCGGTCGACGTGGAAAGCGCGCACTTCGCCGCGATCGACGCCCACGCGGGTTCCTCGCGCATCCCCATTTTGTTCTGTGGTCCGCTGTTGCACCGGCTTGGCGAAGCCTTCATTCCCGACCTCGGCGGCTGCCGCATCGGCGACCGGCCGATCGACTTTCACCTTGAGGTGCTGCGCAAGTTTGGCGCCGTCGTCGAAAAGCAGCCCAACGGCATCCGTATGTCGGCACCGAACGGTCTGAAGGGCGCCAAACTTGAGCTGCCGTACCCGAGCGTGGGCGCCACCGAGCAGGTGCTGCTCACCGCGGTGAGGGCCGAGGGTCTCACCGAGCTCAAGGGCGCGGCGATCGAGCCAGAGATCATGGATCTCATTAATATTCTGCAAAAGATGGGTGCCATCATCACGGTCGATACTGACCGGGTGATCCGCATCGAGGGCGTCGAGCGCCTGGTCGGATACAACCATCGTGCCCTGTTCGACCGCAACGAGGCCGCGAGCTGGGCCGCCGCCGCCCTCGCTACCGACGGTGACATCTTCGTCGGTGGCGCCCGGCAGGCTGAGATGATCACGTTCCTCAATGTCTTCCGCAAGGTCGGTGGCGCCTTTGACATTTGCGACGATGGCATCCGCTTCTACCACCCCGGCGGTGACCTCAAGCCCGTCATTATCGAAACGGGCGTTCACCCCGGGTTCATGACGGACTGGCAGCAACCGCTTGTCATCGCATTGACCAAGGCACACGGAACGTCGATCGTGCACGAAACGGTGTACGAGCAGCGGTTCGGCTTCGTCGACGCGCTCGTTGAGATGGGCGCGACCATTCAAATTCATAGGGAATGCCTCGGTGGGCACACGTGCCGGTTTGGCCAGCGCAATTTCAATCACTCGGCCGTCATTACCGGTCCGACGAAGCTGCGCGGCGCCGACATCATCGTGCCGGACCTGCGCGGTGGCTTCAGCCACTTGATCGCGGCACTTTCGGCCGAGGGCACCTCGACGGTCAGTAACGTGGGAATCATCAGCCGCGGGTACGAGAACTTCATCGGTAAACTGCGGCTTTTGGGGGCGGACTTCGATCTCGAAGGATAATAGGCGCGTGCCTGAAAATAACGACGTGCCCGTAACTGCCCAGTCATCCGTGCCGCCGATTCGTATTCGGTCGGAGAAGAGCAGGCCAAGCGCGTTTTGGATTCTCGCCGGCCTGATCCTGCCGATCATGAATCTGGCCGCACGGTACGACATCATCGACGCGCACAAGTTTCCGCGCAGCGGCGCGTTCGTGTTCTCACCCAACCACTACAGCGAGATTGACCCCGTGGTCATGGGAGTCGTTGCCTGGAAGCTGGGGCGGTTGCCACGATTTCTGGCGAAAGCATCCGTTTTCGAGATTCCCGTCATCGGCGCTGTGCTGCGCAAATCGGGCCAGATTCCGGTGCAGCGCGGCGGATCGGTGCGCGGGAGCGAGCCGGTCAAAGCCGCCCAGCGTTTGGCCGAAAAGGGTCAGATGGTCGTGGTGTATCCGGAAGGTTCCCTCACCCGTGATCCTGACCTGTGGCCGATGCGCGGCAAGACCGGAGCCGTTCGCATTGCGCTCGAGCAGGGAATTCCCATCGTGCCGGCCGCCCACTGGGGCAGCCAGCACCTGATGGAACGGTATTCCAAGAAGATCAGCCTGTTTCCGCGCAAAACCATCACGGTGAAGATCGGCGACCCGATCGATCTCTCCCAGTTTCGCGGGCGTAGCCTCGACACGGCAACGCTCAACGAGGCGACCGCCGTCGTGATGCTGGCCATCACCGCGCTGCTTGAAGACCTGCGCGGCGAGAAAGCCCCGGCCAAACGGTGGAATCCGTCGGAGCACAATCAGAGAGAGACCGGTCGTTTTGAAGCCTAGAACCCCCCAGCTGCCGAAGGTTCAACCAGGCACTCGGGTGGCCGTTCTTGGCGCGGGCAGCTGGGGAACGACCTTCGCTAAAATTCTGACGGATGGCGGAGCGGACGTCGTCCTGTGGGCTCGCCGCCCCGAATTGGCGCGGGAAATTTCCGAAGCGCGCCGCAACAGCGACTACCTGCCCGGCGTGAATCTACCCGTTGGCCTGCGCGCCACGAGCCGCCTTGACCTGGCCCTGGCCGGCGCCGAAATGATCTTCGTCTCGGTTCCGAGCCAGTCCCTGCGCGAAAACCTGAATCAGGTCGAGCCGTACCTGGCCGAGAATGCGATCATCGTCTCGCTCATGAAGGGCGTCGAACGGTCGACGGGCATGCGCATGAGCACGGTGATCGAGGAGGTGCTGCGCATCGACCCCGCTCGCATCGCGGCGATCAGCGGGCCCAACCTTGCGCTCGAAATAGCCAAGGAGCAGCCCACCGGAGCCGTCGTCTCGTCCTCGAGCCTCGAAACCGCGCAGGCCGTGGCCAAACTGGCCACCAACCGCTACTTTCGGTCCTACGTGAACACGGATGTCATCGGGACCGAGTTCGGTGGCGTGCTGAAAAACCTCATCGCGGTCGCCATCGGCATCGTTGACGGCGTCGGTTACGGCGAGAACACCAAGGCCTCGATCATCACCCGGGGCCTCGTCGAAATGACCGACTTTGCCGTCGCTTACGGCGCTCAGCCCGAGACTCTGGCCGGCCTGGCCGGCCTCGGCGACCTCATCGCCACCTGCCAGTCGCCGCTGTCGCGGAACAACACGGCCGGGCGGTTGCTCGGCCAGGGTTACAGCATCAACGACGTCGTCAAGCAGATGCAGCAGACCACCGAAGGCCTCGCCTCTGTCAAACCCGTTCTCGAACTAGCCCGCGCCAAGGGCGTCGAGATGCCGATCGTGGAACAGGTCCGCCAGGTGCTCGAGGGCACACTCAACCCCCGCGACATTGCGCCGCACCTCACAACTGACTCCGGCGAACCGCAGGGCGAAAGGACACTTGACGATGGACAAGCTCACGGTGGTGCTTCTCTTTGGAGGGCGTTCCAGCGAACACTCGATCAGCTGCGCCACGGCGGGCGGAGTGCTGGCAGCCCTCGACCCTGAGCGTTATACCGTCATCCCGGTTGGAATCACCCGCGACGGCGCGTACGTCCTCGAAGACAACGACCCGGCCAAGTTTGCCCTCAACGCGCAGGCGTTGCCCGTTGTCGCCGACAATGGCACCCGGGTGCGCTGGCCGCAGAGCGCATCGAGCCGGGAACTGACCGTTGTCGACGCGTTTGGCGAGCGTTCGCTCGGTTCCGTCGATCTCATCTTCCCGATTCTGCACGGACCGTTTGGCGAGGACGGAACCATTCAGGGCATGCTCGACCTGCTCAATCTGCCGTATATCGGATCGGGAGTTCTCGCATCCGCTCTGGGGATGGACAAGCACTTTGCCAAGACCGTCTTTCAGCAGGCTGCCCTGCCAGTGGCGCCGTGGCGTACCCTGACAGCGGATGACTGGGCGCGGGACCCTGGCGTGGGTTACGCCGCCCTCGAGCAGCTCGGCCTGCCTGCCTTCGTGAAGCCGGCGCGTGCCGGGTCGAGCGTCGGCGTCAGCCGGGTGGCTACACCGGACCAGCTGGCCGAGGCCATGGCTGTCGGTCTCGCCGAAGACAACAAGGTACTCATTGAATCCGGCCTCGTCGGACGGGAACTCGAGATTGCGGTGCTGCAGGGACGCCCGGGGGAACCGACCCGCGCCTCCCTAGCCGGCGAGGTCGTCGTGACCGGCCGCGACTTCTACGACTTCGCCGCAAAGTACCTGGATGCTCCGGGAGTGGAGCTGGTCTGCCCCGCACCGCTATCAGCGGCAGAATTGGCTGAGGTGCAAAGTTTGGCCATAGCCGCTTTCGAGGCGATCGGCGGGGCTGGCCTGGCCCGGGTCGACTTCTTCCTGACGGCAACCGGCTGGGTTATCAACGAAATCAACACCATGCCAGGGTTCACGAGCATCTCGATGTTTCCGACCTGCTGGCTGGCCAGCGGCTATACCTACCCGGAGCTGATCGACGAACTTATCTCTGTGGCCATCGCCCATGCCTGCCACGGCTCCTGACCCTTCAAGGACGCCGCCTGCGAGTTTTCGCTCGAGCTGCGCCGGACATGCGCCAGTGCACGGAAGTTGGCGTCTGGCCAGAACTCCAGCGCCACGCGCGACGCTGGGCCTGCGCCAGTCCGTGGGAGTTTCGCCTCCCGCGTAGCGGCGCAACTCCCGCGTGGTCGCACCGGTCGCCACGGAGCGCGCGGGGGTCGAGGTTCTACGGGGCGGTCGTGGCCCCGTCAGTGGGCAGCTGCACGTCCTCGGCACCGACGCAGAAACCGGTGGCCGGCACATACGCGACCGCGTTGGCGACGTCGATGAGCGCCGTCGAGCCGCTCACCGCTTCGGAGTCGATCACGATTTCGATGGCCGGGTCGCGCCCATAGGTCGTGTAGCGGTAGGTCGGGGCGTCGGCGTCGTCTTCGATCCAGTCAATGCCGTTAATATTCAGGCATGGCAGCGTCGTGGGAGCCGGAACCGGAACACCACAGTGCAGCAACACGGCGGCCGGGTCACCCCAGGCGCCTGTCGCCTGAGCGTTCGTTTCCCGGGACGCCTGATCGGCGACGGTGGACGGCAGATGCACTATCACGTCGGCGCAGGCCACGTTGGTGGCGTCGGCGGCCGGGGTCAGAGGTACGGCCGTGGCGCAGCCGGCCAGCAACAGCGAGGTCGCCAGCACAGAGGCGACGGCGACGGAACGAAGCGGAACAGTGGAAAGGAGCAGGAATGGGTGAGACATCGTATTCAGGCTACCGTTTCTAACATGACCACTGCTGCGGATGCCCCGCTTTCACTTCCGCACTCCGGCACCACCGAAACTCTAGCCGACCTCAGCGAGGGGGCGGTGCTGGCACGGATCTTTCCTCGTCTACCGACAGCTGCGGCCCAACTTCTCGGCCCGGGCGACGATGCGGCGGTCATCTCGGCGCCGGACGGCCGGTTCGTCGTGACGACCGACATGATGATTCAGGGACCCGATTTTCGCCTCGCGTGGTCGTCGCCGCACGATCTCGGCTGGAAGGCCGCCGCCACCAATCTGTCCGACGTGGCCGCGATGGGCGCTCGCCCGACAGCTTTGGTCGTGGCGATCGCTGCACCGCCGTCGACGCCCATTTCGGTGCTCGAGGGCCTCGTCGACGGGCTGCGCGACTGCTGTGAGGCGCTCGCCCCCGGCTGCGGGGTGGTCGGCGGGGATCTGTCGGCTTCAGACGTCCTCACCCTGGCTGTGACGGCCTTCGGCGACCTCGAGGGGCGCGCTCCCGTGCTGCGATCGGGGGCGCGCCCGGGGGACATAGTGGCGCTTTCCGGCCGGCTTGGCGACGCTGGAATCGGCCTCGAACTGCTGTTTCGTCTGGGCGTCGATCGCCACGGAGTACCCGACCGTGCCAGGGCCAACGCACTCAAACTCACGCATCCCACCGAAGTGGCCGCCCAGCTCACCCCCGTGCCGCCAATTGCAAGCGGCCCGATTGCAGCGCTCGGCGGAGCCACGGCCATGCTTGACGTCTCCGACGGACTGGCCATCGATGCCGGACGCATTGCGCGGGCCAGCGGTGTGGGTATCGACTTCGACTCTCGCTGTCTGGGGGAGCGGATCGAGGTCGCCCTCGGTGGAGGGGAAGACCACGGGCTTCTCGCCACCTTCGCGCCCGACACTGTTTTGCCGCCCGACTTTCGCCGCCTCGGCACGGTCGTCGCGGTATCCGCTTCGAGTTGGGGTTCCATCACCGTCGACGGTGCCCCACACGACCAGGGTGGCTGGGATCCGTACCGCGGCTGGGACGGTGCAGCCGGCTAGATGAGCCGGATGCGGCACGAGCAGTGTGCCGCCGACAGTGCTACGGTGCCGGCTGCTCGGTGGGGGCGGCATACCAAACGGTCGTGTCGCCGTAGTCCTTGCGACGTTCGAGTTCGAGCCCCTGGCCCCACTCCGGCTCGGGCGAGCGGGAGCTGCGCTCAAGCACCACGAGCGCATCAATGGCCAGCAGGGGAGCCAGTGCACTCAAATTGTGCCCGAGTTCAATCTCGCTGAGGTCGTACGGTGGGTCGATGAACACCACGTCGAAGCCCTCTTTGGTAGCGGCCAAGAACGACTGAACCGCCTGCGAGGAGACCGCAATCTTCAGGTCAGTGCCCTTCGGCGCTGACCGTTGCACGGCCTCGGCGTTCCGGCGACACATGGCCGCCGCACCGAAACTGTTCTCGACGAGCGTCACTACCCGTGCACCGCGACTGGCGGCCTCAAGCCCCAAAGCTCCCGATCCCGCATATAGATCCAACGCCCGCATGCCGTGCAGGGCATCCCGTGAGTCGAGCGCTGAAAAGATGGCCTCGCGCACCCGATCACTGGTTGGCCGCGTACCCGACTTTGGAACAGCCAGGGAGAGGGAGCCGGCAAACCCGGTAATAATTCGCGTCATAACCCTTTCGAGCCTAGCCGCCCCGCGAAGAACGCTCCGCGCAGAAAAAGCGGCGGCGACGGCGGCGTTGGTTGTGGTGGCTCGGTCACAACACCATGTCAGTGGCCCGGTTTACGATGGAAACATGACCGGTTCGAGCGCTGCCAGTAGCCCCGGATTCGATGGCGTTGCCCTTCCGACACCCCAACTCGAGCCGCTGACGCTCGACACCCCTTTGAAAAAGGCACTGAGCGCTCCCCAGGCGACGGCGCTCGGGAAAGCCTTTGGGTTTCAGACCGTCAACGATCTGCTCAGCCATTACCCGCGCGACTACGCCGACCGCGAAGTACTCCGGCCCCTGAACCAACTCACTCCCGGCGCCAACATCACGGTCATCGCCGACATCATCTCTGCGCACGAAAAGCGCATGTCATCCCGGCATGGAACGATCGTGGAGGTCGTCATCTCCGACGGGGGAGGTCAGTTCACCCTCACGTTTTTCGGCAAGAACAGCCAGCAGTGGCGTCTTGACCAGCTGCGACCCGGCCTGCGCGGCAGTTTCTCCGGCAAGGTGCGCATGTACCAGGGTCAGAGTCAACTGGCGAACCCGTCTTACAAGACTTTTGAAAGCGAAGAAGAAGAAGCGCGCGACGACCCGGCCCTGCGGTTGAAGCACAAGCCGCTCATCCCAATTTATGCCGCTACGGCCGCCGAAACCAGCTGGAACCTGCAGACCATGATCGACCAGGTACTCCGGCGCCTCGGCACCCTGCCCGACCCTGTTCCCGAGGATCTGCGGGTCGAACACAGTCTGCTCGACCACACCCAGGCCATCCGCTGGATTCACAGCCCCGACGATCCAGAACAGTGGATGGCCGCCCAAGACACACTGCGGTTCACCGAGGCCTGGGTGCTGCAGTGCGCGCTTTTGCAGCGGCACAGTCTCGCGCGGGAACGCCGTACCCAGCCCCGAGTGCCAACGCCCGGCGGCTACCTCGAACGCTTCGACGCAGCGCTGCCCTTCGTACTGACGGTCGATCAAGAAATTTGCGCGGTCGAAATCGCCGCCGACATGGCCCGGTCCGGCCCGATGAATCGGCTGTTGCAGGGCGAGGTTGGCTCGGGCAAGACCGTGGTGGCACTGCGGGCCATGCTCGCCGTGGCCGACGCCGGCGGCCAGACCGCGTTGCTGGCACCGACCGAGGTGCTCGCCGGGCAACACCTGCGGTCGATCACGACCCTGCTCGGCCCGGATCTCGCGGCCGAACTGATGCCGACCTTGTTGACCGGAAAACTGCCAATGGCGCAGAAACGCAAGGCCCTGCTTCGCACGGTCTCTGGCCAGTCGCGTATTGTGATCGGCACGCACGCCCTGCTCAGCGATACCGTGACCTTTTTCGACCTCGGTCTGATCGTGATCGATGAGCAGCACCGGTTCGGCGTCGACCAGCGCGAAACACTGCGGCTCAAGGGGGCCGAGCCTCCGCACGTTCTCGTCATGACGGCAACGCCGATTCCTCGCACCATCGCCATGACCGTGTTCGGCGACCTTGATGTGAGCACCATTCGCATACTGCCGGCCGGGCGCCAGGGAATTCGCAGTGTCGTTGTTCCCATGGGTGAGAACGGGGCCCTGTTCGGGCGAGTGTGGGCGAGTTTGGCACAGGAACTCGCCTTGGGGCGTCAAGGCTTTGTCGTGTGTCCGGCGATTTCTCCGGCAGAAATCGAAGACGAGGCCGACATTGCGCTGCCGCCGGGAGATGATCCGCGTCCGCTGTTCAACGTGGAAGAAGTGCTTGAGGGAATGCGCGGAGTCGCGTCCCTGGGGCCGTATCGTCTCGAGGCACTGCACGGGCGCATGACGAGCGACGAGAAAGACCGCATCATGCGCTCCTTTGCCACCGGTGAGATCGATGTTCTCGTCGCCACCACCGTCATCGAGGTCGGTGTCGACGTTCCTAACGCCTCAGCCATGGTCGTACTCGACGCAGACCGATTCGGTGTCTCGCAGCTGCACCAGTTGCGCGGTCGGGTCGGGCGTGGTGGAGTGCCAGGGCTGTGCCTGCTGGTTACTAATTCCCGCGACGGGTCCCCGGCCCGTCAGCGCATCGGTGATGTCGCCGCGACGCTCGATGGCTTCGTGCTCGCTGAACTCGACCTCGCCCTGCGCCGGGAGGGCAACGTGCTCGGTGACGTGCAATCCGGTGATGGTTCGAAACTGCGCTTTCTGCGGGTGGCGGTCGACGGCGACATGATCGCCGAAGCTCGACAAGCGGCCTACCATCTGGTCACGGGGGATCCGGGCATCCGCACCAACCCGGCCCTGCGCGATGCGATCGCGCGCCGCCTGAATGATTCCGAACGCACCTGGCTCAACAAAGGCTGACAATGTCGACGCAAAGCGGATGCATCGGGCAGCGTTCCGTCAGCGTGTGGCAGTAGGGTGTGATCATGCGCAGGATCGCCGTTGTCCCTGGATCATTTGACCCCGTCACCCTGGGCCACCTGGACGTGATCGATCGCGCGGCCGGCCTGTTTGACGAGCTTCATGTTCTCGTGGTGCACAACCCCGACAAATCGGCCCTCTTGCCCATCAGTCAGCGCGTCTCGCTGCTGGAACAGGCCATCACAGAGGCCGGGCTGCCGACCAATATCGTGGTCGCCAGCTGGAGCATGGGATTGCTCGTGGACTACTGTATGGACGTCGGTGCGAGCGTGCTGGTCAAGGGCATCCGCTCGCAGGTCGATGTCGCCTATGAGACGCCGATGGCGATCGTCAATCGCAATCTGGCCGCGGTCGAGACAGTCTTTTTGCTGCCCGATCCGGCCAACGCCCATGTCTCCAGCTCTCTGGTGCGCCAGGTCGCCGGCCTGGGCGGCGACGTCTCGCCGTACGTGCCGCGAGCCGTTGCGCAGTATCTGGAGCGGTCGCGGGTATGAACCTCAAACCGACTCGTTCCTCCCCGCCGGCACAGGAAGTTTCGGCGGGCAACCTGCGCGAGTTGCAAGATGCGGGGCGCGCGATCATGCAAAACGTCGAGACGGTCATTGATGGCAAGCACGAGGCCGTGCAGATCGCGCTGACTGTTCTGCTGGCCGAGGGTCACCTGCTCATCGAGGACGTTCCCGGTGTCGGCAAGACCATGCTGGCCAAGGCGCTCGCCCGCTCCGTAAACTGCACGGTCGGGCGAATTCAATTCACCCCCGACCTGCTGCCATCCGACGTGACCGGGGTGTCCGTATTCAATCAGGCCGAGCGCCGCTTCGAGTTCAAACCGGGCCCGGTCTTCGCCAACATTGTCATCGGTGATGAGATCAACCGGGCGAGTCCGAAAACCCAGTCGGCGCTTCTGGAATCGATGGAGGAGCGCCAGGTCACCGTTGACGGCACCACCTACCCACTGGCCCTGCCGTTCACGGTTATCGCTACTCAAAACCCGATCGAGATGGAGGGAACCTACGCCCTTCCTGAGGCGCAACGGGACCGGTTCATGGCTCGAATTTCCATGGGCTACCCCGACTCCGACTCGGAGCTCGCGATGCTCGATTCGCGCGACACCAACAGCCCGCTCGCCCTGATCTCGGCCGTGGTATCGGAGGAGACTCTGCGTGACATGATGCTCACAGCACGAGCAGTTTTCGCCTCCGCGGCGGTCAAGGAGTACGCGGTCAACCTGGTGCGCGCCACCCGCGACGATCGCGACCTGCGTCTCGGTGGCAGCCCAAGAGCGACGCTTCAACTCATCCGGGCTGCGAAAGCGCAGGCGGCGTTGAGCGGTCGGGACTACGTCTTACCCGACGATATCGACTCGCTCGCGGTGGCCGTTCTCGGCCATCGGCTGGTCCCCACCAGCCGGGCGTTGGGTCACCACCACCAGGACAGCGGTCCGGTGATTGACGACATCGTGCGTCGAATTCTCGCTGAAACGCCAGTACCGGTCGGCGTCGCGGCATCCGATCGGTTTCCATCGAAGCCGTTCGAATCGGCGGCGTCTCCACCGGCGCCGTCCGTGCACGCCGTTTCGACGCGGCCCGTTGGTTCTACCGGGGCGTCGTAGCCATGGCCTCCGGGGTGAGAGAACCTGGGCCGGTGAATGCCGACTGGTTTACGCGGCTGGCGGCCCGATTCGCCACGCGTCTCACCCTGCGCGGCTGGGTTATTCTGGCGGCCGGAGTTGTGCTGTTCGCCAACGCTGTGCTGGTCAACAGCCGTGACATGATGTTCGTGGCAAGCCTCTTGATCATGGCGCCGCTCGTGGCAGCCGGTTACGTTTCGCTCCGCCCCGCCCGAGTCGAAGTCAGCAGGGTCTTTCGGCCGCCGATCGTGTCGGTCGGCGGTGAGAGTGTGATCTCCCTGCAGTTGCACAACCTCTCGGCGGCGCCGCTCAGCAATGCCTGGTGGGCCGACACCCCATCACCCGGCGTTGAGGTGCCGGCGGCGGCCATCCTTCCCCTCGTGAGCCGGATCGGCGCGACCGGCGATTCAGTGCGCTTGGAATACTCCGTCGTGCCGCGCCACCGCGGCGTTTACGATGTCGGCCCGCTCCGTGTATCTCGTCACGACCCGTTCGGCTTCGCGCACAGCGACCGACAGGCTGGTTCGCCGCACGACTTGATCGTGACGCCGCGCGTGACGCCGCTGCCAGGCAGCGCCGTCGCCCAGTCCAACAACGACGGCTCGATCCGAGAGCTGGTGCGCCAGACCACTCCCACCTCCGACGAACTCATCGCCCGCGAATACCGCCCGGGCGATGCCCTGCGCCGAGTGAACTGGCCGGCCACCGCCCGGCACGGGGAAATCATGGTGCGGCAGGAAGAGCAGCGCAGCAATCCGGAGGCCCGCATCGTACTCGACACGACCTTGACCGGCGCGGCGGGGCTCGGCGCCGGGCATGTTCCACCGCATCTCGTGGCCGGTTTTGAACTCGCGATCGAGCTGGCGGCATCCGTTGGTGTGCATCTGCTCGACGCTGGCTACCGCCTCGAGGTGATCGAGCTGGGCGCCAGCCAACTGCTGCCGGGCGACCAACAGACCCTGGGTGGGATGCACGGCGACGTGCCCGCCACTTTTCGCGCCCCCGGCGGCGATCGCGCCCTGCTGGAAGCCCTCGCCAGTGTGGTTCCGGTGCCGTGGCCTGCCCGCGGCGCGCGACTGTCCGCCAAGCGCCGAGCCCCGGTTCGTGCCGCCTTGCGAAACGCGCAGCTATCACTTCCGACATTCGCGATGCTCGTGACCGTGTCCGATGCGGATGTCGACGACCTCGTCGCCCTCGTGCGTCACTGTGAGCCCGCCATAGCGTTCGTGCAACGCACCGTCAGCGGTGTGGCCCGCGAACGTCTGCGGGACGCCGGCTGGCGCTGTCTGGAGCTTGCCGCGGCCGATGACCTGGTAGACGCGTGGAACGACGTGAGCGGGGATCGAGGTGCCAATCATGACTAGCGTGGTTACCAAGCGGGCAGCACCCGCGAGCACGCGCCAGACGCCGCCCCCGGCACGCCCCGGCGGTCCGGCACGTCGCCGGCGTGGCGGGCGTGATGCCGCGCTCTGGCCGCTGGCCCTCAGCCTCTTATTGTTACTCCTCATCAGTTGTGCTGCACTCGGGCCGCTGCTTCGAGGCAGCGCCTGGTGGTGGGTCTGCGCGATGGCCGGCGCCGTTGTGCTGGTCGGCGCGGCGCTGTTTCGCCGCATCGGGCTGCCGCGCGCGGTCATCCCGGTAGCGAACGTCCTGGTGCTGCTCGGCACGATGACGGTGTTGTTCGCTGGCGGTACCGGCCTGTTCTGGCTCATCCCGACACCGCAGACCATCGATGTGTTCAGCGGGTTGATCACTGATGGTGGGGCCTCGATCGTCCAACAGAGTACGCCGGCCGAGGTGACCATCGGTATCCTCTTCCTACTGGTCGGCGGCACCGGACTGATCGCTATTTTCCTGGACCTGTTCACCATGACGCTCCGCTGGCCCGCCCTCGGCGCGGCGTTCACACTCGTGCCGCTCCTCGCCCCGAGCTTCGTCATCGATGGTGGGGCCGATATCGCCGCTCTCGTCGTGGCCGCGATCGCATTCTTGTTGCTGTTGCGGGTTGACGTGTATGTGCGGCGCACGCAGACGGCCAGGCATCCTTCGACCGGTGCGGGCTCGCTGCGTGCCTACCGATCGGAGCGGCCGAGCGGCCGCGGGCCGATCGGCGGCGCACTCCTGGTGGGATCCCTGGCCATCGTGGGTGCCCTGCTGCTGAGTACGCTCGCCCCGGCTTTTACTGCCGGAGGACTCGTGACGGCCCGGACCGGTGGATTGCTGTTTGGTAGTGGGGTGAGCCCCATGATCAATCTCGGACAGGACCTGCGTCGGCCCAAGGCCGGGGCAGCATTTCACTACACGTCGACCGGTACGGAGCAGCCTTATTTCACCCTGCTCACCCTTGACGAGATCATCGGATTGAACTGGACGGCCCGCGTCGAGGGGGCAGACGCACGCAATACCGTCGACGCTATTCCGAAGCCATTCGGGCTCGATGCCGAAGTGGAAACAGTGGAAGCGTCGACGTCGGTCGTCATCGACGGCGTCAACAGCCACTGGCTGCCCGCGCCGGCACGTGCAAGCAGTATCGAGGGTTTGACCGGTCGCTGGTACTGGGACAGCCGTACCCGGGCGATCGCGAGCGTCACGGGGAACACTCTTGGTCAGAAATACACGGTGTCGTCATTGGAATTGAAACCCACCGCCGAGCAACTGCGACAGTCGAACACCGACTATCCCGCGAGCGTTGTGGGTAATCTACAACTCCCGGCCGACCCGCCGTCGATCATCGAGGAGAGCGCACGTGAGGTGACGGCGGACACAACGTCGAACTACGACGCCGCTGTCGCGATTCAGACCTATTTACGAAGCAGCGCCTTCAGCTACGACACCGACGCGCCCGTTGAAGACGGTTACGACGGTGGCGGAGTTGGGGTGATTGGAACGTTCCTTGAGGAAAAACGCGGTTACTGCGTGCATTTCGCCTCCACCATGGCCGCGATGGCACGCACCCTCGGTATCCCCTCGCGGGTCTCCCTCGGCTACCTGCCCGGGGTTAAATCGCAGGATCTCGAGCAGGGACTGGGGCAGTACAACGTTGACTCCCACGACCTGCACGCCTGGCCGGAGTTGTACTTCGTCGGCATCGGCTGGGTGAAATTCGAGCCAACGCCCGGCCGTGGCACCGTACCCAACTACGAGCGGGCAGCAGTTGCCGACACACCCAATGCAGCACCAGGTGGGGCCGGCGCCACGAGGGCTCCCGCTCTCAGCCCGGACCTGCTAGTGGACGATTCCGCCCTGGAACGCGGAGCAGTGACGCAGAGGGTCGAGTCCAGCAACGTTCTCGGAATCCTCGGACTCAGCACGCTGGTACTGCTCGTGATCCTCCTCCCGGCGGCAGCCAGACGGATGCTGCGTGGTTCGCGGGTGCGCCGCATTCGCTCCGGAAAAGCCGGGGCAGGCCTCGCCTGGACCGAGTTGCGGCACACCAGCCTCGATCACGGCATACCGGTGCCGGTTACCGAAACTCCCCGGGCCTTCGCTGCCCGCCTGAAACGTCTCCGAACCGTGGATCCTGCGGTGATGGAAGCACTCGAACGGGTACTTCTGGCGTTCGAACGCTCGCGGTTCGACCGGTCGCAGGCGTCGTCAGAAACCCTCGCCGACGACCTGACCGTGGCCTTGCGAGGGGTGCACGGCGGGGCGACTGTCGGCATCCGTTTTCGGGCAATATTCGCTCCTGCCTCACTGTTCGCCACTCTGGCTGCGGTGCTGCGCGGAGAGCGACGGGCCCGTACGATCGCCCCCTGAACGGAGCACTCACCCAGAACGCGTACAATTTATGACCGTGACTAAGTTCAAGAAGACTCCGTATACGGTCGACGTGCGTGACCTCATCAACCGCCCGGGTACCATGCACGAACGCCACCTCGACATTGTGGTTCCCGACGATCTCGGTGCTGGCCTCGTAGCGGTGAAAGCCGGTTCGATTCTGTCGACCGAGCTGCGGCTCGAGGCAATGCACGAAGGAATCCTGGTCAGCATCGAGGTGTATGGACGTGCACTCGGCGAGTGCGGCCGGTGCCTGAAAGACATCGACCTGCCGGTTCGAGTTCAGTTTGCCGAGCTTTTCGGTTATCCTCAGGAGGAAGCCTTCGAGTTTGAGATTCTAGACGACAATGTCGATTTGGAATCTTTGATCCGGGACGCGGTAGTGTTAGCACTTCCGTTCCAGCCGGTATGTCGGCGGGATTGCCCAGGTCTTGACAGTGAGACCGGACAACCGCTTGCCGAACTGCCCGAACTCGTTTCCGACGAGAGCTACGATCCCCGGTGGTCAGCGCTTGCGGGGTTTACGGCTTCCACAGACAAAGACATGGGTGCGGACATCCATGTTTCAGACAGCAGAGAAGAGAAGTAGTCATGGCAGTTCCGAAGCGCAAGATGTCGCGTTCCAACACCCACTCGCGTCGCGCGCAGTGGAAGGCCACGCCTCCCACCCTCGTGAAGACCATGGAGGGCGGCAAGGTCGTTTACAGCCTGCCGCACCGCGCCAAGGTTGTCACCGACTCCACCGGCACCCCGTTGTTCATGGAATACAAGGGTCGTAAAGTCGCCGACATCTAAGTCACCCCTTCTGAAGAGACCGGAATGCGGTCGATGAAGGTAGACAGATGAAGAGTGTGAGTGCCGAGCGGTCGCCCCTGTTGGCGACCCTCGGAGTGCAGATTGAACCGGTGATTCTAGAGCTTGCTCTGACCCACCGGTCTTTTGCGTACGAAAACGGTGGTATTCCTACGAACGAGCGCCTCGAATTTCTGGGCGACTCGATTCTGGGCCAGGCCGTCACGGTGATGCTCTACCGCACCTACCCCGACCTCGACGAAGGTCATCTGGCCAAACGCCGGGCCAGCCTGGTCTCCACGGCCGCCCTCGCACAGATCGCCCGCGGTCTCGGGCTGGGCGATTACATTCGCCTTGGACGCGGTGAGATTCTCACCGGCGGGCGCGATAAAGCGTCGATTCTGGCAGACACCGTTGAGGCGCTCATCGGGGCGACTTTTCTGGATGCCGGTGGCGAAGTCGCCACCGCGTTCGTGCTGCGCCTGATCGAGCCCCTGTTGGCTGAACCCGGCCACTTTGGTGTGTCGATGGACCCGAAAACGAGCCTGCAAGAGCTCGCTGCGAGCATTGGCGTGGAGGTTCCCGTTTACACGCTCGAATCGAGCGGCCCCGATCACTCGAAGATTTTTGTCGCGACCGTAGCGATCGGTTCCTCCGTGACTGCCCAGGGCGTCGGACCGAGCAAGAAGTTCGCTGAAATGGCCGCGGCACGCGAGGCCATCGACCAGCTCAGCGCGCTCTAAAGTCGCACGAAATGCCCGAACTGCCCGAGGTTGAAGTCGTGCGTTCCGGTCTTCAGCCGGCCGTCACCGATGCTGTAGTCACCGGGGTCGAGGTCTTCGACGAACGTTCCCTGCGCCGGCACGCTCGTGCAAATGGGACATTCGCCGAGCAACTCATTGGGCGGCGCATTCTCGCGGCGGTGCGCCGCGGCAAGTTTCTATGGCTGCCGCTTGACAGCGGCCAGGCACTCGTCATTCACCTCGGTATGAGCGGCCAGGTGCTGCTGCGGGCTCCCGGGGCGGCCGATGATCGCATGTTGCGCATCCGCTTGACGCTGGAACAGCCGACCCACGGCGAACTGTGGGTCAATTTCGTCGACCAGCGCATTTTTGGAAGCATGGCCGTGGACACCATGATCGCCACCAGCGACGGGCTGCCGGGCGGCTATTCCGGTATGGCCACAGCGGATGCCGTCTGGCAGGACCGCATTCCCGGACAGGTTGCGCACATTGCCCGCGACCCGATCGACCCGTCGTTCTCGCCCCGTGCCTTCTTCGCAGCACTCGCACGGAAGAACACCGGCATTAAGCGGGCGCTGCTCGATCAAAACCTGATTAGCGGCATCGGCAATATCTACGCGGACGAAGCGTTGTTCGCCGCGCGGATCCACTATGAGCAGCCTGCCGCGTCGCTGTCGCGCGCCAGGGCGACGACACTGCTCGCGGCCATGCGCACCATTTTGCACCGCGCTCTGGCCGAGGGCGGCACCAGCTTTGACGCGCAGTATGTGAACGTGAACGGGCAGTCCGGCTACTTTGCCCACAGCCTCGAAGCCTACGGACGGCAGGGAAACCCGTGCTCCCGCTGCGGCACCCTGATCGTTCGCGAACAGTTCATGAACCGCGGCTCGCACTTCTGTCCGCACTGCCAGCGCCTGCGTTAGCCGCTGGACGGTGGTAGTCGGACGTTCACGCGGGAATACAGCCGTGGGCATCCGGTCGAGAGCGTCGCGCTGGACTTGCGCCAGTGCGCGTGAGTTGCGCCTCCCGCCAGCGGCGCAGGTCCCGCGCGACCGCAGCATCCCGCTTAGGGAGGCATCCGGGCGGGGGTTTGTCATTCTTCAGTCATGGATATTGTTACAGATCGATTGACGCTGCATTCCCTGACGCCGTTTGAGGCGCAGCGCATTGTTAACCGAGAGCATGAACCCGACGACGTCTGGCATGCGGACTATCCGCTGGACGATGAACTGGATCCGCTGAGAGCCCTCGCCGAATCCGGCCAGAGTGAAACAGTCTTTACGCTTTATTCAGTCCGCATCAACGACGGCGACGTAGCAGTGGGCGGTATCGGGTTCTTTGGCCCTCCAGACGCGGAGGGTTTGGTTGAAATCGGTTACGGACTCGTGGAGGCCGTTCGGGGACGCGGACTCGCCACAGAAGCACTCCGCGCCGCGATTCGGTGTGCACTGCAGAATGGTGCAGTGCAGGTCAAGGCAGACACTGACCTCGAAAACTATGCATCTCAACGGGTCCTCGTAAAGGCAGGGTTCACGGAGGTTTCCCGATCTCACAAATCGGTCTTCTACAAGTTGGCGTTCGGGCGGTGTAGAGAGAGGTGAACTGGACGGTGTGGCGGGGGCATCAGGCCAGGGCCGCCTGCATACGCCGCCGCCGCAGTGCCCAGCGCACAGCCAGGCCCAGAACCATCACGACGACTGCGGGGATCAGGAGCGAGGCCGATCCGCCCTTCACACCCAGCGCGCTGACGAATACCTGCGCACCATAATCGAGCATCTCGGCCGGGTAGGCGGCAAGGACACGAGTTCCCGCGGCTGCGCTCACGGCTGTGAACAGCGTCGGTCCGATCCAGAGGGCAAGAAAACTGACGATCGCCCCGGTCACCCGACCAATCGTTGCCAGGCCACACCAGGCCACGGCGAGCCCCACGATCACAGCCGGAACCCACCGGGCTGCGCCCAGCAGAGTACTGGTCGTTTCGGTTGTCTCAAAGCTGAACGGATGCGCGATGAGTCCGTTGACCCAGGAGCTAAAGGCTACGGCGGCGAGGCTCACGGCCACCACCGCGCCAGCGGCAGGCGCTCGGGCGATGAGCACAAGAATGAGTAGTCCGATCAGGCTGGCCGCCAGTGTTCCGGCGGTCAGAACGAACAGGTATACCTTCGCGGCCGGACTCTCCGCGAGTCCGGTGGCGACGGTGACGGCGGTCTGCGTGATGGCAATGACCTGCACGAGAAGCACTCCGACAATGATCGCGGCGAGAGCGAATCGGGGGTGCTGTGCGCGCGTCACCCGGGCGAGGCCGCCGGCGAGCGCTGACCCGGTCACGACCACCGCGACGATGAGGGTGATCGTGTACTGGCTGAATGGCAGCAGGACGATCGGCATGTCTTCCGCCCGGGAGGTCACCGCCCACAGATTCTGAAGCGGAAGGCGCATCCCGGTGACCAGCCAAGGCAATAGCCCGACGAGCGCCGCGAGTATCCCCGCGACCAGATACAACAACGGACCAATCACTTTCATCTGGGTAAGTGCAACCACCAGAACCCCCTCAGTCTGAAACCGCAAGGCTAGCAGCACCTCAAAGAGGGGCCTCGATGATTTCGACCCGCTAATCAGGACAGAGCCAGAATTCATGACTCATGATTAGGCAACAGGTGGCACGAAGCGTTTCCAGACACCCTCGGAGCGCATCGGCCCGAAGCCGAGCGCCTCGTTGACCGCGAGCATGTGGCGGTTCTCCTCGGCGTTGAAGGTCGTGACCGACGGATGCCCCGGGCTCTGGTCGGCACGGGCGGTTCCGATACCGCGGTGGCGCCACGCTGGCAGCACCTGCACGCTCAGGCAGGCAGGGTCGTCGTTCGGGTCAGCCGGGCGCATTAGGAGTTGCGGGAATGACGAGTTCGTCGATCGAGAAGTCGCTCATGCTGCGCCAGAGTAGTCCGAGCGACCGAAGTGTGCACGCCACACTTCGCGATTAGCGGATGTCCCTGCCAGTGTCGGTGGGTCACGGTACCGTTGAATCAGCGTCGAGACGAGTACTGGTGGCCGACAACCGAAAGGGTTTCTGTTGTATTTGAAGAGCCTCACCCTCAAGGGCTTCAAATCGTTCGCGCAGCCGACGACGTTCGCTTTTGAGCCCGGTGTCACCTGCGTTGTGGGCCCGAACGGCTCGGGCAAGTCCAACGTCGTCGACGCCCTGGCCTGGGTAATGGGCGAGCAGGGCGTGAAAACCTTGCGCGGCGGCAAAATGGAAGACGTCATCTTCGCCGGCACGTCCACCCGCGGTCCGCTCGGCCGGGCCGAGGTTATTCTCACCATTGACAACACCGACGGCGCCCTGCCGATCGAGTACTCCGAAGTCACCATTTCGCGCACCCTGTTTCGCAATGGCGCAAGCGAGTACGCCATCAACGGGCGCACGTGCCGCCTGCTCGACGTGCAGGAACTGCTCAGCGACTCCGGCCTTGGCCGGGAGATGCACGTCATCGTTGGGCAGGGACAGCTCGACGCTGTGCTGCGTGCGAGCCCCGAGGAACGTCGAGGCTTCATCGAAGAGGCCGCCGGCATTCTCAAACACCGGCGCCGCAAAGAAAAGACTCTGCGCAAACTTGATGCGATGCAGACCAACCTCACGCGGCTGAGCGACCTTGCCGGGGAGATTCGGCGCCAACTCAAGCCGCTCGGACACCAGGCCGAAATCGCCCGGGAAGCGCAGACCATCGCTGCCGTCGTCCGCGACGCCCGCGCCCGCCTCCTCGCCGACGACGTCGTGGCGCTGCGTACCGCCCTCGACGCCTGTGACCGCACCGAGAGTGAACGGCACACCGAGCGGGTCGTGCTCCAGGAACAGCTCTCGCAGAAGCAGGGGCGAGTGCAGCGGCTTGAGCTCACCCAGGTCGGCGATGCCGTCGACCTGGCTCGCCGCACCAGCCACGAACTGGAGTCGGTGCAAGAACGCCTGCGTGGACTGTTCACCCTCGCCAATCAGCGACTTGCCCTGCTGGGTTCGCAGGCGGAGTCGACCGGACTCGTGTCGAGTGTCACCCCGACCATGCTGGCCGAGGCCGCCGCCGAGGTTGAGCAGTTGCGTGCAGGCATCGAGACGGCCCAAATCGCCTCAGACATCGGCCGGGAGCAGAGTGCGGCGGCCCGATCGTGTCTCGACGCGGTCGACGAAGACATTGCGGCTCAGGCAGCACTCGTCTCTCGCCACGACCTTGAAATCTCGCACCTGACCGGGCAATCCGAGGCGGCGACGTCGCGGCTTACTGCGGTGCGCGGTGAGCAGTTGCGGCAGCAGAATGCTCGGGGTGACGCCGTGGACCGCAGTCGAAAAGCGCAGGAACAGCTCGACGAACTGCCAGCCGACGTGCCGGCTGGCGAACCCGACTCGGGCGAGCTCTCCGAGGCATTCGAACTCGCCCAGACCGCGGTGCAGCGCGTTGAGGCCGAGGTGGAGCACCTTCGTGATGACCTGCACCGGCTCGAGCGGGAACGCGACGCCCAGGCGGCCCGACAGGGCGCGTTTTCCCTCGCGCTCGATCAGAAGGACGGCTCGTCGGCGGTGCTCGCGGCGCAGTTAGCCGGCATTCGCGGCCTCGTGGCCGACCATGTGCGGGTGCAGCCGGGGTTCGAGACGGCGATCGCTGCCGCACTCGGTTCCCTCGCTGACGCCGTGCTTGCCGACAACCGCGAAGCCGCACTAGCCGCGATCATGCAGGCCGAACGCGACGATTACGGAAGGGTTGAACTGATCGTGGCTGATGCCGATGCTGATACCGATACCGATAACCCTGCAGCGCCAGTTGATGAACTGGGCGCGCAGCCGGGCATCCGCTGGGCGAACTCGGTCATCGACGGCCCGGCGGGAGTACGTGGTCTGCTCGCCCAGACCGTCGTGGCCGACGATTTTGCCGTGGCCAGCACCATACAGCTACCGAACGACCTCACCGTCATTACCCTCGCCGGAGAGGTGCTGAGCCCGTGGGTCGTCCGCGGAGGGTCCGGCGCCAGGCAGAGCAGGCTCGAACTCGTCGCCGAACGCGATACCGCCGCCGAGAAACTGGCGGCCGTGACCTCGCAGATCGAACGTGTGCGGTTTGACTTCACCGAACAGCGCACACTGTTGCAGGCGCACAAAGAGCAGTCCGTCCGTGCGCGGGCGGCCTTGCGCGCCTGTGAAACGCGGCTCGCCACCCTGACCGAACGGCGTGGGCGACTCTCGGTGCAGGCAGACGCGGCTACCGCCGACGTCGACCGAGTCTCCGCCGCGCTGCAGCTCGCAAGCAGCGCCGTCACCGAAGCGGAAGCCGTCGACGCACGGGCCGCAGCCACCCTCGCCACCGCCCGGTCACGGCCACGCCCCATGCTTGACGCGACCCTGCGCGACGCGCTCTACACCGAACTCGAGGCCGCCCGCGAGACCGAGGTCGAGACTCGGCTGCAGGTGGAAACCGCCCGCGAGCGGGTGCGCGCTGGCGAAGTGCACGTCACGAGCCTCACCCATCAGCTCGAGGCCGACCGCACGGCCGCCACCGCCGCAGCCCGCCGCGCCGTCGTTCGTCGTCGCCAAGTGGATGCCGCTTCCCGGGTCGCCACGGCACTTCCTGCCGTGCTCGCCGCAGCGGATCGCTCCGTCGCCGAGGCGAGGCTTCAGCTAGCGAGCGCCGAAACCGAACGGGTCAGCCAGAACACCGAACTACAGCAGCTGCGTCGTGACGAGAACGCCCTGCGCGAGCGGCTCGCCTCGATCACTGAGAACGTACACGGCCTCGAACTCGAGATCTACGAGAAGAAACTGCACCTCTCGGCCCTGCTCGAACGCGCCGCAAGCGAACTAGCGCTGACAGAAGACGTGCTCATCACCGAATATGGGCCCGATCAGGTTATTCCACCCGACGGCACGGGTATCGGCTTAAGCGCCCCGGACAGTAATACGGACGACAAAGGCGGCGGTATCCGTTTCGATCGGGCCGAACAGCAGAAACGGTTCGCGGCGGCTGAACGCAAGCTCGGTCAACTCGGCCGGGTGAACCCGCTCGCGCTTGAAGAATTCGCGGCACTCGAGCAACGGCACCGGTTTCTCACGGAGCAACTCACCGACCTCACCGAAACGCGCAGCGACCTGCTCACCATCATCGCCGACATCGACGAAAAGATGCAGACCATCTTCTCGTCTGCATTCGATGACACCCAGGCGGCCTTCGCCGAGGTTTTTCCGGTGCTGTTTCCTGGCGGCAGCGGCAGCATCTGGCTCACCCACCCCGATGACTTGCTCACGACCGGCATCGAGGTGTCGGTGAAGCCGGCCGGTAAAAAGATCGAACGCCTGTCCCTGCTCTCCGGCGGCGAACGCTCGCTCGCCGCCGTGGCGCTTTTGATCGCCATTTTCAAGGCCCGCCCGAGCCCGTTCTACATCATGGACGAGGTTGAAGCTGCCCTTGATGATGCCAACCTCGGCCGGCTACTGACCATCTTCGAAGACCTGCGCGAAACCAGCCAGCTCATTGTGATCACGCATCAAAAACGCACCATGGAAATAGCGGATGCCCTCTACGGTGTCAGTATGCGGCAAGACGGGGTCAGCGCCGTCGTGGGCCAACGCCTTGGCGCCCGAGCCGACCAGCAGGAGAATGCCGCGGCGTCCTGATTCGAGAACAGCTGGCACGGTCAACCGGCCACGTTCCGGCCGACGCGCTCGGCCGTGACGGCGTAGTCACGCCGCCACGGCCGGTCTAGACCTGCGGGGGCAGTGCGGAGATGACGGGGTGGTCCTTGGCGAGCACGCCGATCTTGGCGGCGCCTCCCGGGGAGCCGATGTCATCGAAGAATTCGACGTTGGCTTTGTAGTAGTCGGCCCACTGTTCGGGCAGGTCATCTTCGTAGTAGATGGCCTCGACCGGGCAGACCGGTTCGCAGGCCCCGCAGTCGACGCACTCGTCAGGATGGATATAGAGCGAGCGTTCGCCCTCATAAATGCAGTCCACCGGGCATTCATCGATGCAAGCACGATCTTTCACATCGACGCACGGCAGAGCGATCACATACGTCACAGGGTCAACAACGCTTCCGTGCGCGAGATCGCTACCTGTTCCGCGCGGGAGATGACCTTCACGCGTTCGCGACCCGGAGTGACCTCGTCGAGGCTGCCGAGCATCAGTTCGTGGGCATCGAGGGCCTGCCAGCCGGCCCAGGTAGTGAACTCCACCCCGCGTTCGTCCAACAGGGCCAGAATCGCATCCGCCGTGCCCACAGCAGTGCCCCCGGCGACCAGTACCGGCAGGTCGGTCACGAGCCGCGTCACGGTTTCCAGCGCGTCTCCCTTGGTGTGGCCAATCAGCCCGATCGGGCCGCGCTTGATCCATCCGGTGGCGTAAAGTCCGGCGATCGGCTTGCCGGCCGCATCGAGTACCCGCCCGCCATCGTTTGGAATGACACCGCGCACGGCGTCGAACGGCACTTCCGTCAGGGCGCTGCCGCGGTAGCCGACCGCACGATAGATGGCCTGCACCGGGTAGTCGATAATCTGACCGGTCGATCGCACTCCGCCGTCTCCGGTGTGTTCGGTGCGTTCAAAACGGATGCCTTCCACCCGTCCGTCTCCGTACACCTCGACCGGGGCGTGCAAAAAGTGCAGGTGCAAACGACGCGAGGCGCCGCTCGGAGCCTTGGTGAGCCATCCGTTCAGCGTGCGGGTCATGATCTTGACCTGGTTATTGCTGGCGACGAGCTGTTCACTGTACGAATCGGGGGTGAAGTCCTCGGCATAGACCACGAGGTCGACGTCGGGAATGTCGGCGAGTTCGCGCAGTTCGATCGGGGTGAATTTCACCTGGGAGGGCCCGCGACGACCGAATATGTGTACGTCGGTGACCGGAGACCCAGCGAGGCCGGCATAGACCGAGGCGGGAATGTCGGTGGTGAGCAGGTCGTCGGCGTGCTTGGCGAGAATGCGGGCCACGTCGAGGGCGACGTTGCCGTTGCCGATCACGGCCACGTCGGTTGCGTCGAGCGGCCATTCCAGGGGGACGTCGGGGTGCCCGTCATACCAGGACACGAAGTCGGCGGCGCCGAATGAGCCGGGCAGGTCGATGCCGTCAATGACGAGCGGGGCGTCGAGAATGGCGCCGGTCGCGAAGATAACCGCGTGGTACTGCTCGCGCAGGTCGGCGAGGGTCAGGTCGGTGCCGTACGTGACGTTGCCGATGAAGCGAATCGTGCCGGCGTCGAGCATCTCCTGCAAGGACTTGACGATGCCCTTGATTCGCGGGTGGTCGGGGGCGACGCCGTAGCGAATGAGTCCGTATGGTGCTGGCAGCGAATCGAACAGGTCGATGGCTACCTGGTGACCAGCCTCCTGCACGAGCCGGCCCAGAATATTGCCGGCGTAGATGCCGGCCGGGCCGGCGCCGATAATGGCAACGCGCAGGGCAGAAGAAACGGGAATCATGAAAAACCTTTCAACAGCAACGGACAAAAAAAGTGGATGCGCGCGGTCAGCGCAGGCCAGCGGCCATCAGTCCGCGGCGGCGCAGCAGGCGACGCTCGATCGGAGCGAAGATGACGAGCTCGACCAAAATCCCGACGAACAGAATCACCAGGATGGTCGCGAGCACGCCCGCCAGATCGGCCAGTTCTCGGCTCTGGTTCAGCATGGTACCGAGGCCGAACCCGATCGTGCCGCCGGTCGTGATGATTTCCGCGGCCATCAACGAACGCCACGCGAAAGCCCAGCCCTGCTTGAGGCCGGAGAAATAGCCGGGCAGCGCGGCCGGCAGCACCACGAGGGTCGCCATTTCGAAGCGCGAGGCGCCCAGCACCGTGCCGACTCGGCGAAGCTGTGGCGGAATCTGGTCGACTCCGGAGACGAGTCCGTTGGCGATCGAGGGGACGGCGCCCATCAGGATGACGAAGTACACCGTGGCGTCGGTGAGGCCGAACCAGATGATCGCGGCTGGCACCCAAGCGACCGATGGCAGCACCTGCAGACCAGACAGCAGTGGGCCGACGGCCCGTCGTACCGGGCGGCATTCAGCGAGCAACAGCCCGATCGGGGTGCCGATGGCGACGGCGATCAGAAAGCCGAGGCCGCCGCGCTCGAGGCTCGTCGCAACCGCGAGCTGGAGGCGCTCGCTCGACCACGCGCTGGCCAGGGCGCCGAACACGTCGAACGGCCCGGGAATCAGGTCGGGACGGGGTTTGGCGATCACAATGTAGATCTGCCAGGCTGCGACGAGAGCGATGAGCAGCAGAATCGGTGGCAGGACACCGTCGACGGTGCGGCGAAAGGCTCCGCGGGGCGTTTCGGGGACGGCCTGCAGGGAGTCCAGGCCAGCTTCGAGGCGGCGCAACTCGTCGTGGTCGGGGTCGTGCCCCCTCGCGGTGGCAGCCTGTGATTCAAGCGGCATTGCGGCGAATCTCCTTTCGCAACTGGTCGGTGATCTCGTCGCCCAGACGAGCTACTTCGGGGGATTCGATTCGGCGGGAGCCGGTATCGGTGATGGTCCACTCGTTGACGATGCGGCCGGGGCGCGACGACATCAGGAGGATGCGCTGCCCGAGCCGGGCCGCTTCCCGCACGTTGTGCGTGACGAAGACAATGGTACGGCCCGTCTGGCGCCACACCCGTTCGAGCTCTTCGTGCAGCAGGTCGCGGGTGATGGCGTCAAGCGCCGCGAACGGTTCGTCCATGAGCAGTACTTTGCGGTCCTGCGCCAATGATCGGGCCAGGGCTACCCGCTGTCGCATACCGCCGGACAGCTCGTGCGGGCGTTTCTCGGCCGCATCGGCCAGATTGACCAGATCGAGCAGTTCGAGGGCTTCCCTCCGGCGTTCCTTGCGCGGCACGCCGCGCAGCTTCAGGGCGAGCTCCACATTGCGGCCGGCGGTCAGCCACGGAAACAGGGCAGCGTCCTGGAACATGACCGCTGCCTTGCCGCTCGCCACGGTCACGGCGCCCTCGGTCGGCTTCTCCAGCCCGGCGATGATGTTGAGCAGTGTGGACTTGCCGCATCCGCTCGCTCCGAGCAGACAGACGAACTGGCCGGCTTCGATCGAGAGGTTGATGTCGTCGAGCACGAGCGGACCGGTGCCGTAGCGCTTGCCGAGACCGTCAATGGTGATCGCGACCGGCCCGGGGTCCGTCGCAGCGGCTTCCTCACCGGCCACGGGCGGTTTAGAAGTCTGCACCGGCGCGGTCACCACTGACGTGCGTGCGGGCAAGGTCACGGCGACACGTCCGATCCGGCGCCCGAGCCGTCGCCAGCCCAGGTGGGCTCGCCCGGCGCAGTGACGATGCCGGCGGCGAGGGTTGCGCCGTCCTGCGGGTGAATCACCAGGAAGGCGCCCGAGCGGCGGTTCTCTACGTAACGTTCCACGGGCAGATCGCGCGATAAGCGGATGCTCGCCTGCCCGATGTCGTTCACGGCGAGCGAAGTGGCCGGTTCAACGCCGAGGGTCGTCAGGTCGAGCCGGCCGGTAACCTCGCTGACCAGAGCCTGCACCACGGTCGTGCCGAACTTCACGAGAATTCGGGCGCCCGGAGCGAGCGGGCGCGGGTCGAGCCAGAACAGGTCGGCTTGGAGGGTGCGGGTGACCGGCGGCAGGGTGCCCAGCGCTGCAATGACGGCACCGCGGGCAATGTCGAGGTCGTCGGCCAGCCGCAGGGCGACCGACTGCGGCGCGAAGGCCTCGTCGAGGGCGACTCCGGCAAAGTCAATGCCGGTGACGGTGCTGGTGCCGCCGCCGGGTTCAACGCTGACGGTGTCACCCACTTTGATGCTGCCGCTCGCGACCTGGCCGGCGTAGGCCCGGTAGTCGCGAAAGGTTTCGGCTAAGTCCGGCGTAACGACGACCGCACCCTGCGGACGAAGCACAAGTTGGACCGGCAGGCGAAACGCCTCGGTGGCCTGGCCTCGTTCGTCGAGGTCGTCGATCACGGTGAGGGTTTCGAGCAGTTCGAGCAGGCTCGGCCCGGCATACCAGGGGGTGCGCTCAGAGCGGTCTACGACGTTGTCGCCGACCAATGCCGACACCGGAATCACGAGAACTTCAGCGATGCCCAGTTCGGCGGTGATGAGACGAACGGATGCCTCCACCTCCCGGTAGGCGGCCTCGTTGTAGTCCAGCAGGTCAATCTTGTTGACCGCGATGATGACGTGGGGTACTCGCAGCAGTGCGACGACGCTGAGGTGCCGGCGCGTCTGTTCGAGCACCCCTTTGCGGGCGTCGATGAGCATGATGACGGCATCCGCTGTGGTGGCACCGGTGACCATGTTGCGGGTGTACTGCACGTGGCCGGGGCAGTCCGCCAGAATGAACGAGCGGGCGGGTGTTGCGAAGTAGCGGTAGGCCACGTCGATGGTAATGCCCTGCTCACGTTCGGCGCGCAGGCCGTCGGTCAGCAGGGCGAAGTCGATGCCGCCGCTCTCGCCGCCGAAGCCGCGCTCGGTCGACGTGCGGGTGACCGCTTCGAGCTGGTCGGCCAAGATGGCCTTCGAGTCGTGCAGCAGGCGGCCCACCAGGGTGGACTTGCCGTCGTCGACCGAGCCTGCCGTCGCGAAGCGAAAAAGGGTGCCCTCGGGAGCGGCGACGGCGGCTTCGGTGGCGAGGTCCTGGGTATCAATGATGAGGGTCATGCGATTACTCCGTTCCGAGTCCGGCGGCCGAAATGGGCGCGCCTGATGCTGCGGCGAGAATGCCATTGAGCTGGGTCAGGTCAAACAAGCCAGTGAGGTCGCCGTCTTTCGCGGTGCCGGAAGCGACCGCCTTCTGCAGCGAGATCGAAAAAGTGTCGGCCAGGGGGTCATTGGTGAAGTGCAGGCCGCCCAGGGCACGTTCGATGACCGCGTCAGCGAGGGGCTTACCGGTGTCGGCGGCAAGTTTCTTGTTGATCACGGCGGCCGCTTCGGTGGGATGTTCGTTCAGCCAGGCAATGGATGCCGTATGGCCCTCCAAAAGGGCCCGCACCGTTTCGGGGTGGTCGCGGTTGAAATCGGCGCCGACGAGCAGCACGGTCGTGGGAAACTCGCCGTTCGGCCACAGGTCGGCCTCCTCGACGAGCACGTGGGCATCCGCTTCGAGCACCAGGCGAGACACCCAGGGTTCCGGCAGCCAGGCGCCGTCGATCTGCCCGCTCTGAAGCAGGGTGAACGCGCGGGCGTTGTCGGTCGGCGCGACCGTCACATCACCGCCACCGGTCGTACTGGTTTCATAGCCCTCGCTTTTGAGCCAGGAACGCAGGGCGACGTCCTGCGTATTACCGAGCTGCGGTGAGGCGAGAGTCGTGCCCGCAAGATCGGCGGGCGAGTCGATACCGTCGCGCACGACGAGGGCGGCGCCGCCGATAGTTGCGCCTGCCACGATGACCGCGCTCTGCCCGGCGCTCTGCACGAACGTGTTGACGGCCGGGCTCGGACCCACATAGGCGGCGTCGATCGCGCCGGCGCTGAGTGCCTCGATTGCGGCCGGACCCGCTCCGAAAGCCTGGGCGTTCAGGGTCGTCTCGCCGAGGGCGTCGGTGAAGAATCCCTGCTCGAGGCCGACCAGGGCCGGGGCGTGGGTGAGATTGTCGAAATAGCCGAGGCGCAGTTCCTCGGCCGGTCCGGTGGCGCTTCCGGCGGAGGCCGCGCCGGAGCATCCGCTCAGCAGCAGCGTCGCCGCTAGGGCTGCGCCGATGGCGGCGATCGACGCGCGCATCAGAAGTAGCCTTCCTTTTTGCGGTCTTCCATGGCGGCTTCTGAGATGCGGTCGTCGGCGCGGGTCGCGCCGCGTTCGGTGATGGTGGATACCCCCACCTCGCGCACGACGTCGGACACGGATACCGCCGCCGAGTCGACTGCGCCGGTGCAGCTCATATCACCCACCGTGCGATACCGCACGGTGCGAAGTTCGATGGTCTCGTCGGCCCGTGCTGGGCTGACCGGGCCGACGGCACGCCACATATTGTCGCGGCGGTACACCTCACGCTCGTGGGCGTAGTAGAGCGAGGGCAGTTCGATGTTCTCGCGTTCGATGTAACGCCAGACGTTGAGTTCGGTCCAGTTGCTGATCGGGAAGGCGCGAACGTGCTGGCCGACGGTGTGGCGGCCGTTGTAGAGGTTCCACAGCTCCGGGCGTTGGTTGCGCGGGTCCCACTGCCCGAATTCATCGCGCAGCGAGAGGATGCGCTCCTTGGCACGCGCTTTATCTTCGTCCCGACGGGCACCGCCGAAGACCGCGTCGTGCCGACCGGCTGCGATAGCGTCGAGCAAAGGGAGGGTCTGCAGGGGGTTGCGGGTGCCGTCGGCGCGTTCCGCCAGGCGGCCGTCCGCGATGTACTCCTCGACCTTGGCCACGGTCAGGCGTACGCCGTGCGCGGCGACGGTCTTGTCGCGAAACTCGAGCACTTCGGGAAAGTTGTGGCCGGTGTCCACGTGCAGCAGCGAGAAGGGAATCTTGCCCGGCCAGAAGGCTTTCGCGGCAAGGTGCAGCACGACGACGGAGTCCTTGCCACCGGAAAACATCAGCACAGGGCGTTCGAACTCGGCGACGACCTCACGAATGATGTGGATCGCTTCGCTTTCGAGCACGTCGAGTTCGGAGAGGCGGTGAGCTAGTGCCGGTGTAATGGTCATAGGTGGAGCCCGCATTCTGTCTTCTCGAGGGTGGCCCAGCGGCCGGAACGGGGATCGGCACCCGCCGCGACGGGCTGGGTGCAGGGGGCGCAGCCAATGGAGGGGTAGCCCTGGGATAGCAGTACGTTCACGGGAACGTGGTGTTCGGTGGCGTAGTCCATGAGTTCGTCGTAGCTCCAGGCGGCAACCGGGTTGACTTTCACCAGGCCGTTGCGTTCATCCCAGGTGATGAGCGGGGTGTTGGCGCGGGTGGGTGCCTCGTCGCGGCGTACGCCGGTGAACCACAGCTCGTAGCCGCCGAGCGACCGCTGTAGTGGTTCGACCTTGCGCATCGCGCAGCAGGCGTTCGCGTCGCGGGCAAAGAGTTCGGCGCCGTGCAGGGCATTCTGCTCCGGCACCGTCGTCAGCGGCAACACGTCGACAACCGTCACCGGCAGGGCGGCAGCCACCGCGTCGCGGGTCGCATAGGTCTCATCGAAGTGGTACCCGGTGTCGAGAAAGAGTACGTCGACGCCGGGCAGCTGCTGCGAGACGATCTCGGGCAGCACCGCGTCGGCCATGGAGCAGGCGACGGCGACAGAGTCAGCGCCGAAATTGCGGGCGACCCAGGCAATGACCTCGGCGGCGGTGGCTTCACGATTGTTGGCGGTAGCGGCCGCGGCGAGCTCGGCCGAGCCAGCTTCGGCGAGGGCCTGCAGCTCGGCGCTCGGTCGACGCGGCGGCAGGTCGCGGGCAGTGGATGCCGCAGCGCGGGCGTTCAGGTTGACAGCGCTCATTTGAGGTCCTCCTCATCGGCGCGGTGTGCCCACTGCGCAAAAGTTTCGTCGGCGCTGCGGGCGGCCAGAAAGCGGAGCACGAGGCGTTCGACGTAGTCGGTGAGGTTCTCGGCGGTCACCTTGAGGCCGCGCACGGTGCGGCCGAGGCCGGCTTCTTCGCGATCGACCGAGGCGAGACCGCCGCCCAGGTGTACCTGGAAACCGGGGGTGGAACCGCCGTTGCCGTCCGGCAGCAGTTGGCCCTTCAGCCCGATATCCGCCGCCTGAATACGGGCGCAGGAGTTGGGGCATCCGTTCACGTGCAGGGTGATGGGGTGCGGGGCATCGATGGTGGAGAGGCGTTTTTCAAGCTCAAGGATTGCATCCGTTGCCGTCTGCTTGGTTTCGACGATGGCGAGCTTGCAGAATTCGATGCCGGTGCAGGCGACGGTGGAACGGCGGAACAGGCTCGGGCGGGCCGAAAGCCCGATCTCGTCGAGCGCCGCGATGAGGGGCTCCACGTGCTCCTCCGCCACGTCGAGCACCACGATTTTCTGATGCGGGGTCGTGCGCAGCCGCCTCGAGCCGTAGGCCTCGAGCAGGTCGGCAAGGCGGATGAGGGTCTGGCCGGAGACTCGGCCGACGAAGGGGGCCACGCCGATGTAGAAGCGGCCGTCCTTCTGCTTGTGCACACCAATGTGGTCGCCCTGTGTTTTCGGGCGCGGCGCGGCGGGGCCGTCTGGCAGGGGGTAGCCGAGGTATTCATCTTCGAGGATGCGACGGAATTTCTCGGTGCCCCATTCGGCGAGTAGAAACTTCAGGCGTGCTTTGCCGCGGAGGCGACGGTAGCCGTAGTCCCGGAAGATCGAGGTGACGCCGCGCCAGACCTCGGACACTCGGTCTTCGGCCACGAAGGCACCCAGCCGTTCGGCGAAGCGCGGGGTGGTGCTGAGGGCACCGCCCACCCACAGGTCATAGCCGATGCCGAGTTCGGGGTGGTCGACGGCGACGAGGCCGATGTCATTGATTTCGTGCACAACGTCCTGGCTGGGGTGGCCCGTGATGGCGGTCTTGAATTTGCGCGGAAGGTTGGCGAATTCGTCGGTGCCGAGATACTTGCGCGCGATCTCCTGGATGACCTTGGTCGGGTCGATCAGTTCGTCTGCGGCAATGCCGGCCACGGGGGAGCCGAGGAAGACGCGGGGTACGTCACCGCAGGCCTGGGTGGTTTCAAGGCCGACGGCTTCGAGGCGGCGCCAGATTTCGGGCATGTCCTCGATCTGGATCCAGTGCAGCTGCACGTTCTGGCGGTCGGTGATGTCGGCGGTGTCGCGGCCGAAGTCGCGGGAGACCTCACCGATCACACGCGTCTGTTCGGTGGTGAGCTGGCCGCCGTCTATGCGTACCCGCAGCATGAAATAGCGGTCTTCGAGTTCTTCCGGCTCGAGGGTCGCGGTCCTGCCACCGTCGATGCCGGGCTTGCGCTGCGTGTAGAGGCCCCACCAGCGAAAACGGCCGTGCAGGTCGGTTCCGTCAATGGAATCAAACCCCTGCTTGGAATAGATTTCTTCGATGCGGCCACGGACTGCGATGCCGTTGTCGACCTGCTTCCAGACCTCGTTGCCGTTGAGCGGTTCGGTGCCGTCTATCTTCCACTGGCCGTTCGGGCGGGTGGACGGCCGCGGCGGGCGGGCTGCGGGCAGTTTGGTCGCGACCGGTGCGTTTGCAGTCACGGCCGTTTCGCTGTGCACCGTCTCGGTTTCGTTAGGCACGTCTGCTCCCTCGGTTTGCGGCGCCGCCCCGGGGTTCACAAACCGAAGCAACGACACTCACGCTACTGCGGCGCACGAACAGAGGGCGGCGAGGGGGTCACGTGCTGTCACACACTGTCACGCGACGTCACACAGATTGCGCGGAACCGGTCGAGTGTTTGGTCGGCCGTTGGCGTGCTGCCACCGGCCCGTGGTGCTCGCCGCGCCGAAGGCGGCGGCGTCCCCGTAGGCTAGGCACATGGCTGAACGAACCCCCTGGTCCCTCTCCGGCGCACTGCGCGGAATGTTCGCGAAGAAGACCATCGACGCTGACACCTGGGACGACCTCGAGGACGCCCTGCTGCAGGCCGACTTTGGGCCGAGTGTCACCGATGCGGTCATCACCGACCTGCGTACCAAGGTCGCCAAATACAACACGACCGACCCGACCGACCTGCAGCGGATGCTGCGCGAAGGCATCGAAGAGCGGCTCTCGGTCCTCGACTCCACCCTCACACTGTCCGAGCGCCCCGCCGTCGTGCTGGTCGTCGGCGTCAACGGCGTCGGCAAGACCACGACAATCGGCAAGTTCGCTAAGTTCTTGAACACCTACGGCCGCAGCGTCGTGATCGGCGCGGCCGACACCTTCCGGGCCGGGGCTGTCGAACAACTGTCGACCTGGGCCGAACGTGCCGGCGCGCAGATCGTGAAGCCGCAGATGACCGGCCAGGATCCGGCATCCGTCGCTTTCCAGACCGTCGAGAAGGCGAAGAACGAGGGCATCGAAATCGTGCTCATCGACACCGCCGGGCGGCTACAGACCAAGGGCGGCCTGATGGACGAGCTCACCAAGATTCGGCGGGTGGTTGAGAAGCAGGGACCGATCGCCGAGGTGCTGCTCGTGCTCGACGCGACGACCGGCCAGAACGGGCTCGCCCAGGCCGAAGCGTTCATCGAACACGCCGGGGTCACCGGCCTCGTATTGACCAAGCTCGACGGCTCAGCGCGGGGCGGCTTCGTGCTGGCCGTGCAGGAGAAGACGGGCATTCCGATCAAACTGGTCGGGCAGGGTGAAGGCATCAACGACCTCACCGGTTTCACGCCGCACGTGTTCGCCCAGAAACTCGTCGGCTGATGAAGAACTTTAGAGGAGCACTATGAGCATTGAACACGATTTCTTCGGAATTCTCGGCGACGAAGACGAAGGAGAGGTGTACTGGTCGGACTCCGCCGAGCTCGGCGACCAGAGCGTCGAAATCGATCTCAATTCGCCCGATGAAGACTCGGTGACCGCCGAAGCGCTCGACATCGCTGCAGCGATGATCGGCTCGATGGAGGACCTCGACTCCCAGGTGCGCGAGTCCCTCGTGGCCGACCTGTCGGCTGAGGTGTCGGTGACGAGCCAGTACATCGCTGAGCAGCTCGACGAGATGGACCAGGAGGCGATCGAAAACGCCATCATCTGGGATTCCGGCGACCAGCAGATTGACTTTCTGCGCTCGCTGCGCCTACAGCGCATCGGTTTTCACCCGCATCACGCCAGCAACGAGGCGCACTTCGCGGTGCTCGAGTATGCCATCAGTCCCGACGACACCGACGGCCTGCTCGTCGTGACGATCGACGTGCACGGCGACACGGTCCTGGTGGCCCTCGACAGTTGATTGGACGGGGCCCGGGCCCCGAAAGCGGGCCCATGATCTATCATGGGCCCGCTTTCATAAGGTGGGCCGGGAGCGTGCGCGGGCTGCGTGCCCGGCTACCCGAGGTGCACCGCGGCTCCCGCGCCAAGCAGGTCTTGCTCCCGCGGGCGTACCAGGAAGAATGCAATGGGCGCCGCCGCGAAGATGATGATGGCCGCCCACAGAAAGACGGACTGGTAGCCGCTCACGAGCGCACCGAACTGTGCGGCCTGAGAGGGAACCTGGCCAACCAGATACGAACTCACGGCGGCCGTATAGAGCGCGGTGAACAGCGCGGTTCCAAGCGATCCGCCGACCTGCTGCATGGCCGTCACGGCCGCGCTCGCCGCGCCGGCGTCGTGTTCGGCGATTCCCGACAGGGCCACGTTTTGAAGCGGCACGAAGATCAGGGCGAGGCCCGCTCCGAGCAGAATGAGCCCCGGCAGCACTTCCAATGCATAGTTGCCGTCCACAGTGATCTGTGTCAGCCAAAGTAGGCCAGCTGCGCCGACGACCGGTCCGACGGTCATCGGAATGCGCACGCCGGTGTGAGGCAGAAACCTTGACAGTAAACCCGCACCGATCATGATCGTCACGGTCATCGGCAGGGAAGCGAGGCCGGACTGAATCGGCGAGTAGCCCAACACAATCTGAAAATAGAGCGTGAGAAAGAGCAGCCCGCCGAGCAGCGCAGCGCCGGAGAGCAAAGCGGTCAGAAAGGCGCCGCCGCGCACCCTGTTGACGATAATGCGTAACGGCAACAGCGGATGATTGGACCTACTCTCCACAAACACGAACAGCGCCAGCAGCATAAGTCCGAGTGGGAGGCAGACGAGCACGGGCCAGCTGCCCCAGCCATTTTCGGCCTGTGCAAAGCCGAAGACCAGGGATCCGAGACCGAACGCCACGAGAATAGCCCCGGGCACGTCGTAGCGCGTGTTGCCGTGTGCCTTACTCTCCCGGATCATCGGAAGGGCGGCCGCAATCGCGACGACGGCGATCGGCACGTTCACGTAAAGGCACCAGCGCCAGCTCGCGTATTCGGTCAGCACCCCGCCGAGAACGAGACCGACGGCCGCGCCGCCGCCGGCGATTGCTCCGTACACAGCGAAAGCCTTGATCCGGTCCTTTCCGCCGGGAAAGTTCACGGTGAGCAGGGCGAGCGAGGCCGGAGCGAGCAATGCCGCGAACAGCCCCTGCAGACCACGGGCAGCGAGCAGTTCCCACGTGCTCTGCGCGGCGCCACCAAGGGCCGACGCGATGGCGAACCCGGCCATCCCCACGATGAAGGAGCGCTTACGGCCCCAGAAGTCAGCGATGCGTCCGCCGAGCAGCAGGAGCGCGCCAAACACGAGTGAGTAGAGAGTGACGACCCAGGTGCGGTCGCCGTCGCTCATGCCGAGCGCGATCTGCGCCTGCGGGAGTGCGATATTCACAATGGTCCCGTCGAGCACGACGGTGAGCTGGGCGAGCGCGACAATGGCGAGCAGCCACCAGCGGCGCGGGTTGGCCCCGGCCTTCAGCGAGGCGGATGCCGCGCCCGCCGACGAGGGCGGCGTGGCCGGGGATTCAATCGTGTTGGCTGATTCGGGCGGAACGGTACTGCGTGGTGGGGTCGACATGCTGCAACCTTATCGGCAAAACCAAACGAACTAGTTCGTTTTATATGAATTGTTGGCTATAGTTGGGGTATGGCACGCAATGGAGCAGACCCCCAGACCCGCATTCTTGAGGCTGCGCGGGCAGAATTCGCCGCTTACGGCCTCGCCGGGGCGCGCATCGACCGCATCGCCAAGAATGCGTCGGCCAGCAAGGAACGCCTCTACGCCTACTACTCCGACAAGAAACACCTCTTTTTCGAGGTTTTGGAACTCAATCTGCGCGAGTTCACGAGCGACGCCGTACTGACCGACCACGACGTACCGGCCTTCGCCGGCGCCTTGTTCGACCACGCCGTGCAGCACGGCGACCATCTGCGCATGATCGACTGGGCGCGTCTCGAAACCGACGGTACCTGGCTGCCGGCCCTGGAAGTCATGCTGGGCTATCGAGACGAACAGGTGCGCCGCATCCGCTTGGCCCAGGCCGCCGGCCGGGTCGACGCATCGTGGGAGCCGGCAGCGCTCATGACGCTCGTCTTCGGCATCGCCTCCGCCTGGGTGCACGAGCCCGGCGTGGTACTGACGAACGCCGGCGGTTCCGACTCGGCGGCGATAGCAGCCCGACGTGCCAACGTCATCCGTGCGGTCGAACGGCTGGTCGCCCCGAGTGCAATTGCTGCGATCAACTGAGGCCAGCCCGAATCGGCACAACGTGCGCCGCAGCATCCGTTTAGAAGTAGCGGCGGCCACCGGTTAAACTAAACGCATCATGGCAACTTTTGGAAACCTCTCAGATCGTCTTGCCGAGACGTTCAAAAACCTCCGCACCAAGGGCAAGCTCAGCGCAGCGGATGTCGACGGCACCGTTCGTGAGATTCGCCGCGCGCTGCTCGACGCCGACGTCGCCCTCGAGGTCGTCAAGGATTTCACCGGCAAGGTGCGGGAGCGCGCCCTCGGCGACGAGGTCAGCAAGGCTCTGAACCCCGCCCAGCAGGTCGTGCAGATTGTCAATGACGAGCTCATCACCATTCTCGGCGGCCAGCAGCGCCGGCTGGAGTTCGCCAAGAAGCCGCCGACCATCATCATGCTCGCCGGACTGCAGGGAGCCGGTAAGACCACCCTCGCCGGCAAGCTCGCCAAGTGGCTTGCCAAAGACGGCCACACCCCGCTGCTCGTCGCCGCCGACTTGCAGCGCCCCAACGCGGTTACCCAGCTCGAGGTCGTGGCCAGGCAGGCCGGCGTCGCCGTCTATGCACCTGAGCCAGGTAACGGCGTCGGCGACCCGGTCAAGGTCGCCCGCGATGGTGTGAAGTATGCCCTGCAGAAGGTGCACGACGTCGTCATCGTCGACACCGCTGGCCGGCTCGGCGTCGACGCCGAGCTCATGAAGCAAGCCGCCAACATTCGCAAGGCGATCGATCCCGACGAGGTGCTCTTCGTCATCGACGCCATGATCGGCCAGGACGCTGTCGCCACGGCCAAGGCCTTCCAGGACGGCGTCGACTTCACCGGCGTCGTGCTCACCAAGCTCGACGGCGACGCCCGCGGTGGCGCGGCTCTCTCGGTCGCTTCGCTCACCGGGCGGCCGATCATGTTCGCCTCCACCGGTGAAGGGCTCGACGACTTCGAGCCGTTCCACCCCGACCGCATGGCCGGCCGCATCCTCGACCTCGGTGACATCCTCACCCTGATCGAGCAGGCGCAGGGCGCGTTCGATGAGGACGAGGCCCGCAAGGTCGCCGAGAAGTTTGCGACCGACACCTTCACCCTCGACGACTTCCTCGGCCAGATGCAGCAACTGCGCAACATGGGTTCGATCAAGAAGATGATGAGCATGTTGCCCGGCGCCGGCGCTATGAAGGCGCAGCTCGAGAACTTCGACGAGCGCGAGATCGTGCGTACCGAGGCCATCATCCAGTCGATGACCAAGCTCGAGCGCACCACTCCTAAACTGCTCAACGGCTCGCGCCGCCTGCGCATTGCCAAGGGCTCAGGCTCGAGTGTCACCGAGGTCAACCAGCTCGTGCAGCGCTTCGAGCAGGCCGCCAAGATGATGAAGACGGTCGCTAAGGGCGGAATGCCCAACATTCCCGGCATGGGACCGATCCCCGGCGCCGGCTACGGCGGCAAGCCCAAGGTGGCACAGAAGAAGAAGGGCTCCAAGTCGGGAAACCCCGCCAAGCGCGCCGCCGAGAACGCCGCGATCGCCTCGGGAGTCAAACCCGTCGGTGAGACCGCTTCAGCGGATGCGCCAGGCTCGGGTTTCGGTCTCGGCTCCGGCGCCCAGCCCGGCAAGGGCAAGGCCGGCGGCCCCACCGAAGAAGAAATGGCCGCGCTGCAAAAAATGCTCGGCCGGTAGCATCCGATCCCCGCACCTATTCCTCGACGGGCCCGGGCCCGGAACATGTATCCAACCTGCTAACTGAGCGCGCGCACCGCGCATAACTCCTGCAAATCGTGACCGTTAGAATGCCGAGCCCAGCAAATTACTGGGACCCGCGATGATCGGCGAAGAAATTGCAGGAGTTATGCGCGTGAAGCGGTCTTCGTTCGGCGCGGGCGGTCGCGGCACGAATCGGTGGCGGTCCTAGGCTGGGTACATGAGTTCAACGAGGAATCAGAAGGTGCGCATCGGCGTGCAGATCGCCCCGCAGCACGCCGAGTATGTCAAGATTCGGGACACGCTCACCGATGTCGAGGCGCGAGGCTTCGACGTCGCTTTCAACTGGGACCACTTCTTTCCGCTCACTGGCGCGCCCGACGGCCTGCACTTCGAATCGTGGACCATCCTCGCGGCCTGGGCCGAGCAGACGACGACAATCGAATTCGGCGCCCTGGTCAACTGCAACAGCTACCGCAACGCCGATCTGCAGGCCGACATGGCCCGCACGATCGACCACATCAGCGGCGGACGCTTCATCTTCGGAACCGGCGCCGGCTGGTTCGAGCGCGACTACCAGGAGTACGGCTACGAGTTCGGCACGCCTGGCACCCGCTTGAACGCCCTCGACGACAGTCTGAAGCGCATCGAGGCACGCTGGGCCAAGATCAACCCGCCGCCGACCCGCGACATCCCGGTACTCATCGGTGGCGGCGGCGAAAAGAAAACGCTGCGCATCGTCGCCCAGCACGCCGACATCTGGCACTCGTTCTCCGACCCCGAGGTACTCGAACATAAGCTTGGTGTGCTGGGAGCGTGGTGCGACGAGGTTGGCCGGGATATCGCCGAGATCGAAATCTCTACCGAGCTGCGCGGGCGTACCATCGCTGACGCGGACGCACTCTACGACCTCGGTACCCGCTTGTTCACCGTCGGAATCACCGGGCCGGACTACGACCTGGGTAAAGCCATCGACTGGCTGGCGTGGCGCGACAGCAAAAATGCCTGATGAATATTCGGCCCCGAAGCCACGTGCCGAGGATGACGAAGACCGCTCGCCACCGTAGCCGATTGCGTAGTAGGTTCGCCACAGTTAGACCGGTCAGGGCGCGAGAGTCGAACGTTTCCCGTGTAGGTCATCCATTGAAAGGAACATACCCATGAGCAAAACCTGGTTCATCACTGGCGCGTCCAAGGGCTTTGGCCGCGAGTGGACGGAAGCTGCGCTTGAGCGTGGCGACAGTGTCGCAGGCACCGCGCGAAAGCTGGAAACTCTCGATGCTCTGGTTCAGAAGTACCCGGATACTTTTTTACCGATTCGGCTCGACGTCACGGACCGGGATGCGGATTTCGCGGCCGTGCAGAAGGCGGCGGAGCACTTCGGCCAGCTCGATATCGTCATCAATAACGCTGGGTACGGTCATTTCGGCATGGTCGAGGAATTGACCGAAGACGAGGCTCGAGCGCAAATCGAGACGAACCTGTTCGGCGCGCTCTGGATCACACAGGCGGCGGTGCCCGCCATGCGAAAGCAGGGTTCGGGTCACATCATCCAGGTATCGAGTATCGGCGGTATCAGCGCCTTTCCCACCGTCGGTATCTACCATGCGTCGAAGTGGGCACTCGAGGGTTTTTCACAGTCACTCTCCCAGGAGGTTGCGGGCTTCGGTATCAACGTGACGCTGGTGGAACCCGGCGGATTCTCGACCGATTGGTCGGGTCCCTCCGCTTCGCGGAGCGAGGAGATGGCGGAGTACGCCGATGTGCGACAGGTGGCGGCGAGCCGTCCCTCTGCAAACGATCCCGGCGACCCCAAGGCCACCCGGGGCGCGATCCTCAAGGTCGTCGATGCAGAGAAGCCGCCACTGCGCATTTTCTTCGGCAAGGCGCCCCTGGGCATCGCGACGAAGGACTACGAGTCGCGACTGGCGACGTGGAACGAATGGCAGCCGGTTTCGATCGAGGCACACGGCAACTGAGTCTTTCGACGAGGTAGCCGACCGGAAGCGGGATTGTCAGGTGGAAGCCAGGTCGGCTGAGGTCTGTGCGGGATTCCAGACCGCGCGCTCGCGGTGGGCGAATTCGGCAAAGCGAATGGGTTCGCGGCCGAGCACCGCGCGCACCGTGTCGGTGAGCTCGGCCGCCATGCCGAGGCGGGCCGTGGTGTAGATCGCCGAAGTGACTAAAACCATTCCCCATGGCATGCCGAGGGTGCGACGTGCGTGGCGGAGATAGCGCACGATGCCGGGTCGGGCATACCGAATGGGGCGGCCGAGTTCGGCCGTCAAGATCTGGGCGACCTGCTGGTAGGTGAGTGCCTCACTCCCCGTCACGGTGTAGGCGGTATCGGCGTGAGACGTTGGGTCGAGCAGGGCGACCGCGGCGATCGCACCGATGTCTTCCGCGTCGACAAATGCTGTCGCGCCCCGGCCGGCCGGAACGACGATCTCGTCGCGATCACGAATGTCGGTCAGGTGAGTGGTGGAGAGGTTCTGGTGGAAAAACGAGGCGCGAACGAACGTCCAGGTGACCCCCGAGGTGCGAAGCCAGGCTTCGATGGCGGCGTGCGGTACGACCCTGTTCTTTTCGGCGCCCTGCAGCGAGAGAAAGACCATCTGCTCCACACCAGATTGCTGCGCGAACTCGAGAGCGGGAATCATCTGCTTCTTCGGTTTGCCCAGATGTGGCGGCCGCAGCAGGAACATCCGCTGGATGTCCGCGAACGCGGCTCGCCAGGTGGTCTTGTCAGTGAAGTCCAGGGCGACGGCCTCGACCCGATCACCGAAAATCCGGGCCACAGATTCGGTAGAACGGCCCGCGGCCCGCACCCTGAGCCCGGCAGCGAGCAGCCGTTCCACCACGACGCGACCGACGTTGCCGGTCGCGCCGGTCACCAGGATGTGATCGTTCGACATTCGAAAACCTCTCGTACTGCTTCCCTACCCAAATGTTATCTGGCCTGGTCGCTCGCGCCGCCCGACTGAACAGCCCCTTAGCGCGCCCGCCGCAGGCGAATCGGACCCTTCACGGTCGATGGATCGACCACGGCGCCGCCCTGGGTGATCTGCAGTTCACCGCGGGCGACCATGCGGCGGGCGGCTCGTCTGGCCGGTTCCAGAAGATCGCGCCATTCCTCGTCGCCGACCGCCCTCGCCGCATCGGACGGACAGATCGTGGCGGTCAGCGCCCGGGCAGCGAGCAGCGTGGTGATCGATTCTTCCAACCGGAGATCGGTTGCGGTGACCCCGCGGTTACGGCACGAGTCCGAGCAGTACTTCACCGAATCCCAGTCGCGCGCCCACTTCGCGCGCCACTCGATCCGGCGCCCACACGACGCGCACGTCTTTTCCGGACCGCCATCCACAGGGGCCGAGTCGGCCCGTTGCCGGTGCGCCATGCTAGCTCCCGAGCCCCTGCGCGAGTTCGTGGCTGAGCGCCGCAACGACCGCGGGCAGGCTGCCGCCCGAGGCAGCGGCCACGGCGAGCTGTCGCTGGTAGCTGCCGCCGTCGTCGATTATGCGGTGGAGACCCTGCAGCTCCGGCAGGCAGCCGAGCCGCTCGGCCACGGGGGAGAGGATCTCGATGAGGCGACGCACGTCATCCGTTACGAGGCACTCGTTGCCGGCCGCATCGAGGATGATCTCGGCGCCCAGCCCGTAGCGGGCCGCCCGCCATTTGTTCTCGCGCACGAACCACGGTTGCATGCGCGGTACGTCGTCTCCCGCATCGAGGCGGGTGGACATCCACTCGACCAGGCACTGGATGAACGCGGCGATTGCGCCGAGCTCCACGGTGGTCGAGACGCCGTCGCAGACCCGAATTTCGATTGTGCCCCAGCGCGGTGACGGGCGAATGTCCCAACGCACCTCTGTTACGTCGTCGATGATGCCGGTCACCGCCATGTCGTCGACGTAACGCTCCCAGGCGTCCCAGTCGGGCAGGTCCCAGGGCAGGCCGGCCGTCGGCAGTTGCTGGAACATGAGCGAGCGGTTGCTGGCGTAGCCGGTATCGACACCAGCCCAGAACGGGCTTGAGGCACTCAGCGCCTGCAGGTGAGGAACATAGGTCAGCAGGCCGTTCATAATGGGAATGACCTTGGCCTTGTCCTCGATGCCCACATGCACGTGGATGCCCCAGATCATCATGTTGCGACCCCACCACTGCGTGCGGTCAATGAGTCTGTGATAGCGCGCCTTGTCGGTGACGGTCTGGTCAAACCACTGGGCAAACGGATGCGATCCGCTGCAGATCACGTCAACGCCACGTCCTTCCAGGGCGCGGCGTACCTCGCTGAGCTGGCCGGCAACATCCGCTACGGCATGCCCGACGGTGTCGTGTACGCCGGAGACGAGCTCCACCGTATTGAGCAGCAGCTCACCGGTGATGGTGGGATGGGCCGCGCCGTCGGGGCAGCGCAGGGCGTCGAGCACCTCGTCGGCGATATTGACCAGGTCGCCGCTCGCGCGGTCGACGAGGGCGACCTCCCACTCGATGCCCACGGTGGAGCGGGCGGATCGGGCGAATTCGAGTGACACGGGATACTCCTTGGGTGGGCCGATGAAAGCGTAGACGGTCGATTATCACAATGTGCGCAATCTCTGACAGAATGATTAGTCGCGATCCGTTGTGCCCGACCCTCTATCTCGGTGCAACGTGATCCTATAGAGCTTATGCCGAGTGTGCCCCCACGCTCACGGCCCAAGGTTCGCCAAACACCGAATCAACACTGGAGAATTGTGGCTGTCAAAATCCGTCTGAAGCGCATGGGCAAGATCCGTGCACCGTACTACCGTATTGTCGTTGCCGACGCGCGCACCAAGCGCGACGGTCGAGTCATCGAAGAAATCGGCATCTACCACCCCACAGAGGAGCCCTCGGTCATCGAGGTCAAGTCTGAGCGTGCACAGTACTGGCTCAGCGTCGGCGCTCAGCCGACCGAGCAGGTTGCTGCACTCCTCAAGCTCACCGGCGACTGGGGAATCTTCAAGGGCGACAAGAACGCCAAGAGCACCGTCAAGGTGAAGGAACCGAAGGCTGCTTTCGTCGCTGACGAGAAGAAGAAGCCGGTTCTCAAGCCCAAGGCCGAGAAGCCGGCCGCCAAGGCCCCCGAGGTTGCTGCCGAAGCAACCGAAGAGGCGTAACTGTTGCTTGCTCCCGCGCTCGAACACCTCGTCAAGGGGATCGTTGATCACCCGGACGATGTGCACGTTGCAGAAAAGAACTCTGCAAGAGGCGAGGTACTCGAGGTTCGTGTGAACCCCGAGGATCTCGGCCGGGTCATTGGTCGTGCTGGTCGCACCGCCAAGGCCCTGCGCACCCTCGTTGCAGCTCTGGCCGATGGTCGACGCGTTCGCGTCGACGTCGTCGACACCGATTTCTAGTTCGATGAACTACAAACAGTGAACGACAGCGAGAAGGACCGCACCCAGCAGTTACGGGTGGGGCGCCTGACCAAGGCTCACGGCCTCAAGGGAGCAATCAAGCTCGAACTGTTCACGGATGACCCGGGACGACGTTTCGTCCCGGGCGCCGTGTTCACCCTGCAGGTTCCGACCGGTTCGGCCTGGCACGGCAAGACGATCGAACTCGTCGAACTGCGCTGGTACAACCAGCACGCGGTCGGTTTTTTCAAGGATGTTCCCGACCGTTCCACGGCAGAAACGCTCGCCAAGGCGATCCTCTGGATCGACGCGGACGTCGCCGAGCAGTCGGATGAAGAAGACGCCTGGTACGACCACCAGCTCATCGGCCTCGCCGTCATGCGTGACGGCGTGCGCATCGGCACCATCGGTCGCCTCGAGCACATGCCCGCGCAAGATTTGTTGATCGTGAAGACGCCCACCGGCGACGTCATGATCCCGTTCGTGAAGGCCATCGTGCCGAGCGTCGACGTGAAAAACGGCCTGGTCACGATTACGCCGCCGCCCGGCCTGCTCGAAGAGCTGGCAGAGGATGCGGCCGAAGCTGAAGCGGAAGCTGAAGCCGAAGCCGAAGCTGACGCTGACGCTGAAGCTGAAGCTGAAGCTGACGCTGAAACGGATGCTGCGCCCGCCTCCGAAGCGGATGCCGCGGCATCCGATCCCACGACCGACCGCCCCTAACCACGGGATTCACGGCGCGCGGGAGTTGCGCCGCTACGCGGGAGGCGAAACTCCCGCGTACTGGCGCAGCTCCCGCGCCCCTGGCTTCGCGGGACTTGTGGCCACGCCGGAACTCCCGCGTACTGGCGTACCTCCCGCGCAACGCGAGCAGCGGGGGAGCGTCGATGCCCAAAGAGCTACACGTTGAGCCGGTAGCCGCGCTTGACCACGGTCGCGACCAGCCCGGGAACACCGAGCGTCTGCCGCAGCCGGCTGAGCGAAACCTCCATGGCGTGATCGTCGGAGTCGGCGGCCAGTGACAGGGTGAGGTCGTCACGGGAAACGACCGCGCCGCGGGCCCTAACCAGCGCCCGCATAATCGCGAGCGCTGTCGGCGGCAGCTGCACGCGCTCCTCGCCAACCTGCACGATCGAACCGCGCAGCTGCACGAGCCCGTTCTGCGTTTCGACCCGTTCGATCATGTTCTGTTCCAGGTATTCGCAGACCAGCCGAATCAGCGCGCCCATGCGAAACCGGGTCGGCTGAATCGGCGCGATCCCGGCCGCAATGAGCGGGGCGCTGGTCACCGGGCCGACGGCGGCGGCGCACACCTGCGTCTGCAGCGCCGCGATGAGTTCCGGATAGACCTCCATGCCTTCCGCCGCAGTGAACAGGGCGTGCACGGCCGGGGCGCTCGTGAAGGTCACGCAGTCGAGCTGGCGGGAGCAGATAGCCTCGACGAGCTTGTACACGCGTTCGTCGCTGTCATCGACAGCGATCCACCGATACGGCGCAACGACCAGCACGCGCTCGTGCACCGCGCGCAGCCGGTCGAGTTGCACCTCGTCGGTGGCGCCATGAACCTGAATGCCGACGATAAGTCCCGGCGGATACTCGGCCAATACCTTATCGACCAGGGAAGCGGTGGTCTCTGAATGACTCATGCCAGAGTCGTTCAGCCCGGTGGCGCGAATGCCGCCGCGTGCTTTCGGCCCGCGCACCAGAATCGTGGTATCGGCGAGTGCGTCGGTCAGCTCCGAGCCGAGGCCGTCGGCCTCGGCTACTTCGAACCAGCGTCGCACGCCGTAGCCGGTCGTCGCGAGCAGAATATCGGGTCGCGCGGCGATGAGGGTTCTGGTGTCATCGAGCAGCGGACCGTCCTGCTGAGAGTGGGCGATGCGCAGCGTTGGCGCGTGCACAACCCGGGCACCGCGCCGTTCAAAGGCGTCGATCAAATCGCTTGAGCGGCGATCGCTGGTCACGCCGATCCGAAACCCGTCCAGCTGGTTCGGCTGTAGAAAGGGAGCCGCCACCTCGATCGGCTCGGTCGCCGGCTTTGGCACGCGGTGCGCGGGCAGCTTCGCAGCGCATGCTCCCGGCTCGCTGTCCGAAACCGGTCCGGCCCCGCTGGCCATCAGGCGGTCACCGTGAACTCAGCGGCCCGGGCCACGAGGTCGTTCGCGGCAGTGTCGCCGCTGAAAGCGAGGCGCACGACCTCACCGATGACCAGCACAGCCGGGCTGCGCACGCCGGCCGCTGCGGCATCCGCCAGCACGGTTGCCAGCGTGCTCACGGTGGTGCGCTGGGTGGCACTGAACCCGCGTTCGATAATGGCCACGGGCATCCGCGCGGGCATGCCGTGGCGCAGCAGGCCCTGGCTCAGGGTGGGCAGCGTACCAACGCCCATCAACACGACGATGGTACTTCCGAGCAGCGTGAGGCCCTCGAGTTCGTTGTCGGTGAGTGGCGCGTGGCCGCTGATCACGGTGAACGCGTGGCTGATACCGCGGTGCGTCAGCGGAATTCCCGCCGCCGCCGGCACCGCGATCGCACTCGTGACACCGGAAATGACCGTGACCGCAATACCGTTGCGGTGGCAGGCAAGCACTTCTTCGCTTCCGCGCCCAAACACATAGGGGTCGCCGCCCTTGAGCCGCACCACGCGCTTGCCCGCGAGGGCATGCTCGACCATCAGCTCTTCGATCCCGGCCTGCGAGACCGGATGGCTGCCGGCGCGCTTGCCGACGTCGACGAGGGTTGCGCCGGGGGCGAGTGAGCCGAGGTCGTCGCTGGGCGAGAGGCGGTCGAACAGCACGACATCCGCTCGTTGCAAAGCGGTGACGGCGGCGACGGTCAGTAGCTCAGCAGCGCCGGGGCCACCGCCGACCAGAGTGACCGACCCGGCGCTGACTGACCCAGTCGCACGAGAATTCTGGGTTGTCATTTTCTTACTCTTTTCGAACGGGAATGCGGCTTCCACTTAGTAGAACAGTACTCGACGAGGCTCGTTCGGCCGGGGTCGCGGGCCGGATTTGGTCACGCTCCGTAACGAGTGCGATGCTCGGGTCGGGTTCGGTCGGCGCGTTCACGAAGGACCGGAAGCGGCGCAGACGCTCCGGGTCGGCGAGCGTGGCCGCCCACTCGTCTTCATAGTTGTCGACGTGGGCGAGCATGGCCTGCTCGAGCTCCTCGGCCAATTCGAGCGAGTCGTTGATGACGACCTCGCGCACATGCTCGAGGCCGCCCTCCAGATCTTCCATCCAGCGCGCCGTGCGCTGCATCCGATCGGCCGTACGAATGTAATACATCATGTAGCGGTCGATGTACTTGATCAGGGTTTCCTCGTCGAGGTCGGTCGCCAGCAGCTGCCCGTGCGCGGGCTGAAAACCACCGTTGCCGCCAACATACATGTTCCAACCGTTGTCGCTGGCGATGATGCCCACGTCTTTGGCGCGTGCTTCGGCGCACTCCCTGGCGCAGCCCGACACCCCGAACTTGAACTTGTGCGGCGCGCGCAGGCCGCGATAGCGAAGTTCCAGCCGAATGGCGAGGCCCACGGCATCCTGCACCCCGAAGCGGCACCAGGTCGAGCCGACGCAGGACTTCACGTTGCGCAGCGCCTTGCCGTAGGCCTGACCGGATTCAAAGCCGGCGTCGACCAGGATGCGCCAGATGTCGGGCAGCTGCTCCAGCCGGGCGCCGAACAGGTCGATCCGCTGCCCGCCGGTGATCTTGGTATAGAGGTCAAAGTCGAGCGCGACCTGCGCGATGACGGCGAGTTTCGTCGGCGTGATCTCACCGCCCGGAATGCGCGGAACCACCGAGTAGGTGCCGTCCTTCTGCATATTGGCCATGGCGCGGTCGTTGGTGTCCTGCAGGGTACCGCGACCGGCATCCAAAATATAAGAGGAGTTCTGGCTGGCCAGGATCGAGCCGACGGCGGGCTTGCAGATATCGCAGCCGCGGCCGGTGCCGAAGCGGGAGAAGATCTCATCGCTCGACATGAGCCCGAGCACTCGTACAGAGTCGAACAGCTCCTGGCGACTCAGCTCGAAGTGCTCGCACAGTGCGTGCGAGATTGTTTGACCGGATGCCGTCAGCTCGGCCTCAAGAATCTTCTTGACCAACGGCACACACGAACCGCACTGGGTGCCGGCCCGCGTGCAGGCCTTGAGCGCCCCGAGTTCGGTGCAGGCATCGGTGTGCTGATCGCCGAGCACGGCGCTTCGCACGGCGCCGGCCGACACCATGTTGCAGGAGCAGACCAGGGCGTCGTCGGGTAGCTCGTCGCCGCCCGGGGCTTCGGCACCGGCCGCAGAGAGGTAGGCGGCCGGCTCACTGCTGAGTTCGCGGCCGACCATCGGCCGCAGAGCCGAGTAGGGGGTGGCGTCGCCGACAAAGATGCCGCCGAGCAGGGTTTTGGCGTCGTCGGTCATGACAAGCTTCTGATAGAGCCCGCGCGCCGGGTCGGCGTAGACGATTTCAAGTGAGCCCGGCGTGCGGGCGAGGGCGTCACCGAAGCTGGCGACGTCGACACCGGAAAGTTTGAGCTTGGTGGCATCGTCCACGGTCGTGAAGTCGGCGCTGCCGCCGAGCAGACGGTCGGCGACGACCTCGGCCATGGCGTTGGCCGGTGCGACGAGACCGACACAGCGGTCGTTCCAGCTGGCGACCTCACCGATCGCCCAGATGCTGGGGTCGCTCGTTCGGCAGTCGTTACCGATCGTGACGCCGCCGCGCACGCCAACGGTCAGTCCGGCCCCGCGCGCCAGCTCGTCGCGCGGCGAGATGCCGATCGCGTAGACGACCATGTCGGCGGCAATGTCGCGGCCGTTGCCAAGCTGCAGGCCGGTGACCGCGTTGTCGTCGTCGCAGAGGATGGTTCGGGCCCTGGTGCCGAGGTGTAGCTCGATGCCCTGGGCGACGATGAGCCGACCGAGGGCCTGCCCGCCGCCCTCGTCGAGCTGGGCCGACATGAGCCAGCCGCCGGAATGCACGATGGCGGATTCCGCGCCGAGCTTGTGCAGTCCGCCGGCCGCTTCGAGGCCGAGCAGACCGCCGCCGGCTACGACGACTCGGGGGGTGCGGCCGAGGGAGACGGTGAGGACGGCGAGCTCGTCGACGAGGGCGTCGACGTCGTCCACGGTGCGGTAGACCCGAATGTGTTCGCGACCCGGCATCTCGGGTACAGGAGCACTGGATCCGGTGGCGAGCACGAGGTCGTCGTAGTCGAGCACGGCCCCGGTTGACGTAGTGACGGTGTGTGCGAACCGATCAATGCTGGTGGCTCGCTCGTTGATGCGCAGTGCGACGCGCTCACTGTCCCACGGCGCCGTGGGCTCGAGCGTGAGGTCGATCATTCCCGCCAGACGCTGGCTCAGCGCCACCCGATCGTAGGGCCGGTGGTTCTCCTCGGCCAGCACGACGATCGAGAGGGCGTGCTCGGTATCGCGGGAGTGCAGGGCATCGGTGAGGCGGTGCGCTGCGGGGCCGCCACCGATCACGATGACGCGGCGCGGTGCGTCTGGATCGGTCATGGCGGCATCCCCTGGACTCACTGTTGTGACGGCGTGCGTCGCGTCCATAGCGGATGCTGTGGCGACTGGGGCAGAATACGCGGAGGCGGTTTCACGAGAAGCTGGCATCAGCATCCTTTCAAAGCGGGGCGATTGTGAGCGTAGTTCGGGGTAGTTTCCCCCTCGTGTCGCCCGTGTGTCCCGCACTGGTCGAAAGCCCCACAGCGGAGCGCACCCGCTGTGAGGCGGGTTTCACTCGGGGGAAACATGGCAGGCGCCTGGCCGAAATATGGCCCGCCTACCGTGGGACCAGCGCACAAACGCGACAACCCCTAAACCAAACCCCTGGGAGCGCACGATGACGATGACACTGGCCGACACCCGCCTGACCGCTGCAGCGACCCGCCCCGCCCTGATCTGGGAGCGCGCCTGTGCCGTGGCCGATCTGGAACCCAGCTGGGGTGAAGCCGCCCTTATTCGCATGAAGCAGATCGCGTTGTTCCTGCTGTCGCCGACCGAAATCTACGCTGTCGATCACCGTGACCCACACACCGAGGCCAACGTCATGGCCCGAGGCATTGTCGGCTCCAAGGGCGACCGACCCACCATCGCCTCGCCGTTGCACAAAGAGGTCTACGACCTCGGCACCGGGGAATGCTTCACCAACCCGATGCTCGTGCTCAACACCTACGAAACCCGCGTTGTCGGCGGGTACATCGAGGTCGCGGTCGAGTCTGGACTGCTCAAGGCAGCATGACCCTCATTGGCGAACGGCCTCGCGCAACAGAGCACAGCATCGATTGGCACCGCACCTCCGGGCGCAGTGCCGAGCGGAGCGGTGCTGAGCGCAGAACGCCGGCACTCGTCGCCATCTCGCACGGCACCAACTCGGCTGACGGCCAGGCCGCCATCGCTGCCCTCGTCGAAGCCGTGGCCCTCGCTCATCCCGAACTTGCCGTGATCAGCGGTTTCGTCGATGTGCAACAGCCGGATGTCGCCGCAAGCCTCGGCGCGGTGCCGCCGGATTCCGCCGCGGTCGTGGTTCCCCTGTTGCTCTCCGCCGGCTACCACGTGCACGTCGACCTCCAACGGGAAACGAGCGAGCACGACCGCGTGACAGCCGTGTCGCGGGCGCTCGGCCCGGACGAGCGACTCATCGACGTACTCGAACATCGTCTTCGTGCCGACGGGTTCGACAAACGGGTCCGCGGCCAAGAGATCGTGCTCGCCGCCGCCGGATCGAGCGACGCGCGCGCGGTGCACGACTGCCGCACGGTCGGCGCCCTGCTGGAACAGCGCCTCGGTGTTCGCGTCACCGTCGGCTTTCTCTCCGCGGCCACGCCCCGGCTGGCCTGTGCCGTCACCGGCGCCAGGCTGCGCAGCGAACACGTGACCGTGAGTACCTATCTCATGGCGCCCGGATTCTTCTTCGACTTGACGCGCGCCCAGAGCGTGGGCGCTGAGCTGGTCACCGCTCCGCTGCTGCTGCCGGGTGAAACGGCCCCCGCTCCTCTGGTTGACGTGGTCCTCGACCGGTACCTCGAGGCGAAAGAGCAAGCCCAGATCTTCTAGGATTTGACCATGCGCATCGATATCGTCACCATATTTCCCGAATTCTTCGATGTGCTCGATCTGTCGCTGCTCGGTAAGGCCCGCCAGGGCGGCTTGATCGAGTTGGGCGTGCACAACCTGCGCGACCACACCCACGACCGGCACCATTCGGTCGACGACACCCCGTATGGTGGCGGCGCTGGCATGGTCATGAAGCCGGAGCCCTGGGGTGACGCCCTGGATGCCATACTCGGCGCTGACCCTGAATCGACCGACGACGGACCCATCGTCATCTTTCCTTCGCCGGCGGGGGACCAGTTCACCCAGCGAATGGCCCGCGAGCTATCGCTCGAGCAGCACCTCGTCTTCGGGTGCGGTCGCTACGAGGGCATCGACCAGCGTGTCGTCGATCACTACGCGCAGCGCGGCCGGGTACGGCTCGTGAGCCTCGGCGACTATGTGCTCAACGGGGGAGAGGTCGCCGTCATGGCCATGATCGAAGCGATCGGCCGGCTCATTCCCGGCGTTGTCGGCAACCCGGAAAGCCTCGTCGAAGAGTCTCACGAAGACGGCCTGCTCGAATACCCCAGCTATACCAAGCCCGCCAGCTGGCGCGGCCTTGATGTTCCGCCGGTGTTGCGAAGCGGTAACCATGGCGCCATCAGTACCTGGCGCCACCAGCAGCAAATTGAACGCACCGAACGGGTGCGGCCCGACCTTCTGCCGCCCGCGATTTCGTGACTTCAGCCTCCAGCGAACGCCAAGGTTAGTGTCAGCCCGCGTCGATAAACTAAATCGATGATCATCCGCCGCGCCTTCTACCATTGGCAATTCATTGCAGCCGGAGCCCTGCCGCTCTGGTTACTCGTCGGGTCCGCGATCTTTGGATCGGGCGCATGGGCGGTGCTGGGTATCTTCTTCGGAGCCGTTCTCATCGGCCTCGGGCTGTTGCTCGTGGCCCTCGTCATTTACGCACGCAAAGAAGTGCGCGAAACCCGGGCGCTCTCCTACGCCGACGTCGGCGTGCTCACTCTCTGGCACGCGCTCATCATCGCCATTCCTTTTTCAACGGATGCCGCGGGCTGGCTCAGCGTACTCGTCATCGTCGCAGGCTTCGCCGTATTCTGGTTCGCTGTCTGGGAGCTGTTTGACGCCGCCCGGCGCCGAGTTTTGGCGATGGTCGACTTGGTGGAGCAGCAGGCGCACGGTCAGTCTGCCCCGGCTGGGGCCCAGCATCCACTGCCGAACCAGCCACGCCCCCACCAGGCCAGGCCGACAGCGACCTTTGGCCGAAGCGCCAAGCCAGAGGTCATCGTCATCGAAGAAAAGCGCGACCGGCTCTGACCGACCGGCCCCCGCTTTGCAATGGGTGCGAGTTCATGGCAGAATTGGCGCTTGTGCCGCTGCAGGACTCTGCCACGGGGGAACCTGCTCGTTGCGGCGCACATCCTCATACTGATTGCTTCGGATGAAGCACCTAGCGTAGTCGACCTGTGGCGGGTACAGAGAGCGAAACAACATGCATATTCTCGACGCGGTAGACGCCCCATCGCTGAAGAAGGATCTTCCCGACTTCCGTGCCGGCGACACCGTCAAGGTTCACGTCAACATCATTGAGGGAACCCGCTCTCGTATCCAGGTCTTCCAGGGAGTCGTCATCGGCCGCTCCGGCGAAGGCGTGCGCGAAACGTTCTGCGTTCGCAAGGTCAGCTTTCAGATCGGCGTCGAGCGTACCTTCCCGGTGCACTCCCCGGTCATCGACCACATCGAGATCGTGACCCGCGGCGACGTTCGTCGCGCAAAACTGTACTACCTGCGCGACCTGCGTGGCAAGAAGGCCAAGATCAAGGAAAAGCGCTAACTTTCGCGCTTCCCAAAAATCCAATCGGATTCTTCCCAGAGCTCCCCATCACCTAAACTGATGGGGAGCTCAGGCGGTTAAATGACAGATGAAGTGCTCGCCTCCAGGTCCGATCGTCGGGTATCAGAGTCGAAGAGGTTTCCCAGAAAGATGGCCCGAAGCAAGAAAGCGCCCAGCAAGCAGCGCAGCGTCTTGCTGTTCATCCGCGACCTCCTCGTTATTTTTGTGGTGGCACTGCTCATCTCGTTTTTGATCAAGACCTTCCTGATCAGGTCGTTCTACATCCCCTCCGGGTCGATGGAAAACACGCTGCAGATCGACGACCGCATCATCGTGAATCAGCTCGAACCCGAGTTCATCCCGATCTCCCGCGGAGACGTCATCGTCTTCAAAGACCCGGGTGGATGGCTGCTGCCGCAGGCTGAGATCGTGCAAAATCCGATCGTGGCGGGGGCGGACTGGCTGCTCTCGGTCGTTGGCCTGTCCGCGCCCGACAGCAACGACCACCTGATCAAACGAGTGATCGGACTGCCCGGTGACCATGTCGTGTGCTGCAACGCCCTCGGCCAGATGAGCGTCAACGAAGTTCCACTTGACGAATCCGCTTATGTGCTGCTGCCGGCCGGCGACACCAAGGTCTCCAAGGATGACTTCGACGTCACAATCCCGGCGGGCTCACTCTGGATGATGGGCGACAACCGTTACAACTCCAAGGACTCCCGCTACAACGGCGACACGGCTGGCAAAGGGTACGTCCCGATCGACAACGTCGTCGGTCGCGCGCTCGTGGTGAGCTGGCCGCTGGCGCACTGGGCGTGGCTCGATGACTACCCCGACGTATTCCGCGAAGTTGAGCAGGCCGACAAGGGCTCCGAGTAGTGGCGGTGTCCGACCCCACCCTTGAGGTGGAGTTCGATCTCCTGCGCACCGGCGCACGTTTTGTGATCGGCTGTGACGAGGTGGGTCGCGGTGCCCTTGCCGGGCCGGTGGCTGTCGGGTTTGCCGCGGTAGATGCATCCGTTCTGAGCATGCCCGCGGGACTTCGCGACTCGAAGATGCTCAGCGAACCGCGCCGGGAACTGCTCGCACCGCTCGCCGTTGCCTGGGCGACGTACTCGGCCGTGGGGCTCGCCTCGGCGGCCGAGGTCGATGAACTCGGCATTATCGCGTGCCTCGGGCTGGCCGGCAAGCGGGCGTTGGCCGAGCTCTACAGGCAGGGTGTCGATGTGGCCGGCAGCATCGTCTTGCTCGACGGCAGCGACGACTGGCTGAACAAGGCGCTGGCCACCCCGCTCAACGTCGTGACGCGTATCAAAGCCGACCGGGATTGCGGGTCGGTGGCGGCGGCATCTGTTATCGCCAAGGTGCACCGCGACCGCCTCATGATCGCTGCGCACGACGACGCGCCAGGGTACGGCTGGGCGTCGAACAAGGGCTATGGCAGCGCCGCCCATCTGAGCGCGATCGACGTGCTCGGGCCGACCCCCTTACACCGCAAATCGTGGCTCAAAATCTCAGCGTAAGATGAGATCACCATGGAAGAAGACGAATTCGAGGACTACGACCGCGAGGTCGAGTTGGCCCTGTACCGGGAATATCGAGACGTGGTTGGCCAGTTCCAGTATGTCGTCGAAACCGAACGCCGCTTCTATCTCGCCAACGAGGTCGACCTGGTGCGCCGGGACACGGAACACGATTTCTACTTCGAACTGACCATGAAGGACGTCTGGGTCTGGGACGTCTACCGCTCGGACCGCTTCGTGAAATCGGTGCGCGTGCTGACTTTCAAAGACGTCAACGTGGAAGAACTCGCTTCAAAAGACTTCGAACTTCCCAAGGAACTTGCGCTCGACGAATAAGCAATGACTCCGGGGCCTTGGGTGGCCGGACATGTACCGTTTAACGGACTAACCAACGAAGGTTTAGGAAGGCAACCCTGTGATCCAGGACGCTGATCGTGCCCGTGCAACGTGGAGTAATCGTGAGGCTCTCGCTGAGGCGATGATTCCCCTGATCGGGCGCCTCTACCGGGACAACAACGTCGTGACGAGCGTCTACGGCCGCGGCCTGGTCAACAAGTCGGTCGTTGGCCTGCTCAAGGCACACCGCTTCGCACGCCATATAGCGGATGTCGAGCTTCCGCTCGAAGAGACCCTCCCGATTCTGCAGACCATCGACGGCCTCAATCTTGGAGCAGCCTCGATCGACCTCGCTCGCCTGGCCCTCGGCTTTCGCAAGCAGAACGACCGCGTCACCCTCGAGGAGTACTTGCGCGTCGAACTCGCCGACGTCGTCGGGCAGCACGGGCTCGACGAGCGCACCAGCACCGACGTCGTGCTCTACGGTTTCGGTCGCATCGGCCGGCTGCTTGCCCGCATCCTGATCGAACACGCCGGCGGCGGCCAGGGCTTGCGACTGCGCGCGATCGTCGTGCGCCGCGGTTCCGCCAACGACCTGATGAAGCGGGCCAGCCTGCTGCGTCGCGACTCGGTGCATGGCCCGTTCGAGGGCACAATCACCATCGACGAGGCGAACGACACCATCCTCGCCAACGGCACACTCATCCAGGTGATCTACTCCGGTGACCCGGCCGGCATCGATTACACGCGGTACGGCATCCACGACGCCATCGTCGTCGACAACACCGGCAAGTGGCGCGACGAAGAAGGCCTGTCGCAGCATCTCAAGTGCCCCGGTATCGCCCGCGTTCTCTTGACCGCGCCGGGCAAGGGCGCGCTGAAGAACATCGTGCACGGCATCAACCACACGGACATTCTGGCGAGCGACCGCATTATCACTGCGGCGTCCTGCACCACGAACGCGATCACTCCGGTGCTCAAAGCCATCAACGACCGCTATGGCATCGTCGGCGGTCACGTCGAAACGGTGCACTCGTTCACCAACGACCAGAACCTCATCGATAACTTCCATTCCGGCGACCGCCGCGGCCGCTCCGCCGCGCTCAACATGGTCATCACCGAGACCGGAGCGGCCAAGGCCGTTGCCAAGGCTCTGCCCGAACTCGCCGGCAAACTCACCGGCAACGCTATCCGCGTTCCCACCCCCGACGTGTCGATGGCCATTCTCAACCTCAACCTTGCCCTCGCGACCGATAAGGACGAGCTCAACACGTACCTCCGCACCATGTCGCTGCACTCCTCGCTGCACCGGCAGATTGACTACATCGACTCGCCCGAAGTGGTGTCGAGCGATTTCCTCGGCTCGCGCCGGGCCGGGATCGTCGACGGGCTGGCGACCATTGTGACCGACCAGAAGGCCGTGCTGTACGTCTGGTACGACAACGAATACGGCTACAGCTGCCAGGTCATCCGGGTGCTCGAAGAGATGTCCGGCGTGCACGCGCCCATCTTCCCGGCCATCCTCGCCGCCGAGCCCCTCGAGCCGGTCGCCTGACCCGTGTGCGCTGGTCGGGCCCGGGCTCCGTCCGCAATTAGTCGCTCGGCTCGCAGATGATCACGGGGATGTCGCGGTCGGTCTTGCCTTGGTAGGCACCGTAACCGGGATAGGCCGCCACGATACGTGGCCACAGCTCGGCTTTCTCAGCGGATGACGCGGTGCGAGCCCGAAATGGTCGCGTCACGCCTCGAATGGTCAGGTCCACGGCGGGCTGAGCCAACAGGTTGAGATACCAGAACGGATGCCGGTCGTCACCGCCCTTGGACGCCACGAGCACGTACCTTCCGCCCTCGTGAACGGGCGCCGTCAGCATCGTCGACCGACGCTTTCCGGTAGTGCGGCCGGTCGTGTGCAGTTCGACCGTCTGCATGGTGCGGATGGTCCAGCCGAGGCGTCCGCCCGACAGGCTTAGCACCATCCGGTGCACGCCGTTCATCGTTCGCATGCCGAAGTCGGTCATCCGGTCGCGCATTTTCATACGCCCAGCGTACGCCCCGGTGGGCGTTAGGTTGGAAGAATGATTCCAGCAACGATGCTCAGCGCGATCCTTCGCGAATCCGGTTCTACGCGCCCCTACGCCGACAGCCGCCCGCTCACGCTCGAGCAGGTTCCGGTGCCTGCTCCCCGGGCCGGCGAGGTGCTCGTGCGCATCGAACGCGCGAGTCTTTGCCACTCAGACCTCTCGGTCATTGACGGTTCACGCATTCGGCCCCTGCCGATGGCGCTCGGACACGAGGCTGCCGGCACCGTGAGCGCCCTCGGTGACGGCGTCGACGATCTGGCCGTCGGCGATCGAGTCGTGCTGGTCTTCGTGCCGAGTTGCGGGGACTGCCGGGCCTGTCTGGCCGGGCGCCCGGCACTCTGCCACCGCGGCGCTGAGGCCAACGGAACCGGCGACCTGCTGCACGGCTCGGCCGTGCTCGCCGGCGCCGACGGCGAGCGGATCAACCACCACCTCGGGATCTCCGCTTTCTCGCAGTACGCCGTCGTGGCCCGCGAATCCGTCGTTGCTGTCGACTCCAATGTTCCCTTCGACATCGCCGCGATGTTCGGCTGCGCGGCCCTCACCGGCATCGGTGCCGTGCTCAACACCGGCGCGCTCGCACCCGGCCAGTCGGTGATCGTGTTCGGACTCGGCGCGGTCGGCCTGATGGCCGTCATGGCCGCCGCCCAGCTGGCCGACACCACCGTCATCGCGATCGATCCGCTGCCCGGGAAACAGGCGCTGGCCCTCCGCTGCGGAGCCCACCATGCCGGGGCGCCCGACCAGGCGGCCGAGCTCGTTCGCCAGCACACGGGCGACGGCGTCGACCTCGCCATCGAGGCGGTCGGCAGCGCCCGGGTGATGGAGGCAAGCCTGGCCCTGCTCACCCGCGGCGGCGCCCTCGTCTCGGTCGGCCTGCCGCACCCCGAGCAGACCATCAGCACGCCGGCGCTGCAGTTCCCTGGGATGGGCCGGCGGCTGCTCGGCTCCTATATGGGCGACTCGGTTCCGAGCCGCGATATTCCGGCCTACCTGCAGCTGTGGCGCGACGGTCGGCTTCCGGTCGAACTGCTGCACACCGACACCCGACCGCTCAGTGACCTCAATGAGAGCCTCGACGACCTCCTAGCCGGCGAGGTCGTGCGCCGCCTGTTCGTCATGCACGCCGAATAGCAGCGTCCTCCGCGGCGTCCTCTCCAGCGCCTCCACAGCGTCCTCCACAGCAGCCCCGGGCGCGTTGTTCTCCACCAATGCGGCGACGGTCCGGCCGTGGCCGGGCCCGACCGGCCACTCTGGTGGTCGGAGGCACTCGTGGCGCGCAAAGACGAACTGGGCAAACTCGGCGAAGATCAGGCCGCGCGCTTTCTTCAGGGAGCCGGCTACACGATCCTGACCCGCAATTGGCGCTGCTCAGAGGGGGAGATCGACCTCGTCGTGCAACAGGGCGCTGCCGTTGTGTTCGTCGAGGTGAAGACGCGCAGCAGCGTGGGCTTCGGACATCCGTTTGAAGCCATCACGGTGAAAAAATTGGCCCGGATGCGCCGCCTGGCCGCCGCCTGGTGTGTCGAGGCCGAGCGCTGGCCACGCCAAATCCGGCTCGACGTCATCGCGGTCATCGCCCCGGTCGGCCGCGAACCGGTCATCGAACACCTCGAGGGCGTGTTCTGATGGGCATCGCCCGCACCCACGCCGTAGCAATGCTCGGACTGACCGGAGCGCTCGTCGAGGTCGAGGCCGACATCTCGGCGCAACTGCCCGGTATGATTTTGATCGGGCTGCCCGATGCGGCACTCGCACAGGCCACCCAGCGGGTGCGTGCTGCGGCCGCCAACAGCGGATGCCCGCTTACCGTCCACCGCCTCACCATCAATCTGTCGCCGGCCGCGTTGCCCAAGCACGGTGCCGGCTTCGACCTCGCGATCGCGCTGGCTTGCCTCGCCGCCGACAGCACCGTTTCCGCAAAATCGGTCGGTCAGGTCGTGCACTTCGGCGAGCTCGCCCTCGACGGCAGACTCCGTCCGACGCTGGGCATTCTTCCGGGTGTGATGACCGCGGCTCGCCTCGGGCATGTAACGGTGATGGTACCGATCGGCAACGAGGGTGAAGCACGCCTCGTGCCCAATATTCGAGTCATCGGTGTCGCATCGTTGCGTGATGCGGCGATCTTCCACGGCGCCACGCTCCCTCCGATACCGGTCGAGCCCATTCTGGCAGCGACCGGGTCGGCCAGCCTGGCCGCCGAACCCGACCTGGCAGACGTGATCGGCAATGACGACGCCATTCTGGCCCTGCAGATAGCCGCCGCGGGCGGTCACCACGTGTTTCTGCTCGGCCCACCCGGCGCGGGAAAGACCATGCTCGCAGCCCGTCTGCCCGGCCTGCTGCCCGACCTCGACCCGGCGAGCTCCCTCGAAGTCAGCTCCCTCCGCTCGCTCAGCGGGCTCGGGTTAGGCGGAGCCCTGATCACCCGGCCGCCCTGGGAAGCCCCACACCATACGGCGACCGCTGCGGCCATGGTCGGCGGTGGCAATGGTCAGATTCGGCCGGGGGCAGCGTCGAAGGCCTCGCACGGAGTTCTTTTTCTCGATGAAGCTCCCGAATTCGCTTCTCCGGTGCTTGACGCCCTGCGCCAGCCCCTGGAATCTGGCTGGATCAGCATTCACCGCGCCAACGCCGTCGCGCATTTTCCGGCTCGGTTTCAACTGGTGATGGCAGCAAACCCCTGCCCGTGCGGGCAGTACGGCGCGGGAGACCTCAGTTGCACATGCCCGCCCAACGCGCGCCGCCGTTACCTGGCCCGCATCTCCGGGCCGCTGCTCGACCGCATCGACATCCAGCTCAACGTCAAGCGCATCACCGCCGCCCAGCTGCGCCTTGCCACCGATACGCAGCGGATGACGAGCGTCGCCGCCCGAAAGCGGGTGGTAGCTGCCCGCGCGGCGGCGGCCGAGCGGCTCAGCAGCACCCCCTGGACCCTGAACTCCCAGGTTCCGGGCCCGTGGCTGCGCGGCGCATCGACTCGACTGGCACCGCGCACCACCGCGGGCCTTGACCGGGCGCTCGAACGCGGCGGAATCACTATGCGCGGCTACGACCGGGTTCTGCGCATCGCCTGGACCCTGGCCGACTACGACGGTCTCAGCAGTCCCGGTCCCGACCAAATCGGTCACGCCCTCTACTTACGCAAAGGAATGACTTCATGACGATGTTCGGCCTCGACGAGACCCGGGTAAGCGAGCTCAGCGCAGGCGTGCGCGGTGGAATGCCGGGCGAGCCCCCCGAGGCGGCCGGCGAAGTATTCGCCCGCGCGGCCTGGTCCGGCATCGCCGAACCCGGCGACGGTACGGCCGGCCTGCTTGTGGCGAGCCTCGGCGCGAGTGTGGCGCTGACGGCCATCCTCGAAGCATGGAGCCCGGTGCGCATCGGCGCCCTCGTGCGCGACGTTCTCGCCGATGAGCCGGGCGCCCCAGACGTCGTCTTTGCCACCAATCCCAGTTCCGATCACACCGAAGCGGATGCCGACACCAGCGCCGAGCTGGAACAGGCCCTCGACGCGGGGCTGCAACGCTGGCGGCCGCGGCTCAATTCGGGTGACGTCATCCGCTCGCTGCAACAAGCAGCTCGCGTCGACGCCCGGTTACTGCTGGCCACGGACACCCTCTGGCCCGCGACGATCGATGACCTTGAGCAGCATGCGCCACTGGCGCTGTGGTGGCGGGGTGTGCCCGGCGCCCTGGCCGCGCTGCCCAACTCGATTGCTTTGGTCGGGGCCAGGGCCGCCACCGGCTACGGCGAGCACATCGCGATGGAGGCGTCGGCCGGGCTGGTCGACCGTGGTTTTGCCGTGGTGTCCGGTGCCGCCTATGGCATCGACGGGATGGCCCACCGTGCAGCCCTGGCCAGTGACGGCATGACCGTGGCCTTTCTCGCCGGGGGAGTCGACCGGTTCTATCCGAGCGGACACGACTCCCTGCTCACCCGCATCGTGGCCGCTGGCGCCGTTATCTCCGAGCTGCCCTGCGGCGCTGCCCCCACGAAATGGCGCTTTTTGCAACGAAACAGATTGATCGCCGCAGCGAGTGCGGCAACGATCGTGTTGGAAGCGGGATGGCGGTCGGGCTCGCTCAACACCGCCGGGCACGCGTCGGCGCTGGGCCGCCCGCTCGGCGCCGTGCCCGGGCCGATCACAAGCCCCACCTCGGCCGGCTGTCATCGCCTCATTCGCGAATTCGCCGCGGTGTGCGTGACCAACCCGACGGAGATGGCCGAGCTGGTTGGTGAGCGGTCAGTCCAGGTGCCCCTGGACTTTTCCGACACGGATACCGGCCCGGGCCCGATACCCCGCACGAGCGACCAGGTGCGCGTGTTCGACGCCCTGAGCGCTCGCTCGCCGCGCACGGTCGCCGATCTGTCACGCCGCGCCGGGCTCTCGACTACGGCCGTGCGCGGCGCCCTCGGCGGTCTCGATCTTGATGGAGCCGCCCAGGAGCGGGAGGCCGGCTGGGTGCGCCGGCTGTAAATCACGGAGGTCAGGTCAGTTTCGATCGTGGGTCGCGCGTTCAGGGAACCGGGGTGTGGGAGTACGGCGTACATCCTCGACGTCGACATTGGCAGCGTCAACGACAGCGCAGGCCCGCGCCACCGCCGCGAGGGAGAGCGCTACGTCGGCGGCATCCGTTGACCAGTTGCTCACCGAGATGCGCAGAATATCCTGGTCGTGCCAGCGCGACCCCGACATCCAGGCTGAACTGTCGGCGATGAGCTGCTGTGTCACCCGCCGGGTGCGTTTATCGCTGCCGAAGCTCACGCACACCTGGGTGAACACCACCTCGTTGAGCACTTCGACCCCCGGCAATAGACGCAGACCGTCGGCAAGGTTCCGCGCATTCGCTGCGAGACGGTCCACCAACGCGATCGTGCCGACCCGGCCGAGTGATCGAAGCGCCGCCCAGACCGGAACCCCCCTGGCCCGGCGGGACAGCTCGGGCACCTTCTCGAATGGGTCACCGGGCCCCAGGTTGCCGGGAGTGCCGTCGGCCGCCATCAAATAGCTCGTGTGCACGCCGAACACCCTGCGCACGACCTCGGGCCGGGACACGATCGATACACCGCAGTCGTAGGGCACATTGAGTGTCTTATGAGCGTCCGTCGCCCAGGAGTCAGCGCCGTCCAGGCCGGTCAGCTGGTCCCTAAAGCGCGGGCTGGCTGCCGCCCAGAGGCCGAACGCTCCATCGACGTGCACCCAGGCTCCATGCCGGTGTGCCACGTCGATCGCCACACCCATCGGGTCTGATGCTCCGGAATGCAGGTTGCCAGCCTGCAGGCAGACGATGGCTGGGCCGGAACCGGCGTCCAATAGTTCGGCCAGGGAGTCCGGCCGCAACCGTCCTTGCTGGTCGACGTCGACGACGATAGGTGCGCCGAGGCCGAGGTAGCGCAGTACGAGATCGATGACGTCGTGACGCTCCGCCCCCACGAAAACCCGCACACGCGGCGAACCGGCCAGGCCGTCCCGGTCCAGGTCCCATCCGGCCCGCTCCAAAACCCACTGCCGTCCCGCGGCGAGGCCGACAAAATTGGCCATCGTCGCGCCCGTGGTGAATCCGACATCCGCTCCCGGCGGCAGCCCGAGCAGATCGAGAAGCCAGCCGGCGGCGGTCTCTTCGAGCACGGCGGCCGCGGGAGTGGCGAAGCGCATTCCGGCGTTCTGGTTCCATGCGGTCACCAGCCAGTCGGCGGCGAGGGCGGCGGGCAGGGTGCCCCCAATGACCCACCCGAAGAATCGGCCGGAGGGCATTGCCATGAGTCCCGGTTCGGCAAAGGCGGCGAGTTCATCGATCACGTCGGCTGCAGCGCACGACGACGGGGGTAACGGGCCGGCCGAGAGGGCGGCGAGGGTGTCGGCATCGACACGGGGGCCGATTGGGCGGGAGGGTAGTGACGCAAGCCAGGCATGGGTGTGCAGCAGTGCACGGTCAAGGGCCTCGGTATAGGCGTCCGGCTGGGCAGACATGGCGCCATGATAGCCCGCCGGTCTGCCCGTGTCGCCGGTGCGGGACCGGGCTGTTGTGGTGTTTGGACGAAACGGGTGTCGGCGGGTGCCCGTAGTCTGGAAACCCGACGAGAGGTGATCCATGGCAGCCGTGCAGCTGGGCCAGTACGCGCCCGCCGAGCAGGTTTTGGTGCACCTGAGTGACACCCATTTTCTAGCGGATGGCGCGGCGCTCTACGGTTCCATCGACACCGACTCCACCGTGCATCGCGCCTTCGAGCAGCTGCACCGCTCGGGTATCCGCCCCGACGCCCTCATTCTCACCGGCGATGTGGCCGATCGGGGCGAAGCGGATGCCTATCGCCGCATTCGCGGCATCGTCGAAACCGCCGCCGCCGGCTGGGAGGCCAAGATCATCTGGGTGATGGGCAACCACGACCTGCGCGAACCGTTCCGGACCGAGCTGCTCAGCGAAGCCGCGGCCCACGACCCCGCGCACCAGCACCCCGTCGACCATGTGTATGACCTCGACGGACTGCGCATCATCGCCCTGGACTCGAGCGTTCCCGGCTATCACCACGGTGAAGTCACCGACGAGCAACTGAGCTGGCTGGCCGAGCTGCTCACGCACCCGGGCCGCCGCGGGTCGATCCTGGCGCTGCACCACCCACCGATTCCCACACCGTTGCCGCTGATGAGTGTGCTCGAGCTGCAGAACCAGCCGCGACTGGCGGCCGTTCTGGCCGGCAGTGATGTGCGGGCAATTCTCGCCGGGCACCTGCACTATTCCACTCAGGGCGTATTTGCCGGCATCCCCGTGTCGGTGGCAGCGGCTACCTGTTACTCAATGGATTTGAGCGCCCCCGACCGTGAGCTGACCGGGGTGAACGGCGGTCAGACGCTGAACCTTGTGCACGTCTACGCCGACCAGATCACGCATTCGCAACTGCCGATCGGCGATTACGCCGCGGTGACGCAGTTTTCCGCCGACTACGTCGATGAGCTGGCCGCCCTCTCGCCCGAAGACCGCCGGCAGTCTTTTTCGCGGCAGTCATGACGGCGGCAGCGCGAACTCATGGGATCGAGCAACTAAACCCATGCGCGTGATCGACGACATCGACGAGTTTCTGCGCTACCTCAGCGCCGAGCGTGGCTACTCAGCGCATACGGTACGTGCCTATCGCACCGACCTGAACCAACTGGCCGCGTTTGCTGGCGACCGGGGCGTGACGGCATCCGCCGAGTTGAGCCTTGAGCTCCTGCGGGAATGGCTCTGGGTCGCAACTCAGGCTGGCCTGGCCCGGGCCACGCTGGCCCGCCGGTCGGCGTCGGCTCGCAGCTTCACTGCCTGGCTCGCGCGCAGCCACGACGACAGCACAGACCCGGCGGCCCGTCTGCGCTCGCCGAAACCCGGTCGAACGTTGCCACGCGTGATCGCCCAGACCCAGATGAGCGAACTGCTCGAACTGCTGGCGGCCCGCGCCGCCGGAGGAGATGCACTCGCCCTGCGTGATCTCGCCATCGTCGAGCTGCTCTACGCTTCGGCGCTGCGAGTCTCGGAGCTCGTCGGCCTCGATCTCGCCGACGTGGACCTGGAACGGTTGACCGTGCGGGTCACCGGCAAGGGGGCGAAGGAACGCGTGGTTCCGTTCGGCGTTCCGGCGAAGCGCGCCCTCGTCGGTTACCTGTGTCAGGGGCGGAACGTACTCGCCGCGGTCTCGGCAGGCGCCGTGCAGACCGGACCAACGACAAAAGCTCGATCAAACGCCGGGGCGCCCGCCGCCGCACCAATCAGCAACGCGTCAAATGCCACGGCGCTGTTCCTCGGCCGCCAAGGCCAGCGCCTCGGCGTGCGCGGCGTCTATCGCCTCGTAGCCGCGCTGCTGGCCGCGGTCCCCGGCACCGGTCCGGCCGGACCGCACGCCCTGCGCCACACTGCTGCCACCCATTTGCTCGACGGGGGAGCCGACCTGCGCGCCGTGCAGGAACTTCTTGGGCATGTCAGTCTCGGTACCACCCAGATCTATACCCATGTGTCGGCGGAACGCCTCAAAGCCAGCTATGGACTCGCCCACCCTCGCGCCTGACCCGGCCAAGGGAGAAATCGGTTCGTGCAGATGTCGCGGCCCCGTCACGGCACGGACGGCAACAAAATCGCGCGCGGCACGGTTCCGAGAAAGAGGAGGGGCGACACGTACAGTCCGTGCAGTCGCACACCGAAATGCAGACAGCCGGGAGGGCAATGACCGCCGCTCGCCACTGTACCGATCACCTGTCCGGCGCGCACGCGGTCTCCCGCCGCGACAGTGGCGATCACGGGCTCGACCGTCGAAATCAGATCTCCCGGCTGGGTGATTGACAGCACAGGCCGGTCAACGACACGACCTGCAAACGATACGACGCCGTCGTGCGGCGCAAACACCGCGTCATTCGCCAGTGCAGCCAGGTCGATGCCGCGATGACCGCCCGTATATTGCGACTCCGGCGCTTCGAACGCCCGCGTCACCCGGTGCGGAGACGCGACCGGCCAGACCCAGGCAGCGACCCCGGTGGGGGCTGAAACCGCCCTCCGTTCCAACGCGGCACCCGACGACTGTCCGGCGCCCACACCCACGATCACAATGATGACAGCGGATGCAGCGAGTGCGCGTAGGGTCTGCATGTCCCTACCCTGCCGCTCGGCACCGACCTTGCCCGGGCAGAAGGCGCATCCGTGCAGGTATCCATCGATACCGGACCTGTGCAGGAGGCGGTCGCAGTAGTGCGCCCGCGGTGATACGCTATCCCAAGCAGCGCTTTGTGCGCTGACTACGCGTGCCCATTTGGCCGCCATGTCCAATCGGTCCCGTCTCCCGCGAAACTTGCGTGAACAGGGCGGACATGTGCCGGGCACCAGGAGTAGCGATCGACCGATCGTTACACAAACCGATTGGTGTGGCTTTCGAGCCTGCATCAGAACAGGAGTACGGCACATGGCCGTCGTAACCATCCGCCAGCTGCTCGACAGCGGCGTGCACTTCGGGCACCAGACCCGCCGTTGGAACCCGAAGATGAAGCGCTTCATCTTCACCGAGCGTTCCGGCATCTACATCATCGACCTGCAGCAGTCGCTCGGGTTTGTTGACAAGGCTTATGACTTCGTCAAGGAGACGGTTGCCCACGGCGGCACCATCCTCTTCGTCGGCACCAAGAAGCAGGCCCAGGAATCCATCTCAGAGCAGGCGCAGCGCGTCGGCCAGCCCTACGTCAACCAGCGCTGGCTCGGTGGACTTCTCACCAACTTCCAGACCGTTTCCAAGCGCCTAGCCCGCATGAAAGAACTCGAAGAGCTCGACTTCGACGACACCGCCAAGAGCGGTTTCACGAAGAAGGAAATGCTCATCAAGAAGCGCGAGCTCGTCAAGCTGCACAAGAGCCTTGGCGGAATCCGCAACCTCACGAAGACCCCGTCTGCGCTGTGGGTCGTTGACACCAACAAGGAGCACCTCGCCATTGACGAGGCGCGCAAGCTCGGAATCCCCGTCATCGCCATCCTCGACACCAACTGCGACCCCGACGACGTGCAGTACCCGATCCCGGGCAACGACGACGCCATCCGCTCCGTTGGCCTGTTGACCCGCATCATCGCGGACGCCGCAGCCGAGGGCCTCATCCAGCGCCACGCCAAGCCGGAGGCTGAAGTTGAGCCCCTCGCCGCGTGGGAAGCTGAATTGCTCCAGGCCTCCGACACCGAGACCACCCCAGCGCAGTCCTCCGCCGAGACCGAGAAGGTTGCCGACGCTACCGTCGCAGCCGACGAGGCCGTCGTTGCAGAGCCCACCATCGCCGACGCTGTCGCCGACAGCGACGTAGCAGCCGTACTGGCTGCCGTCGCTGACGAGCCCACCATTGTCGCTGAAGAGACCAAGTAAGGAACCCGGTATGGCAAACTTCACACTCGAAAACGTCAAGGCTCTTCGCGAGAACCTCGGCACGGGAATGGTCGACACCAAGAACGCCCTCGTTGAAGCCGACGGCGACATGGACAAGGCCATCGAGATCCTGCGTCTCAAGGGTGCCAAGGGCAACGCCAAGCGCGCTGACCGTTCCACCTCTGAGGGACTCGTCGCTGCCAAGGAAATCGGCACGACCGCGTACATGATCGAATTGGCTTGCGAGACCGACTTCGTCGCCAAGGGTGACAAGTTCGTCGTTTTGGCCGATAAGGTTCTCGACGCAATCGCCGCCGCTGGCGCGACCACGGTTGAGGCCGGTCTGGCCGCCACGGCTGGTGGCCAGACCGTCGCCGAGCTCATTGATGGCGAAGCGGCAATCATTGGCGAGAAGTTCGAACTTCGCCGTGTTGCCGCCGTCACCGGCGAGTTGTTCTCGATCTACCTGCACAAGACCAGCAAGGACCTGCCCCCGCAGGTCGGTGTTGTTCTCGGTTTCTCCGGTTCCGACGTTGAAACCGCGCGCAGCGTGGCCCAGCACATTTCGTTCGCTAACCCCGAGTACCTCGCGGCGAGCGATGTTCCGGCTGACCTCGTGGAGACCGAGCGCAAGATCGTCACCGAGATCTCCAAGAACGAGGGCAAGCCGGAAGCGGCACTGCCCAAGATCGTTGAGGGACGCGTCAAGGCGTACCTCAAGCAGGTCGCCCTGCTCGAACAGGACTACGCCAAGGACAACAAGTTGTCCGTCGCCAAGGTTTTGGATGATGCAAAACTGACCGTGTCGGGCTTTGCCCGGTTCAAGGTCGGCGCCTAACACAAAATGACGGAGGCCGGATTGCGCAAGCGATCCGGCCTCCGTTTTGTGTGTGTGCCCCGGTGGGGTACGCGCGCGCACTCGGTAGTTTGGTAGTACTCCCTCTCGGAAGGCCCCGCACGACATGACTGACACGGCCAGCTCGCCCATCCCCCACACCAGCCCGATAAACCCGACCGCGGTCGTGAAGAAACGACGGGTGCTTCTTAAACTGTCCGGTGAGGCCTTCGGCGGCGGAGCCGTGGGTGTGAATCCCGATGTCGTCAGCTCGCTGGCCCGGGAGATCGCCGAGGGTGCCAAGCAGGTCGAAGTGGCCATCGTCGTCGGCGGCGGCAACTTCTTTCGAGGCGCCGAGCTTTCCCAGCGCGGTATGGACCGCGGACGCGCCGACTACATGGGCATGCTCGGCACCGTCATGAACGCCCTCGCCCTGCAGGACTTTCTGGAACAGGCCGGGGCAGAAACCCGCGTGCAGTCTGCCATCTCGATGACCCAGGTTGCCGAGCTGTACATTCCGCGGCGTGCCGAGCGGCACCTGGAAAAGGGCCGCGTTGTTATCTTCGGTGCTGGAGCGGGACTGCCCTACTTCTCGACCGATACGGTGGCCGCGCAGCGTGCCCTGGAAATCGACGCCGACGTGGTGCTCGTGGCGAAGAACGGCGTGGACGGCGTGTATTCCGACGACCCGCGCACCAACCCGGATGCTCAGAAGATTCACCACATCACCTATCTGGAGGCCCTCCAGCGCGGCCTCAAAGTGGTCGACTCCACCGCGTTCAGCCTGTGCATGGACAACCACATGCCTATGCAGGTGTTCGGTATGGCGCCCGAGGGCAACGTCACCGCAGCCATCCTGGGCACCGATCTGGGCACTCGCGTCTCCAACTAGAATTGTTCCACCACCAATAAAGGAGTCACCGTGATCGCGGATGTTCTTTCCGACGCCACTGCGCGCATGAACCGGGCCCTCGAGGCCGCCAAAGACGACTTTGGCACCGTGCGAACCGGGCGCGCCAACCCGCAAATGTTCGCGAAAATTCTGGTGAGCTACTACGGCACACTGACCCCGCTGGAACAACTCGCATCCCTGCAAAACCAGGAAGCGCGCACAATGTTGATCGGTCCCTACGATAAGCAAGCGCTGCGCGACATTGAGATCGCCATCCGCGACACTCCGAATCTGGGCGCCAACGTCGGCAACGACGGCACCACTATCCGGGCCACGCTGCCCGAACTCACCACGGAACGCCGCAAGGAATTTGTGAAGATCGTCAAGGCCAAGGCGGAGGATGCCCGCATTTCAGTGCGCAACATTCGCCGCAAGGCCAAGGACGAGCTCGATGCGCTCAAGAGCGAGGTCGGCGACGACGAGGTCGGTCGCGCCGAGAAAGAGCTCGAGCTGATCACCAAAAACCACGTGGACGGCATCGACGACGCGTTCAAGCGCAAGGAAGCCGAACTCCTCGAGATCTAGGAAGCGTTTAGATGACCGAGAAACCGGAAAACGGCCAGCCGCACAAACGCGGTCGCGGTGTCAGTCGCGCCGAGTTTCGGGCGCAGGTGAAAACGACACGCGCAGATTTCGAACGTCAGGTGCAGACCACTAAGGCCGATTTTGAACGCCAGGTGCAGGCCACCCGGGCTCAACTCGATGCAACGAACGAACGCATCGCAGCGCGCACCGGGCGCAACCTCATTCTGGCCATCCTGATCGGACTTGTGCTCGGCGGCTCAATGCTGCTCAGCCTCATCATCATCAAACAGCTCTTCATGATCTTCGCGGTCGTGATCGTCGGATTCTGTGCGTTCGAACTGGCACAGGCCCTGCGACGCGCCGGACGCAACGTGCCGCGCATCCCCGTGATCATTTCGGCGGTCGCCATCGTTCCGGCTGCGTTCTACGGCGGGGCAACCGGCCAATGGCTCGTCATGCTCGGCGGCATCGCACTGATCGCACTGTGGCGTTTGGCCCTGACCGTGATTCCGTCGCACCGCGCCAGTGCCCGTTCCCTCGTTGGCGACGTCGGCGGTGGCATTCTAATTCAGGTCTACGTCGTCTTTCTCGCGAGTTTCGCCGTTTTGCTTGTCGCCCAGGACCACGGGCAATGGTGGACGCTCGCCTTCTTGATCCTGGTCATTTCTGCCGACACCGGTGCGTACGTCAGCGGTCTGAACTTCGGTAAGCATCCGATGGCGCCCTCGATCAGCCCGAAGAAGACGTGGGAGGGTTTTGTTGGCGCCGGACTGATCTGCATGATCGCCGGCGTGCTCCTCTCAATTTTTATGCTCGACCAGCCCTGGTGGTTTGGTCTGGTTTTCGGGGCGGTCATTCTGCTCACCGCGACCTTTGGCGACCTGGCCGAATCGCTTATTAAACGCGACCTAGGTATCAAGGACATGAGTTCGTGGTTGCCCGGGCACGGCGGTTTTCTGGACCGGCTCGACTCGATTCTGCCGTCGGCCGCTGCCGCCTACGCCCTGTATCTGGTCTTTGCGTGAGCGCAACCGATTCTTCCCCCGCGAACCTGGTACGAGACAATGAGGGTATGAGCACCATATTTTCGCGAGTGGGCAAGAAGTCCCTCGGCTACAACGTCACCCAGGTCGACGCGTTTCTGGCTGCGGCCCGGCGCGCCTACGACCAGCCTGACCTCCACGACGACGAACTCGATGCTGATACCGATGCTGTGGAATCCGTAAACGAGATCGCCGCCGGTACCGAGACTGAAACCACGCTGCCGCCCACCACGGGTGACGAGTCGGGCGCCGCAAACGGAACCGATGCCATCCACACGTTGGTCGCGGAGCAGGCCGAGGCGGAAGACACCGGCACCGATGCGAGCTTGACGGCCGAGGGGATCCGTCACACCGCTTTCTCAATGCACAAAGGCGGATACTCACCCGACCAGGTTGACGCGGCACTGGAACGGCTTGAAGACGCATTTGCCGCTCGAGAACGCGATCAAGCGACCCGAGCTGGGGGAGAGCAGGCGTGGATGGTTGACGCTGAGGGCACCGCCGAGGTGATCGTCGCTCGGCTGAGCCGCCCCCCAGGTTACCGCTTTACGCGCACGAGTGTTCTGGCCGTCGGCTATAAACGAGGGGACGTCGACCGTCTCGCCAATAAATTGGTGAAGTATTTCCACGACGGTCGTGATTTCACGGTCGATGAGGTACGGACGGCCGTTTTTCGCCCTGAACGGGGAGGATACCGGGAAGCGCAGGTGGACCTCGTGCTGGACAGCGTTGTGGACGTCATGCTCGCGGTCCGCTGATTTTGGTTGTCGCTACTTGGCTGTCATCAAATATGTCGGCTAAGGTCGAGTAGTAATGGGTAGGCATCTGAAGGTAATCGACACTGTCCCGGCCGCGGTACGGCCGACTGTTCGTCGAACTCGTTCCCGGGTCAAGCCGGCTCACTTTCTGTTCGGGTTCACCGCCGCCTGCGCGTTCGTTCTCGTCACCGTCGTTGACCCCTACTCGGGCGCTACGGCGTCTCCATACTTTCAAATAGCTGGCAGCTCGACCGACGACGGGCCCGCCCAGGCCGTTCTCATTGCCGGCGGCTACACGAATACCATCAGTCGTGACGGCTATGCCGTCACCGAAAAGCCCAAACCGGTGCCCATCGTGGTCGCGGTTGAAAAAAAGACCCAGAGCTTCACGGCTCCATCGGCTGCCGTACCGGACCCCGGCTCGGCCCAGGCGTACGCCTACGACGCTGTTGCCGGTCGTGGCTGGGGCGAAGACCAATACAACTGCCTGGTTTCGCTCTGGCAGAAAGAGTCACGCTGGAATGTGAGCGCTCAGAACGGTTCGAGTGGTGCCTATGGTATTCCGCAGGCCCTGCCCGGCTCCAAGATGGCTAGCGCCGGCGACGACTGGGCCACGAACGCTGGTACCCAGATTGAGTGGGGTCTTGGATATATCACGGGCCGTTACGGCACGCCGTGCGGCGCCTGGGAGAAGTCCCAGGCTTCGGGTTGGTACTAGGCGCGCTCCGGCGTACCGAGCCTCTGGTGTTCGGCATCAGGCCCGCACTTTAGACTGGGAGCATGGCGCGCAGCAATCGACCCCGAGGCCGCAAGGCCCAGCCATCGGGCGACGACGAGGCAGACATTGGCCTGAATCATCTGCTCGCGGGGTGGCGTCGCAGCGAAGTTCGGCGTGACGGCCTCTGGCATGTTCAACCAGTTCCCGCCAAGCAGGCAGTCAAGTCCTACCTGTGTCCCGGATGCACCCAGGGAATCGTCCCTGGTACCGCGCACATCGTCACCTGGCGCGGCGATGGGGTGCTCGGTGACGATGCCGACCTCGCCAACCGGCGGCACTGGCACACCCACTGTTGGAAGATCAAGTGACCGACGATTCCGAGAGGTCAGGAGAACCAGCGACCGTGTCGGTTGACATTCGTGGCGGCATCGAACTGCCAGCCACCATCGAACGCGTCGAGTTGCACACGAGCGACGGCCTCACCCTGGTGGGCGAACTGGCCACCCCGGTCGGTAGGGCACCGGTCGCGACGCTCGTTACGCTGCATCCGCTGCCCACCGCGGGCGGTTTCATGGACTCGCACATTCTTCGAAAGGCGGCGAACCGGCTGCCCGCCATGGCCGATTTGGCCGTGCTGCGGTTCAACACCCGGGGTACGGCATCGCCGCGCGGTACGAGCGACGGAATCTTCGGTGACGGACTGACCGAACGAGCAGATGTCGCCGCGGCGATGGCGCTCGTCGCAGCGCGTCACCTGCCTAACCCGTGGCTGGTCGGCTGGTCATTCGGCACCGAACTGGCCCTGAAATACGGCCTGGAGCATCCCATTCGGGGCGCCATCCTGTTGTCACCTCCACTGCACCGCACGAGCAACGAAGAGCTGGCGGCGTGGGCGGAGAACGAACGTGAATTGGTAGCTGTGATCCCCGAATTCGACGATTACCTCAGGCCGGATGCCGCCCGCTTGCGGTTTGCCAGCGTGCCCGATCTTCGCTTTGTCGCCGTTGAGGGCGGTAAACACTTGTGGGTTGGCGAGACTTTGACCCGCCGCGTCCTCAGTGAGATCGTTGCTACCGTCAACCCGGGCGCGCTGCCCCTGCCGACGGAGTGGAATACCGGTCTGCGCAACGCTTCTTGAAGGTGTCGAGGTACGGCTTCAGAGTTCGTTCTGGCGGGGGATGACGACCTGTTTGACGATCAGGATGATTGAAGCTGCGACCGGGATGGCGATCAGCGCGCCGAGGATGCCGAGCAGGTTGCCCCCGGCCAAAGCAGCGATCACGACAACGGCGCCCGGGATCGACACGGCCCGGTTCATGATCTTCGGACTGAGCACGTATGCCTCTACCTGCATATAAATGAGGTAGTAGATCGCTGCGGCCAGCGCTGTCTGCGGCGAGCTGCCGATCTCGGGAATCAGGCAGGTCAGCACGATGATGACCGAACCCGAAATGGTACCAATAAGCGGAATCAGCGACAGCAGGAAGGCGATGAAGGCGAGCAGCGCCGGAAACGGAGCTCCGATGATCGAGAGAAAGATGAAGCTCAGCACGCCATTGACCGAGGCCAGCGCGGCTTGCCCCACGATGTAGCGGCCGACGGCCGTGGTGATCTGCTCACTGATATTGGTGAAGCGCTCCCGCTTGGATGCAGGAACCAGCTGATAGGTGGCGCGTTTCATGCTGTTCAGCGAGGCCGTGAAGTAGAGCGTGAGAATGAGGATGATGAGGCCGCCGAAAAGACCGTTGACAATGGCGAGGCCAGACTGAACGACCGTCGTCGTAATGTTGGTGAGGTTGCCGCCGAGAAAATCCGTGATGGTCTTCGTGATTTCGTCGATGTTGAGACCGGGGAACTGTTTTTTCAGATCGTCCAGGAAGGTCGAGGTGTTCACCCCCCGCACCAGTTCCGGAACGAGCTTGGACAGCTTGGATACCTGGCCAACGATGATCGGCACGATCGCGAATATGACGCCGGTCAGAACACCGAGCACCGCTGCGACCACGGTCAGAATCGCCGCCCAGCGCGGAAACTTCTTCTTCTCCAGCCAGGACACGGCCGGGTCGAGGCCGAGCGCGATGAAAAGCGCGGCCCCGACATAGATGATGATCGTCTGCAGGGTGATTACCGAGGTGATGATCAGTAAGCCCAGCCCAACACCCACTGTTCCGACGAGTCCAAACCGAAAGGCATTTAGTATTTTCACGTGACGGCTCCAGGACGGGGAATTACTCGGCTGCGACCCGTTCTGCCTGGGTCAAAACGCTGCGCAAGCTTTCAAAGTACCCGGCCACGGCGTCGCGCTCAATTCTAATCTGGGACAGCCGGTCTTCGGCATCTGCCACGAGGGTGCGTGAGCGTGTTGTGGCGTCGGTGACCAGAGCAGTAGCGGTGGTGTGCGCGTCCCGGAGAATGCTTGCGGCGTTCTCTTCGGCAAGTTCCTTGTTTGCCTTGGCCTCCTCGCGGGCGCCGGCATCGAGTTGCTCGTTGAGGGTACGCAGCTCGGCCGTGCGCTCGCTCGTCTCTGTAAGCTGCCTGGCGGCATCCACTTGAAACTTCTGAGTCTGCGCCACGGCCTCCTGGTGCCGGGTGAGGTGCCCCTGCTCGGCCTCATCACGGCGGGCTTTTAGCTCGACGTCGAAGTCGGCTCGCGCCTGATCGATCTCCCTCGCCAGGCGGCTCGCCTCGTGCTCACCCTTCTTGCGCGTGGCGGTGAGGTGGTTCTCCAGATCGATGCGAGCCTGTTCGGCTTCGGCGTCGGCGTCGATGCGGCCCTGCTGGTTTTCCCGAGCCAGGTCAGCGGCGGCCTGCTCAACCTCGGCAGCGAGGGCAGCGCGGCCCTGCTCGATCTCGCGGGCCAGAGCAGCGCGTTTGCGATCGAGCTCGCGAGCAAGATCGGTCTGGGCCTGCTCTCGTTCCACCTCTGTCACCGCGTGTGCCTGTTCGATCTCGCGGGCCAGATCGATTCGCCCTTGCTCGACCTCGGCGGCGAGCAAGGTGCGCGCCTGGTCTGCCTCGTGAGCGCCGGCCAGCCGCCCCTGCTCGGATTCCCGGGAAAGATCGACCCTGGCCTGCTCCGTCTCGGCGGCCAGATCGACGCGGGCCTGTTCGGTTTCGCGCTGCAGGTCAGCGCGCTGCTGGTCGAGTTCCAAGGCCACTTCGGCGCGGGTGAGTTCGGTTTCGTGGGTGAGCCCCGCCGCGATCTCACGAGCCTCGGTAGCTTCCCGTTGGGCCACCACACGCACTTCTGCTGCTTCACGATCGGCTTCAGAGCGGATGGCCGACACCTCACGCTTGACCGTTGCCCGGGCTTCGGCAGCCTCGGTGGCGACGGCGCCTCGAATCAGCGAGGCATCGCGCACTGCATCCTGGACGACCTGTGCCTGGTCGTCCTGGGCGCGGGCGCGCACGTCATCAGCTTCTACTCGCACGTCATCGAGTACCCGACGTGCTTTGACGGCGGCATCGGACAGGGTGCGTTCGGCCTGCTCGAGGGCATTGTGGCGAAGCAGCTGCACCTCGTCGGTTGTTGCAGCGCGCAGCTTTTCGGCGTCGATATCGGCCTGGGCGATGACTCGGGTGGACTGCTCTTCTGCGACGCGAAGGGTATTCTCCAGTTTGGTCCCGAGGCCGGAGAAGGTGGGGCTGCCAACCTCTTCGATCTCAGCGTTGAGATCGTCAATGCGCGCTACCAACCGTTTGACCTCGCGGCCGGCCTCGGCGTTTTGAGTGTTGGCCTGAATCAGTTCGCGACGCAGGGACTGGATGGCCTTGGCGACCTCGTCCTTGTCGTAGCCGCGAAATACCTGGGTGAAATCAGCTTCGTCGTCAGACACGTATTACTCCTTACAAATGGGGCCCCGGCCCTCGATGGATCATGCATGACGGGGAACACCCCAATTTTAGTCTGCTGGCGCCACCGCGAGTTCCCGTGCATTCGACGGTGGGTCTCTGGCGCTATTAGGCACCTCTCAGGAGAAGGCAGTAACGTAAAAGGTCTGTGTCTGAGCGCTTTCAGGCATAGGAGTCAGCCAAAGTGACTGAACAGTACCGAACCAGCCACAAGCTGAAGGGTGATACGTGCGTTTTGTTCTTGCCATTGTGGCCTTCGTGCTTGCTGCGGTGATGATCGTTCTCGGCATTGCCCAGCGAACCGTTCTCCTTGAGCCCGCATTTACGTCCCTGACCTCTTCCGTCACCGGCGACACGAAATACACCGTGATAGATCCGAGCGCGCTTTCAGCGTCGACGGGCAGCCAGACCATCAACGTGCGCGGAGATGGCCCGATCTTCCTCGCCTACGGGCGTTCCGAAGACGTCGCGGCCTGGATAGCGGACGACGCGTATGCCACTGTCGCCCTCAGTGAGAAAACGGGAGAGCTCACTTCCACCGTCACCGACGCCGTAGCCGCCGATGATGGCGAGGGAACCGCGGGTGATGCCCCCACAGCGGATACCACCGCCGCGATCATGAATCCGGCCGGCTCAGACCTGTGGCTCGAGGAGTACACCGGCACGAAGTCTGTGACGACCACGCTGACCCTGCCAGAGGGTATTTCGGTGCTCGTCGCGTCGGACGGGATCGAACCGGCGCCGTCCAGCATCCGTTTGTCCTGGGCGTCCGACAATTCCACTCCGTGGGCGGGCCCGCTGCTTGCTGGTGGTGCCTTGCTTTTGTTGGCCGGCCTGGTGTTGTACGTGCTGGCCCTGCTGCATCTGCGTCGCTCGCGCAGGCCGCGTCGCAATGTCCCCCGCGGTCCTCGCATGCCGCGTTTGCCGCGCGCACCACGTCCAAAAGCCATCAAGGCCAGTCAGATCACGACTTCGCGGCGGGGGATCGCCCGCCGGGTGGCCATTCTTCCCATGATCGTGGTGTCCGGCCTCGCGCTGAGCGGCTGTTCGGCCGACCTGTGGCCCGATTTCAGCACGGTTAGCACGACCACCGCGACGCCAACACCGACGCCTCAGCCCACTGATTCCGTCGAGGCTGCCGCTGAGCTGCCGCCGCCAGCCGTCACGGTCTCCCAGCTGGAAACGATCATGACCGAGATCTCGGTGCTCACCGCGGACGCCGATACGAGCCTGAACGCTGAGACTATTGCGACAAGGTTCACCGGCCCGGCCCTGGAACAACGACTGGCCAACTACAAGATTCGTGCCGTCGATCCGGCAGTAGCCCCGCTGATTGCTCTGGCTGGTGCACCACTGACGTTTACACTGCCGCAGCAGACGAATTCCTGGCCTCGTGTTGTCATGACGGTCATTCAAGACGAAAACGATCCCAGCATCCCGACCATGGCGGTCATCCTCAAGCAGGAATCGCCCCGCACAAATTATCAAGTGGAATATCTGTTCGCGCTGGAGCAGTCGGCGCACGTTCCTAAGGTGGCGCCGGCCATCGTCGGTGCCCCCGCCATCGCTCCGGACAACAAGTTGTTGTTGCTGCCGCCGGACGAATTGGCCGCAGCGTATGCCGACATCCTGCTGCAGGGCGAGGCGAGCGCCTCATTCGGACTGTTCGAGAGCGAGGGGGATAATTTTCGCGTTCAGGTTGCTGACCTGAACGCGGCCAAGATCGCCGCCTTGCCGTCGACCGCTTCGATCGAATTCGCGGCGGCTGCGGGCACCGACGAGGCCGTAGCCCTGGCGACCAACGACTCCGGCAGCATCGTGGCGGTGAGTATGACAGAGACGGAAACGGTCAAACCGGTCGATGCCGGGGCCACGGTGGGCCCGGCCGCCGATGCCCTCGCCACGAAGGCGCTCTCCGGCATCACCACCACGGCCAAGGGCTTTCAAAACACCTACCGCGATCAACTGCTGTTCTACGTACCCACGGCCGGTTCTAGCGAAAAAATCGTGCTTCTGGGCTTTGCCCAGGGCCTCATCACATCAGCGGAGCTCCCATGACGAATATGCCCCCTCTCGGATCGAACCTGCGCGGAGCGGTCGACCTGTCCTCGCTCGTGAACCGTGCCCCGGCGGGTACGACCCCGGCGGCCAGCAGCGGCGCGCCCGTGGCCGGCGGGGCGGCTGTACCCTCCGGCGCGCTCACCCTTCCGAGCCTCGTTCTCGATGGTACCGACGCCAACTTTGGTGAACTGCTCGAGTTGTCTTCTCGCGTTCCCGTGATCGTGGGGCTGTGGGCATCCTGGAGTGAACCCTCCACGCAGCTCTTGGTCGTACTGGAGAAAATCGTTCTGGGTTTCGCCGGCAAGTTCGTGCTGGCCCGCGTCGACATCGAGGCGAATCCGCAGCTCGCCCAGGCATTCCAGGCCCAGTCCGTGCCGACGGTCGCCGCCGTCATCACCGGTCAGCCAGTGCAGCTTTTCAACGGTCCGCTCGGTGAAGAGCAGATCACCGAGGTGCTCGGTCGTGTTCTGGAGCTCGCAGCGCAGCAGGGTGTGACGGGTACGGCCGAGGCCGCTGACGCGGACGTCGAACCCGTCGCCGCGGCACCCGAGCCCCTGCCGCCGCACCACCTGGAGGCCTACACGGCGATCGAAGCCGGCGACTATGCCACCGCTCAGAGTGAGTACCGCACCGCACTGGCGCAAAACCCGAACGACACGATGGCCGTTGCCGGCCTGGCCCAGGTGAGCCTGCTGGCCCGGCTGCAGGGCAAGACCATCGACCAGATTCGCAACGGCGCGGCATCCGCCCCCGACGATCTCGACGCACAATTGCTGGTCGCCGACCTCGACTTATCCGGGGGTCACATCGAGGATGCCTTCGATCGCCTGCTGGGACTCTTCCCGGCCCAGCCCGCTGCAGGCCGCAACACGATCCGCGAGCGCCTTCTCGAGCTGTTTGAGGTCGTCGGTCAGGACGACCCACGGGTTCCCCCCACCCGTTCGCGGCTCACTGCACTTCTGTACTGATTTCCACCGTGTGCGCCCGAGCGGGATGCGCCTAGCGGCGAAGGCGCAACCAGAGGCCAGCGAGGGGGGGCAGGGTCAGGGTGGCCGATGCCGGTCGACCGGCCCACGGCTCGTTGTAGGCCTCTACTGCGCCCTGGTTTCCCACGCCCGACCCGCCGAAGTCGCCGGCATCCGTGTTGAGAATCTCCTCCCACTCCCCGGAGAACGGCAGGCCGACCCGGTAGTCGGTGTGTGGTTGCCCGGCGAAGTTGAAGAAGCAGGCGACCGGAACGCCGTGGTTGTCCCAGCGCAGAAACGACACGACATTTTGGCCTGCGGCACCGCCGTCGAGGAGCTCAAAGCCCCCCGGGTCGTTGTCGCGGCTCCACAGACTCGCATTGTCGCGGTAGACCCGGTTGAGCTGGGCCACCAGGTTGAACAGGCCGCGGTGCGCCGGCTGGTCGAGCATCCACCAGTCCAGTCCGCGCTCTTCGCTCCACTCCGAGCGCTGACCGAATTCGCTTCCCATGAACAAGAGTTGCTTGCCAGGGTGCGCCCACATGAAGGAGAGGTACGCGCGCACGTTGGCGAGCTGCTGCCAGGAATCACCGGGCATCTTCGATACCAGGGCACCCTTCCCATGCACGACCTCGTCGTGACTGATCGGCAGCAGAAAATTCTCGCTGAAGGCGTAGATGAACGAGAAGGTGATGTCGTTGTGGTGGTATGACCGGTACATCGGGTCGACCTGCATGTACTCCAGGGAGTCGTGCATCCAGCCCATGTTCCACTTGAAGCCGAAGCCGAGCCCGCCGCCGCTGGTCGGCGCCGTCACCCCGCCCCAGTTCGTGGATTCCTCGGCGATCATGATGGTGCCCGGATTGCGTTTGTAGGCGGTCGCGGTGATCTCCTGCAGCAGGCTGATCGCCTCAAGGTTCTCGTTGCCGCCGTATTTATTCGGCTCCCACTGGCCGGCCTCGCGCGAATAGTCGAGATAGAGCATCGAGGCGACGGCGTCGACGCGCAGTGCGTCGATGTGAAATTCTTCGAGCCAGTACAGCGCGTTGGCGACCAGGAAGTTGCGCACCTGCATCTGGCCGAAATCGAAGATGTAGGTGCCCCAGTCCAGCTGCTCTCCGCGGCGCGGGTCCGCGTGTTCGTAGAGTGCCTGGCCGTCGAAGCGGGCCAGGGCAAAATCGTCTTTGGGAAAGTGGCCGGGTACCCAGTCCATGATCACACCGATGCCGGCCTGGTGTAGCCGGTCAATCAGGTAGCGCAGGTCGTCGGGGGAACCGAACCGGCTGGTCGGAGCGTAGTAGCCGCTCACCTGGTAACCCCAGGAACCGCCAAACGGATGCTCGGCCAGGGGCATGAATTCCACGTGTGTGAAACTCAGCTCCAGCAGGTACCCGACCAGTTCGTCGGCCAGGTCGCGGTAGCCGAGGCCGGGGCGCCAGGAACCGACGTGCATCTCGTAGACGCTCATAGCCTGGTTGTGGGGATCGTTGGCCTTGCGATTAGCGAGCCAGGCGGCATCCGACCATTCGTAGTGCGATTCGGTGACAATCGACGCGGTCTGCGGCGGTACCTCGGCCAGCCGGGCCATCGGGTCGGCTTTTTCAACCCAGTCGCCGGACTGCGCGAGCAGTTGGAACTTGTAGTTGGCGCCGAGTTCGAGGCCCGGAATGAACAGCTCCCATACTCCGGTGCTACCCATATTTCGCATCGCATGAGTGACGCCGTTCCAGCCGTTGAAGTCGCCGATCACCCGCGCGGCGCGGGCGTGCGGCGCCCACACAGCGAAGGAGGTGCCGGTGGATGACGCCGCGACACCCTGATGCTGACGGTGGTGGGCCCCGAGCACGTCCCAGAGCCGTTCGTGGCGACCCTCACCGATCAGGTGCAGGTCCAGCTCGCCGAGCGTCGGGATGAACCGGTACGGGTCATCACAGGTCCAGGCCGGGGCCTTCTCATAGCGGGCCTCGATCGTGTAATCGCTGGGTTCAACGATGTCCGCGCCCTGCCAGATGCCGTGCGCGAGGTGGGTCAGCTCGACTCGCGATCCATTGGCGAGAATGGCGAACACCTCGGTGGCGAGTGGACGTAGTGCCCGGACGATGACGACCGGGTCTGACGCACCGTCGTGGTTCGCGAGGTGCTGGCCCAGAACTTCGTGCGGGTTGTAATACCGGCCGGCGGCGACGGCCTCGAGCACGTGATCGGGCACCAGTGCGATCGGGGCGGCGTGCTTCTGGATTTTCTTGGGCCCGGATTTCGGGGACTGTGCCTTCTTGCCGTCGATGTTCTTTCCCTGACCCTTCGCGCTCGTGGTTTCGTGTTTCTTGTGTTTTTTGTCTTTGTTCTTGCCGCCGCTCATGGGCGGACCCGGGCCGGATCGTGTGGCGTGACGTGCAGAATATGCACCGGTTCGGTGAAAGCGTCCAAGCGCACGAAGTTATCGGACGACCAGGTCCAGGTAATGCCTGAGACTAGATCGTGCACGTCGAAGTTGTCGCCGCGGGCGATGCCGAACCGGGTCACATCGAGGTGCACCACCGTTTGGCGCACCGAATGCGGGTCGACGTTGGCCACGATGATGAGGGCATCCGCTTGACCTGTGCCGGTGAAGGCAGCGTCGAGAAATTTACTGTAGACGAGGATTGAGTCATCGTCGCTCGAGTGGATGTCGAGGTTGCGCAGCTGGCCCAGCGCGGGATGCTCGGAGCGGATGCGGTTGAGCAGCGTGAGATATGGCGCGAGAGACTTTCCAAGCTCCTCGGCCCTGTTCCAGTCACGCGGCCGGTACTCATACTTTTCGCTGTCGATGCTCTCTTCAGCACCGGGCCTGGCGACGTTCTCGAACAGGTCGAAACCGGCATAAACCCCCCAGCTCGGCGCGGCCGTGGCGGCAAGCGCGGCCCGAATCTTGAACGCCGCCGGGCCTCCGAACTGCAGGTACTCGGTAAGAATATCGGGGGTGTTCACGAACAGGTTTGGGCGCAGAAAATCGGGGGTAACGGTGGCGAGACCGTCGAAAAACTCCTCGAGCTCGCTCTTTGTGTTGCGCCAGGTGAAGTAGGTGTACGACTGCTGAAAGCCAACCTTGCCGAGGGCCTGCATGAGGGCCGGACGGGTGAATGCCTCGGCCAGAAACACCACGTCGGGGTCCGTTGCATTGACCTCAGCGATGAGCCACTCCCAGAAGTCGAGCGGCTTGGTGTGCGGGTTGTCCACGCGAAAGATGCGCACGCCGAGGCTAATCCAGTAGCGCAGCAGTCGCAGCGCCTCAGCGCGGATACCGGCGGGATCATTATCGAAATTGATCGGGTAGATGTCCTGGTATTTTTTCGGCGGGTTTTCCGCGAAGGCGATCGTGCCGTCGGGCAGGGTCGTGAACCACTCCGGGTGCTCCGCCACCCAGGGATGATCGGGGGAGGCCTGCAAGGCGAAGTCGAGAGCGAGTTCGATGCCGAGGGAGGCGGCTTTTTTCAGAAAAAAGCTGAAATCGGCGACGGTGCCGAGGTCTGGGTGGATGGCGTCGTGGCCGCCGTCAGGCGAGCCGATCGCCCAGGGCGATCCTGGGTCGCCGGGGGCGACGGTGAGCGAATTGTTCGGGCCCTTGCGGAAGGCTTGCCCGATGGGGTGGATCGGTGGCAGATAGAGCACGTCGAATCCCATGGCAGCCACGGCGGGCAGACGTGTGGCTGCAGTGCGAAAGGTTCCGCTCTTCCAGCTGCCGTCGGCGCGGCGAACGGCGCCCTCAGAGCGCGGGAAAAACTCATACCAGGCACCGACACCGGCCTTTGCCCGTTCGACGATGATCGTGCGTTCGGCTGAGAGTGACTCCAGGCCCGCGAGCGGGCGGGCAGCGATGACCTGCCGCAGCGCAGCATCCGCTACCGTGAGAAAACGCTCGGTAGCCGATTTTTCAGTGTCGGCGAGCGACTTGGCAGCGGCCTGGAACAAGCGACGGGCGGCGATTGGGCGGCCCCTATCGAGGCCGGCCTGTCTCAGGAGAGCCCCGCCGATGGTGAACATGAGCTCGACGTCGATGCCCGCCGGTATCTTGATCGCCGCGTTGTGTTCCCAGGTCGCGAAGTCGTCGGCGTAGGCGCGCACCCGATATTGCCAGTGACCCGGGACATCGAGCTGCGCCTCGATGCCGTAGCGGTCGGTGCCGTCGGCCTGCAGCACCATCGGGTGCCGCGTCGTGCTGCCATCCGGCGCCGTGAGTTGCAGGTCGACACCGATGAGGTCGTGCCCCTCGCGAAAAGCGGTCGCGCCAAACGGCACGACTTCGCCGACGAAGGCGCGGACCGGCCAGCGATTGTCGCCCAGCTGCGGAGACAGGTCCAGAACCGGGATTCGACCAATGGCGGCAGGGAAACGGCGCCCCGCCGCGGCATCCGCGGACACGGTCGTGCGAGCACTGCTCGATGCTGCCGGCGGGATCGTCTTTTTCGCTGCTGTCTTGGCCACACCATGACCGTAGCGTGAACGGCGGCCATGGCGCTCCCCTTCGGCCGGGCGTGCCCGCACGCGTCGATCGAGGTATTACATATTGGCTACCCAGCACCCCTAAGGTTGACCTCGTGAAGGCCATCCGCAAATTTACCGTCCGCGCCGTCCTCCCCGAGCCCCTCGCGGCCCTCGAGGAGCTTGCCGGCAATCTCCGTTGGTCGTGGCATGAACCGACCCGGCAGTTGTTCGAGCGCATTGCCCCTGAGCTGTGGCGCGAGATCGGTGCCGACCCGGTCGCCCTGCTCGGCGCCGTCGACCCGCGTCGCCTCGACGAGCTGGCGCAGGACCACGACTACGTAGCGCAGGTTGATTCCACCAGAGACGGCTTGCGCGATTATCTCGAACAGTCACGCTGGTACCAGGAGCTCGAGGGAGAAAAGCCCGCTGCGATAGCGTATTTCTCACCGGAGTTCGGCATTGCTGCCGCCCTGCCGCAGTATTCAGGGGGCTTGGGCATTCTGGCCGGCGACCATCTCAAGAGCGCGTCCGACCTCGGCCTGCCGCTGGTGGGCGTGGGGCTGTTCTATCGCGCCGGTTACTTCAGCCAGGCCATCTCGCCTGACGGCTGGCAGATGGAGAGCTACCCGCTGCTCGACCCCGACGGGCTGCCGCTGGCCGTACTGCGTCGGGCCGACGGTTCGGCCGTGCAGATTGCCCTTGCTCTGCCCGATGACCGCACGCTGCATGCCCGCGTCTGGCAGGCCAAGGTGGGCCGGGTTCGACTACTGCTGCTCGACGCCGACATTCCCGAGAACGCTGACGACCTGCGGCTGGTCACCGATCGCCTGTATGGCGGCGGCGGCGAACACCGATTGCTTCAAGAACTCCTGCTGGGTATCGGCGGTGCCCGCGCCGTGAAGTTGTGGAGCTCACTGCACGGCCTGCCAGAGCCGGAAGTATTCCACACCAATGAGGGCCACGCCGGGTTTCTCGGCCTCGAGCGCATCTCCAGCCTGATCGGCGAAGGACTGAGCTTTCAGGAAGCCCTGCAGGTGGCCCGCGCCGGAACCGTCTTCACCACCCACACCCCGGTCGCCGCTGGCATCGACCGCTTCGACCGATCCCTCGTGCGGCGGTACTTCGGTACCGACCTGCTGCCCGGTGTTGACGTGGAGGACCTGCTCGCGCTGGGAGCGGAGAGTTACTCCGGCGGCTCCTCCGAGGTGTTCAACATGGCCATCATGGGATTACGCCTCGGCCAGCACGCCAACGGCGTTTCGACCCTGCACGGCGAGGTCAGTCGAAGAATGTTCAACGGGCTGTGGCCTGGTTTTGATTCCGCGGATGTGCCGATCACGTCGATCACGAACGGTGTCCACGCGCAGAGCTGGACCGACCCGGCGCTGAAGAGCCTCGCCAACACAAAGCTCGGCACGAGCGACACCTCGACGGCAAATTGGGCCTCCCCTGATGTGTCCGATCAAGACCTGTGGTCGGTGCGGGGGCGGATGCGCCTGCAATTCGTCGAGGATGCCCGCCGCCGTCTGCTGGGTGCCTGGCGCGACCAGAATCCGGGTGGTATCCCCCCGGCCTGGATTGGGCGGGTGTTCGACCCGAACGTGCTGACCATCGGATTTGCCCGCCGCGTTCCCACGTACAAGCGCTTGACCCTGATGCTGCATGACCCTGAACGCCTGCGCGCCCTGCTGCTGCACCCGGAGCATCCGATTCAGATCGTCATCGCCGGCAAGTCGCACCCCGCCGATGAAGAGGGCAAACGACTGATCCAGAAGATCGTGCAGTTCGCGGCGGATCCTGTCCTGCGCACGCGTATCGCTTTTCTACCCGACTACAACATCGCCATGGCCCAGCTCATGTATCCGGGAACAGATGTCTGGCTCAACAATCCACTACGCCCGCTGGAGGCCTGTGGCACGAGCGGCATGAAGGCGGCCTTGAACGGCGCCCTCAACCTCTCGATCCTCGACGGCTGGTGGCCGGAATATTACGACGGCAAGAACGGCTGGGCAATTCCGTCGGCCGATTCGGCCGGCGACTCCGCCGAACGCGACCGGCTTGAAGCCGAGGCGCTGTACGACCTGATCGAACACCAGGTCGCGCCGATGTTCTATGAACGCAACGGTGACGATGTACCCGAACGATGGGTCTCAAATATTCGGCACACTCTCAGTACCCTGTCGCCGGCACTTTCCGCTGACCGCATGGTCAGCGAGTATGTGCAGCGTCTGTATCGCCCGGCCGGGCACTACCAAGCCCTCATGTCGGCGAACAACTACCGCGCGGCACGTGAACTGGCGGCGTGGAAAGGCAAGATCGTCTCGGCCTGGCCGCAGGTTGCGGTGACCCACGTCGAATCGGGCGGCGTTTCGTCGGTGCCCGAAGTGGGTGATGACCTGCACCTGCGCGCGCACGTGCAGCTCGGCGGACTCGTCGCTGAGGACGTGACCGTCGAGGTTGTCTACGGCAAGAGCCTTGGTACCGACGAACTGCGCGATGTGGCGACTCAGGCGCTCGAACCGGCACTCGTGAAGGAAACGCCGGCCGGCGGTGCCACGCTGTTCACGGGAACGGTCGAACTCGACCGGGCCGGAGCCTTCGGCTACACCGTGCGCGTCGTTCCGAGGAATGATCTGCTCATCAGCCCAGCCGAAATGGGCCTGGTCGCCATCGCGAACTAGCCGCCAGGCGGGCCCTGTCGTCGACCCGGGACGCGGCGCCCGTGACCATCGCGTGATCGATCACCAACTGAACGCTGTGCCAGGACATGCCTTGACCAGATGAGATGGCTCGGCCCGAGTGGCCTTGGTTGCGAAACTGCAAAACCAGTTTCGGCTTGATCTTTCGTACCACTATCCATTCTCTTTGCACCACGTGGCCGTCACGTGATGGAAGGAGCCTTACTGGCGGCGCTCACCCACACTCACACCGACGCCTACTCGCGCCAATCGGCATCCGCACCGTGGCGCTCACTCGTACCACTCAGGGACCCGATAGAGGCCAATCCTTACCCATGCCAGCACCCATGCAGCCTAACGCGCTGGCACACTCTCAATCTGACCTGTGATTTGCGGCTTCGCGATGGGTGAACGGTATGGTTTCTGGCCCAGTAGAGCCCAGCTGATCCAAGGGAATCTGCCGAGCGTGACTTCAAAGAGAATAGGAAGACCAAGGCCAGCAGCCATACATGCCACAAACACCAGAATCTCTGAGTCAAACCCGATCGTATTGAGCAGGATTCGCACTGGCGCAGTACCAAAAACGTGTAGTAAGAAAATCGCAAATGAAAAGTGTCCAAGCCATGCTAGAGGGAGCCAGCAGAGCTGTTTGCGAAAAGCTACGACAGCAGTTATGCCCGTGAGCCCTAGTAGAAGACTCAGAAGAGCGCTTGAAGAAGCTGGGAGATTTATCACACCGAAGACCTCCGCGGCACGTACTGCGAGCAGGGCACCAGCCAATACCAACACAGCACCGCGCGCAGGCAATAACATGCTTCCGTAGGAAGAAGAGATATATCCAAGCAAGAAAAAAGGCAAGAGTTCTATTGCCCTATTGATGCTGAAAATGTCCCACGCTGCCGGAACGTTGACAAGGATGGCTATCCCAGACGTGATCGTGAGGGTGGCCAAAGCGAATGAAAATTTCCGACCGAGAGCGGACAGGTTTACAAGGCCAACGACGAGAAAAATCAGGAATATTGCCTGAAGGAACCAGAAATGTCCCAGCCCATAGACATATAGTTTCCAAAACTCCTGAATCGGCCTGGTCGAATTGGTTCCTGGAGTCACACTCTGCACCAGTACGAACAATGTTCCGACTGTAAGTAGAGGTACGAGGAGTCGTCTTGCTTTGCCTATGATCAGTCGACGATAGGAACCTATGTCTGATGGCGATCTCCAAGCAAATACAAATCCGGACAATGCCGTAAACAGCGGCATCCTCAGGTCCACAAGGAGGTCAGATGAGTAATACCACCCCGAGTTGCTAGATAGCTGCATGCCGCCGATAACGTGATAGGCAACCATAAGAATTATAGCAATGCCACGGAGGGAATCGACGGATCTGTCACGGAAGGGCGACTTCTCGGAAGCCGAGGTGCGATTATAGGGAAGAGAAGAAGAATCTGGGGAAGTAGCCACTCGACGGTACTCCGCTCGTTACTGGTCAAGGATTCCGATCAGGATAAAGAATATGAGGAGGCTTAAGTCCTATAAGTACTGTCCGTTTCTCGGTTGCCGCGCAATCTGTGTCAGAAAATATCAAACTTTTGCGTAAATGGCAACTCGGGCTACGGCAAATATTGAATGTTCTGCCGCTAGTGGTCAAGTTTGTAAGTCCGTCGGGGGTTCCAGAGTGCGGCTTTCGTGGGTGGTGAGGAGTCCGTCGAGATGTAGATTTCGACCTGGTTCAACCACGACGCGTGGTTGAGCAGGTGGACGAATTCAGTCCTCGGCCACGCGTCGTGCATGCGGTCGATGGCCCGGGTGCCGTTGTGTGAGGAGACGTTGTCGACGACTTAGAACACCCTCGTCGCTGACGCGTAGGGTTCAGAAATGACGTACTCGACGAGGGCGTTAAACGGCTCGATCCCAGTCGTGGGCGCGCACCGACCCAAGACGTGACCTTGGTGAACGTCGTATGCGGCGAAGTAAGCCAGGGTCCCACCGCGTCGATATTCGAACTGCTGACACCTGATCCGGCTCGGCGCTGGCGGCAGGGTGGGTCGCGGCGAGTCAGGGCTTGAAGCTGCGATTTCTCGTTAGCACCAATCACGAATTCGTCTAAACCGGACGGGATTCCGCGTGCAGCCAACAACGCACCGTGGACACCGAGACGGAATCGACGACCTTGCGGGTGATGGCTTCGGCCGCGAACTCCCGATACGACCACCGGGCCAACGGCACGGTGACCTCGGCGGGCAGCGCGCACGTCGACACCTTCACCTCTGCCACGACCATCGTTGTGAACCGGCGCGGCCGCCCGCTTCGCTGAACTTGATAGTAAATTCGCTGATCATCCGCATGAAACAGTTCCGGCCCTGGAAATGCAGCTCGCTGGACACGTGATCGACGGTTCGCGCCGCGATATCCAGACCGCTCAACCCGCACAAGCTTCTTCACCTTCCTCTGCGAGCGTCGCCAGCGAAGTTCAGTCGCGTCACCGGCGCGGCACGAACGCGCCATGAGCGCGCATGAGCTGCATCGAGGCACCCGGAACGAACAGGGGAGTGCCCGGGGAATGCTCGAGACACAAGTCGCGCAGGTCGTCGTGGCTGGAATCCCAGAGCAACGTATATGCATCCACTTCCTCATGCGCGGGCAGTGTGACGATCTCGTCCTGCTCCCGCGCGTTGATCACAAGCAGGATGCGGTTAGAGTCTTCATGCTCGGGTGTCGACGCCGCCATGTACTGCAGGGTGCGCTCGGTCGGTGAGTTCCAGGCGTCGCCGGTGAGCGTCTCGCCGGCGATGTTGTACCAGTCGAGCTGGCTGGCATTCGGCGTGGTCTCGCCGAACCGCCCGAAGTGCACCGGACGCAACGCCGGGTTCTCCCGGCGCAACTGCAGCAGACGGCGGGTGACCCGGTGCAGGTCTTGCTGCCAGTCGTCGAAATTCCAGTTCAGCCAGGTCAGCTCGCTGTCCTGGCAGTAGGCGTTGTTATTGCCCCGCTGGCTGCGCCCGAACTCGTCGCCGGCGGTGAGCATCGGGATGCCGGCTGACAGGAGCAGGGTGCCGAGCAGGTTGCGCATGGCTTTGCGGCGAATGGCCAGTATGGTCACGTCGCGAGTGGGCCCCTCCACGCCGTGGTTGTACGAGCTGTTGTTGTCGGTGCCGTCACGGTTCGACTCACCGTTGCCGAGGTTGTGTTTCACGTCGTACGCGGTCAGGTCGGCGAGGGTGAACCCGTCGTGTGCGGTGATGAAGTTGAGCGAGGCGAGTGGGCCGCGCTGCTTCGAAAAAGTGTTCGAGGAACCGGCAACCCGGGTCGCGAACCGCCCGATCCCACTGCCGGCCGAGCCGCTCAAACGCAGGCTTTTCATGTCGGTAAGCCAAAAGTCCCGCATGCGGTCGCGGTAGCGGTCGTTCCACTCAGTCCAGCCGGGCGGAAAATTGCCGGTCTGCCAGCCGCCCTGGCCGACATCCCACGGCTCCGCGATGAGCTTCACGCCGGCCAGCTCCGGGTCGTCGCGAATCTCGGTGAGCAGCGGATGCTCCCGGTCGTAGACGACGCCGCCGTCACGGCCGAGTGTCGCGGCCAGATCGAAACGGAACCCGTCGATCTGCAGGTCGTTGGCAAAGTAGCGAAGCGAATCGAGCACGAGCCGTTTGGGCACGTCGTGGCTGAAGTTGACCGTGTTGCCGCACCCTGTCACGTCGATGTAGGCGCCGGACTCGTCCTGCCGGTAGTAGGCCGCGTTGTCGATGCCGCGCAGGCTCGTGACCGGGCCGTTGCGACCCTCCTCAGCGGTGTGGTTGTACACCACGTCGAGGATGACCTCGAGCCCCGCCTCGTGCAGCAGTTTGACCATGCCCTTGAACTCGCGCAGCACCGCAGCCGGCCCCGCAGACTGGGCCGCCTGGGTGGCGTAGTCCGCGTGCGGGGAAAAGAAGTTGAGGGTGTTGTAGCCCCAGTAGTTGATCAGGCCCTGTTTGATCAGACGCTGTTCCGACACGAAGGCCTGCACCGGCAACAGTTCGACCGCAGTCACGCCGAGGTCCTTCAGATAGCCGATGGTGGATTCATGGGCGAGGCCGGCGTAGGTACCGCGCAGCGCGGCTGGAACCAGCGGATTGAGCCGGCTGAGGCCGCGCACGTGTGCCTCGTAGACCACGGTGTGGTCGAGGGCGGTGGCTGGCTTCGCGGTGCCGTTCCAGTCGAAATAATCATCGACCACCGAGGACTGCCACAGTCCGGCGCCCACCCGCACCAGACCGCGGGAATACGGCTCGATCAGGATTTTTTCCGGGTGAAACGAATTTTGTGGGCTGGCCGGACCCGACACCCGGATGCCGTATCGGCGCCCCGGTGACAGGGTGCGCGATTTGCCGGACCAGACGCCGTGCACGTCCTGTGCCATCGGCACGCTCTTGATGATCCAGTTCGGATCGGTGTCGTCGAACAGGCACAACTCCATGGCATCGGCGTGTTCGGCCCAGACGCGGAGTTCACCGCCCGCGCTGGTCAATCGCACACCGAGGTTGCGCAGGGGGTCGGTGGAACTCATGGATTCAAGAGTAATCAGTGTGGGGGGAGCGTGACGACCACCGGTATCCGCCCGACTGTAAAATGAAAGACATGGTTGTCTATCTGGATCACGCGGCGACCACGCCCATGCTTCCCGCCGCTATTGCCGCCTACGCCGAAGCGATGAGCGTCGTCGGCAACCCCGCCTCGGTGCACAGCCAGGGCCAGAATGCGAAGCGGATGCTCGAAGAGTCGCGCGAGATCGTGGCCACGAGTCTCGCCTGCGATCCGATCGAGGTGGTCTTCACCGGCAGCGGCACCGAGGCGATCAACCTGGGCATCAAGGGCCTGTACTGGGCCCGCGCGCCGCGCCGACGCATTCTGGTGCCCGGCGGCGAACACCACGCGACCCTCGATACGGTGGAGTGGCTGGCGCAGCACGACGGGGCCGTCATCGAGTGGATTCCGCTTGACCATGACGGACGCATCGACCTCGCCGCGCTGGCGGATGCCATTGCGCGTGACCCCCTGGACGTTGCGCTGGTGAGTGTGATCATGGCCAACAATGAAGTCGGCACCATCGAGCCCGTTGCCGAGGCGGCAACGCTCGCCGCAGTCCACGGCATTCCGGTGCACGTCGATGCCGTCGCCGCATACGGCTACCTTCCGGTCGACTTTCGCACCCTCGCCGCCACCGGTGTGTCAGCGCTGAGCGTATCGGCGCACAAGGTCGGCGGCCCGGTCGGTATCGGCGCGCTCGTGCTCGGCCGGGCGACGACCGTCGAGCCGCTCATCCACGGCGGTGGGCAACAGCGCAAGGTGCGCAGTGGTACCCAGGATGTCGCGGCAGCGGTCTCGTTCGCGGTGGCGGCATCGGCCATCACCGTTGAACAGCGGGCGGCCTCGTTGTCGCCGGCTGCGGGCGGCGTCGAAGCTACCCGCCTGGCCGCGCTGCGCGACCGGGTGATCGCCGGTGTGGCGCGGGTCGCTCCCGACGCTGTACTCAACGGCGACCCGATCACCCGGCTGCCCGGCAACGCCCACTTCAGCTTTCCCGGCTGCGAGGGCGACTCGCTGTTGTTCCTGCTTGACGCCGCCGGAGTGTCTGTGTCGACCGGGTCAGCCTGTCAGGCCGGGGTGCCGGAACCCTCGCACGTGCTGCGGGCGATGGGACGCAGCGAGAGCGAATCCCGCGGGGCCCTGCGCATCACCCTCGGCCACTCGTCGACCGACGCCGACGTCGACGCACTGCTCGCCGCTCTGCCGGCCGCGCACGCCCAGGCGCTCGCCGCCGGCATGGCCGATCGGGTGCCCGGGCGATGACGTTGGCTCAAACGGGCACTCCGCGTACACTCGTTGGGTGAAGGTTTTAGCAGCAATGAGTGGCGGTGTTGATTCCGCCGTCGCAGCCGCGCGTGCGGTCGAAGCTGGACACGAGGTGGTCGGCGTACATCTGGCGCTGAGCCGAATGCCGGGCACACTGCGCACCGGCAGCCGCGGCTGCTGCACCGTGGAAGATTCGATGGATGCCCAGCGTGCCGCCAACATCATGGGCATTCCCTACTATGTCTGGGACTTCTCGGAACGCTTCAAACTCGACGTCGTCGACGACTTCACCGCCGAGTACGCCGCCGGCCGCACACCGAACCCGTGCATGCGCTGCAACGAGAAGATCAAGTTTGCCGCCCTGCTCGAAAAGGCCATGGCCCTCGGCTTCGACGCCGTCTGTACCGGCCACTACGCCAGCATTCTGACGGATGCCGATGGCAACAAGCAACTGCACCGCGCAGCCGCCTGGGCAAAAGACCAGTCCTACGTGCTCGGTGTGCTCACCGCCGATCAGATCAATCACTCCATGTTTCCGCTTGGCGCCACGCCGACCAAGGCCGAGGTGCGAGCGGAAGCGGCCGAGCGAGGCTTCTCGGTGGCAAACAAGCCCGATTCCTATGACATCTGCTTCATCCCTGACGGTGACACCAAGGGCTGGCTCGGCGAACGCGTCGCCCCAGTGACCGGCGACATCCTCGATCGGGAAGGCAACACGCTCGGCCAGCACGACGGTGCCGTCGCGTTCACCGTCGGCCAGAGGAAGGGGCTGTCGATCGGCACTCCGGCCGCCGACGGCAAGCCGCGCTTCGTGCTCGAGGTGCGTCCGGTCACCAACACGGTCGTCGTCGGTCCGAAGGAGGCGCTCGCCATCAAGGAGATCGCCGGCAACAGATACACCTGGGCGGGGCTTGCCCCCGAACATCCAGAAGTCGCGTTCCCCTGCCACGTGCAGATTCGCGCCCACGCCGACCCGGTACCCGCGGTGGCCCAGGTCGTCTCGACCACCGCAGTGACCGGAGTCCGCGGCTCGGTCGAGCTGCGCATCATTCCGAACGAGCCACTCGCCGGTGTCGCCCCCGGGCAGACCGCCGTCGTCTACGTCGGCACCCGGGTGCTCGGCCAGTGCACTATCGACCGCACCGTCAGTGCCGTCCCCGTTTCTGTCACGTCTGCAAGCACCGCTTCGGCCAGCCCCGTCCCGGTCAATGCCTGAGTCCGTCGCCGACACCACCAACGACGCGCTGAGCGTCGCAGCCGCCGAGGCTGCCGAGATCACCACCCGAGTGCTCGCCGCCCGGGACGCCTACTACGGGCAGGGCACCGTCGTCATCTCCGACGCCGACTACGACCGGCTGGTGCAGCGCCTCGCCGAGCTCGAGCGCCTGCATCCCGAGTTGCAAAGTCAGGACAGCCCCACCCAAACGGTGGGCGGCCGGGCCGAAGTCACCCTGTTCGATCCGGTCACGCACGCCGAACGCATGCTGAGCCTCGACAACGTTTTCTCCCTCGAAGAATTTGAAGGCTGGGCGGGCAAGGCCGCGGAGAACTCCGGCCGCGCGGTGCACTACCTGTGCGAACTCAAGATCGACGGCCTCGCCATCAACCTGCGGTACGCCAATGGCGTGCTCGTCTCCGCCGCCACCCGCGGCGATGGGGTCGTCGGCGAAGACGTGACCGAGAACATCGATCTCGTACCCGGCATCCCGAGTCGCCTGGCCGGTACCGGGCATCCGTCGCTCATGGAGGTGCGCGGGGAGGTGTTTTTTCCGACGGCGGCATTCGACGAACTGAACGCGGCGCAGTCCGCGGCCGGCGAGCGGGTGTTCGCGAACGCCCGCAACGCTGCGGCAGGGTCGCTGCGGCAGAAAGCCGCCGGTAAGAACGCTGACCAGCTGCGCCTCATGAAGGCGCGCCTGGGGCGGCTGCGCATGCTTGTGCACGGTATCGGCGCTTGGGAGAACCCGCCCGTACAGACCCAGTCCGAGGTCTACGGCCTGCTCGAGGGCTGGGGGCTGCCGACCAGCAGCTACTTTCGCGTAGTCCCGTCGGTCGCCGAGGCGGCCGAGTTCATCGAGTACTACGGGGCACACCGCGGCAGCGTCGTTCACGAACTCGACGGCATCGTGATCAAGATCGACGAGCTCGCCCTGCACGCCGAGCTTGGCGCTACCAACCGGGCGCCGCGCTGGGCCATCGCCTACAAGTACCCGCCCGAGCAGGTCAACACGAAACTGCTCGACATCGTCGTGAGTGTCGGCCGCACAGGACGGGCCACCCCGTTTGCGGTGATGCAAAAAGTTCTCGTGGCCGGTTCCGAGGTACGCCAGGCGACCCTGCACAACCAGGACGTCGTCAAGGCCAAGGGTGTGCTGATCGGTGACATCATCGTGCTGCGCAAGGCCGGGGATGTCATTCCGGAGGTGCTCGGACCGGTCGTGGAGCTACGCGACGGTACCGAACGCGAATTCGTCATGCCGCTGAACTGCCCGGAGTGTGGCACCCCGCTCGCGCCGGCCAAAGAGGGCGACAAAGACCTGCGCTGCCCGAACGCGCGCAGCTGCCCCGCACAGGTGCGCGGCCGGGTGGAGCACATCGGCAGCCGGGGCGGCCTCGACATCGAGGTGCTCGGCGAGGTCGCGGCTTCCGCGCTCACCCAGCCGACCGTGCCGGCCGACCCGCCGCTGTCGACCGAGGCCGGCTTGTTCGACCTCGAACTTGCCGACCTGTTGCCGATCCAGGTGATCGTGCGCGACGCCGAAACGGGCTTGCCTAAGGAAGACGACGGGGCCCTGAAAATTCGGATGCCGTTCTCTCGCAATCCGAATCCTGCCGAGAAGAAGCAGGGTCTGACCGACCTGCAGCCATCGTCGAGTGCGCTCAAGCTCCTGGCCGAGATTGAGAAAGCCAAGACGAAGCCGTTATGGCGCATTCTGGTGGGCCTGAACATCCGTCATGTCGGCCCGGTCGCCGCACGCGCACTGGCCAACCACTTCGGCTCCCTCGATGCCATTCGTGCCGCGACCCGTGAGGAACTGGCCGAGGTCGACGGGGTCGGCAGCATCATCGCTGACGCCGTGCTCGACTGGTTCCAGGTGGATTGGCACGTCGATATTGTGACCCGGTGGTCCGCGGCCGGTGTGCAGTTCGCCACCCCGGGCCACCCCGGGCCGGGCGCGGCCGAGGCCGCCGGGGGAGTGCTCGCCGGGCTGACCGTGGTCGCCACCGGTTCGCTTGAGGGTTTCACCCGGGAGGGGGCGCAGGAAGGGATCATCGCCGCCGGCGGCAAGAGTGCATCGAGCGTGTCGAAGAACACCGATTTCGTCGCCGCCGGGCCGGGCGCAGGATCCAAGCTCGGCAAGGCCGAAACCCTCGGCATCCGCATACTCGACGCCGACGAGTTTCGAACCCTGCTCGCGGAGGGGCCGGCCGGGTTGGCGCCCGCGTCCTCACCTGCATCCACGTAGTCTGCCCCACAGGCCTTCTGGGTTTTGCGTGGAATTTCACCGGCCGCGCACCGCGCGTCCAACGTCGTTTGGAGGGGGCGGCTATAGCCAGACCTCTTGAAATGCGGCTGCTGTCGGTGTAAACCGAATTCAGGCCGATGCTTGTCGCCTCTTTCGAAGGAGTGCCATGCCCAGCACATGCGATTACCATTTCTCCGCCGAACTCGTTCGTCGACCATGAGCCTGCTCCGGGGGTTCCTGGGCGGCGCGGCGGCCGGCGCGGCAGGTACCACCGCGCTCAACGCCGTGAGCTACCTCGGGATGGCGATCAAAGGCAGACCGGCCAGCTCCACTCCGCAGGCCACCGTCGAGAAACTTGCCGACGTCGCGCAGCTCACAATCCCCGGATCTGACGAGGTGAGAAAAAATCGGATCGCGGGCCTTGGGCCATTGACCGGTTTGATCGTGGGCGTGGGTCTTGGTGCACTACTCGGACTCTTCCGCTCTGCCGGTTGGCGACCCGCGCCGGTGGTGAGCGGGCTGGCGGCCACGGTCGGCGCGCTGATTGGCGGTAACGTGCCGATGACGGTTCTGGGGGTGACCGACCCCCGCACCTGGACCGCCAAAGACTGGGCCAGCGACATCGCCCCGCACCTGGCCTACGGGGTTGTTGTCGCCGCTACCCTGTGGGGCTTGGAGCGGCACGCGCCGTCCCGCTGAACGGGTCGTCCTGCTGATCCGGGGGCGGCACCCGCAAGTGCCGCCCCGCCGAACACGGCGACCATGTCGAAGCCTGTGATGGTTGCGCTTTCGGTTGGATCATTGGACGAACTCGTGTTCACTCCCTCAACGGTCGAGTCCGAGCGGTGAATACGCCGCGGCGAGGTCGTTCGACCGCGGCCTATTCGACAGTGGCCTACTCGGGCTTGAGGATGACTTTGGCCTACTCGGGCTTGAGGATGACTTTGGTCCACCCGTTGTTGCGGGCGCCGAAGTTCTTGTAGGCATCCGCGGCTTGGCTGAGCGGGATCTCGTGCGAAACGATCCAGGATGGCTTGGCCTTGCCCACGGCAATGAGTTCACGCAATTGCCGATTGTATTTCTTCACCGGACATTGGCCGCTGCCGATATTTTGACCTTTGAGCCACTGCAGGCCGTAGTCAATGGCAATTTTGCCCTGCTTGGCGTTCTCGTCGAAGCCGCCGGGATCTGCCGGCAGGAAGACGCCGACAACGCCGATGCCCCCGGTGATGCGCACGGACTGAATCAGCCGGTTCAGCGTCATGGCGGGATCTTCGGTGCCTTGAGGATCGTGGGATTGATAGCCCACGCATTCACAACCTCGGTCCGCGCCGACACCCTTGGTCTGGTCCAAAACGAATTGGACCGGGTCCGTCTTCGAGTCATCAACGGCGATTGCGCCGATCTGTTCGGCGAGGGCCAGCCGGTCTGGGCGTCGGTCCACCACCCAGACTTTACTGGCTCCCTTGATCGTCGCAGACAGGGCAGCCATCAGCCCGACCGGACCCGCACCGTAAATCACGACTGTGTCCCCGGGGATAACGCCGGCCATCTCTGTAGCGTGGTAGCCGGTAGGGAAGATGTCCGAGAGCATCACGTAATCGTTCTGCTTTTCTCTGGCGTCTTCACCCAGGCGCAAGCAGTTGTTGTCACCGTAGGGCACACGCAGCATTTGGGCCTGCCCGCCGGGGTACGGACCCATGCCGGCGAAGCCGTAGGCGGCGCCGGCACCGACCGGGTCGGGTTGAGTCGTCATGCAGTAGTTGGTAAAACCGCGTTCGCAATTCTTGCAAAACCCGCAGGAAATATTGAACGGCAGCACGACGAGTTCGCCCACTTTGACCTTGTCGACTCCGTTACCGACCTCGATGACCTCGCCCATGTTCTCGTGGCCAAACGTACGTCCAACCGCGAAATCGGTGCGTCCCTCGTACATGTGCAAATCTGAACCGCAGATATTCGTGGCCGTGATGCGCACGAGAACATCAGTGGGGCGTTCGATCTTGGCATCTGGAACTTCTTCCACGTTGACCTCATTGGGGCCCTTATAAACGACTGCTTTCATTTTTTTTCACTCCCTGAATTTATAACGGTGTAAGACGGAAGGTCCGTCTTCACTTTCGGAGGTATTGAATGGATGAATATGCGACAGCGTTAGGCTGTGCAGAAAATGAGCATGTTTCATTAGTATCACGATCGCGCAGAGCGCGCTTCAACAATGAACGGACGGCGTCACAGAATATCGAGCGGTTGCTTGCTGCGGGGCGCCGGAAATGCGTTATCCAGCGACAGGCAATCCTCGGCGTCCAGGACCACCGCGCCCGCGCCGACATTCTGCTGCACGTGCTCGAGAGATGAGGCCTTGGGGATCGCGATGACGCCCGGTTGCCGGATGACCCAGGCGAGTGCGATCTGGGCACCAGTCACTCCGTGCTTGTCTCCGATTTCGGCCAGGAGCGGATGCTCGAGCAGAGTCGGTCCCTGGCCGAGTGGTGAATAGGCCATGAGCGGCATGCCTGCGCGTTGTTGCCAGGGCAGGAGATCAAACTCGATGCCCCGACTGCCGAGGTTGTAGAGCACCTGATTGGTGGCGCATCCGTCTGGTGCTCGCTGTAGATCATCCCGGTCGAAATTGGATAATCCCCAGCTCCTGATCTTGCCAGCTGCACGCAGGTGATCGAACCCGTCGACGGTCTCGGACAGCGGGAAACTGCCGGACCAATGCAGTAAAAAGACATCGAGCCGATCGGTTCCGAGCCGGCGCAGGCTACGCTCGCACGCAGCGACGACACCGCTGCGGCTGGCGTTATGCGGGTAGACCTTACTGACCAGCACGACGTCATCGCGGTGACCCCGGATGGCCTCGCCGACCAGTTCTTCCGAGGCGCCATCGCCATACATTTCGGCGGTGTCGATTACGGTCAGGCCAGCGTCGATCCCCGCGCGCAGGGCCGACACCTCGGTCTTTCGCTTCGCGGCATCCTCACCGAGATGCCAGGTTCCCTGGCCAATGACGGGCACTTGGACGCCGTTGAAGAAGTCAGTTTCGCGCATGCGGTTCCCTACCTAGTGTGCATTTCCAGACGCTCTGGCTTACGTATTCAGAAGACTGAGTACGATCTTGCCCAGGTGCGAGTTCGCGGCCATGAGATCCTGCGCTTGTTGGACTTCGGTCCAGGGCAGGATCCGATCAATCAACGGGCGCAGTGCTTCGGCAGCCGGGTCGACCTCGGAGCGCAGCGCGGCGACGATGGCGGCTTTTTCGGCAGCGTCACGGGTGCGAAAGGTGACCCCGATGATGCTCAGACGTTTAAAGGCCAGTGCTTCCAGATCAAGATCACCGTGGGCACCACCGAGGCGCCCCACACCGACCAGGCGTCCGAGGAGGGCTGCGCAACGAATATTGTCCGCAAGATAGGGGCCACCAACGTGGTCGACGATGATGTCGACCCCGCGGCCATCCGTCAGTTCCAAAACCCGATCTGCGAAACCGGCCTCGCCAATCTCGATCACGTGATCGGCACCCTGAGCAAGAAGAAGGTCTGTTGCCCGGTCGGTGCGAACGGTAGCAATGATCAGTCCGGCGCCGAGGTACTTTGCCAGCTGTACGCACTGAAGCCCCACTGTTGAGGCCGCCGCATGAACGAGCACCGTTTCGCCCGGCTTGAGGCCACCCGCAGTGCGGAGCGCGTTGTGCTCGGTCATCAGCCCGAGGATGACAGCAGCACCCTCCGCGTAGGTCCACGCCGCTGGAATCGGTACAACCAGCGCAGCGTCGACAACGACATCCTCGCTCAAACCTCCACTGACGGTGGCCATGACGCGGTCACCGACGTGAACGCCCCTCACCTCGCTCCCGACCGCGACAACGTCGCCCGCGGCATCCAGCCCCACAACGACCGGCGCGCCGCCCGGGCTAACCGGTTGGTGGGTTCCCGCGCGCTGAGCAAGGTCGGCACGGTTCACCGACGCAGTCCGCACACGGATCTTCACCTGACGCGGGCCCGGTTCGGGGCTCGGGAGATCCCGCATCGACAGCACGGATCCGCCCGGGTTCTGCTCAACAACAATTGCTCTCATATCTGCCAGTGTGCTACGAAACGGTTACTTCCCGCTGAACTTCTGGCTTCGTCGCGGGTTCTTTTTCGTCGTCGGCGATACCGAACTTGATTCGATCCACGCGAATGGTCAACCGGTGCGGTCGGCGGATCGGGCTCGCCGCGGCTGGCGAATAGGATTGAGGTAACCACCCCAATGCGTATCGGAGCACCATGTCTGAAATCACGGCCGAGCAGGTTGCCCATTTGGCATACCTTGCCCGGATCGACCTCAGCCCCCTCGAGATCACCAGCCTCACCCATGACCTCGGCCAGATCGTCGACTCGATCGCCAAAGTGTCTGAGGTTGCCACAGCCGATACCCCGGCGACGAGCCACCCGATGCCGTTGACCAACGTGTTCCGCGATGACGTCGTCGTCCCCTCGCTGACGGTCGAGCAGGCCCTGTCCGGTGCGCCGGACCGCGCCGGTGACAAATTCCGCGTGCCCGCCATCCTGGACGAGGAGTGACCATGACCTATCTCACCAAGCTTTCCGCCGCTGCGCTGAGTGAACTGTTGGTCAGCAAGCAGGTCAGTGCCGTCGAGGCGACCCGCGCCCACCTTGACCACATCGCGGCGGTCGACACCGACCTGCATGCTTTTCTGCACGTCGCAGCCGACGCCGCCCTCAACACCGCCGCCGCGATCGATGCCCGCCGCGTTGCAGGTGAATCGCTGAACCCGCTCGCCGGTGTTCCGATCGCGATCAAAGACGTACTCGCCACCCAGGACATGCCCACCACCGCCGGGTCGAAAATTCTCGAGGGCTGGGTGCCGCCCTACGATGCGACCGTCGTGGCCCGCCTGCGTGCGGCCGGGCTGATCCCGCTCGGCAAGACCAACATGGACGAATTCGCCATGGGGTCCTCCACCGAACACTCCGCCTATGGCGTCACCCGCAACCCCTGGGACCGAGACCGCATCCCCGGTGGTTCCGGCGGCGGCTCGGCCGCGGCCGTCGCCTCCTTCCAAGCGCCGCTCGCCCTCGGCAGTGACACCGGGGGATCGATTCGCCAGCCAGCCGCCGTGACCGGTTCGGTTGGAGTCAAGCCGACCTACGGCGGAGTCTCCCGCTACGGTGCGATCGCCCTCGCGTCGAGCCTCGACCAGGTCGGCCCGGTTTCCCGTTCGGTCTACGACGCCGCCCTGCTGCACGATGTCATCGGCGGGCACGACCCGCTGGATTCCACCTCGCTGACCGACAGCTGGCCCTCGATGGCCGCCGCAGCCCAAGCCGGCCTTAAGGATGGTGCCCTCAAGGGCGTGCGCGTCGGCGTCATCAAGGAACTCTCCGGCGACGGATTCCAGGCCGGCGTCACCCAGCGTTTCACCGAGACCCTCGCCCTGCTCGTCGCCGCCGGCGCCGAGATCACCGAGGTCTCCGCTCCGAACTTCGAGTACGCCGTCGCGGCCTACTACCTGATTCTGCCGGCCGAGGCCTCGAGCAACCTGGCGCGCTTCGATTCGGTGCGGTTTGGCATCCGGGTCAACCCGGACAGTGGTTCGCTCACGAGCGAGCACGTCATGAGCGCCACCCGCGAGGCGGGTTTCGGCGCCGAGGTCAAGCGCCGCATCATCCTCGGCACCTATGCCCTGAGCGCCGGCTACTACGACGCTTACTACGGCAGTGCGCAGAAGGTGCGCACGCTCATTCAGCGTGATTTCGCCGCCGCGTTCAGCCAGGCGGACGTGCTGATGTCACCCAGCGCCCCGACTACCGCGTTTAAATTCGGTGAAAAGCTCGCCGACCCGATGGCCATGTACCTCAACGACGTGACCACCATTCCGGCCAACCTCGCCGGGGTGCCCGGCATGAGCATCCCAATGGGCCTCGCACCCGAAGACGGCCTGCCGGTCGGCCTGCAGATTATGGCCCCGGCCAAAGCGGATGCCCGCCTCTATACCGTCGGCGCCGCCATCGAGCAGCTGCTCGAAGCGCGCTGGGGACACACCATGCTCAGCCAGGCACCAGCCCTGACCCCGACCGAAATGTTTGCCAGCGAAGAGGGAGCCGTTTGATGCCCAAGGCTGAATTGATGGACTTTGACCGCGCACTCGAACTGTTCGAGCCGGTGCTCGGCTTCGAGGTGCATGTCGAGCTCAACACCAAAACCAAAATGTTCTGCGGTTGCGCCAACGAGTTCGGTTCCGGCGCTAACACGAACACCTGCCCGACCTGCCTCGGACTGCCCGGCGGGCTGCCGCAGGTGAACAAGAAGGCGATCGAATCCAGCATCCGCTTGGGGCTGGCTTTGGGGTGTGAGATCGCGGAACACTCGAGGTTCGCCCGCAAGAACTACTTCTACCCCGACACGGCGAAGAACTTTCAGACCAGCCAGTACGACGACCCGATTGCGCATGACGGTTCGATCACGATCGAACTCGAGAGTGGCCGTTTGGTCACCGTCGAGATCGAACGCGCCCACATGGAAGACGATGCCGGCAAGCTCACCCACATGGGTGGCGCGACCGGACGCATCCAGGGCGCCGACTACTCACTCGTCGACTACAACCGTGGCGGAGTGCCGTTGGTGGAGATCGTCACCCAGATGATCGAGGGCGCCGAACACGACGCCCCCGAGATCGGCAAGACCTACGTCGCGGCGATTCGGGAGATCGCCAAAGCGCTCGGCGTCTCCAACGCCCGCATGGAGGAGGGCAACGTGCGCTGCGACGCCAACGTCTCGCTGCGCCCGCGCGGGTCGAACGTGCTCGGTACCCGCACCGAAACCAAGAACGTCAACTCGCTGAGAAGCGTCGAACGCGCCGTGCGCTACGAAATCCAGCGCCAGGCTGCCGTACTGGCCGGCGGCGGCACCATCACGCAGGAGACCCGGCACTGGCACGAAGACACCGGAATCACGAGTGCCGGTCGGCCCAAGAGCGACGCCGACGACTACCGCTACTTTCCCGAGCCCGACCTCCTGCCGATGGCGCCGTCCCGCGACTGGGTCGAAGAGCTGCGCCTGACCCTGCCCGAGCCACCCGCGGCACGCCGCAAGCGCCTGCAGGCAGCGTGGGGTTTTGCGAACCTCGAATTCCAGGACGTCGTGAACTCCGACCTGCTCGACGCGGTCGAAGCGACCGTCGCGGCCGGGGCATCCGCTCAGGCCGCACGTAAGTGGTGGACCGGAGAAATCGCCCGGCTCGCCAACGCGGCCGGGGTCGCGGCCGACTCGCTCGTGACACCGGCGCAGCTCGCCGCGCTGATCGAACTCGTCGACGCCGGAACCCTCACCGACCGTCTCGCCCGCCAGGTACTCGAAGGCGTCATTGCCGGGGAGGGCACCCCGGCCGAGGTCGTCGACAGCCGTGGGCTCGCCGTGGTCTCTGACGACGGCGCGCTGATCGCCGCCATCGACGCGGCGCTCCTTGGCCAGCCCGATGTGCTCGCCAAGATTCGGGACGGCAAGGTGCAGGCCGCCGGAGCCGTGATCGGCGCGGTCATGAAGGCCATGCGTGGGCAAGCGGATGCCGCGCGCGTGCGCGAACTCGTGCTCGAACGCGCCGCCACAATCGAGTAACAGGTGACAACTCAGCCTTTCGGAGTCGGCGTGCAGGTTATCGTGCGCCTCGACCGCACCCGGTTTCCCGACTCCCTGATCGACGACCCGATCGGCGTGATCGTGGCGGCAGGGGAGTCGGAAGGCGCTGGACTGTACGCGCCCACCGTGGTGCGGGAAAGATTCTGGGTCGTCCAGTTCGAGGAGCCGTTCTTCGGTCTCGACGGTTCGGGCCCGCACGACTCCGCGCGCATCCCACAGAGCTTTCTGGAAGCGGCGCCGGAGGCGTGAACGTGATCAATCCTGAGCCGGACGAACGCACCCCGTCGACCCGCGACATCCGTCGGTGGAGGCAGTACCTTGCCGACGAACAGGCCGAGGCTGCGGTGTACCGCGACCTCGCTAACCGGCGGGCCGGCGAAGAGCGCCAGATTTTGCTTGCCCTCGCCGACGCTGAAGGAAGGCACGAAGAACACTGGCGGCAACTGCTGGGCAGTGACGTGGGCTCACCCAAACGTGGCGCGCTGCGCACCCGATTTCTGGCGCTGCTCGCTCGCCGGTTCGGCTCGGTGTTCGTACTTGCCCTCGCCCAGCGGGCCGAGGGGCGGTCGCCATACCAAGCGGATGCCGACGCGACCAACGCCATGGCCGCCGACGAGACCGTGCACGAAGAGGTTGTGCGCGGCCTCGCTGCTCGGGGCCGCAAACGCTTGTCGGGAACCTTTCGGGCCGCCGTCTTCGGCGTCAACGACGGGCTGGTGAGCAACCTCGCCCTCGTGCTCGGTATCGGCGCGACCGGCGTACCCGCCGCGACGATTCTGTTCACCGGTATCGCCGGGCTGCTGGCCGGGGCACTCTCCATGGGCGCCGGCGAGTACGTCTCGGTGCGCTCCCAGCGAGAACTGCTCGAAGCGTCGACCCCCGCGGCGCCGGCCAAGAGCGTGCTCTCCCATTTGGACCTCGCCGCCAACGAGCTGACCCTGGTCTACCGGGCCAGGGGCATGTCTGAAGACGAGGCGGAGGCATACGCCCGTGGGGTACTCGCCACCGCCTACGCGGCGACCGGACCGATTTCCGCGGTCCGCCCGCAGGCTCCCCGGCACGATGAACACGAGGCCATCGGCACCGGCACCGGAGCGGCCCTGTCGAGTTTTTGCTTCTTTGCCTCGGGCGCGCTGCTGCCGGTGCTGCCCTACCTGTTCGGTATGAGCGGCTACGCGGCCATCATCGTGGCCACCATTCTCGTGGGAGTCGCCCTGTTGGCCACCGGCGCAGTCGTTGGCTTGCTCTCTGGCGGTCCGCCGCTGAAGCGTGCGTTGCGACAACTGGTGATCGGCCTTGGGGCGGCCGCGGTCACCTACCTGCTCGGGCTGGTCTTCGGCACCGCGATTGGTTAGCGGCCGACCAGAATTGGTCGCGCTTGTCGGTGGCCGCCTATCGGCCACCAGCTCACCCGGGCTCACCTCATAACTCCTGCAATATGAGAGCACGGCAGAAGAGATCGGCGGAATTGCGCACTTCCGCTTGAGGCCGGGTACAGATTGCAGGAGTTATGGTCGAAAATGAATATGCCGATAGGCCGGATCGGGTTAGGGTTCTTCGGTGGGCAGACAGGACGGCAGCGGGCGGCAGATTTCGGCGGACGACGTCGACGACCGTTCGGCGACGATGCTGCACGTGGATCTGGACGCGTTCTTTGTCTCGGTCGAGTTGCTCTCCCACCCCGAATTCGTACACCTGCCGGTGATCGTCGGCCACCGCGGTGGCCGTTCGGTCGTCACGGCGGCCAACTACATTGCCCGAAAATACGGCGTGAACTCGGCCATGCCGATGGCGGTAGCGCTACGCCAGTGCCCGAACGCGATCGTACTCGAGCCACACATGGGGCTGTATCGCGACTTTTCCAACCGGGTGATGGGGATCTTCGACGACGTCACCCCGCTGGTGGAACGGCTCGGCATCGACGAAGCTTTTCTTGACGTTGCCGGCGCGACTAATTTGTTTGGTTCTCCGGCTGTGATCGGCGAACTCATTCGCGCGCGCGTGTTTGCCGAAACCGGCCTCGTCTGCTCCGTGGGCGCGGCGTCGACCAAGTTCGTCGCCAAACTTGCCTCCGGCCTGGCCAAACCCAACGGTCTGCTCGTCGTGCCGGGCGATGAGACGGTCGAGTTTCTGCATCCGCTGCCCGTGACCGCCCTGTGGGGCGTGGGGTCCGCCACCGCGCAGATGCTCACGCGCCTCGGCCTGAAACTCATTGGTGATATTGCGCACACGCCGTTAGACGTGCTGAAAAAGACGCTGGGGGAGGCCTCCGGTCTGAAGCTGTTCGAGTTGTCCTGGGGGCGTGACCCACGCCCGGTGACGATTGAGCGGGAAGAGAAAAGCGTTGGCCACGAGGTGACTTTTGAGCACGACGAGACCGACATCGACCGACTGCACAGTGAGTTGCTGCGGCAGTGCGACCTTGTGGCCGCTCGGCTGCGGCGCAGCAATCTCGTGGCACGGCGCGTGGCACTCAAGCTGCGCTACACCGACTTCAGCACCGTTACCCGGTCGCGTACCCTCGCTGAACCGACCAATGTTGGCCGGCGCATTTATGAGGAAGCAGTCGCTGCGTTCGACCTGCTGGCCGCGTCGGGTATTCGGGTGCGTCTGATCGGCGTGCGGGCCGAGCAACTCGGTACGGCGTCGGGATCGGTGGGGTTGTGGGATCCCGACGAGGACTGGCGGGGCGCCGAGCTGGCGGTTGACTCCGTGACCGAGCGATTCGGGGCGGGAAGCGTGCGTCCGGCCTCGTTTTTCAAGCCTCGCCCATAGGGCACGAGTCGGCTACCCTGTTGGAATGACCAGCCTCCCGGAAAAACTCGCAGACACCTTCCGTTCCGCCGGTGTGAAATCGGCTTACGGTGATCCCGTGCAAATTGATGGCGTCACCCTCGTACCAGTGGCGCTCAGCTACTACGGTTTCGGTGGCGGTGATACCGGTGAAGGCAGTGCTGCCGGATCCGGTGGCGGCGGCGGTGGGGTGTCGCTGCCGATCGGCGCCTATGTCAAGGCGGGCAGCACCGCTCGGTTCGAGCCGAACGTCATCGCCCTGCTCGCAGTCGGTGTGCCGTTCCTTGTGGTCGCCGGCCGAGCCCTGGCCCGAGTAATCCGAGCCCTGAAGAAGTAGCCCCGCTCTCCGGACGGGGCCCGGGCCCCGTCCGCGGGCCCAGTCTATAAACTGCTCCCGTGGTCCAAAGATGGTCCCGGGCGAGCGCGGCGGGGGCGACGAGCAGAACGGATGCGGCGGGGCCGGCGCGGCCGCCGCGCGAAACGACGGCGCGCCCACCGTGGCATCCGAAGGCGCAGCCAGGTCGGAAAATGCCACGGGCCGTTCACCGGCAGCCCCTGGGCGATGCGCCGACGCCGCATCACAAACCGACGCATCAGCAGGAGATATAGCGTGGCCAACACGAGCAGGATTCCGATGCTCATGTCGTGATTCCCATGCCGCAAGTCTAGGCGGGGCGCTAGAATTGAAAACGATCACGGGAGTCCGGTACACCGGGCTGAGAGGAAGCTGACCAAGCTTCGACCGTCGAACCTGATCTGGATCATGCCAGCGCAGGGAGGCTTCTCGATCCCGTGCCCTGTATTCACCTACGGAAAGGGCACGCACAGTGCACGCTACAATCACAGCCACACGATCGGTCACGACGAAGAAGCCACGCAACTTTCGCTGGCGCGTGGTCGACATCGTCGTCGCGAGCGTCATCGGCGTCGCGAGCGGCGTCATCTTCTGGGCCTGGGGCCTCGCCTGGTCCCCGCTCAGCGCCATCCTTGCGTTCACGCCCGGCCTCGAAGGTCTCCTGGCCGGTGGCTGGCTGTTCGCCGGAGTGCTCGGCGGCCTCATCATCCGCAAGCCCGGCGCGGCCGTGTACACCGAGGTCGTCGCCGCCGTCGTATCAATGCTGATCGGCACCCAGTGGGGATTCTCCACACTCATCTGGGGCGTCGTGGAAGGCCTGGGCGCCGAAATCATTCTCGCGCTGTTCCTGTATACCAACTGGAGGCTGGGCGTGGCCCTGCTCGCCGGCGCGGGCGCCGGTGTGGCCGTAGGGTTTCTCGACACGACCTTCACGAGCTATGCAGCACTGGATTTTGGCTACAAAGCCGTTTATTTCGTATCCGCGGTCGTGTCGGGCACGGTGCTCGCCGGCCTGCTGTCCTGGCTGGCCGTGCGCGGCCTGGCCCGCACGGGTGCGCTGAGCCGCTTTGCTGCCGGTCGGGAAGGGTCGCGAGCACACTCCGCCGCGATCAGCTAGCGGATGTTGCACACCCCGCCGTTTCCCGCCGGTCACGATGCGCAGATTCGGGCCGTTCAGATTCAAGCCAGTGACTGGGGCTGGCGCCACGCCGGGCGCCACAATCAGGCGGTGTCCGGGCTTGACCTGCAGGTCGAGCCTGGCGAGCGGGTTTTGCTGCTCGGTGCCAGCGGTGCCGGCAAGAGTACGCTGGTGCACGCGCTGGCCGGTGTGCTCGGCGATGCCGAAGACGGCGACGAAACCGGCAGCCTGCTCATCGACGGCCGTCGCCCGGCCGAGGCGCGCGGCCGGGTCGGACTCGTGCTGCAGGATCCGGACTCTCAGGTCGTGCTGGCCAGGGTCGGAGATGATGTCGCGTTCGGGTGCGAGAACCTCGCCGTTCCACGTGCCGAGATCTGGCCGCGGGTGCGGCAGGCTCTCACCGAAGTCGGCCTGAACCTACCCCTCGACCACCCCACCTCGAGCCTGAGCGGCGGGCAGAAGCAGCGGCTGGCTCTGGCCGGCGTGCTCGCCATGCGGCCGGGGCTGTTGCTGCTCGATGAACCGACCGCGAACCTCGACCCCGATGGTGTCGTCGAGGTGCGCGACGCCGTTGTGCGCTCGCTCGATCGATCCGGGGCCACCTTGGTGGTCATCGAGCACCGGGTCGAAGTCTGGCAGGACGTCGTCGATCGCGTCATCGTGCTCGACCCGGCCGGCGGTGTGCTGGCCGACGGTCCCACCCGCGAAGTCTTGTCGAGGCACGGGGAACGGTTGGCGCAGGCCGGCGTCTGGGTGCCGGCGCTGCCCCCCCGATTTCCGACGCGCGCTCCCATCGCTTCGGCAGAGACCCTGCTTCGGGCAGAGGGACTCGCGGTCGGTCGCGTTCCGTTTGGCCGGCGCGCGGCATCCATCGTGGCCGAGAACATCACCCTCAACCTGCGGGCAGGTACCGCCACCGTTGTGACGGGCCCCAACGGCGCGGGAAAATCCACTCTCGCCCTTACGCTGGCCGGATTGCTGAAGCCGGCCGGGGGAACCCTGCACGCGAGTGACACGTTTGCGGCCGATATCGCGCCCGAGCCGCACCGCTGGCGTTCCCAGCAGCTGCTGACCCGCATTGGAACCGTTTTTCAAGACCCGGAACATCAATTCCTGGCCGCAAGCGTGCGGGCCGACCTGCTGATCGGCCCGCACGCCCTCGGCCTCAGCCAGGCCGAACAGACCAGCCGCGTCGACGAGCTGATGCACCGGCTACGACTCGATCATCTTGCCGACGCCAACCCGTTCACCCTGTCGGGCGGCGAGAAGAGGCGGATGTCCGTCGCCACCGTTCTTGCGACCCGTCCCCGTCTGCTCGTGCTCGACGAGCCGACCTTCGGGCAGGATTCCCGTACCTGGCAGGAACTCGTGGCCCTGCTGGCCGACCTGCTCGATGAGGGCATCGCGCTCGTCGCGGTCACCCACGACGCCCAGTTTGTCAGCGCCCTGGCCGACGAGGAATACCGGCTCGGTATGCCAGACTCGATCCGCCTCGGGGCGGGGGCGCCATGAGCTTGCTGACTCCGACGATCCGCCCGAGCGTTGTCGCCCGACTCAACCCGGTCGCCAAGCTCGCCGTGGCCCTGATCGTGAGCTGTGCGCTGCTGCTCTCGATCGACTGGGTCTCGGCTGGAGTCGCCCTGCTGCTCGAGGCCGCACTTCTGCTCTGGTGCGGCCTGAGCGTCCGACAATTCTGGCTGCGAACCGCGCCGGTCTGGATCGCGGCCCCGATGGCTATGGTCACGACCGTGCTCTATGGCGAAGACTCCGGTGGCCTGCTGTGGCAGTTCGGATTCATCTCCGTGACTGACGGCTCAGCCCAGCTCGGCCTGGCTATCGGGCTGCGGGTTCTCGCCATCGGCCTGCCCGGCATCGTGCTGCTCGCTACGACGGATCCGACGGACCTAGCCGACGGCCTAGCCCAGGTACTGCGTCTGCCCGCGCGATTTGTGCTCGGCGGCCTGGCTGGTCTGCGACTCGTGGGTATGTTCGTCGAAGACTGGCACTCGCTCACGCTGGCCCGCCGGGCCCGCGGGGTGGGCGATGGCGGTGGACCGCGCGGCGCCGCCCGCCGGTTCTTCGGCCCGGCCTTTTCCCTGCTCGTCCTTTCGGTGCGTCGGGGCAGCAAACTCGCTACGGCCATGGAGGCGCGCGGATTCGGCAGCGACGAGCCCCGCACCTGGGCCAGGCCGTCGCGGGTCCGAGCGGCTGACGCGGTTCTGGTCGGCATCGGATTCGCCATTGCCGGTATCGCTATCGGCGTCGCGGTGTGGGCCGAGACCTGGAGTTTCATTCTTGCCTGACACCGATAGAGGGCTGGTTCCTCACGACGACATGGTCTTGCTGGCACCGATACTGCAGGCCGTGGCCGCTGCCGGTCCGAACCCCGTGGTGCTCATCGACGGTCCTAGCGGTGCGGGCAAGAGCACCCTCGCCGACGCGCTCAGAAAACATTGGACTGGCCCGCATCGCCCGCAATTGGTGCGCATGGACGACATTTATCCCGGCTGGGATGGTCTCGATGCGGCCGTCTGCCATCTGCGCCGCCATGTTCTGCAGCCACGGCACTGGGGCCAGCCGGCGGCATGGCAGCGCTACGACTGGAATACGAATCAGGCGGCGGAGTGGAATCCGCTTGACTCGGCCCGCCCCCTGATCGTGGAGGGTTGCGGAACGCTCGCGGCCGCGCATGAACCGCTCAGCCACGTGCGTGTCTGGCTCGCGGCCGACGACGCTCTACGCAAACAGCGTGCGCTCGATCGCGACGGAGAAGTGTTTCGCACCCACTGGGACCAGTGGCAGCAGGAGTGGGCCACCTATCTCGAAGAAGAGACGCCGGAACCTCGCGCGACCATTCGGTTACGGGCGGGCAGCTCGAACCGGAGGGGACTAGATTGGCTGCCATGAGTGATACTGACAGCGCAAACCCAACCCTGTATGTCGCCGAGTTCATTGATGGCCCGCTCGAGGGGCAGATCGATTCCCGAGCCCTCGTGCGCGGCAAGCACGCGGCACGTATCAGTATGGTGGCCGCCGTCGCCGGACTGGAATCGGTGTTCTGGTACGACGAGGTCGACCAACGCGACGTGAGCGGGCAACTCCGCGTGCGCTACGCCTTCGACGAGGGCGAAAGCGATCCGGTCGACGCCGAGGTCGATCCGATTTAGTTACTGGTCGAGTAATGCCGAGATCATCGCGACCGGATGGAGCAGCCGCCAGCCCAGTCCAGGGTCGTTGATGGCCTGGTCGAGTTTCAAGGCGGCCGAGAGCTTCTCCCCGGCGACGGTGAGCCGCACCTGGCCGATGTTCGCGCCGGTGCGGGCAGTGGCGAAGTCCTTGAGCGTGACCGTCGCGGCCTCCGGGCTCGCGGCCTGCCAGGCATAGCGCGTGCGAGAGACGCCGACCACGGCCGAGGCGTCATCTCCCCACGCGGATTCAAACGTCGCGTATGCGTCTCCGGCGGCCAGGACAGGTAGCGCGCCAACTCCAGCCCGCGCGCTCGCCATGAGCGCGGTGAGATCCGCGGTGAGCGCATCGTAGGACGGTTCGCCAATGTAGGCACCCGAGAACGTGAAGCTTGAGGCGCCGTCACTGATCTCGGCGGTGAACAGAAAACAGACCCCGCCCGCATCCGTGTAGCTGCGTGAAATGCCCGTAATTCCTTCCTCGGGCAGATATGACGTGGTGTTCTGCACACCGCGGCGGTTCGCTAAAGCGGATGCGGGACTCTCCAGCATTGCCGACACGATCGGGTCGCTAGCGGCGAGGCCGGCCAGGCGGGCCAGATCGGTGGCAGTGCCGGCGCTGGCATCGTGCAGCCCGGTCGCGTCGACGACGGCGGTACCGGTGAGCCCGTTGCGCCCCAGCCATGCGTTGGCGGCGACCACGTAGGCGTCGACCGACCCGAACGCCCAGCGGGCCACACTATCGGCGTGGTTGTTGCTCGATCCGAGCAGCAAGCCCTGCAGCATCTCGAGCTCGGTCCACTGTTCGTCAGCGAACACAGTGACCGAGCGGGCTCCGGCCTTGTCGTAGTCGAGATAGCTCTGAAAGTCGGCCGCCGTGAGCGTCACTACCGGGCCGCTCTCGCCCGGCACAATCGGTTTCTCGTCAAGAACGACCAGGGCGGTCACGACTTTGGCAATGGACGCCATCGGGAGGGCCTCGGCCGTTCCGGCAACTGCGATGGGCTCGGGGACCGCCATGCTGGTTGAATCCGTGCTGGTGGAGGTCGTGCCGGACGCCGCACTGGTCGTCGCAGCGAGAACGGCGATGGCGCTTGCGCCGTTGGCGGACAGAACTGGGGGAGTGGGCGCTGTGGCTGTCGAGGCAGGGATGACGGTGGTCGCAGTGACGCTCGGAAGGGGCCCCAGCAAAGTGGCGGGGCCGTAAACGCCGAGGCCGAGGATGACCACCGTTCCGACCAAAATGCCCACGAGACGGCCAGGACGGAAGGAACGCATGACCCAAGGGTAGACCGCTGGAGGCTAGCCCCAGCCGAGTTCGTGCAGCCTGTCGTCATCTAGCCCAAAGAAATGCGCGATTTCATGAACCAGGGTGATGTGAATTTCCTCGTGCAGGTCGTCGAGGGTTTCGCAAATAGCCAGCAACGGTTCCCGGTACAGCACAATGCGATCTGGCATCTCGCCAAAGCCGTACTGACCGCGCTCAGTGAGCGCGACTCCGTCATACAGGCCCAGAATGTCCAGGGTGCCATCTTCGGGACGATCTTCGACCACGAAGATTACGTTGTCCAGTCCGTCGACCATATCGTCGGGCAGCAGATCAAGCTCATCGACCACAAGACGCTCGAATTCGGACGCGTCGAGTTCTAACATGCGGCTTCAAACATCGCGGCCTGCTTTCACCAACACTGCGATGGCCGGAGGCCAAACTCGCGGTGTTTCATTGGGGTGAGTAACGGGGATTGAACCCGCGACCTCCTGGACCACAACCAGGCGCTCTGCCAACTGAGCTATACCCACCATGCGTTCCCACATTTACAATGCGGGGCAACTCAGCAATCCTATTACACCTCGGAGGCGAATAAGTGCACAACATCGGCCGCGTGCGACTTGGCCTCGTCGCTGGTTGGACCGGGGTCGGCCACGAATACCGTCTGGCGGTAGTAGGCGAGCTCGCGAATCGATTCGAGGATGTCGGCCAGGGCGCGGTGTCCGCCGTCCTTGGCGGGGGCGTTGAAGTACACCCGCGGGTACCAGCGTCGGGCCAGTTCTTTGATCGATGACACGTCGACGTTGCGGTAGTGCAGCTGGTTGTCGAGGCGCGGCATGTATCGGGTGAGGAAGGAGCGGTCGGTGCCGATGGAGTTGCCGGCGAGCGGCGCTTTCTGCTCGGCCGGGATGAATTTCAGCACGTATTCGAGAACCATGAACTCGGCTTCGGCGGCGCTGACGCCGTTCGGGATCTCGGTAATGAGGCCGGAGGAGGTGTGCATGTTTCGCACGAAGTCGCCCATGTTTTCGAGGGCGGAGTCGTTGGGTTTGATGATGATATCGAGGCCTGGGTCGAGCACATTGAGGTCGTAGTCGGTGATCACGACGGCGATCTCGACGAGCTCGTCGCGGTCCAGGTCGAGCCCGGTCATTTCGCAGTCGATCCAGACCAATCGGTCGGGACTCTTCGACGTCGGGGAGTTTGCGGGGGCGGTCGTGGGTGCTTCACCAGTCGTGCTGTTCGTCATGCCCCGAGTCTACCGGTGGCCTGCGACACGGCCTGTAAACTGGAACGCTACCGAACTCAACGCGCGACCTGCGAGGCCTTGATGGAATTCACACTGTATTCGTCGTCATTCTGCGAACCGTGCATGCAGACACGGGCGGTGCTCACCGAAGCGAAACGACTGGTACCCGGTGCGACCATGCGTGAAATCGATGTCGCCGGCGCTCCCGAGCAAGCCGAGGCGCTGCTCATTCGTAACACGCCCACGGTCATCATCACCAACAGCGCCGGCATCGAGGTCTTTCGCGCGGCCGGAGTGCCCACTCTCGCGCAGGTTCTCGTCGCCGCAGCCAAAGCGCTCTGAGTGGGCTCTGAGTGGGCTCTGAGTGGGCGCCGAGTGGGCTCTACACCCGGGCTTCGTGCGTGACGTTGCCGAGCGCTGCCCGACTCTCCGGCGAAATGATGTTGCCGTAGTATTCGATGACGAAGGACCTGGCCAGTCGTCCGGCAGTCGCTCCGTCTCCCGACGAGATCGCAGCCAGAATCTCACGATCGTGGGCCAGCGAGAGTTCCATCCTGGCCTGGGAGTCGGGTGAGCGATCGAGTTCGTCGGTGACCATGTCGATGAGGGCACCGCGGGTGGCCTCCCCGCAGATCTGCAGGAGCAGATTCTGGCTGGCCGCCCACACGCTCACGTGGAAGGCGACATCCGCTCGGCTGAACGCGACCGGTCCGTTGGCCACTTCCGCCTGCATCGCGTCGATGGCCGAACACATCTCGTTCAGCTGCACCTCGGTGCGGCGTTGGGCGGCCAGGGTGCAGGCAGTGCCCTCCAGCATGATGCGAAACTCCACGAGCTCCGAGAGTGCGATGGTTTCCAGGCGCACCAGGCGATTGACGGTTTTCGTCAGGATAGCGGGCGAGGCCTGCAGCACTTCGGGCCCGCGCGGGTCGCCAGGGCGCGATCGCACGAGCCCGGTGCTCTCGAGCACACGCAGGGCCTCCCGAATGGTCGATCGGCTCACCTCGAAAGTCAGCATCAGCTCGCGCTCGCTCGGCAGACGATCGCCGGGGCGGAGTTCCCGTTTGCTGATCGCGGTCTCGATCTGCTCGACGACGCGCTCGTAGGCCTTGACAGTTTTGACGGCGGTAAATGCGGCTTTGTGGGGCATCTGCACTCCCTTGAGGTTCCGGCCCAGATCAAAAAGAAGCGGCGCCGATAGCAGCGCGTCAATGTCGGGGTCGATCTTGACGATCTGAGCTCTGCATGTAAAGCTGACTTCAATACAGAGTGTACTGGTCTGACCATGTGTTTTACCGGTAGGCACAGCACGTTTCCACGGTATTTCTCCCAGTATTTCTGGCCGACCTTCGCGGGGCCAGCCCAAGCAGAGGGGCACGTTCGTATGACGGCACACACCCGGCGAAGCAGGTTCGCCAGCATTGCTACGATTATGGTTGCTTCCCTGGCGCTGGTCGGTTGTTCCAGCGGGTCGACGACCGCCGAGGGGGAGCCGGACACGTCGTTGACCGTTGGCCTGCTGGCCACTCCGGGCAACCTCGACTACACCACGACCGCCGGTGCCGCCATTCCGCAGGCCCTCCTCTACAACGTTTACGAGGGGTTGGTGAAACTTAACAACGACGGAACCATCATTCCCCTGCTCGCCAAGTCGTGGACAATCAGCGACGACGGGCTGGTCTATGATTTCTTGCTGCACGACGGCGTGACCTTCTCCGACGGTTCGCCGTTCACCGCGGAGAGCGTCAAGTTCAGCCTCGAACGTGTCAAGGACAACTGGACCGCCAACGGACCCGCGTACCTCGACCCGATCGCCAGCATCGAGGCGGTCAGTGATACCGAGGCGCGCATCACCCTGTCCAAGCCGAGCAACAGCTGGCTGTTCAACATGAGCGGTCCGGTCGGCACCATGTTCACCGAATCCGCCCTGGCCGACCTCGCCACCGCTCCGGTCGGTACGGGGCCGTACACGGTCAGCTCGTTCAAAACCGGTGACAGCCTCGTGCTCGCCGCCAACGCTGAATATTGGGGCGAGGTCCCGTACATGACCGACGTGACACTGCGTTATTTCACCGACGCGACCGCGCAGACCAACGCGCTGCTCAGCGGCGATATCAACCTCATTTCGGGCATTTCCCAGTTCCAGTTGGTCGACCAGTTCAAGTCCAACACCGACTTCCAGGTGCTCGAAGGCGCCAGTACCGGTGAGGTCACGCTGTCGATGAACAATGCCAGCGATGCTTTCAGCGACGTTCGAGTGCGGCAGGCCGTCATGTACGCCATCGACCGACAAGCGGTCATGGACACCGCGAACAGCGGCTATGGCCTGCTCATCGGTTCCATGGTGCCGCCGACCGACCCGTGGTATGACGAGAGCCTGGCCGATCTCTACCCGTACGACCCCGACCGGGCCACCGAGCTCCTGGCCGAGGCGGGAGTCAGTGATCTGACCGTCGCTTTTAAGATTCCCAACCTTCCCTACGCCGTGGCCGGCGCCCAGGTGGTCAAGGATCAGCTCGCCAAGGTGGGCATCACCGCCGACGTGACGGCGCTCGAATTTCCGGCAGTCTGGCTCGACGACGTTTTCTCCAGCCACGACTACGACATGTCGCTCATCATGCACAGCGAGCCGCGCGACGTGAATGCCTTCGCCGCCCCAACCTACTACGCGGGCTACGACTCGCCCGCGGTGATGGCCAAATTCGCCGAAGCGGACGCCGCCGACGCGACCACCTACATCGAACTAATGAAGGAGGCCACGACGACCATGGCCGAGGAAGCCGCCGCCGACTGGCTCTACCTGCAGCCGGCGATCTCCCTCGCCGACGCAGACCTGCTCGGGGTGCCGAAGAATACCCCGAGTCTCGCACTGGACCTGTCGACGATCGCGCGATAGGCAGGTCAGGTCGGTACGCGTACGGTTGTTGTTCGAGCGGTAGGCGCGGCGCTGTCTGAGCGTCGCCCCACCGTGAATCAGTCAGAGGATAGTCGCGTTATGGTCTTTGTGGTTCTGCGTCGCCTCGGCGTCTTCGCCACCACGGTGGTCGTGGCCTCGGTCGTAACGTTTCTAATGCTGTCCATTCTGCCCGGTAACGCCGCCCGCATCGCCCTGGGCGTGCAGGCCACCGAAGCGGATGTCGCGGCGCAGGCCACGGCTATGGGGCTCGACCGCCCCGCGATCGTGCGCTACCTGGACTGGTTCGGGCATGTGCTCATCGGTGATTTCGGTACCTCCACCGTGAGCCGCCAGGCGATCGGCCCCGAAATAACGGATGCTCTCGGCATCACGGTGATCCTCGTGCTCACCAGCGTCGTGCTGGCGCTGCTCTTCGCGATTCCGTTCGGAATCCTGACCGCGGTCAGGCAGCGAAAGCTCGACGGCGCCATCCTGTCTGGCATCAGCCAGATCGGCGTGGCCGTGCCCGGATTTCTGGCCGGGATGCTGCTCGTCACGGTCTTCGCCGTGATGCTCCGCTGGCTTCCGGCGGGCGGCTGGGTCGACCCGGGCGAAAACTTCGGAGAATTCGCCCTGCACCTTATCCTGCCCGCGATCGCGCTTGGCAGCGTGCAGGGCGCCGTGCTCAGCCGGTATGTGCGCTCCTCGGTGTTGGAAGTGATGCGGGAAGACTTCATCCGCACCGCGCGGGCCAAGGGCCTCGGCGCCGGACGGGCTCTGTTCCGGCATGGACTGCGCAACGCCGCCGTGCCGGTGATGACCGTGCTGGGCCTGCAGATCGCCACCCTGTTGGTCGGCGCCGTCGTGATCGAGCGGGTCTTCAGCATTCCCGGCCTCGGCAGCCTGCTGCTCGACAAGGTGGCCCTGCGTGACCTTCCGGCCGTGCAGGGCATCGTGCTCGTGCTCGTCGTATTCGTGCTGGCCCTGAACTTTCTGGTCGACCTCGCCTTCACACTGATCGACCCCCGACTCCGGAGCGCCGCATGACCGCGATCAAATACGAGACCCGGGCCCGCCGCCCGGCCGGTCACGGCGGCGGTGCCACGCTCTGGGCCGGCCTCGTGCTCATCGGCCTCGTGCTGTTGGCGGCCGTCGTGTCCGTGTTCTGGACACCGTTCGACCCCGAAGGTGTCTTCTCGGATTCCATCCTTCTGCCGCCCGGCGCAAAACATCTGCTCGGCACCGATAGTTTCGGGCGTGATGTGTTCAGTTCCATCCTGCGCGGTGCCCAGATCTCACTGCTCGTTGGCACCGTAGCGGTCGGGATCGCCGCGGTTCTCGGCGTGCCGTTCGGCATCGTGGCCGGCATGAATCCGGGCCGGCTGGACCAGTTCATGATGCGCGGCAATGACATCTCCCTCGCCTTTCCCGCCCTGCTGCTCGCGATCATCTTCGGTGCGATCTTCGGCGCGGGCACGGTTACGGCCATGGTCGCGCTCGGTATCGGCACGGCACCCGCGTTCGCCCTCATCGCCCGCAGTGGCACCATGCAGATCATGAGCCGCGAATACGTGCAGGCGGCTCGCGCTTCGGGCAAGAACGGCCTCTTTATCGGCCTGCGGCACGTGCTTCCCAATATCAGCGGCATGCTCATCGTGCAGGCGTCAGTCTCGTTCGGCATCGCGGTTCTCGCCGAGGCCGCCCTCTCCTACCTGGGGCTCGGCACACCGCCACCCACGCCATCCTGGGGGCGCATGCTGCAGGACGCGCAGGGGTACCTGTTCATCGAGCCGCTGCTCATCGTCTGGCCGGGAATCGCCATCGCCGTGGCGGTGCTCGGCTTCAACCTGCTCGGTGACGGCCTCCGTGATCGCTTCGACCCCAAGATGCAGGTGAAACGATGACCGACAGCACACCCACCCTCAGCGTGACCGACCTGCGGGTCGGTTCGCCCTTCACCGAACTGCTGCACGGCATCAGCTTCGACATCGCCGCCGGCGAACGCGTCGGCCTGATCGGAGAGTCCGGGTCGGGGAAGTCGCTCACCGCGACAGCCGTTATGGGGTTGCTGCCGGAAACCCTCGCGGCCACCGGCACGATCCGCCTCAACGGCGTCGACGCCGACCTGCTGACCGCCGGCGAACGCCGCCTGAACTCGTTGCGCGGCAACACCATGGCAATGGTGTTCCAGGAGCCAATGACCGCCCTGAACCCGCTCATGCGGGTCGGAGCGCAGGTGGCCGAAATCATGACCGTGCACCACACCGAACGCGGTCGGCGGCAGGCTCGGCAACGCGCCGTCGAACTGCTGGCCCAGGTGAAACTGCCGAACCCCGCTGAGGCGGCCCTGGCATTTCCGCACCAGCTCTCCGGCGGGCAACGCCAGCGCGTCATGCTTGCGATGGCCATGGCCAATGACCCGCAGCTGCTGCTCTGCGACGAACCGACCACGGCTCTGGACGTCACGGTGCAGGCCGAGGTGCTCAAACTCATCGGCAACCTGGTCACCGACCGAGGCACCGCACTGCTGCTGATCACGCACGACATCGCGGTGGTGGCCGAGGTGTGCCAGCGGGTGCTCGTCATGTACCAGGGCGACATCGTCGAAGACGGACCGGTTGGTCGCGTGTTGACCGCGCCGCAGCATCCGTATACCCAGAAACTCATCGCGGCCTCCGATCTCTCCTCGGTCGACGACCGTGGCCGGTTGCACACCATGTCGATGCCCGTCGTCAGCACCCCGGCCGCAACACCGTCCTCGCCCCGCCCGATTCAAGCGGATGCCACAGCAGCGCTGACGGCGCCGCCGCACCGCGCCGCCCACCAGCGCCTCGAACCCGACGGCCCACCGGTCATCTTCAACGAGGCCACCGGGGCCCCCGCCATTTCGGTGCGCGGCCTCAGCCGTCAGTATCGGCGGCGTGGCGGCGGACTGTTCACCCCGGCCCCGGTCGTGCACGGACTGCGGGAGGTGTCGTTCGACGTGGCTGAGGGTCAGCGGTTCGGCATCGTGGGCGAGTCCGGCTCGGGTAAATCCACTCTCATGCGCATCCTCTGTGCCCTCGACCAGCCGACGTCCGGCACGGTCGACGTGCTCGGGCAGTCCATCGATGGTGCCTCGGAACGGCAACTGCGTGAGTTTCGCAGCCAGGTGCAGATCGTCTTCCAAGACCCGATGGGGTCGCTGGATCCGCGCATGAGAGTGCGCGACATCGTCGCCGAACCCCTGCGCCAGGTCAGCCGTGCCGAGGCCCTGGTTCGAGTCGAAGCCCAGCTCGCCGCGGTCGGGCTCGACGCCGACGTGATGCACCGGCATCCGCACCAGTTCTCCGGTGGCCAACGCCAGCGCATCTCCATTGCACGAGCGCTCATCACGCGGCCGCGCGTGCTCGTGGCAGACGAAGCGGTCAGCGCCCTCGACGTGTCGGTGCGGGCCCAGGTGCTCAACCTGCTCGCTGATCTGGTCGACGAATACCAGCTCACCCTCGTGTTCGTCTCCCACGACCTCGGCGTTATCCGTCACCTCTGCGACACCGTCGCCGTCATCTCCGACGGACGCATCGTTGAGTGCGGGCCCACCGCCAGCGTTTACGACCGCCCCCTGCACCCATACACGCAGCAACTGGTCAGCGCGACGCCGTCGATGGACGAGCTCGCCCGACGCATCACCTCCTAAAATCCGCATCACCTGACCCAGTGGAAGAGTCACCATGACCGAGACCGCCCCCATCGAAAGCCTGCCGGCGACCGAACTCGTCGCACGCTACCGCAGCGGCGACCTCTCACCGGTCGAGGTGACGGCCGCGGTGCTCGAGCGGGCCGAGCGTCTGCAGCCCGAGCTGAACTGCTTCTGGGGTCTCGATCGGGTCGGGGCGCTCGCCGAGGCCGTCGCGAGTGAACGCCGCTGGGCGGCCGGAACTCCGCTTGGAACGATCGACGGCGTGCCAACGAGCATCAAGGAGAACGTCGCCGTGCGCGGCTTCAGTCAGCCCTCTGGCACCGCCGCCAAGTTCGATGCACCGGTGGCGACCATCGACGGGCCGAGCGTCGCGCGCATCCGGGAGGCCGGCGGTGTCATCTTCGGTGTCACGGTGATGCCCGACTACGGCATGTTGTCCTCCGGCGTGTCAAGTCTGCACGGAATCACCCGCAGCCCGTGGAACCCGGCCTGGACGGTGGGCGGGTCGAGCGGTGGCGCGGGCGCGGCTGCTGCCGCCGGAATCGGGCCGCTGCACGTGGGCTCCGACATCGGCGGCTCCCTGCGCCTGCCGGCCACCTGGCTGGGTCTCGTTACGTTGAAGCCGAGTTTCGGGCGCGTTGCCGTCGACCCGCCCTACATGGGCCGGGTCGCCGGACCACTCACCAGAACAGTGGATGACGCGGCCCTGTTCCTGGGAGTGCTCACCCGGCCAGACCCGCGCGACTACACCAGTCTTGGCGAGCAGAACCTGGATTGGACCGATGTGCACTGCGGCGAATCGGGCGTGGCTGGATTGAAAGTAGGCTTTCACCTCGCGGGCGGGGCGGGCCTCGCGACTGACCCGGAGGTGGCGGCATCCGTGCTGCGGGCGGTAGAACTCTTTGCCGCGGCCGGTGCGATCGTCGAAGAGATCGCCCCGCCGATGACCGAGAAGTACCTCGCCGACCTGGACCTGTTCCTGCGGGTGCGGTCCCTCGCCGATTATGAGGTGCTCGAACCGGCGCGGCAGGCGATGGTGCTGGATTTCATCCGGGACTGGGTGCTGGCCGGGTCAGGGGTATCGGGTACCGAGGTGCTGCGCTGCTATCAGAGTATCCAGGACCTGCGTGCGACGACCGTCGCGGCGACCGCCCCGTACGACGTGGTGCTGTCGCCGGTGTCGCCGGTCGCCGCGTTTCCGGCGGAATGGCCGATGCCGACCAACGACGCGGCCACTTCGCTCGATCACATCGCGTTCACCGCGCCGTACAACTTCTCGGAGCAGCCGGCCAGCTCGGTGAACTGCGGGTTCACCGCCGACGGACGTCCAATCGGGCTGCACATCGCCGGTCGCCGGTTCGAGGACCTCGTGGTGCTGCGGTCCACCCACTGGTACGAGCGGGCGCGGCCCGCAGCGGCCGAGCCGGTATGGCCTTTGCACACCGTGCACAAGCCGGTCCACTGACCGACGCTTACGCCGGCCGGTTGACCCGCGCGCTGGCGTCCGTTTCGATGAAAATCTCTCGCTGGTCAGAAGCCAGGCGTCTGTCTCGTGAACTCGCGCCGGCCGATTACAGACCGGTCGTAGGAGCTGATCAGGATGTTGTATCCGAGCGGGAGGTGGTTAGGCGTTCGGCGGGTCGAACCGGCCGTCGACGGCCGTCCAGCCGCCGTCCACGGTGAGCACCGACCCGGTAACGAACCGGGACGCGTCCGAGGCGAGGTAGACCACGGCACCGGCGAGCTCGCTCGGTGCCGACCAACGGCCGAGCGCGCTCTTGGCGGCATAGGCGTTGTACCATTCGGGATCGTTCTTGATCTGGGCCGTCAACGGGGTTTCGACAACGCCGGGAGAGATCGCGTTCACCCGCACCGCGGCCGGCCCGTATTCGGCGGCGGCCGTGCGCAACAGCTGCACTAGCCCGGCCTTGGTTGCGGCGTAGACCCCTTGGCCGGGCTCGACCGTGACCGCCCGAATCGACGCGAAGCCGATGATGCTGCCGCCGCCGTTGGCCGCCATGTTCGGCGCGAAGGCCTGGATGAGTACGAAGGCGGCGCGAAGATTGAGATTCACGACGTGATCGAACTCGTCGAGCGTGTAGTCCGCGATGCGCTTGCGCACATTGGTGGCGGCCGTGAAGACAAGCGCGGCCAGGTCGGTCAGGTCCCGGGCAACGGCACGCACGGCGTCCTGGTCGAGAACGTCGAGCTGCAGCGAGCTGGCCCCTGCACCGAGCTGCGCCGCGGTGGCCACAGCGCTGGGGGCATCCCGGTCGGCGCAGATGACCGTGGCGCCGTGGGCGTGCAGGGCCAGGGCGCTTTCCCGGCCGATGCCGCTGCCGGCCCCGATCACAAGGACGCGGCGACCGGAGAACTGGAACAGTTGGGTGTAGTCCACGGTATTTCCTTCTGGATGAGTCACGGGCGGATCATGGCCATGCGGGTCACGGTGAACTCGTCGATGGCGAACCGCGGCCCTTCCCGGCCGGTGCCGGAGTCCTTGACGCCGCCGTAAGGCATGATGTCGGAGCGAAAGCCGGGAATCTCGTTGACCACGACGCCGCCGACGTCCAGCTCGTTGATGGCGCGAAAGGCGCGTTGAAGCGAACTGGTGAAGATGGCGGCCTGCAGACCGTAGCGCGAGCGGTTGACCAGCTCGATGGCTGAATCCAGGTCGGAGATGCGCTGCAGCACGACGACCGGTCCGAAGATCTCCTCGCACCAGGCCAGGGCGTCGTAGGGAACATCCGTCAGCACGGTCGGGGCGATGCTGCAGTCGATCCGGTGGCCGCCAGCCAGCACCCGGGCCCCGCTGGCCAGGGCTGCGGTGATCCAGGCCAGGATGCGCGTGGTCGAGGCCTCGTTGATGACCGGCGCCACGCGGGTGCCCGCGTCGCGGGGGTCACCGACGAGCACCTCGGGGAGGCGAGCGAGCAGCATCCGTTCAAATTCGTCGGCGATCGAATCGTGCACCAGAATGCGCTGCACCGAGATGCAGGCCTGACCGTTGGCATAGAAGCCGCCGCGAATCACGGCGTCGACGGCCTTCTCCACGTCGGCGTCGCACGCCACGATCAGCGCGGTGTTGGCGCCGAGCTCGAGCACGACCTTGCGCGGGGCGGCATCGCGGGCAATCTGATGTCCGACGGCGGCAGAGCCGGTGAATGAGACGACAGCCACCCGCGGATCGCGCACCAGCGCTTCGCCGACGGCGATTCCGCCCGTGACGAGTTGTACGGCAGAGGTCGACACCCCGTGGTCGCGCAGCACCCCGCGAATGAGGTCGACCACCCACAGTGTGGTCAGAGGGGTGTTCGGGGCCGGTTTGATGATGATCGGACAACCCGCAGCGAGAGCGGGAGCGAGCTTGTGGCTGGCCAGTAGAAAGGGGTAGTTGAAACCGGTGATGCCCACGATGATTCCGGCCGGCCGCCGCGTCCAGTAGCCGATCATTCCCACGCCGCTGGGCTGCAGGTCGAGCGGAACGGTTTCACCGTGCAGGTGGGCGACCTCTTCGGCGCTCGCCGACCAGGTGGTGAGGGCGCGGGCGACCTCGGTGCGGCAGTCCACGAGGGGCTTGCCGGTCTCCAGCACGAGCAGCTGTTCGAAATCGCCGCTTCGCTCGGCGAGAGCGTCGTGAATGCCGATGAGCAGGGAACGACGGATGCCCGCACTGAGCCCGCCCAGTTCCGCGCGTACCGAAGCTGCCGCGTTCACCGCGAGCACGGCCTGCGCCGCCGTGCCGACCGGGGCCGACGCGACAGGGGAGCCGTCGAAGGGAAATACGATCTCCTGCTGTTCGGAGCAGTCCAGCCAGCGTTCGCCGATGGGGAGCCCGGCTGGGTAGGGGATCGGGAACGAAATCACGGGACTGCTTTCTGTTTAGAGGTACTCCTGTTGCGAAGCGCTACCGAGAGATGTTGGCATTTCTACTGGTCTGACCAGTAACCTAACTAGAGTATCGAGTGGCGATGATCAGGTCAATCATCTGTCGCGGCACTCATCCATTCATGAGGGAGAGCCAATGACGAGCACAGCGAGAGTCCACCGGCTGGCCGTGATCCGCGGTGACGGAATCGGCCCCGAAGTCATCGATGCCTCACTCGAGGTGCTCGGCGCAGCGCAATCGGCATTTGGTTTTCGGGCCGAACTCACCCAGATTTCAGCCGGGGCCCGGCACTACCTGGCCACCGGCGAACTCTGGACGCCCGCCCTCCAGGCGCAGCTTCGTGACCACGACGCCATACTGTTCGGTGCTATGGGTGACCCGGCCGTCGCGCCGGGCATCCTGGAACGAGGCTTCATTCTCGAGATGCGACGCAGCTTTCAGCAGGCGGTAAACCTGCGACCGGTCAAGTTGTATCCGGGCGTGACCACGCCCATCGCTGGTCTCACGCCGGAACGTTGCGACATCGTCATCGTTCGGGAGAACACCGAGGGATCCTATGTCGGGCGGGGATCGACGGTGCATGCCGGTACGCCGCACGCGGTCGCCGTGCAGGAATCGGTCAATACCCGCATGGGCGTGGAGCGGGTGGTCGAATTCGCGTTTCGTCTCGCCGACCGACGAGGCGGAACCCTGACCCTGTGCCACAAGAAGAACATCCTGGTCGAAGCCGGCACCCTCTGGCAGTCGACGGTCGACGACGTGAGTGCGCGCTTCCCGACCGTTCCGGTAAATTACGTGCACGTCGACGCCCTGTGCTTCTACCTGCCGACGACTCCGGAACGCTTCAACGTGGTCGTGACGGACAACCTGTTCGGAGACATCATCACCGACCTGGGCGCGGCTATTCAGGGCGGCCTGGGTGTCGCCGCAAGCGCAAACCTGAACCTCGACGGCTCCGGCCCGAGCATGTTCGAAGCCATCCACGGTTCAGCTCCCGACATCGCTGGTCGGGGCTGGGCCAACCCGATCGGGGCGGTGCTCTCGACCGCCATGTGCCTCGCCCACCTTGGCGAGATCGACGCGGCCCGAGCCATTGAGGCGGCCGCCGTGCACATTCTGGCCCAGTTGCCGGCGACCGCCGGACCCGCGATGGGGCTCTCGACCGAGAAATTAGGCCGCGAGATCGCGAGGCTTGTACAGAGCGGTGCGCCCGTGCCCGTCGTCCCCGGTCACTCCGTCATGGACGACCTTGCTGCGCTGCGCCGACCGGATGAACTCGCCGCACATGCTGACGGCACCCGATCACGGCCGGCGGCCTGTAACCTTGAATAGTCCCGCCCCCGTAGCTCAGTGGATAGAGCACCGGCCTTCTAATCCGATTGTCGTAGGTTCGATTCCTACCGGGGGCACCGAAAAAAATTGTCTGACCAAGGTTTTTTGTCCTCACCGAAGGGGCAAGACTTGATTCACTCAACGTACGGCGAGCGGCCGAACTCCGATACGCGTCGTCTTGATTTTCACGATTTGAAAGTTGGCTTGCCGGTAGCGTCAGGCCTGCACGTCTCCGCGCCATCCACCGTCGTCGGTTCCCTTGGCTTCGATGAACTCTTTGAAGTTTGCGAGGTCTTTTTTGATGGCGTGATTGTCTGCCCCGAGAGCGGCTCCGACCTTCTCGAGTAGCCCCGTCGCCTCCCAATCGAGTTGAACCGTCACCCGCGTCTCGTTTTCGGCTAACTTGTGGAACGTGACAACTCCCGCATGGTCGACTTCGCCGCCGGTACTGTTCCAGGCAACACGCTCGTCGGGGTGCTGCTCAGTTATCTGCGCCTCGAACGTGCGCTCCACGCCGCCCACTTTTACCTTCCACTCGGTGAGAGTGTCGGTTACCTGAGTGATGGATTCAACAAACCTTAGGAACTTCGGAAACTCCTCGAATTTCGTCCACTGGTTGTAAGCGACGGTAACGGGAACGTTGACGTCGACAGTCTCGATGACGTTGGGCATGATGACCTCCTAGTGCGAAGCAAAGGAATAGAGAGTATTTGTAACCGCTTCGACAGTACTGAAGGATGGTGCAAGGTCAACCCGGTTAAGAAAAAAACTTACGGAACGTAGAGGTGCTTGCACGCGGAGCCCGAGCAGCGTTGACAAGCGCAACCGAGGACGTCCGTTTGCTTGTGCCTCCAGGGGATGAAGCCGATCAGTATCCAAAACATCCTCGTGGCGAGCGTTGGCAGACTTAGTCTCGCCTCCGTGCGCACTCTTCACGGTCCGGCCGTGGCGCCACCATGTCACCGTGTGCTGTATCGAGACCGGCATCGGCACGGCCTCGTGTAACCGAGCGGCGCCAACCTGATGGCTGGGTACAGCTAGCCGGTTCGTCGTGCCGCGGTACGAGACATGGAATGATCACGGATGTGAGTATTGCGCCGGTAGATACATCAGAGTTGATCGATCGACACTGCGCCAGCTGCCGATCTGGCAGGAGACCGCTGATTCGCCAGAGCGCCGCGAAGTCGCCAACGTCGAACCCGAGTACTTCCCGGCGCCCGTCGGCGGCTACGCCGATCGCGACGACGATGGCTTGGGACACGATGCGGTGCCCGACGCGGGCTTTGCAGTAGGTCGCGTCGCGGAACACGACGCGGTCGGTGACGTTGGTGAGTTTGAGTTCTCTCAGCAGGGTGAGCAGGCAGACTGGCCTAGAGCCATCGTGTGGTGTCCTTTGTGAGCTGCTTTGGTCGCTTCACTTGCTGCCCCAGGTCGGCCATGCCCACTGCGATGATTTCGGCTAAGAGGGTGGCGTGGCGTCCGTCGGGATCAAGATCGGGATCGAAGACTGTGACTTGGCCTCCGATCGCTCCGGGGGCGAGCGCCTTGAGGAGTTCTACGAGTTGTTCCGGGTCGAGCCCGCCAGAATCAGGGCTGTCAACGGCCGGCATGAAGATGGGGTCGAGCACGTCGACATCGAGGTGCAGCCAGTAGCCGGCGCTCCCAATGGTGGTGCGAGCGGCTCTGGCCGTCTCGGTCATTCCGATCTCGATCGATCGGTGGGCGGGTAGAACGAGGCCGAGGAAGCGTCGGACCTCGTCGGCATGGTGGTCGTCCTCGCGGCATCCAATGTGAACGGTGTTGGCGGGCGAGAAGTACGGTCCACGTCCGTCGATGTTGGCGACTGCCGACCAGTGCAGACCAACGGCCGCGGCTAGATCCTCTCCGGCGACGCTGGCGCACAGATCCGAGTTCCCGGGATGACGGAAGTCTGTGTGCCCATCGATGTGAACGAGGCCCGCGTTATTCTGGAGCGCGAGCCCAGCCGCCACGAGAAGGCTGCAGTCACCTCCAATCACCAACGGTGCCCTGCCGTCGGCGATGACTCCAGCGATCCGGCGCGCGAGGCGGCGCGCGTGGTCGATCAACTGAGCTTCGTTTCGCACATGGCCGGCGGCGCGAGTGATGTCGTCATCGACATAGCGACCGGGAAGGACAGCTCCACCGTCGACAGCGCCGTCTACTATCAAACGACGAAACAGGCCCGCTTCTCGAAGTGCCTCAGGCGCCTTAGATGTGCCCGGCACGCTTCCAGGTTCGGGAGGTCGAAGCCCTAGGTTGGACGGTGCCGATAGTAGCGTGATCACGCACCCAGACTGTCAGGTCCGCAGAATGGCGTCGACCATTCCCGACCGCTTTACTACTACGAAAGTCTGCCGAAGCAGAAGTGCCCGTAAACCGAACCCACTACGGGACGAGTGATTTGTCGCGAGAGGTCCGCAAACGCCCAGGCGACGTGCGCGCCAGCGACTACGTCCCGCGGCATACGGCTCTCCGCGACTCAAAACGAAATCCAATAGACACCGAGCGAACCCACTGCGAAGCGGGCGACTAGGAGCAAGACGATGACCGCTATTGCGAGGGTCAGCCAGAGCCACCATCGTCGGCCGGTATTCGCGATGGCCAACGCGATAAGGATGGGAACGGAGAGATACATCACGGACACGACCAGTAGGGGAGCGGCGAATCCAAGGGAAGATACGCCACTTACGGAGGCGATGACGGCCACCGCAGGGATCAAGGAAATGGCTGTGGTGATGGTTCCAATTACTCCGACCGCCCAAGCGAGCACGAATTGGATAGTGCGTGTGAGTCGCGGTTTCTCGGCTGTCACTTCGTTGTTACCTTTCGCATGCTGGTTGTTGGTTCGAGGAAGGATGCACAGAATGATGGGGTCAGCGTCGACTTGCCAGAGGATGCCGGCGTCGTTGACGATCCCATAACTTCCTGCACCGGTCTTATCCGCGAGCTCGTACGCGCCGGTCAGTCCCGGGCGTGTACGGGTAGGCGCAAGGGGGCACCTCAGTGCATTTCGGCCCGTTGCCGCAACCAGTCCATGGCCAAAGTGCTTGCGTTCAGAATTGAGACATGGCCGTCTCGTGGCCGGGTCCAGAGTTCGGCGTTGGGGAGGTGCTCGAGGAGCCACTGGGAGTGGGAGGGGGGGGGACGATGCGGTCATCGCCACCGTGTGCGAGGAGTACGGGTATCCGGACGCCTGACAGATCTACGCCCCATGGTTTCACGAAGGCAAGGTCGTCAGCGATCAGCCCCTCGGGGCCAGCTGCAGTCGCAGCCCCTGCGTCTGCGTTGAGTGATGTCCACTCCGATTTCAGCGCGGCGTAGTCTCGCGAATTGAAACTGTCTTCATCGAAGTTGGAAGTTCGTTCGAAGATTACGCGGGCATCCTTTCCGTGCTGCGCCGCAAGCAGGGACAGCCCGCCGCCTGCCATTCCGGCGAACCAGTTGAAGTCTGTCGTGAAGGGCGCGAGACTCGCGAACGTTGCTGCAGCCCACACCCTGTCACCCAGAGTCGCTGCGCAGGCGAGGGCGTGTGGCCCGCCCCCGGAAGCGCCCATGACCGCGATCTGGTCGATGCCCATCGTATTGATGAGCTGCTCGACGTCGGCTGCGGCGTTTGTGACGGTGCGACCGGGTTGAGCTGACGAGTCTCCGTAGCTAGGTCGTGCGTATGAGATCCAGCGGATACCGCGCAGCGCCGCGGCTCGCAGGTGCGGTTCGAGGGCTGCTCCGGTTTGTGGCGAGCCGTGGTGCCAGACGACGGTTAGGGGAGCGTGAACTCCGTTGGTGCTGTCGTGAACGTGCAGTGTTCGCCCGTCGGTCAGGGTGATGTGCATCAGCATCTCGTTTCTGCCAGGCGTTTGCCCAGGTAGCGTTTCTCGGCCTCTGATGGGGCCAGTTGAAGTGCTTTCTCGTATTCGGTTGCGGCTTCGGTCCCTCGACCCATCCTGCGCAGCAGGTCGGCGCGTGTCGCCGGGAGTAGGTAGTAGTCCTCCATATTGCGTGAGGTTACGAGCGCATCGATAAGGCGGAGGCCGGCTTCTGGTCCTTGGGACATGGCTACTGCGACCGCGCGATTGAGTTCCACGACCGGTGAGGGATCGATGAAGGCGAGAGCGTCGTACAGTTCAGCGATGCGCGCGAAGTTAGTGCTTGCAGCATCCGAAGCCTCGAGGTGGCAGGCGGCAATGCGGGCCTGCAGTTCATACCTACCTGCTCGCGGTACCAACGATTGGAGGATGGTGAGGGCCTCGGTGATGGCATCCCGGTCCCACAGCGATCTGTCCTGCTCTTCGAGGGTGACGACATCTCCGACAGCGTCGGTGCGAGCTGCGCTACGCGCGTGATGCAGCAACATCAGGGCAAGGAGCGCGCGAACTTCACCGTCGTCGGGCATCAGCTCAACGAGCAGCCGAGTGAGCCGGATTGCTTCACGAAGAAGGGAAACTCGGATGAGATCCCCTCCGCCAGCAGCGGAGTACCCCTCGGTGAACAACAAGTACAGCACCGCCAGCACACCGTCTCGCCGTTCCGGCATGAGGTCGGGCGGTGGCACACGGTAAGGGATACCGGCGTGCCTGATCTTTGCCCTGGCACGCACGAGTCTTTTATCCATCGCCGGTTCGGTCACGAGAAAGGCACGCGCGATCTGCGCGGGAGTGAGGCCCGCTACCGTTCGCAGCGTCAGGGCAACGCGGGCATCGATTGGAAGTGCGGGGTGGCAGCAGGTGAAAATGAGGCGGAGACGATCGTCGATATCTGCATTACTGTCCGGATCGGGCTCGAGCGGTTCGTCTGCTTCGACGGCAACCCGCCGAAGCGCCCGGTCTTCGGCGCCAGCATGCCGAAGCAGGTCGATCGCCCGCCTCTTGGCCACCGTGGTCAGCCACGCGCCAGGATTGTCCGGAATGCCACTTTTGCGCCAGTCAGAAAGCGCCCTCACAAACGCATCCTGTGCACAATCCTCGGCAAGAGCGAAGTCGCCGGTCATCCGAATCACAGTGGAGATGATGCGCGCAGTTTCCTCGGCAGAGGCACGAACGATAGCATCCGCTACTCGATCGGCCACATCGGCCTAATCTCGATCTGACCGAACTGGGCCATTGGATGCTTCGCCGCGATCTCAATCGCCGCGTCGAGGTCGCCGCACTCGATCACGTCGTATCCAGCGATCCACTCCGTCGTTTCAGCGAACGGCCCAGCAGTGACGCTGAGCCGTCCGTCACGCAGTTTCACCGTGGTTGCATCGTTCGCCGGGCGCAGACGGTCGCCGTGGCGTCTGGTGCCCCCATCAGTGGTTTCGGCTACCCAGTCTTCGATGGTGTGGACAGGTGGTTCGGTCGTCGGCGCCGTCGCGTCTGTGCAGATGAAGAGCATGTATTCCATAAGTTGGTCCTTTGCATGTCGTTGTGTGAATTCGACGTACGGGATGAGCACCTCAGGACAGCGCGTCAAAACGCGGTGTCCTCATAGTCTTTCGCTATACGTCGCAGTAGGACATGCATCACTGAAGGAGTTCCTCTTGAAGTACATGATTTTGATCCACACGAGTGCAGCCAGCGACCTTGCGATCCGAAGCGAAGCCTTCGCTGAGTTCGAAGCCGCCCACGGCGCCGTTATCGGCGAGCTCTCCATCACCGGCGAGTTGATCGACACCCACGAGCTGGCAGTCCTCGGCGCGAAAGTGGTTCGCACTAACGGCGGTCTTTCTGTAACCAATGGACCATTCGCGGAAACCACCGAATGGGTGGGCGGGTACTACATCGTCGACGTCGCAAGCGAAGATCGCGCGATCGAGATTGCTGCACGTTTCGTTGAAGCCCGCTACGCGGCGGTCGAAGTGCGCGCCTTTGCTTTGCCGCCGCTGTAGCGACTTAAAATCGTTCAGTAGAAAGTCATCGTCGACGTCGCGTCCGCCGACGCGAAAGTTGAACGCCCACTCACCGGGCTCACTGGTGTCGCCGGCGCCGTACCAGCCCCGCTTCTGGTCCTCGTCGGCGAACGAGTCCCAGACGCGCTCGAGAGGAACGGGTAGTCGCGGGTCAGGGTGAACCCGGCGCGGGCTAGTCGGCGTTCGATCGTCATGCGCACGTCCTATCGTGCGAAGTTCACGTGGATCGTGCCACTCTCGGCCACTTCCGTTGTTACCTTGTGGGTGAGGTCGAGGTTGGGCAGGTCGTCCCACAGTCGAGTGCCCCGGCCGAGGAGGATCGGGGCGACCATGAGATGCAAGTGGTCGACCACGCCGGCGCGCAGGAAGTCGCGCGCGGTGCCGACTCCACCGCCGACGCGCACGTCCAGGCCGCCGGCAGCCTCGGTCGCCTCCGCGAGCACGTCCTCGATCGCGGCGTTGCGGAAGTGGAACGTTGTTCCGCCCTCCATGGGGATCGACGGACGCGGTGCAGTGTGGGTGAGGACGTAGACCGGGGTGCCGAACGGCGGCTGGCCACCCCACCAGCCCTTCCAGTCCGGATCGTCGGGAAACGAGTGCAGGCCGAACATGGTCGCACCTATGATCTCGGCGCCGACGCCCTCGAAGAACGCGGCGGCGTAGGAGTCGTCGATGCCGGTCGTGCCCTTGCCGCTGGTGTCGTCGAAGACGCGCTCGTGGAAAGTGCGGGTCGCGGCGTAGGCCGCAGTGAGGCGCCCCCAGTCCTCACCCATCGGATTTTCGGGGGCGTGGTCGGTCGTCGAGGTATAGCCGTCCAGCGAGAGGAACAGGTCGATGCGAACGCGGGTCACGTCAGTTTTCCTTCGGGGTGGTACAGGTCATGTGGATGCCGAGCCGGTCGGCTTGGTGTTCGGCGGGGGTTCGTTGCTCGCCGAGCCACAGGTGTAGGACGTCGAGGGCGCCCGGTCGCAGGCTCACGGTGCGGACGCGCCCATGCTTCTGTGACGTGACCAGTCCCGCGTTCTCGAGGACGCACAGGTGCTGCATGAGCGACGGCAACGCCATCGAGATCGGTGCCGCGAGTTCGGACACGACTGCTGGGGACTTCGCCAACCGTTCCACGACGGCCCGGCGCGTCGGATCCGCGAGAGCGCGGAGCACGGCATCGAGCTCGTCGTGATACTTAGGCACATGCCTAATGATTATTATTGAAGGGCAGGGATTCGTCAACCGGCTCACGCCAGGAACGTGTCTCGCGTTTGAAGCTACTCCGGAATTGATTGTTTAGCACCAGTGTCATTTTCCGTACTCGCCTGCACAAATCATCCACACCAACGTCGACCCTTGCTGCCGTCCTGCATAGGGAACGCTGAATGGGACACTGCTTGGGTGATGACAGAGCATGCCCTCTGACCCGTGATTCCCGGTCGTGAAGTTGAATTCGAGCTCGCCTTTACCGATGCGCGGGCCATCATCTCGTCAATGCCCGGGTGCCGTAGCCTGACGCTGTCGCGTTCGATCGAGTATCTGAGCACATACCTCTTGCTCGTTGAGTGGGAGCGACCCGACGACCACGCGATCGCCTTCAGGTAATCCGTGCACTACCAAGAATGGCGCGCCCTACTGCACCATTTCTATGAACCGTTCCCCTTGGTCGAGCACTTCCAGACCGTCCCGTAGATCGAACCCCTATCGCGACTTACCTATGCAGCCGACCGGAGGAGATATGAAATAGCGAGCCCTCCGCTCTATTTCATAGCCGCTTCTGCGGCGCTGTCAGTCTCGTCGTTGACCGTCAACGAGAGTATGTAGCCATAAAGATCGGTGGTGTCGTCGGCGTGGGCATTTTCGTATGATCCATGGTGACTCCTCGCGTCAGCGCCGTGACTAGTCTCGCTTTGCTCAAACCGACCTTGGCGCATCCACGAACCGGAGGTGTCTGCCACGGACTGCTGTTTGGCTGCTCCCGTCACGGGAACGAGACCTTCTGTAGTTTGAACCTGCCGACACCGAACGCTCATGAGCCCATCGACTTTCCCCTGCACACGAAGCGATGGCTGATCTACTGCATCGCCGTACGTGTCAAACTGCCACTCAACCGCCGGGCGGTCACCAAACAAGCGGGCCAGCCAAACGATATTGGCCGGGTAGAGGGTGAAGTCCACGAAGTCACCGACGGCGATAAGCAGGTGTTCTTCCGCGACCTGCCATTCCGTAACCCATACGAGCATGAGGCCAATGATCTCAGATCGTCAGTAGTTACGATTCGCGAAGCCGCAGTAGCCGAACCCCGCAGCAGGGCGTGCACAAAGAGCTGTCCAGTGCCTGCATGAGGTGCGCGACGCGGCTCTTTCCCACTGGCGCACGAGGGTATCGACGCAGCACATCGATCAGAGTTGGCGTGGCGCGTCGGCGCGCCCGCTCGATCAGCGCCTCTCCCTCGGCCGGATCCTCTCCGGCGGTCAGCTCGGCGGCCCGAGCTGCATTCGCCGCAGCGCGCAGAATGTGGCCAACTCGCGTCGCTTTGGCCAGAGGATGCAGATATGCGGCGGCGGCAGCATCGCCTGCAGACCGGGCAGCGAACTCTGCGGCTGCGCCGGCCACCTCCTTCGCCGCGCGATGCGCATCCAGAGCCGTCACGCGTTGCACGTTCGTTCGTGCGGCGCCATGCACAAACGCCCAGGCTGCCTCGATAGCTAAGCGCGGCCGCAAATCCTCCGGATTGGTCTCCTCAAACACGGAAAGTACTTCCTCAGCGCTCTCGACGGCGTACTGGGATACGACTCGCAGCTCGTCCATACTCAGCTCGAAATCACCTTTGCCAGCCTGCATGCTTCCATTCTCGCTGCGGTCGTCTGCGCAGGGGAAGCTCGATCGGAAGGAGGCGAGGTCGCACAAGCGGATCACAAAACGCGACCACTTAGCGCTAAACGTCACAAATACCGACGTCGACGATCACGGTCGTCTCACAAGCCGAACGGTCAACGGGAGAGGTCTCGGGCGGACTACTTGAACTGCCGAGCTCGCTGACTTTGTGCCACAGGGGAGAGATAACTTGTCACCGATTCCCTGTCTCAACAAGTATACGAGGCTGCCGCACCCGGACGACTGCGACAGCTGTGCGGATCACTGGCACTATAAGGCGGTTCGACCGGATATAGCCTGATTCCGTCGTGAAGGGGGGCCGTCAGATGAGAATGTCGACGTACAGTTCGTGCGGTTGTTGAGCACCGTCGGACGTGTACCCGACATCGAGCTTGCGGTTCCCGAGAGTCAATCCCTGCTCTTCAGCCCAGTCATAAATGGTCTGGAAACCGCCTGCGATGGTTGCCACCGTACCGTCATGCCGGTGGTGGACGAATCTTCCACCGGGAAGGAGAGCCACAGCCATACCATCAGGCACTGGAATTTCGGCGGCGACAGCTACTGATCCAATAGTCTCGCGGTAACGGCCGTCGCCTAAATGGTTGCTGGCTTCGACGAAGACGCCTGTGCCTGAGTCGGGCAGCTCGTCTTGACGGGAAAACAGCTCGCGCCAGGCCGCAGGCATCTCGGAGCGCAGCTGGCCGAAGTAAGCGACAACTTCGATTCCGATGACGGCAGTCTCGCCAAGTTCAACAATCTCCATTGATGCCTCCCTCGCTTGGCCTCGAACGATTTACTCGTGTATCCAAAAGTGATACGGCCTCGCCACTCTAGTCAGAGGGATTGTTCTGCCTGCAGTGCTCGGCCACGAGGGTGCTGGGATCGTCGAGGATTTGAATGTGCGCCAGAATCCGATCGTCAAATTCGACTGTTCTATTGCCGTACTCTAAGAGACCCATTTTATTACTTCGTCATCCCAATTTGCATATCCCTGTTTTCTCTCCGCGCGCATTTGCAGAACTGCAATGGCACAGTTCAAATCGAATGGGCAGGGCATCCGGCCGGTGTTCCACTGGCCTACACCGGCGGATGGCTGCGTGGTCAACAGTACGGTCGTACCGTCACCGGCGAGGCATTTGATGACGTCCCGCAGGGTGATCCGGCCGCGGGGGTCGAGCCCAGCGAGCGCTTGCACCGGCCCACTCTTTCTTGGATTGGTAGGTCCTGGTAAGAACCGTTGGCTTCAATGATCGGGTGATGGGTTCCTTGACTGTGGTTACGAGGTGGAGAAGTGCGGGATGCCTGCAGTGGTGGGAAATGCCTTACACCTTCGACAACTAACGGCTCCAACTCGTTCCGGGCATAAGCCCGGAACGAGGGCCATGCGCGGAACTGGGCCCGTGGTCTTAAGGTGGGCCGGGAGCGCGCGGGGGCGCCCCGTTATGGCAAGCGCGCATTCGCTCCGGCCGACCCTGTTGCGAAGGTCGCTGTCGCGAGCTGCGTTCCCGTGGAGTAGCCGAGCAGTTCGATGTGTAGGGCACTCACCTGATACTCGGCGCTCGACGTTGGAGTTGCTGCCGTGAACGTCGCCCCCGTTAATGCGTTCGGTTGGTCGGGTTGCACGTTCACGGTGAGCGACAGCACCCGCGGCAGCGCCGAGAAGACCTCGTTCAGGGTCGGTGTCAGCGCAGTGACCGTGGTATTCAAAACGCTCGCTAGATTGTCCAGGGCAGCGTTCAGTGTGCCCAGCAGCGTGGTGAGCAGCACGCTCAGCATCGACTTCGCTATCTGCAGTTCGGTTGAAATAGCGCTCGCCCACGCCCTGACTAGGGTGGAGACCCGCGCGACGGCGCCCGTGACCTTGGCGGCGTTGAGACCCAGCGTCGTGTTCGGAGCCTGATCGTTCACGCTGGCGCTCAGCAGGCTAGCGAGGTTCATGGACACCGTGCCCTGTGCGAGATCGACGGTCATGCTGTCGGCTACGATGACGGGATTCGCCAGCAGGTCCGTCGCCCGGGCAACCTCCGGCTTTGACCCGAGTTCTGAATTGACGAAAGACGAGACCGTAGAGGTCGCACTCGTCAGAACGTCCTTGAGCGCGGGCACCTGCATCACGAGGCCGAGGCTCGCGATCTCGTAGTCCCGCTGTATGCCGCTCACGGTGCCGTCGCCCCAAATTGAGCTTTCGAGCGCCGCGCACCAGTCCAGCTGGGCCGAGGCAGCGACCGCCCCGATCGAGAGCGACGTACTGGCCACTCTGGCCGGTAGCACCGATGCCAGGTTGAGACTTGCCGCCGTCGGCAGTTGCGCACTTGCGGTGGCCGGCGTGAAGCCGATGCCGCCCGAGTCATTCACCAGACCAGATGCCCCCGCCGACGACCCCGTGTTGCTCACCCGTGCATACTCGCCGATCACGCCCGCCGCTCCCACCGGCAAGCCCGCGTTCAGGCCCGTGAGGTTGAGCACCCCCTGCTGTATCACGGACACCGTCAGCGGGTTCGTGAAGGTGTCCGTTGTCGCGTCAGCGTCGCCGGCGTCTGGGTGCTGAGCCGAGCTCGGAACGACCTTGGCTGAGGTGTTGCCGTCGCGCGTGGCCCGCAGGCCGTTCATACCGACGGCGGAGTCCAGGCTGACGCCCGCGACCGTCGCCGCGAGAAAAATGCCCGCGGCCATACTCGAATATCCTGTGTCGATACCACAGTCCATCAGGTCGGTTCCTACCGATCCGTGGGTCCATTCGGTATCGGTCCATGCGGCGAAACTGCGTTCAATGGCCGGCTGCACCGTCGCGGCGAGCAGGGTTCCGACAACAATTAATCCGAGCGCGGTTGCCCGCCGAGCCCGGCCGGGCCGGCGGTGGCGCGGTCGCGTGCGCACAACGCGGCGACTCATCGCAGGGCCTGGGCGTCGGCGCGCTTCGGCCCGAATCGACGTAGTAGGGAGAAGACCGCGCCGAGTCCGAGCACTCCGACAGCTACGAGAAACAAGGCCAGCGCATCGATGCCGGTCATTGCCAGCGTGGCGCGGGAATCCGCTGACAAAGACCCCTGTACCGCACTGCCGGGCTCGCTCAGAAAGCCGTCGCCCGCTGCGGTTAAGCCGATTCCCACCTCGCCGGTCAGGCTCATAAGGTCTTCATCGTCCACGTTCGTGGGCGCATTGAGCGACAGCGTCACGAGTAGGTATTTTCCGTGCGCTTCAGTAATTCCGGCCAGGTCAAAGACGGCACTGTTCGACGAATTATCATCGACCGGCGTGGCCACGAGCACGAAGTGGTGTTCCTCCCCACAGCTCGGTGTGCTTTCTAGGTTCAGCCATGGCTCGCTGCAGCGCTCGATCGCGACGATCAAGCCATGCGCGTTGGTGGCGAGGTCACCGGTCTTCCGGATCTCCAATACCAGCGATCCGGTGAGATCCTGTGTGAGGTCGGCCCCGATCTGCCAATACACGGGGTCCCCCGGGGCCAGATCGAGGACTTCATCGCGCGATAGGTTCGAGGTCAGCTTGAGGACGCCTGGTTGCTGCACGATCGTCACGGTATTGACTACAGCGACGGCGCGTAGGGAAAACAAACTGAGCCCACTCACCAGCGCACTGGCGGCGACGACTGCCGCGGCCACGATCATCGGGCGCGCTGTGATCTCTCGCATGCGTATCAACGCGCTCCCTAACGTTCTGTGGATGAATCGATGCTTTCCCGACGTGGACCGGCTGTGGCGACAACCCGTTTCGCACTCGGCGGCCAAAATGCCCAGACGATGGCGAGGGCGATCAGCAAGGTGGCCGCACCCGTGAACAGGGGCGATTGGAGGGTGCGGATAACGTATCCGAGGGTGGGCAAGCCCATCACGGCTCGCTGCACAGTTTGCACCGAGTACGGCGTGCGATCCACCGTTGCGTTCGCGTCACCTTGCAACGTCAGGGAGCGGGCGGTTACGTCTCCCGCGATGTCATCGATACTCACGACGCGGTGGGTCACCGGTAACTCATACCCGGGCCGGGGCACGGTCACAATATCTCCGACCAAAAGGTCGGCGGCCGGCACCCCCTGCTCAACCACGATGGCTGAACCCGTGGGAAGCCCCGGGGCCATGGAACCGGTCAAAACCACCACGATCGACAGCGAGAAGATGTGGGCCAGTGAAAACCAGACGATCGACAGGAGCCCCAGCACACCGGCGAGGCTGAGGATCACATCCTTGGTGATTGCGTTGGTACTTTTCACTCGTGACATTGTGGCCGGTTAGCTCGAGACGGCCGAGAATTCCCATGCCGGCGCCACAGTACGGCCCTGCAGGCCCGCGATCTCGCGGGCTGCATTCGCATTGATCGGTTCTGGCAGGGTGACTGAGAAGCAGTAGTACTGGGTGTTCGCGCTGGCCGCCGCCAGGGTTTGCGCGGCAGTTCCGCCGCTGGTACCGAGGGCACCGCTGGCGATTTGCACGATGGAAGCGGATGCGACGGTGCTCGCATCGCAGGTAAACGCTGTTCCCGACACCCAGACCCGTACGGTGAGGTCATTCCACAGGTTGCCGCCGGCGTCGACGACGACCACGCCGGCGGCAGGGACGGCTGGCTCTAGGGTGAGGTCGCCCGCCACCGAGTTGGCAACCGTGCGCAGGGCTACGGGCGCGTAGACGGAATCGCCAGGGGTGAGACTCAAAGCGTCGAGGCCGAAGGTGAGTGCTTGGCCGGGGTTCGTCTCGTCCTGTACGAACGCGGTCGTGGCGAAGGGAGCGACGACGTTCTGCTCGACCTCGAAGGACGAGGTTCCGACGCCGGCATCATTACCGCTGCCACCGAAAACCCATTCCGTATCGGTCCACGCGGCGAGCGTCGCGGTGGAACCGAGACCAAGCACGGCACCGCCGGCCAGAATGGCCATGATTTTGCCTCGACTGGTGCGCTTGCGGTCGGAGCGACGCTCGTTAGAAGTCTGAATTACCATGCCGTGTCCTTTGAATCGCCGGTCTCATAATCGCCACGAATCGGACCGGTCAGGCCGTTTACATTCGTGTATCTAGGGACGTTATGAGATGATTTCCAGCGATTCGGCGGTTCGCTGCAGTGTCCAGTGCTCTTTACGCCTGTTCCGCAACAAAACCCGTAACCGTACCCACTTACCCCAGTAAAATTTGAATGTTGATCCAGCAGTTCGATTTCCGCTCCCAGTGTGTGCGGGTCCCCTTGCGGGAGTTCCCCCCTCTGCATGCGGGTATCGTAGGGGTGACGATAAGTGTTCGAACAAGCGCTGCGGTGAGCAACGTAATCCTGGGTCTGGATCGGTGGGGCAACGTGAATGTGGATCGGCGAATGGGGCTGCAACTCGAACTTGCCGCAGCGCCCCGCGTCGTCGGTATCGACCGTGACCCGCAACGGATCGTCGATCGCCTGGATGCCGGAATCAGCATGGTCATTTTTGGACCGCTCGGTTTCGGCAAATCTCTCTTGCTCGACAGTGTGGCTCGATGCCTGACGACGTCGGGCCAGCAGCCCGAGCGTCTCGGCGGAAGGCTCGGCAGCAGTCGCGAACCGTTTGGTTCCCTGTTGAACGGACCGAACCTCGTTCTCGCCGAGGCGCTCGTCGGCACAGTCGTCACCACCGGTCGGCTCCTGAGCTATCTCCAACGCGTCTGCGCGGTCGACCGTCCGATCGTTCTCGTCGACGATGCCCACCTGGTCGATGCCCACACCATGCGGTGCTTGAGCCAGCTAGTCGCGGCGCAGGCCATCACGCTTCTCGCAACGAGCGACCTGGTGCCGCGCGCGGCCCTCACCTCGGTCGACGACGCGACCACACTCCTCCTCGACGATCTCTGGATCAAAGGCGGCGCCGAGCGCCTTGATCTGGAGCCATTGACCGAACCGGAGTCCGCCGAGTTGGTGCGGGAATTTGCACCGGGCACTCAGTTCGACCGCGTCACGCAGGCGCTGTTGCACACCCGAAGCGGTGGTTCCCGCGTCATACTGCGCGAGCTCACAGCCGAAGTCGCACGACAGGAGCCGACCCTGGCCGACCTGGAACGCACCGCCTTTGCGTTCCAGGCCCCGTCGCGGCGCATCACCGACTTGCTCACTCACCAGCTGCGCGGTCTCACCCCGGCCCAGCTGGTGACGCTCTCACTTATCGGTGCGCTGCACAAAACGACCTATACTCGGGCGCTGATGCTGAGTAGCCCCGCCGACCTGGGCGACCTCATCCGGCGTGGCCATGTGCGGCGCCTGTCAGACATGGACAACCACGTGCAGGGTCATGCCATGCTCGCCGAGGCTGCTCTCGCCCGGGCCGACAGCGCGCTGCTCCGGAGCAGCACCCAGCGTTTGGTCGAGGTGTTGCTGACCGAACGCAGCCACGGCATCGCCACCACCCCGGCCGAAGCCCAGATCATCGCCAAAAGCTGGCTCGAGCGCTCCGATATACGCCCCGGTGTGACCGAGAAATGGGGCCAAGCCGTCGTCGCTGATATTTTGATCATGGCTGCCCGTCGCAGCCGCAGCGGCGGCCAGCCCGAGCAGGCGCTCCTTTACTCCTCACTGAGCCTGGAGATCGAACCGGGTCTCAAAGCGACCATCGAATACTCACGAGCCCTAGCCGCCTGCGGTCGCTACGCCGCGGCCGTGGCCGTCACGTCCACGGCCGACGAGCTTTTGGTGAAACCGTCGGACGGCGTCAAGCTCGCTCGCTGGGCAATTTCCCTAACTAAGTTTTCGCCCCTCACCGCAGCGCAGTACGATGCGTTCAGCAACCGGGTGGCTGGCTGGTTTGTCGGCGACCTCGCTATGCGCGGCGAAGTGGAATATATCCGTCTGACCCAGGCCGTGCAGAACATGGACTGCGCGAGGGTCGCCCGGGACGGCGAGTTCATCGCCAACAATGAGGACTACAACGTCATCACCCGCATTCGTGCGGCCTGCCTGAGCAGCATGGGTCACGTCCACGAAGGGCGCACCCAGCACGGCCTCACCCTGCTCGAACTCGCCACAGACCTTAATCTTCGCGAACGCGCACAACGCAACGCCGACATCTACTCAAGCGACGGTTTAGGCATCGAAATCTTTCACAGCACCGCGGCACTGCGCTGCAGGAGCGGGCTTGAGGTGGCGAGCCTCACGGACGAGTTGGACCAGTGGATCCGCGTTTCGGTCGCCGACCACGACCACGGCAAGTTGGGCATTCTCGGCTTTATCTCGGCCCAATTGTCGCACTATCGGGGAGACACGGTTGGAACGGAGGCTGAACTTCGAATGGCTGATGCAAACCTCGTCCAATCCGATCCCGGGGGCTGGTTACCTTGGGTGCAGAGCTTGCACGCGAGTTCCCTCGCCCGAATGGGACTCATGCAGGCGGCCGCCGCGAAAATGGCCCGGGCCCGGGGCTGCACCATCCCCGCCGCCGGAGCGCTCTCGCAATTTGAGTTCGACCAATCCGATCTGCAATTCTTGATGCATTCCGGTCGCAACGTCGCCGCGCTGCATCTAGCGCGCCGCCTGCTGAAGTCTGCGGACGAGCAGTCGCCGTTGATTCGATCCTGGTTGCTCAACACCTTCTACGAACTTGGCGAACCGGCCGCGGATGTCGCCGTGCGCCTGGAGCAAATCGCCTCCGAAACAGACTCACCGATCGTGCTTGCGATGGCCCAGCGGGCGAGCGCCGCCGCAGCGGTCGATGCCGACAAAATGGACGTCGCGGCGCGGCACTTGGCCGAACTCGGCGCCTATGGAATGGCCGCCAGCGCCTGCCTCAAAGCTGCCCACCTGCACGGGCAGAGGTCCAATTCGGTGTCCGAACGTCGTAGCCGAGCCCTGGCTGACAGCTATGCTGCGGCGAGTGCGGCGGGGACTTTCAGTATCGTTCTGCCCCCGGGTTCGGAGCGAAGCCCGATCGATACGCTCACCGCGCGCGAGCGAGAGATTACCGCGCTCGTTCAGCAAGGGCTGAGCAATCGCGACATCGCCAGTGAGCTTTTTCTCTCGGTACGCACCGTTGAATCCCACCTGTATCAGGCCCGCATCAAGACCGGGCAGGGCGCACGCGGAGCCGAGCCCGATCCCAGCGCAGATCTCATTCCGAGCGATCCGTCCGCGATCTGAGCGACGCTCAATCCTCGCTGCCCGGCCGTCTGCGTACTTTCGATGGGGTCACGTTTGTTGTGTCGGCGGGGTCATCTGTGACAGCTGTCCAGACAATTCGCCCGATGCGATGCGATGCGATACGTGCGCTGGGTGCCATCCACACCGCCGACGAATTACCACACCGCGTTCTTCTCGACCAGTCCCCACAGGTCACAAAGTCCTTCGACCCGTGTGCGGTTCCAACCCCGGTAGCTGAGGCGAACCTTCCTGCGTTGGACAACGGCATCTGTAATGCCTTCAGGAGTGGTGGCTGCGCGCGATGGGGCGGTCCACCGCGCAGGGTCGGGCACATCGGCCTCTGCCGCTACTTCCTGAGCTGTCACGTGTCCTTGCGCCTGCATCAGCAGGAGTGTGGCGACGAGGCGATCTGCGCGCATAAATATAGTGTCGCAAAGAAAGTAGTCAGAAAGTGAGCACTTTACGGGTGGAGTCGTGAAATCACGTGATCAGGAAGGGCATCGTTATGTTGCGAGGATTCGCCATCGTCAGTTACTGGACGTGCCCGGCCGCGTGACCATGCGCTCTACCAAAACGCTGTGTTTTTGGGTCCGACCCGGTCACGCGAAGGAGTTGAGATCGACACTTTCACGTACGACGAGCATGTCCCGGGCCGCGTTGGTGAGCGGCGCTTTTGTTGAATTAGCTGATGCTCGTCGGAGAATATGACGTGCTCGATCTGTTCCGTACCTTGGTCGATCAATGTGTTGTGTTGCTCGACGCCAGCGCAGCGGGCATACTTCTGGCCGATCCCCACGACAACTTGCAGGTGCTGGCGTCCACCAGTGAGGAAAGCCACATCGTTGAAGTCCTGCACCGCGAAGCCGGAGAAGGTCCCTGCCTTGACGCCTACCGGTCAGGGAACGTTGTGACATTGAGCGACATCGAAGCGGAAGAAGATCAGTACCCCGATTTTCGGATCGCGGCGCTGTCTCACGGTTTCCATTCCATTCATGCCATTCCAACGCGTTTTCGCCCGCGCACCATCGGGCAGGCGTTGGCGGACGTGGCGACCATTAGTCTCCTGCACGAACGCGAGTGCTGGACCGCGGGCGATCGGGGTGCGCAGATTGGGCGTTCACTCAGTATCAGACTCGACCCAGGTAAGCCCGAGGCCGGCGTGCACCACGGTCAGCCACAGGTATGTCGTTTCGTCGGCGGGGAAATCTTGTGGATTGCCCAATCACGGGCCTGATATCGTGCGACCGTCGGCGCTGCGGGGGTGACGAGCACAGTGGGTAGTGAGCCGAACTGATTAATGTTGAACGTGATTTTCGTGGACCCCTTGATTATATTTTGTCCGCGCAAGGTGACGGTGATCATCTGGCTTGTGAAGGTCACGATGTTCTCCAATCGGCGCGGATGCGTGCCCTGGGATGCCCAACTAGCTGCCTCTCAACTTTCCCGCAGGGGGAACCTGTTGCGGGACACGTTAGCGCGGAGTGGACGATGGAAGTTCGATGAACTCCTCGGACGTCGTTCTGGACGGTAACCTGGCGCGCAATCCTTCCGGCATGATCGAAGGACCAGGTGGCGGGCCCTGGGGGCGGGAAGAGTTTCTGAGGCTTGCGCAGACGTTGGGCGTCATTCCGGACATGTCTTTGATGTAACCAACTTTTGAGGAGAACATCATGGGCCCAACATCTGACGATCTGGACGGCTTGCTCGACCGATCCGCTCCGCGCACCACGGTGATGACCGACAGTGTCGCTGATGAGCTGACCCAGCTTCGGGTTGCAACCAGTGTCGAGACTGCGCGCGTGACCGCACGGCGGCCGTGGAGACGGCCGGTGTTCGCGGGGCTGGCGTCCGTACTGCTTCTGGGTGGCGCAGCAACGGCAACGGCCGCGGTGACCAACAGCTGGGTTCCCTGGGCACAAACCCCGGTCGCCTCGATGGCCTACACCCTGCCCAGCGGCGTGGAGTGCGAGGAGCGGATCGGGAACATCCGCGGGCAGGACCCCGCCGCCGTCGAGGCCGTCAAGAACTTCTACCGCACAACAGACATTGAATCCTTGCTGACCAAGGAGAAGATCGCGAGCACGATCGAGTGGATCCGACAGGACTCGAACATCGCCGTCAACGCCGACGGCTCGACCGAACCAGCCGGCTACGGAACCGTGCACTACAACGCGGATGAGGAGTACCAGCGGGCGGTGACGATGATTGTCACCGCTGCGGTCAGCGCCGAGCTCGCGAACCAGGGCATCGACGGCGCCGACAGCAACCTCAGCTCGGACGGGCAGTCCTTCTGCCCCGGAGCCAGCTGGTGAGGGCACGCAATAGCAACTCCTCTGAGCGTCTCACTGAAGCACTGGCTGCTGCGTCGCCGGACCTGCTGCGCTATTTCCAACGTCGACTCCCGATCGACGATGCTGCCGACGGACTTGCGGAGCTGATGCTCGCGGCCTGGCGACGAGTCGACTCAACACCACCCGGTGCCGAGCAGTGCCGAATGTGGTTGTTCGGAATCGCCCGCCATGTCGTGACGAACGCCGCACGGAGTGAACGACGACGGTGGAGCCTCACCGAACGATTCCGGGAGGTCCTCCGAACCTCCCCCACCGAAGGGCGACCCGCGGACGACGGGGCCGACGTGCGAGATGCGATCGGCCGACTGACTCCGGCGCAGGCCGAACTCGTCCGCCTCATCCACTGGGACGGATTCGCCATCACCGAAGCTGCCCAGATCCTGAGCATCAGCCCATCAACCGCCCGAACCCGCTACCAACGAGCCCGAGCCGATCTGAAGACCGCGCTGAGCGACTTGACACCAGAGGTCACGGGCCACCTACCCATGACTGTCGTGGGAACACCGGCGGGCGACCCCAGCTGTACAACAGCGCCATCGATTCCACACAGGACAATCCGTCCAGCGGATGTCAGCCTGCCGCCATCGCAACGGATCGACATCTCGGCCTACCCCGTCTAAATGTCGGCCCCTCGAGGAAACTTCTGCGGGACGCTTTCAGCGCGCTCGCTCTAATCGCGATTGATTTGTCAGTGGATCCAGAGTGACAGGACTCGGCACGGTCCGTGTCAACACGATTAGATGGCTTGATGAATGCAAATTATCGGTTCTCATCCGACACTGCCGAGATCGACCGTGTCCAGGTGCACCGCTGGATCAGCGAGCAGTCCTACTGGGCACCCGAGCGATCACGCTCACGGCAAGACGCAGCGATTGACGGATCACGCAACTTCGGCATCTACGACAGCGTGTCCAACAGACAGGTCGCCTACGCGCGCGTCATCACCGACGGCGTCACGTTTGCCTGGCTCTGCGATGTCTTCGTCGACCCCACAGTGCGAGGCCATGGAATTGGCAAAGCCCTCATCGCGGGCATTCTCGAGGAATGCGATCCCCTGGGACTGAGGCGCATCGCCCTCTCAACCAACGATGCACACGGCCTGTATTCCAATCTCGGGTTCTCCACTTTGATCGCCCCGGAGACGTGGATGGAGCGCATCGTCAACCCCGGCGTTTAGCCGAGACACGACTATCGGCTGGTCCCGTAGCGGGAGCCTCTACCGGTCACGCGCATTTCTCAGCGGGACATGACCCCGGAAGGCTCAGGCCTTACGAGCCGCCACAGAGAACATCAGCGGCACCCTCTCGCGACCCGAGGCCGAAGCAAATCCGGCCGGCGTCTCTACGAGTGGGGGCAACGGCTTCCAGGGCATAGCGGCCCGTCCACCCTCGCAAGCCGTCGAGGTGCGAGTGTGGTCGATCACGTGCTGCCCGCGGAGGTTCCTTGGCCGTCCCCAGCCTGATCAATCCGTGCAACGTTCGGCTCGCGGCCTCAAGCGACGTTCGGTCAAGGCCTCGACGGCTTGGAGGCTCAGCGCGTGACCGCGCCGTGCCTCCACGCCGTCAGCTCGCCGGGACGCGACCTCCGAGGTCAGGCGGCCATCGCCCCGTAACGCTTGTGGCCCTTGATGTCGTAGCGGTCGAGCATCATGACCTTCGACCAGACGCGGATGAATTCGCGGACGAACCGCTCTTGCCCGTCGCTGCCCGCGTAGGCGTCGGCGATCGACCGCAGTTGCGCGTTCGAGCCGAATACCAGGTCATTCCGGGAGGCCCTCCAGCGAGCCTCGCCGGTCGCCTGAACCCGACCAGTGAAGGTCATCGCGGTCTCGTCGTCCTTCGTCCAGATGAGGTCGGTGTCGGTCAGATTCACGAGGAAGTCGGTCGTCAGGGCTCCGACGTGATCCGTGAGCACACCCACGTCGGACTCGTCCCAGTTGCTGCCGAGCACGCGGAGCCCGGCGTGCAGGACGGTCCACTCCGGTGCGGTGAGAGTGAACAGGTTCGCCTTGTCGAGGAATGCCGCCTCGGGCGCGACGCCCGGAGCAAACTCTTCGAAGCGCTCGGACACGAAGTTGCGGAACCCGTCCGCAATGGGGCGCAGCCACTCGAACATCTCGATGTCGGTCAACTCCTGCGTCGTGTCGACACGGCCTGGCGTAAACGGCACGCTGGCGTCAGATCCTGCCGCCCGTGCCGCCTGCTCCACGGCGGCGCTGCCGGCGAGGACGATGAGGTCGGCGAGAGACACCTTCCGTCCGCCCGACGTCGCCGTGAAAGCCGCCTGTACGTTCCGCAGCGCGTCGATGACTGGGACGGTGCGTCGGTTGACCGCCCAGTCTTTCTGCGGCGACAAGGCCAGGCGGGCACCGTTCGCCCCTCCGCGCTTGTCGCTGTCGCGGTAAGTCGAGGCGGCGGAGAACGCCGTGTAGACGAGGTCGGACACGGACAGCCCGGTCGCGAGGACGGCTTCCTTGAGAGCTGCCACGTCGGCCTCGTCGAGTGAGGATCCTGCTGCGTCCGGGAGCGGGTCCTGCCAGAGCAGGTCGTCGGCGATGGTGACCTCCGGGCCGAGGTACCGGTGCTTCGGCCCCATGTCGCGGTGCGTGAGCTTGTACCAGGCCTTCGAGAACGCGAGGGTGAACAGATCGAAGTCGGCTAGGAAACGCTCGCATATGGCCCGATACTCCGGGTCGACCTTGAGTGCGATGTCCGAGGTCATCATCATGAGAGGGTTCATCTGACCGGGTACGTGGGCGTCCGGAGTCTTCGGCGCCTCCGAGTCAGTCGGTGCCCACTGCAGCGCGCCGGCCGGGCTTTTCGTCTGCTCATAGTCGTACGCGAACAGGTTCTCGAGGTAGGTGTTGTCCCACTGTGTCGGGTTCGGAGACCAGCTGCCCTCGATGCCGTTGGTCGAAGTGTGCTCGGCACTGCCGGTGCCCACCGGGTTGTGCCAACCGAGCCCCATCGACTCGATCGGGGCTTTCTCGGGTGATGGTCCGATGTCGGATGCGGGTACCTGGCCGTGGCTCTTACCGAACGCGTGGCCACCGGCGATCAATGCCACCGTTTCCTCGTCGTTCATCGCCATCCGCGTGAACGTGATGCGAATGTCGCGTGCTGAGCCCAGCGGGTCGCCGTTCGAATAGGGCCCCTCAGGGTTGACGTAGATGAGCGCCTGGTGCGACGCGGCCAGGGGGCTCTGCAAGTCGTAGCCCGCGTCGCCGTTCTGACCATGCCAGCGTTCGTCGCGGCTCACCATCTCGTCAGGGCTCGCGACCGCGTGCGGGTTCCAGACCTCCGGGCCCCACCAGGTGCCGTCGTCCGGTTCCCACGCATCGAGTCGTCCACCACCGAAGCCGTACGTCGGCAGGCCCATCAACTCGAGGGAGCAGTTGCCGGTCAAGACCATCAGGTCGGCCCACGACAGAGCGTTGCCGTACTGGTGCTTGATCGGCTGTAGGAGTCGTCGTGATTTGTCGGTGTTGCCGTTGTCCCACCAGCTTCCGATTGGTGCGAACCGCTGCATCGCGGTGCCCGCTCCGCCACGGCCGTCGGCAATTCGGTACGTGCCGGCGGCATGCCACGCCATTCGGATCATCTGTGGACCGTAGTTGCCGTAGTCCGCCGGCCACCAGTCGACCGATGTGGTGAGCAGTCGCTTGATGTCCGACTTGAGCGTCGTGAAGTCGATCGTTGCGAAGGCCGCCGCGTAGTCGAAGTCCGCGCCGAGCGGGTCGGCGTCTACGCCGTTCCGGTGGAGAAGCTCAACCCGGAGACGCTGCGGGTACCAACTGTCCAGGGTCGGCGACTGACCGAAGGTGCCACCGAGGTGGTCGCCACCTGCTGGCAGCGCACCGCTCATGTGGAAACTGCATGTGTTGGTCTGGTCGTCAGTACCCATTGATGCTCCCTGTGTGCTTTAGCTGGATGAGAAACGGTGTCGTCGGGGTCACAATTTAACGATTAGCCGCCGCATCGCAGCGGCGTCAATCTGTGGTGCAGCGATGCTTCGACGCTGCTGTGAGGCGGTGCGTCGCGGGCTGCCGACGTGACGGGAAGCCCGATAGAGAGATCGTATTCCCGCAAGGTGCGCGTGGCCTGCCAAGAAACTGACTTCTAGACGACGGTGGTGCGGTGGCCGAGCGCACGACGGCCAAACCAAATAAAGCCCTGCGCCGATTGCTGCGGTGCGGGCGGTGCGAAGCCCGGTGAAACCGACGCCGGAGGATGGGGGCTGTCGAGAGCTTGATTTCCGCGAATCATGTTCCGCTCGCGGTGACCTGAGAGCACCCCCGCCAGAGGCTCCTAGTGGGGAACGGTTATCGGGGCAGCTCATCAGTCAGGTCGAAGTTCATTTGAATACGCCGGCCGCACCCAAGTCCTCGCTGTTTCTCTGCCGCTGACAGATCACGAAGAAAATCAGAATCGGGATCACGCTCGATGAAACCACAGCTCAAGTGGAAGGGCGCATTCCATGGAACGTCCGTGAACGTTCGCAAGGTAACCCGTTTGCATCCGCGCAGTCGTGAGTCGCTCTTGACTTACTCGACGAGCGCGCGCCCATGCCCGCGGTGTGCCGCCGACGGCATGACCGACAGCTGCTCGAGATGACTGCTGCCAGGGACTTCGAGGACATGGCAAACCCGATCGGGTCCGATCCCGGATTTTCGCTGGCTACGAGGATGAAGCCACTCTGCAGTGAGGGCGTCGTATAGGAAGGAGCAGGCCGCCAGTCGACTATCGAGAACACGGTCGCGAACAGCGCATCTGCTTCATTCTCGATCGCTTCAAGAAACTCCAGGTCGTCGGCCGTCGCCTGTCGCACAAAAGTCCTCCACATGATCCGAATGTAGCTTGACGAAGGGTGCCGTAAGCCGGACCTCCAGCGCGACAGGTCTGGGGCCAATCCACCCACCGGCGTTGCGCGAAGACGCTATGTCACTTGGGAACCTTCAGCGGGACGCGGAGGCGTCCGGATAGGGAATCCTTCTACTGCACAGATACACGAACATGACTAGCGATGCCTGACGTCGTTGGTCCCGGCTCGGTAGTGTGATCGCTATGTCAAGTGGAATCCGTTACAGCTCGACGACGTTGGCTTGCCCCGATCCCGCGGCCTTAGCTGCGTTCTACGCAGACCTCACAGATGGAGAGGTAACTTTCGTCCACGAGGAGGAGTGGGCAACGATGCGCAGTGTGGGAGCTCGGCTGGAGTTCATGGGAGTGAGTGACTACCGGGCGCCACGCTGGCCCGAGGACCCATCGCTCGTCCATATCGACTTCTTTGTAGACGATCTCGAAGAGGCAGGGGCGCGGGCTGTGCGCTCCGGAGCCCGCCGTTTTGACCACCAGCCGAATGCCGCCCATTGTCTCGTTTTCGCAGATCCCGCTGGCCACCCATTCTGCCTCTCACTGATCGACGAAGTCGGCTGATTCGACTGGGCAGCAGGGCAGCTCACGCCACGACTCGAAAACTGACTGGCACCGTCCCAATAGCCGAACCTCTATTGGGACGCTTTGACTTGGTTTCTCGCGAGTGCCGCGTGGAGTGCTTTCTTTCCGCGACGACGTTTGACATTCGTGTCAGAGAAAGGGAACTCGGATGAGCCGAGTGGACATTATTAGGTGTGGACCATTCGGAGGACGTGAGCGAGGTCGCACTGTGGTTGCGCGCGGTCGCCGACGATCCTGAAGCGTTCGGGCGAGTCTTTGAACTTCACGCGGATCGCGTCTTCGGCCACAGCCTTCGACTGACAGGGTCGCGCGCCGACGCCGATGATGTGACCGCCATTGCCTTTCTCACAGCCTGGAAGCGCCGCCGGTCCGTTCGCGTAGTGGACGCATCGATCATCGGTTGGCTCCTCGTAACGGCCACCCACACGGCCCGCAATCTGGCCCGTTCTCGGCGGCGCCAACACCTGGTTCTTGCCAGACTCCCTGCACCTCGAGACGCCGACGATTTCGCGGAAGCTACCGGCCAACGTCTCGACGCTCAATCGCCCCGAACTGGCGTCCGGAAGGCATTCTCCCGGTTGAGTCCACGGGACCAGGACGTCCTAGCCTTGTGCGTCCTTGAGGACATGTCGATGGCCCAGGCTGCGTTGGCCTTGGGAATCCCGGTCGGCACGGTGAAATCCCGACTCGCCCGAGCCAAAGGCCGACTTGCCCTCGGGGTTAGCGGTGCAGCACCGACTCCGCGCGTGCAGCCAGAAGGGACTGCCTGATCATGAACGACGACAACTTGTTCCCGGAACGCAAAACCCAAATGAGGAACTTCCTTGTCGCAGAAGCGCAAGGTTCGCTCCCTCAGGAGAAGCATCCCGTGACTCGAAGAGGGCGCGCAATCCGCTGGACTGCGCTGATCCTCCTGATCGCGGCCGTCGGAACAGGCGGAACGGCGACGGCACTGAACTACGGGACCCTGTTTTACACGCCCTCGGCCACTCCTGGCGGAAAGGCCACACTCGGGCCGGTTCCGGATTGGCCTGTCAACGCAAACGGTCAAACGTTCGGTGTCCAAGGAAGCAGCGCGATCGCCCCCGACCTCATCCTCGTCCAAACCCTCGATATGCAGTCGGGCTACGTGTATTCCAAAGACCTTGAAGCCGCTGAAGGCTCGAACCTGAAGTCACCCGAGGAAGCGATCGAGTGGACGAATGCGCATGAAGGAACCTACGTCGACATTTTGGCCTACGCATCGGACGGCACCACAGTGATTGGCGTATTCCGGATCGGATCCGGCAGACCCTTCACCCCCTAACCGCAAGGGGAACCCCGTGCGGTCACTTCCCACGACTTAAGAAGAGGAGTCCCGGCAAGCTCATGGGAATGCGGTTGCATGGCCTAATGGGGACGAGAGGATGGGCGGCTACTGCGTTGTGCGGGCTGGCTATCTTCATGGCATTGCCGCCTGCGGCGGCGATATATGCGGTTCGAGATCCAAGCTATTCGTGCGTTGTGGACGCACTCCCGGCGTCGCGCGAGAGCGTCGATCCCGACGAGCCGATCGTTGGCCGGATCACGTTGATCCCTCTGGGACTGCAGTGCGAATTTACGTCCATGACCGGGCGGGCCATGACCTTGAAACCCGATGTTGTGTTGACGGCTATGTTCGCCACTTCAGCCACTTCAGCCACTTCAGCCACTTCAGCCACTTCAGCAGCTTCCGTTCTCGCGGCTGGCTTCTTGCTGGTCCAGGGGAGCGACCGTCGGCGAGTCCTTCTGGATGCAGAGGGACGCCGGGAAGGTCCTAGTGAAACGGTCTAGGGCTGAGTGCACCCACGGACCGCGAAACGAACGGCCATAGGACCGGAACCGGAGCGCCACTGGGTCAGCCGATTCGCTTGGCTTGTTTCAGGGTGGACGGGCGCAGCAGAGACTTGGCACCGAGGATCTCGACCCCTAGAAGCTTGCCGTCTTCATCGAAGTCGAGAATGACTTCGCCGCGGCCGTCGATTTCGTGAACGTCCTGCCGAACGGCCTCCCCGGCGGTTATCCGAGGTGAAATGTTGAAATAAGCCGCATCCGCAGACCGGTCGTAGGTGCCTCGCCGCAATTTCTTCACGGCGCAAGAATACGGTAGTCGGCGCCCGCAAGACGGACGTCCAGCGGGCGCGTTCAAACGTGATTCAGCTCAAGTCGCTTCGCGGAGCATGTTGCCCGCAAGCCGAACCCCCTGCGGGACGGTCTGGGTCTAATTCTTCAGAGGGATTCGTGCCAGGACCGTCGAGTTGCGAGTCGGGCGGTCAGAAAGAGAGCAACGCCCAAGACTCCGAGGATCGCGGCGATCGTGATTCCCCAGTCCCACACGCTGGTCTGGGTATGTACTAAGAGGAGTTCATGCTCGCCTGTGAAATAGGAGCATTGGACCCCAATGGGGAAGAACGACAATGAGCCGTCCGTAGTCCATCCTGCTGAGGGCAAAGGCAGACGGCCTAGCTCGATGTTCTGATAGCAGGATTCGCCGATACCCGCATGTGAGATGATCGCGAACTGAAGCCCCGCCAGGGCGATGAGGGCCATCGACGGAATGCCGAGGATCCAGGACCGCGCAGTCACGGCGAGGAGCGCGGGAAAGGCCGGTCTTTGCAGTTGCATTTCGTGTACCCCCTCCTTCACAGAGTATGTGCTGCCAGACACCGGGGTAAGCGTTTGAAGAAATCACTAGCCTGACAGAGTCAGTGCCCGTAGCCGAAGGATGAGTGGGACAGATTTTCCTATTTTTGCGCCTGAATCGCCTACCCATGCCTCGGTGCGAGACTCGCGATGACAAGCTCGTCATCCGCTGTGATTGCCCGGGCAAGACAGGTTCCGTCGGGTGCCCATATTGCGGAGTTGCCAGCGGAGCGTTGGCCGACAGGGTGCCCCCTGTGTTTGCAGCGAGTGAGTACATGTTGTGGTCGATAGCGCGAGCGGCCATCCGGACGTCCAATTTTCGTTGTTCGCCGTCGGTGTAAAGAACGGATGCCGCATAAAGGTCGGCCCCGTTTTCAGCGGCAGTAGTCGCGTGAGACGGCCAAGCGGTATCAACGCACACCGCTAAGGCCACGCGCCATCCGTCGACGCTCAAAATTGTCAGCCCGGTGCCTGGTTCGAAGTGGTTGACCTCGTCGCCGTGCAAGTGATTCTTGGGAGCGACCAAGATGGTGCGGTCGGGCTCGATTGCTAAGGATGCAAGAAATCGTCGCCCCGCCATAAGTACGGGTGCTCCGACTACGGCTGTGATATTCAGTTCGGCACAACATTCCCGCAAAAGATCCAGGCGCTGATCGTCTGGGGCAAACCACCGGTCATCGTGGGCCAGTTGAATCAGATCGTAACCGGTCAATGACAATTCCGGAAATACCACCAAGCGCGAGCCTTGTGAACTCGCCGCACGGATAACTCGGAGAGTCTCGGAAAGATTCGTTTCAACTTGTCCGACGGACGAGTTCATCTGCGCAGAGGCAACAGTAAATGAGTTCACGGGTGGCACTCCGGGATTTTTGCGCACCAGTAAGCATCGCACGAACTTCACACTTCTCAGGCCGCCGCTCGCAGGGCGGACGGACCGCGCGACAGGTCTTGACCCCAAGCGCCGGGCGCTTCTGATCTTCGACGTTGTGCTAGATGGTAATGCGCTAGGAGACAAAGTCTCGTTTGACGCTGCCTACGCCGTCAACGAAAAGTCCTGCCCGTAAGCCGGACCTCCACCGCGACAGATCTGCGGCCAATCCACCCGCGGCGTTGCGGGAAGACACTGTGTCACTTGGGAACCCCCTGCGGGACGGTCAGAGTCGGGACGCTCAGAGAATTCAGGATGCGATAGTGAGGGTGATGGGCTCGGTCTCGGCAGGTCCGCCACATTGTTCAGTGCCGCCCACGCGGACCCAGTTGAGTGTCACGTCCCTCTCGGCGAGGACTTCTTTGCTTGGTGAGAGTGCGCGAATAGTGACATTTTCTGGAGTCGCCATTACTGTCGAGATTTCCCACGAGTGTTCATCGATCCCGACGGACTCGTCTGGTGATAGCTGACTTGGGGCAGGGCCTGAACATTCGCCGTCGACGCACAACTCAACGACGCTGACGTTAGATGTTATGCCTTCGAGTTCGACGGTGACAGTGTTGTCCCACCCGATCGTGGGGCACACGTCCGAGACTGAGCAGCCGGACACAACCGCACTCACCATGAGCGCGGCACTGAGAACGACCAATCGCCTTGCCGTATTGATCGATCGTGTGGAAGCCATGTCGTCCCCATTCATTGCCTGTGATGCGAGGATAGCTGAACCGCCTTAGCCATGGCTCAGATGAACAAAACGTCACGTAAAGGGAACGCCTTGGGGTCAACGCCTGAGAGTGAGGGGTCTGCAAGGGGGACGTCCAGCGGGCGCGTTCAAACGTGATTCAGCTCAAGTCGCTTCGCGGAGCATGTTGCCCGTAAGTGGAACCCTTTGCGGGAATCGGGCGGAGCCAAGCGCGCAGATTACCCAGCGGTCCCCGCCCAGCACTACGCCGCTACCACCGAAATGCTGTGGCTAGGATCTGCGCTTCCTGTGCAGTCTCTTCTTCTTCGGGATTAGTTCCTTCGCGGGGGAGACGGCCGCTGACGTGCTGGTCTTCGAACTCAGTAATACTACGGTTGGGTACGCCGATGAGGAGGCCCCGCCCCCGGATGTCGATTTCACGACATCGGCCAGAATTATGGCCACCGTAATGATCACTCCACCTATTGACCGCAGCACGGTGAAGGTACTTCTGAATAGCGTGCGACTCCGGATATCTGTTCCCATTTTGAGGCCCCCTTGAGATGCAGCCTATCTAGTCCATTAGAGCTCACCCAGGAGTCACGACCACTTCGATGCGACGGTGCCCCGAACTCGGGCAGAAGCGCAGGTCGCGAGGGCAGGCCCTTAACGTCGGCGGTCCTTTCATGTGCCCATCCGCCGAACCCTCAGCGGGCACCGAAATCTGTCCAGTGGGCAGCGACGGCCAGGAGCTATTGGCTCACGCGGGGCGGTTCTGCTTCCCGTCGAGCCAGAGTGTGTCGGATGCGTCGCTATGCGCGGTGCCACTGCCCACGTGCTTCGTGTCGATTTTTTCGCCGTTCTTGATGATGTGCACGATCGCCATGGCGTGACCGCGGCCCAAGTCGAAGTCCGCCTTCAGCCAATCGACGATCACCCCGGCTTTCGTGGACGGGTCGTCGAACCCCTTCTCCTGAGCGAGCGCGATGAACTGTCGCGGGGTCAGTCCAGTCTTGTCTTCGATGTTGTCGAGGTATGCCTGGAATGACATCTCTGCTCCTTTGCTGGTGGTGCTGGGGGCCGCAGCTCGGACCACAACGACATCGGATCGCTCGATCAAGATATCGTCGCAGTCGACAATCACCGGCCCGGCCGAGCAACGAAGCGTGAGCGAACGTTCTATCTCGCTCGAGGGGCTCTTCGCGTGAACTCGACGTCTGCCGTCGGCACGACCTTGCCGGTTCGACCGGGGGCGGCCTGGAAGCTCCAGTACAGGTTGGTGTGCTCAATCACCTGAGCGGGCGGCGGAGCACCCCATTCGGTGAGATCTTCTGTGGTGTGCGCGTCGGAGACCAACGTCACATCGTAATCGCGGGTGAAACCCCCATGAAGGGTGGAGCGCACGCACGCGTCGGTTTGCGCACCGACAACGACGAGGTGCCCGACGTCGATCCCGGCGAGCACCTGTTCCAGGCTGGTCGCCTCGAACGAGTCTCCATACTCTTTGCGGATAACGGCCTCACCGTGCGCTGGCGTGAGGTCGGGAACGATCTGCCAGACATCGCTGTCGATCGGCAGCTCGTCAGAGGAATGCTGTACCCAGAGGACCGGCACTGTTTCAGAGCGGGCGCGGTCTACCAGAATCGCGATATTGGCAACCACCGGACCGCGCCGGTGGGCGTTGGCCAGAACCCCGTTCTGGGCATCTATCACGAGAAGCGCGGTACCGGAACGGTCAGTGGGACGGGACATTTCATCCTCCAATAGCAGAAGAGCGAGATTGCGATCATGCTACTCCCAGCATCCGACACTCAGCTCGCGAACGGTGGTCAGCGTTCTCGATGCCGCGCCCTAGCGGACCTTAGAGTTCTGCCCACCACGACGTGCCAATCTCCGATCGGTGTGGGGCGGGACTGTCAGAAAATTGATGGATACAATGCCCGGAAGCCGGACGGTGAACGGGACACTCGAACAGTCGATCCGTAACAGGAACCCCTTGCGGGACGACGTGGGTCAAGCCGGTCCGAGGACAGATGTTGAGCCAAAGCCGTGGGTCCAGCAGTCGCGTTCGACTATGCAGCAGCCGCATAAAATGCGGTGAGAGGCCGATTCCCTGGCCACCCGATCCAGGAGACTATTATGCGAGAAACACAAATATTTCAGGGCATCCTGACACTCATTGGGATTGCGTTTGTGGTCGCTGGGATTGGCTATTTGTCGACGAGCACGCCACTGGGAATTTTCGGCACTGTCGGTGGACTGCTCATAATCGCCGGAGCGGTCAAAATGGCCGTGCGCAAAAAGCGAGCGCAAGAACGACGGTAATTCGAACTCCCAAAGGCTGGCAGCGAAGACCACGGTGACCAAGAGTGCGCCCGTATGCGGAACGTCCTACGGAATCCCGTGCTAGATGCCCCCTCGGGTGGATTTGTTGGGGTCGCGGGGCACAATTCCTGTCGCGGTCCAGAAGCTGTCCCGCAGCCGCTGCGCCGCACCGTAGACACGGGAATTGCCGACGCGGTCAGGACCGCGGCAGCGTTTTCACGTCGACCGAGTTCCGGGAGCTGGTGACCAGCCTCTGGTTGCGCTCCTCGATGGGCCGCCCGGCGTGTTGGCACAACAGTTTGGCCGAAAGCTTTTCTCGATGTTCAAGAACGAACGCGTTTACCGCACCGCATACGCGATGAAATCACAAGCCCGCAGCGATGTCATCCGGTATGTAGAAGGCTTCCACAACAGCCGACGCCAGCACTCCGCGCCGGGTTTCCGCCGACTTTAGTGACGTCCACTATGGTTATCAACAGCCAACATTGGCAACGCAGAAGAATCCACTAATTCCGCTGTCCGAAATGCCCGCAGCAACTCACGCGGGTAGACAAGGGGGACCGTCGCCGTGCCGACGTCTTCGGGTGGCCGTATCAGTAACGGATGGGTGTGATGAGCAACGAACTTGGTAAACTCGTAGACCGAGGAGATATCGACGGCGCCCTCCTTGCAGCGAGAGGGCTAACCCCTGAAAGAGTCCGGGAACTCCTCTTCAGCGGCGACGGTTTCATGACGAATTCAGCACCCTACGGAGAATTCATCTCTCGCTGGTACACCTCACTGACGAGCGCGTACTTACGTGCTGAAGCCGCTGACTGGTTCGCCCAGGCGTACCTCACGGAAATCGCCGACGTTCCGGGCGCTGAGCAGACGGGTGCTGCGATGTCCACCGAGTCTAAGAAGGGCGTCATAAGGTATTTGGCGGAATCTATCGGCGGAAGGGACGTCGAAGACTGGGCTACGAGCCCGGAACGTCCTATCACTCAGCAGCAACTGGGCGGCTGGAAGGCAGTAGTCCAGCAACTTCGGGAGATAACGCTTCCCTAAGGTGTTCGTCCCGTGGCCCCCGGGGACTGAGGGCTCAACGCTGCCTGGCCTTCCCAGCTGCACGACCTGACCCTGCCACCGCATCGTCTCGCAAGCCGGAGGCTGGATGCTTCACCAATGCCCTGGCCAGTACAACTAGGCTGCCGCCCGACTCCTGCCGCCGGCTATCCGAATCAAGTCCGGCGCTCGGCCCCTTAGGCTTACGGTCGGGAAGCGCAGCTGGTTGTGCACCGAACATCCGGGGGGATGACTCGCACAATTCCGACTGAAACAAGCACGTCCACGCTCGCTCACCTCGATCAAACTGACAGACGCCCCATTTGCAGCGGGGCTACTGCCCAGTGAAGGTCTGGGACGGGATACCAACCCTGTACTCCACCCCGCGGCGCGAAACGCTCAGCTACGTCAGCATCGTCTTCTCACTCGCCGCGACGACTCTCCTGTGGAATGCGTCCGCTTTCTGGCCCTGGAGCATCCTCACCGCGGGCTGCCTCGTCGCCCTCACCCTTGCTGGCGCCCAGCTCTCCAAACGCGACACCCGCGCCAAGGCCCGGCCATAACCCGCAAAAAACCCCACCGAGCAGCACCACGGACCAGAACACGCGTCCGTGGAACTGTTACGCCGCCTCACCCAGGTACTGCCACCGGTTCTCCGGGTTGAGCAACCCTGCACCCACCAGCTCGAGCGCGGAACGATGATCAGCAAGGTGGGTGCTGGCTCGCGGATACCGCGGCCAGACCCGCTCACCCGGCGTGCTCGCCTCAAATAACGGACGGCTCGACACATGCGGGCGCCGCGGCCGAGACCCGGGCGCGGACATCATCGTGGTCAGTTCCGCTTGCCACCATGCCCACACCTCCCGCTCGATCCGATACCGCTCCGCCCTGGCCAGCAGTGTTCCAAGCACGTTGATCTGCAGGGCCGTCTGGTTCCGGAGATCCCGCTTCGACCTCGCCCAACCATTCCGGTGCACAACCAGGAGCTTGTGACGGCGGAGACGGCTCAGGATCGTGGCGGTGTGCCGGGCGGTGACACCCAGGAGGCGAGCGGCGGTGTCAATGGTGAGGGACGGGTGCTGGCGCAGGAGGGCGTAGAGCTTGCCGGCGAGGTGTCCGAGGCCGAGGCGGGTGAAGAGGTCGTGGCGTTGGTCGGTGAGTTGTTCCTCGAGCAGGGCGATGAGATGGGTACGGGTAGAAAAGAGCTCAGCTGCAGAACATCCCAGCGACAGGGCATTAGCGTCAACCCCCGCCGCCTGGGTCGGATACACGCCCAGCGACACCAGGTTCGTGGTGCCGTTGGACATGCTCAGCTCCATCCAGGGATAGTGCACTTCTGGGGTGATACCCATTCGGACGGCGGCGCCGCCCCCGGGCGCGCTTCGCATCCATCGCCTTGGGGCTCCGCCCGCGGAGCTTGCCGGTGCTCGGCGGTATCGGATCGTATGGTTCTGATACCACTGATTCAATCTCGAGAAACGAATCGGTGCCCCATTAATTGGTAGCCAAGCGATCCGGGCTCCGACATGTCCCACGCGGCTTCCTGAAGTAACACAGAGAAGAGCGAGAAGGCTCTCCTTCGAAGAGAACCCGGACTAGGGTCGTCAGCCGCCGATTCAAGTAGCACTTCGTAGTACGACTGAAACTCGCGCTGAGTGATCAGAACATTCGCAGCAGGGCCGGGTTCTGCTGCCTCCACCATGACAGTCTCTGCAGCCCGGTCAGTGCTGAAGATGGGCGGGTCGAACCCCTCGAGATACGCGAAGAGTTCGTCGAGTAAGGCCGATGCTTCGTCGACTCGCTTAGACATAGTCCTCTACCTTAGGTGCGGCTGATGTAGGAAGTCACGATCACCCAATCGCTCGTTCGCACAGACACACGATTCTGGTAGGTCTTTTGCAGGGCGCCGTTGTTCCAGATCTGAATGGGGGCCGTGTAGAGATAGGTGTTGTTGGAGGATTGCTTGGTTGCGCTCGACGGGGATCCGAGGGTCTGCCCTACGCACCATTTTGCGAAGGTGTCCCAGCTCTTTCCAGAGGGAGCACTAATCTTGCCGTAGTCAGCTTTGTGCCCGGTGGTGATGTGTCGCCAGCCCCACGATGAATTACCACATCGAAGCTCTGCGATTCCTCTCGGAGCTCCTCCTTTTGCAGTCCGTTTGAAAGCCTGCAAACTCCGGTTAGCATCGTGGCCGCTGCATCCGGGAGCCTCAAATTTCGGACGGACCATGCTGGCCCGCTGAACGGCAAATCCACCCTGTTTTCCGAATCCAGCAGACACCACGTCACCAGACACCACGTCGACGCCTGCTTCTTCAAAGATCTCGATGTATTTATCCAGCGTGGCTACTTTCTCCAAGTCGGAAGAGAAGACCTCATCACCCACGACGTAAACGGTCCCTACAAGCTCTTCTGCTATCTCTGCGATAGTATTGTGACGGATATCATGGGGAACGCCTGATCAGATCGAGATCAGACGAGATCAGACGAGATCAGTCTAGGTTTCGCAATGAGGGTCGCTCAGCCAAGACTGGGTCCGCTGCAATCCGATTGTCGGAGGTTCGATTCTTGCCGGGGGCACCAGAGACGAAATTCTCTCAGACGCTGTCCGGCGCCCTCAAAAATATCCTCGAGCTCTTTTCCGCTCGATCAAGCCGGCGGACTGCACCCTGTCAGTTATGAAGGAGCGCTGCGTCAATTTCACTTTGCTCGAGGCCACCTGGGACATGGGGCCGTGGGACAGACAGGAAGATCTAATGGATTTCAAACAGAAAATCGGCGCCACCGCTATCGGTGCCTGCGCGGTACTCGCTATCGCAGCGTTCGCCCTGTGGCCACGTGGGGAGGCCGAGGGAGTCGCCAAAGAACTGGCGGGATCCTCCGCGACAGCGACTAGTGCAGCCAACACTGCAGACGCTGCTGCGACCAGCGATGGTGAAACTGTTGCGTCAACCGAGTCGACACCGATGTCTGGCGGCGAAAGCGCGGGCGAAAGCGCAGGCGAAACCGACGAAAACTCTGTTGATTCCATCTACACCGGACCGACCGGGGATATGAGAGCGCATTACACGGCTGCAGGGGCTGCTGTGCTCGCCTACACGACCGTCACCCCAGACGAGACCGTTGAAGCGCGATCCGCCCGACTTGCACAGCACTTCGCACCGGGTTCCGAACTCTTGACCAATGAGCCAAATCTCGTCAACCCGCGCGGCTTCAACAATATGACAACGACGATTGTCACCCGTGGGATTCCCATGGCCGGATTTGACTCCGAGGCCGGCGGTGTCTACACGATAAAGGTGCTGCTTGACTACACGGCAACCTATGTGCAATCCGGTCGGCCTATGGAGGTCCTGGCGACTGGTGTGTGGTTCGTGACGATGAGCACAACATTCGATGGCCTGGTTCTCAGCATTGAAGAGCCAGACGGCCGTTAGCACCTGTTTCGCTGCATGTTCGTGAGCAAACGCGTGACAATCGGGTCCGAACGAACGCTCCGGCCTACTCGACGATGCCGAGGCCCTGGTCCGTATACAGCTGGAACACCGAACTCGAGCCGATGATCTGCTCGTTGCTTTCCAGACCGAAACCCAGAAGGGTCTTCCCGGTCATGATGAGTGACGAGTTATCCGCTTCATCGAAGAGTTCCGGATTGGAAGTCCGCAGAGCATCCTCGATCTGGTTCGGGTCGGCCGCGAGCACCAGCGCGACGATCTGGGCATCCGTCGCAACAAACGTGCTCGTTGTGCTGAAGCTGAACACCAGGTTCTGCTCGCCTCCGTCGGGCTCTTCGCCGTGGACGCGATCAAGTCGCACGACTGCGCTCGACGCGCGTGCGCCTCCGTCGCGGGCCAGTGGCGACGGCAGAATGTCGGTGACGATGATGCCAGAGGTTTCCGACATGCCTAATGTGGCGGCATCTTTGTCGATCGCCTTCTGGTGAGCCGGTTGCCACTTCGTGCTCATGTAGTCGGAATTCGCCGCAAACCACTCGGCCGGGGCAATGCTGTAGTTGTCCAGCCGGCTGCTGTCCAATACCTCTTCGGTGAGAATGCGCAGGGCAACCGGCAGGGCCTCCGCGGCGTCGTCCTCGGTGAACCCGAATTCGTTCAAAGTCTCGACATCAGTCTTGGCGGAATCGTAGATGGCCGCCTCGGACTCGGGGCCGATAGTCGTGTGGCAGTACGTGCCGAACTCATCGGTCACGTCCTGAAGACCGACCACGTCGCCGTAGTCCACGGCGAACTCGGAACTGCACCCTGTCGGTGCGACCGTCGGTGCGGCGGTCCGCTCAGCAGTCGCGGCATCCGTTTCGTCGTTCGTGACCGCGGAGGCGCACCCGCCGAGTCCGCCCAGTAGAACAACGGCCACACCTATAGCCAGGGCAGAACGGCTGACGCCGCGAACCGTCCTGTTTGTCGATCGTGCTGTCAGCGAGCGCGCACGCGCGCTGTCCCAATTGTTGACAATCATTGTCATGTCCCCCCGAGCGGCGTTTGTCTTACCGTACGGCAAATCTTCACGACTTTTCGCCGGCACCTTGTGAGATGATTTCGCAGGAAGCGCAGCGCGGATTTTCGAGGATTGCTACATTCAACGTATGCGAGAACTTCAGGCGCGGATCATCGCGGAACTTAACGTCTCACCCACTATCGACCCGTCCGCCGAAGTGCGCCGCCGGGTGAAATTCCTAAAGGAGTATCTGAAGCGCACCGGAGCCCAGGGCTTCGTGCTCGGCATCAGCGGCGGCCAGGACTCCACCCTCGCCGGCCGCCTCTGCGCCCTGGCGGTAGGCGAACTGACCGAGGAAGGGCATCCGGCCACCTTCGTGGCCGTGCGCCTGCCGTACGCGGTGCAGCGCGACGAAGCGGATGCTCAACTCGCCTTGGAATTTATCCGTGCACAATCGCAGGCCACCTTCAACATCGAACCCGCTGTCGACGGGTTCGAGAGCGAGTTTTTAGCGAGCCTCGACGTGGCTATGACGGACTTCACCAAGGGGAACGTCAAGGCGCGCTCACGCATGATCGCCCAGTATGCGGTAGCCGGCCAGCTCGGTCTGCTCGTGGTCGGCACCGACCATGCCGCCGAGGCCGTGACCGGATTCTTCACCAAGTACGGCGACGGCGGCTCCGATATTTTGCCGCTCACCGGCCTGACCAAGCGCCAGGGCCGCGCCCTGTTGTTGGAACTGGGAGCTCCCGAACAGCTCTATTTGAAGGAACCCACCGCCGACCTGCTCGACCGCACTCCTGGCCAAACCGATGAGGCTAACCTCGGTCTGCAGTACGAGCACATCGACGACTTCCTCGAGGGCCAGTCGGTCGAAGACGAAGTGGCCGAGGCCATCGAAGCGCGCTATCTCAACACCGAGCACAAGCGGCGCGTACCTGCGTCACTGTTCGACACGTGGTGGCACTAATCTCCAACGCGGAAAACACAGCACGAGCCGGTCAACGCTGAGAAAGCGCCGACCGACTCGCCGGTTGTCGGAGAGAGCGACTACAGGGTCGGGGCCGCCGACGAACGCGTGAGCGGGTCGGTGCCGCGCACCTCGAGCTTATTCACGTCATCCAAAAGGCGCTGGGTCTCGGTCGAAGCATCCGAAGCCGTCGACGCAGATACGGCAGTGCGGTTGACGACCGCCGGCGTGAGCGGCGCGGCCCGCGCCGGGGAGAGGGCCGAATCGGTTGCGTTGTACTGGTCGTGATGTTGCTGGGCCACCCACGCTTCCTGCTCCGCGAGCAGGCTTTTTTCGGTGGAGGAGTTCTGGGACTTCCATCGGTCAAGATCGCCCTGAAAAATCTTGCGTGCGCGGGCGGGCTTGTTCTGCCACTCGACCAGTCGGTCACGAAACTCCACCAGTGCCGGTTCCAGCTGGTACCCGAACGTAGCGGAGGTGCGCTTGAGTTCGTACAGTTCGTGCGCCGCCCACGTCGCGGCGATTCCCGATCCGCGAATCGGAAGCAGCCGCACCTGAATATCGGCTTGGCCGACCGCCCGATCGCTCATGACCTGTTCCTGCGGGGTGAGGGAATTCCACACGGATGCCTCGGTGGCGGCGTCGACGAGGGTCGCGATAGCGGCCACTTTGATCTCGCGATCGCGCTGGGCAATGAGCCGTTTGATGGCCCCGCGCGAGATCAACGCGGCCAGCAAGCTGGCAATGACGATCGCGCCGATGAACACGACCGCGGTGAAAATCATCGGTCGAGTGCTGACGTCGGTAAACCAGGTTACGAAGTTATTCCACCATTCCATGTGCAGGATTTTATCCGTGCTGAACCCGGTTCTTTGGGATCAGACGCGGCGTGCCCTCAGTCAAGTGCGCTACCGCCCAGTGCACTTGCCGGTGCGGCACTAGCGAAAGCAGTCCACCGCATCGGCGACCCGACAGAACTCGCCGAGGTCTCGGGTGCGGGTCGCGAAGACGATTCGCCGGGCGCTGTATCGGTCGCCGTCGACGCCGACGTGGTGTTCGATATACCCGATGACAGCGCCAGCTGGGTCCACGATACGCCACAGCCCTTCGCGCACGAGGATGAAGCTGCGGCCACGCACCACGGGAAAGGACGGTGTGGGACGTGCCAGTTCGGGGCGTGCTGTGCTGGGCATTGCTGCGCGAAGAATCGGTGCGATGAGAGTGGTCATTCGTGCTCCTCCATAAAAGTTCAGCAGTATCCGCGCCGGCCCCGGTCTCTTTTTTTAGATTAGGGGCGACCACCGACATCCGCTTTGGGCGAACAGAGGGCGTGAGCGCCACGTCGACCGGAGGCTGCAGCGAGCGAGGAGTTAGACTTGTCGGGTGCAAACTTTTGTGATCGCAGGTGGATGTTTTTGGTGTCTCGATGCTGTGTATCGGGTCTTACGCGGAGTGAGCGAAGTCGTGTCGGGGTACACCGGCGGTACGACCGCCAACCCGAGCTACGAAGCGGTCTGCACCGGTCATACCGGTCACGCCGAAGCTGTCGCGGTGACTTTCGATCCCGATGTCATTCCAGCCAGCGTGATTCTCGACGTATTTTTCACCCTGCACGACCCCACCCAGCTCAATCGGCAGGGTAACGATGTGGGTACCCAGTACCGGTCGGCAATGTTCTACACCGACGATGCGCAGAAGCAGCTGTTCGAGACGGCCCGCGAGCGGGCAAGTGAATGGTGGGGCGCCGGCATCACGACCACGATCGAGCAGCTCGGCGACTACCACGAGGCCGAGGACTACCACCAGGACTTCTTCAACAAGAATCCCGGTCAGGGTTATTGCATGGCGGTTGCCGTGCCCAAGGTCAACAAGATTCGCAAGTCGTACTCGCAGTACCTGGTCAGTTAGCTCCTCCTCCACAGCCATTCGGCTGCGTCATTCTCCCCTGATCGCCAACGGCTTGCGCCACGGCGTCTTTCCGGGCAGCACACTCGCAGTGTGCGACCCGGGAACGGCAAAGAATGGCACGAGTTGCCGTTCCCGGGTCGCGTGCGCCGGGTGTTCGCTCGGCGGCTGACGCGTGCGTGTTCACGCGAAGACCGTGCCGGGAGAAACTATGAGCGACCACATCACCGTATCCGGAATCATCGGCACCGTCCCGCGCCGCAGTGTGGCCAAGAACGGCGCCCCCATCACGTCCTTTCGACTGGCCTCCCGCCAGAGTCATCGTGACCGCACGAAAGATGAGTGGGTTGAGGACGAGAGCAGCTGGTACTCCGTCTCGACGTTCCGCCAGCTAGCCACAAACGCGGCGTCGTCGCTCGCAAAAGGCCAACACGTCATCGTGAGTGGCCGGTTGGTCATTCGCAGGTGGACCAACGCCGAACGATCCGGAATTGCCGTTGAAATCCTTGCCGACGCTCTCGGCCACGACCTCACCTGGTACACCACGATGCCGGTGCGCAGCGGTGCTTCCTCACGCACCCCTGCCGATCAGACCGGGCCAGAACCGGCGGACTCTGCAGAGTCTGCAGAGTCCGCCGAATCGGCCATCGCGTATGAAGCGGAAAGCGGGCATATCGACCGTTCCGAAGACGGCTTTGTTCCGACCGACACCGACGCTGATCGAGATGCATATGCCCGTTTAGACTCGTAGCATCGTCTACATGGGTGGACAGGGGGAGGCAGTTCGTGAGCACGGCGAAACCAGCATGGCAGAGTGTGAGCGCGAGAGCAGCGCAACGGCGTGCACGCCGGCCCCAGTTCGTGATGGGTATGGTGAGCGCTGGGCTGCTCCTCGGGCTCAGCCTGACTTCGTGCAGCGGTGTCCCAACAGAATCCCCGGCTAACGACACGGTGCCGTCCGACTCCGCCGCGCCTGAGCCCTCGGCCACGCCGGCGTCTGATCCGACGCTCTTGCCGGACGGAACCGCTGCCGAGAATCTGATGTACTTCAACTTTCTCGCTGCCGCTGTCACCAAGGCCAATCCCGCAGCCGACGGACGCGCTTACATCGACGCGCTCGTGGCCGGCGGGTTTGACCGAGCCGCAATGGAGGTGACTTTTGATCGTACCCAGGCGGATCTAGCCGCCGACTCCATCCAGTTCTCGGTAAGCATCGCCGATGAGTGCCTGATCGGGCAGATCGGACCGGCCAGCGACGGCTTCCACAGCGTAGTTGCGCCCATTTTGTCGACCGGTTTGTGTCTTGTTGGGTCCACCCGGCAAATAGACTGATAAGCACTATGGCCGAATTTATTTACTCAATGGTCCGCGCTCGCAAGGCGATCGGCGAAAAGCTGATTCTTGACGACGTCACCATGTCCTTTTTTCCCGGCGCCAAGATTGGTGTGGTCGGCCCGAACGGTGCCGGAAAGTCCACCATTTTGAAGATCATGGCGGGCCTGGACACCCCCAGCAATGGCGAGGCGAGACTCTCCCCGGGCTACACCGTCGGCATCCTCATGCAGGAGCCGCAGCTCGACGAGAGCAAGACCGTACTGGAGAACGTGCAGGAGGGCGTCGGGCCGATCAAGGCCAAGGTCGACCGCTTCAACGAGATCAGCCTCGCCCTTGGCGAGCCCGACGCAGATTTTGACACGCTTCTCGCCGAAATGGGCGTACTACAGGAAGCCATCGATGCAGCGGATGCCTGGGACCTTGATTCCCAGCTCGAGCAAGCCATGGACGCCCTCCGCACCCCGCCGGGTGACTCCGAGGTGGCCAACTTGTCCGGTGGTGAGAAACGCCGCGTGGCGCTGACCAAACTGCTGCTGCAGAAGCCTGATCTGCTGCTTCTCGACGAGCCCACCAACCACCTCGACGCTGAGAGCGTGCTCTGGCTCGAACAGCATCTGGCTAAATACCCGGGCGCTGTACTGGCCGTCACTCACGACCGGTACTTCCTCGACCACGTGGCCGAGTGGATCGCCGAGATCGACCGCGGACACCTGTATCCGTATGAGGGCAACTACTCCACCTACCTCGAGAAGAAGCAGGAACGTCTGCTCGTGCAGGGCAAGAAGGATGCGAAGCTGTCGCGCCGTCTCGCCGACGAACTTGAGTGGGTGCGCTCCAACGCCAAGGGCCGCCAGGTGAAGTCCAAGGCGCGACTGGCTCGCTACGAAGAGATGGTCACCGCCGCCGAAAGCACGCGGAAACTCGATTTTGAGGAGATCGTAATTCCGGTCGGCCCGCGCCTCGGTGCCCAGGTTATCGACGCAACTAAGCTGGAGAAGGGGTTCGATGGGCGCGTACTCATCGACAACCTCAGTTTCACCCTGCCGCGTAACGGCATCGTGGGAATCATCGGCCCGAACGGTGTGGGAAAGACCACGCTGTTCAAGACCATTGTCGGCCAGGAGCCCCTCGACGGCGGCGATCTGAAGATTGGCGAAACGGTCGACATTTCCTACGTCGACCAGGACCGCGGAGGCATCGACCCGAACAAGACGCTGTGGGAAGTTGTCTCCGATGGGCAGGACTATATCCAGGTCGGCAAGACCGAGATTCCGTCGCGTGCTTACGTGTCGACCTTCGGCTTCAAGGGTCCAGACCAGCAGAAGAAAGCCGGTGTGCTCTCCGGTGGTGAGCGCAACCGGCTGAACCTGGCCCTCACCCTGAAGCAGGGCGGCAACCTCCTGCTGCTCGACGAGCCCACTAACGACCTGGACGTTGAAACTCTCGGTTCGCTCGAGAATGCGCTGCTCGAATTTCCCGGTTGCGCCGTGGTGATTACTCACGACCGGTGGTTCCTCGACCGAGTGGCCACGCACATCCTCTCCTATGAGGGAACCGACGACAATCCGGCCAACTGGTATTGGTTCGAGGGCAACTTCGAGTCGTACGAGCAGAGCAAGATCGAGCGTCTCGGACCCGACGCGGCCAAGCCGCACCGCTCGGCCTACCGCAAGCTCACCCGGGACTGAGACGAACCACGGAGAACTTGTGAAGCTGCACGTACCGATTCGCCTGCGCTGGTCCGACCTCGACGCCTACGGTCACGTCAACAATGCCGAGATGCTGCGCCTGCTCGAAGAGGCGCGCATCCTGGCATTCTGGGTGACCGAAGACGACGGGGCGATCGGCGCGAGCACGGCCGTGCTCGACGGTCGCCCGGGAGCGGCGACCCTGACGCTTATCGCGCGGCAGGAAATTGAATATCTCGCGCCGGTACCCTATTTGCGCCAGCCGCTTGACGTGCGACTATGGCTCGGCAAACTCGGCGGGGCCAGCCTGGACGTCTGCTACGAGGTCTACAGCCCGGACGGTGTCTCGCCCGAGTTGTTGTACGCCCGGGCGAACACGACCATCGTGCTCGTCGACGCGGCAACCGAGCGGCCGCGCCGCATCAACGACACTGAACGTGCGGCATGGTCGCCATACCTCGACGCACCGATCGAGTTTGCCCGGCGCTGAGCCGAACCGGATGGCTGGTCGCTAACCAGCCATGACCGTGTCGCCGTCGACCGTGACAGTCACCTTGTCGAGTGCCCGCGCGGCCGGGCCGCCCAATACTTCCCCGGTGGCGAGGTCAAACCGCGATTGGTGACACGGGCAGTCGAATTCGGTTTCCGCCGGCTCCACCTTGCATCCTTTGTGAGTGCAAATAGCACTGAAACCGACGACCACACCGGCCGTGGGCTGGGCCAGCAGAATCGGTTGACCATCCAGTGTGGCCGCGATGCCGCCCCCGATCGGAATATCAGCGAGTTTTGCGACCTCGATTGCCGCTTGGCCGGTATCAGTGGCCGAGCCACTCGGATCCGTCGTAGCTGGGCTGGCGGGCTTTGTGGTGGTGTCAGGGGTGCTGGTGGCCGGGGTGCTGCTGCAGGCGGCCAGAGTCACCGCCGCCGCAGCGCTCCCTCCGGCCAGGAGCATGTTGCGACGGGACAGGTCGAGTTCCGGTGTCATGACTCTCCTTGAAGGACGTGTTCGCGGGTAGGTTTGCGTTGCTGTAATTATCAACGAAGCGGTATCCGATTCGGTGCACTGATTCACGGCTGCAATTGAACCACGTTCTCCGAATATTCGTGTTAAGCAGCGGAGGTAAGTCATGGCCGATGAGCGCGCCGAACTCTTGCGGGCCCTCCACGACGAACACGGGCCTCTCCTGTGGCGCTACGTCGTGCGGCTAACCCACGACACAGCCCTCGCCGACGACGTCGTGCAGGAGACGTTGCTGCGCGCCTGGCGTCGCCCGCGGCTGCTGGACCAGACCGAGGTCTCGGCCAGGGCCTGGCTGTTCACCGTGGCCCGCAACCTCGTGATCGACGACCGACGCTCGGCCAGAGCACGGCACGAGGTGCCGACCGATCAACTGCCCGAAGTGCCAACCGACGACCAGACTGACGCCCTGCTGGACGCCTGGCTGGTTGCCGATGCCTTGAACGACCTGTCACCGGATCACCGCGCCGTCATCGTCTGCGCCTACTACCGGGGGCAGTCGGTGGCGGAAACCGCGCGGGAACTGGTCGTGCCGGAAGGAACAGTGAAATCCAGGCTGCACTACGGCCTGCGAGCACTGCGACTGGCACTGCAAGAACGAGGTGTGACGGAGCGATGACCACTCCAGCAGATCTATACAGCGACTGGGACGGTGCCTACGTGCTGGGCTCCCTGTCGCCGGGCGACCGCCGGGACTACGAACGGCATCTCAATGACTGTGCCGCCTGCAGCCAGGCTGTCGCTCACCTTGCCGGGTTGCCAGGGCTGCTCGCCCTGGTTCCGCTGGACCAGGCCCTGCACCTTGGCCCGGCGACGCAGGCGGCAACGGATGCCGGCGCGTCACCTTCCGCCGAACTGTTACCGCGCTTGTTGCAGGCTGCCAGGGCGCGCTCCCGGCGCACCCGCTGGGTCGGTGTGGGAGCCGCGCTGGCAGCCGCCGCGATTGCAGCATCCGCTGCCCTGGTCGTGCCTGGCTGGCTGGACCAACGAGTCACCAGTGCCAGGCAACCGGCCGTAGCCATGACCGCGGTGGTTCCAAGCCCGCTCACCGCGACGTTTCGCCTGACCGGTGAAGACTGGGGGACCCGCATCGACGCGAGCTGCAGCTATGCAAAGAGCGGAAACGACTTCGGACCGCAGCCCTATGCCCTGTTCGTGACCGACACCGCCGGCGACGAAAGCCTGGTGGCGAGTTGGATTGCCGGCCCGGGCACCACGGTTGCTGCTGCCGCAACGACGAGCGTCGCTGAGAACGACATCGCGAGCGTTGACATCCGATGGATGCCCGACGAGCGGGTGCTCCTGGAATCCAAACCGACCTGGTAGGTGTTCGAATCACTCGAGAACGATGGGTACGCGCAGCATGCCCTCCTGCGCCACGGTGGCCAGCAGCACGCCGTCGCGGCTGAAGATGCTGCCCGTGGCGAGGCCGCGACCGCCCTGGGCGCTCGGTGAATCCTGCACGTAGAGCAGCCATTCGTCGACCCGACCGAAACGGTGCCACCACATGGCGTGGTCGAGGCTCGCGACCTTGAGGCCGGGGGAAGACCAGGCGATGCCGTGCCGACGCAGGATCGGCTCCATGATCGAGTAATCGCTGGCGTAGGCCAGGGCGGCGCGGTGCAGATCGGGGTCGTCGGGCAAAGGCGAAAAAGTTTTCATCCATACGGCTTGCCGGGAGGTGTGTTCTCCGTTCACCTTGAGGTAGATCGGTGAAGGAACGTGCCGCATATCGAAAGGGCGCTCGCTCGCCCAGTAACGGGCCACCGAATGATCGATGTGTTTAAGCGAATCGGATGCCGTTGGCAGGCTCTCCGGATCGGGGACATCCTTCGGCATCTCGATGTGGTGTTCCAGACCCTCATCGGCGTCCTGGAACGAGGCGATCATTGACAGGATCGGCACGCCGTCCTGGTAGCACTGGGTGCGGCGGGTGGAGAACGAGCGGCCGTCGTGAATGCGTTCGACCGAGAAGGTGATTGGTTGGTTCACATCGCCGGGACGCAGAAAATATCCGTGCATGGAGTGCACGTGGCGTTCGTCGGGTACGGTGCGCATCGCGGCGACGAGGGACTGGGCCAGCACTTGCCCGCCGAACACGCGGCCCAGCGGCATCCACTGGGACGGACCGGTGAAGATGTCTTCATTGGTGCGGGCACCGGTGTCGGTGAGATCGAGGACGGCCAGAAGGCCTTCCATCGGCTTGTGCATGCTGTCTCCTCGGGCAAGTTCGCGACCGCGGCACGCGGATGTTTCGTATCTTGGTAGTTTAGGAGATGATGAGCCAGTCATTCACTCTTACCGATTCCCAGTCCCTCAGCGATTTGATCGTGTTTCTTTCACGCTCCGGCCGCGTCCTCGATGGTTCCGTGCGCCTCATGGCGTCCGAGGGCGTTCTCGCCGTGTACACCGCCATTTTCTATCCTCGCGGTCTGCTCGACGCGAGCCCGACCGTGCTGGGGCTGCGCACCTTCGCCTTGACGGAGCCGGTCGACCTCGACACGGTTGTACCGGTGCGGTCGCTGCTGGAACGCCTCAAACGCCTCGAATCCACCGCGCAGGACCTCACCGTGTCGGTCATCGTGACCGTTCCGCTGGAGGTGAATACCGTGACCTGGACCGGCATCTCCCCGCCAAAAGGCGGCTGGGAACCACACGGCCAGACGCCGGCGTCGCACCTCGAAGCGGCTGCCCGCGAGGGCATCGACGAGGTTGCCGCCGCCGTGCCGGAGGGCACCAGAGAGTTGATCGTCGAACGCGTGCGCTCCGAGGTCTGGGGCCGTCCGGTCGAGGGGCTCGAATTCGTACCGACCGGGGCTGGTTTCGCAGCCTTCAGCCTCGGCTTTCTCGCCGACGACGAACCGGTGCACCTGTTCGAGTCGGGACTGTGGACCCGCCTCAGCACGAGTCGCGGCCACGTTCTCGTGCGACGCAAGCCGTGGACCCTCAAGAACTGACTCGCTACGCGGTAGCGCTGTCGGTCGCGAGTAGGGCCGCCCAGACGTCGGCGCGCGCCGGGAAGGAGCCCAAGTCGCGGGCGAGCAGCCGCTCCGCCTGCTGAATGCGCGTGCGCACCGTGTGCCGGTGCACGCCGAGTTGGGCGGCGGCCTCGCTGAAGTGCCCGTTGCAGAGCAGCCAGATGCGAAGGGTGCCCAGCAACTCGGTGGAGTGCGCCCGATCGTGCGCCATCACGGGTGCGAGGGTGGCCAGGCCAACCTCACGGGCATCCGTTCTGGCCAGCAGCGCCAGCACACCCTGCCGGGCGACGAGACTGAACTCGGTCAGGCCCGGCGCGCGCTCCCGAGCCCGGGCGAGCGCCTGCTGGGCTTGATCGAGGGCGCGGGGAAGTTGGCGGTAGCTGCTCGGTTCAGACAGGCCGGCGTGCAGCTCGAAGAGTGCGCACAGATCAGAGAGGATGCCGTGGGCTGCACGGTCGACACACGCCACGATGGTGTCGTCCTGGCGGGCGAAGAACAGCTGCCCGGGGGAGTCCTCGACGCGCAGTTCCAGGTAGTCGGTGATGGCGTCACGGCGCGGAGCGGGCGCATCGACGACGGCGACGAGCACCGGGGCCGCGGGCAGGGCACCCCACATCTGTCGAGAGATCTGGTCGACCAGAGTGTGATCGCCGACGAGCAGGGTGTTCAACAGCCCGGAGCGCAACAATCCCTGAGCACGACCAAGAGCGTTGTTCTGCTCGAGGGCGAGGCCGGCCAGGGCGATGACGCTCGTGACGACTTCAGTGCTGGCCTGGTCGAGGGCGAGGGGGCCGCCGAGGGCGAGCACGCCGCGCAGGTGGTCATGGCCGCCGAGGGTCTGCAGAGTCAGGGTCTCACCACCGGCTTCAACGGTGCTGCTGGAACGCGCTCCGCGGGTCAGCAGGCGCCGAGCCTCGAACTGCACGGTGGCGAGTGCGTCGGGTGCTGCTGCGAAGGTGGCGTGCGGAAAGACCCGGTCGAGGGCTCCGCTCGCATCGAACAGGGCCACCCAGTGACCGAGCTGCCTTGAGAGTTCAGCGAGCGTCGCGCTCAAGCCGTCGGGGCGTAGCGCGGCGAGCGCGATGGCACGCTGTGCCTTGAGGGCCCAGGTGGCCCGCGCATACCGATCCTCCGCCACGAGGTCGCCGGCCGCCCGCGCCACTGCAATGAACGGGGTGCGATACGGAACCTCGAACAGTGGCAGCCCGAACGCGCCGCAGGCGGCGATCAGCCCGTCCGGCGTGCCGTCCCGAACCACTTCGGTGCCGAAACCGAGGGCAGTGATACCGCATTCACTCAGGCGTTGCACGTAAAGGATGTAGTCGGCATCCGCTGCCGGATCGCTGCCGAACTGGGTACCGGTCGTCAGTAGTACCTGGTTAGCGGAAAGAAACGGTGTCGGATCGGCCAGGTCGGAGCTGTGCACCCACTCGACGGTGCGGTCGAGTATTGCCGGTCGTGCGGGCGCGGTCTCGCCAGAATCGTTGAAGAGGGTGAGCCCGAGGTTCGTATCGGCGAGCAGCAGGCGCAAATTGGGGAGCATGAGTGCCTTATACAGGTGGGCGAGTTAATTATGACGAATTATACAGTCTGAATAGAGTGTGGCGCCCGGGTTCTGCCTAGCATTACCGCATTGGTACCGTGGCCGCGGTGCAGCCCGTCGCTTCGGATCGGAAACTCTCATGACAGTCGTAGACACTGCGCGCCGCACCAACACCCCGCTCGGCGGCCCCACGCTGGCCCAGGAACGCAAGCTGGTCACGAGCATCCCCGGGCCGAAATCACGACGCCTGAGCGAACGCAAGGCCCAAGCGGTGTCGGCCGGCGTCGGAATCTCGCTGCCCGTCTACGTGGTCGCCGCCGGCGGAGGCGTGCTCGTCGACGTCGACGGCAACTCCCTGATCGACCTCGGGTCGGGCATCGCCGTGACCGGTGTCGGCAACAGTGCCCCGCGGGTGGTTGCAGCCGTGGCCGCCCAGCTGGCCCAGTTCACCCACACCTGCTTCACCGTGGCGCCCTATGACTCCTACATCGCAGTAGCCGAAGCCCTGAACCGCCTCACTCCCGGGGATCACGAGAAACGCAGCGTACTGTTCAACTCCGGCGCCGAAGCGGTGGAGAACGCCGTCAAGATTGCCCGGCATTTCACCGGCAAGCAGGCCGTCGTAGCCTTCGACCACGCCTACCACGGCCGCACCAACCTCACCATGGGGCTGACCGCCAAGAACCAGCCGTACAAAAACGGGTTCGGTCCCTTCGCTCCTGAGGTGTACCGGGCGCCGATGTCGTATCCCCTGCGCGACGGAGGACTCGACGGTGTGGCAGCGGCGAACCGCGCCATCTCGCAGATCGAGAAGCAGATCGGCGCGAGCAACCTCGCAGCGGTCATTATCGAACCCATTCAGGGCGAGGGCGGCTTCATCGTCCCAGCGCCGGGCTTCCTCGGCACTCTGCTGGCCTGGTGCCGTGCCAACCAGGTCGTGTTTATCGCCGATGAAATTCAGACCGGCTTTGCCCGCACCGGCCACATGTTCGCCTGCGAGCACGAGGGCATCGTGCCCGACCTGATCTGCACCGCCAAGGGCATCGCCGGGGGACTGCCGCTATCGGCCGTCACCGGCCGGGCCGACATCATGGATTCTCCCCAGGCCGGCGGCCTCGGTGGTACCTACGGCGGCAACCCGCTCGCCTGCGCCGCCGCGCTCGCCACGATCGATACCTACGAGAGCGACCACCTGGTCGAGCGCGCCGCAGAAATCGGAACGATCATGGGCGAGCGCCTCGGCTCTCTCGCTGCGGCCGACCCGCGCATCGGGGAAGTGCGCGGCCGCGGCGCCATGATGGCCATCGAGCTCGTCGATCCGACGACGGGGGAGCCGGATGCCGCGCTCACCGGCCGCGTCATCGCCGCCGCCCACGCAGCGGGCGTCATCCTGCTCGGCTGCGGAACGTATGGCAACGTCATCCGCTTTCTGCCGCCGCTCAGCATTCCCGACGCTTTGCTGCTCGAGGGCCTGCAGGTTCTCGCCGAGGCGCTGGCCGCCGATTCGGCGGCAGTATGAGCACCGTGATCGAGGGTGTACTGCCCCCGTCCACCGCCGAGCGAAGCGCGGCACTTTTGGCCCGCGTACCCGACCAGCTCTACATCAACGGACAGTGGGTAGCCGGAACCGGAGAGCGGATCCTGCTTGAGATGGGCAAGTCGATCGCCGAAGCCAACGGCGACGTCAGCCACGGCGGCGAGCTTCTGCGCTGGTTCAGCGAAGAGGCCGTGCGCATCAGCGGTCGCTACGGTGCCAATCCGGAGGGTACAGGCACGATGGTCGTCACCCACCGACCGGTGGGCCCTCGCTACCGGATCACGCCGACCTTCGGCTGCGCAAGCTGAGCTTCACGGGGTCGACAGTCGCCTCGTGCGGGAAGAGATCTTTGGCCCGGTCGTCGGCATTAGAACCTTCGAAACAGACGAAGAGGCTATCAAATTAGCAAATAACACCGAATATGGTCTGACGGGATATGTTTTCACCACCGATATCGCACGTGCGCACCGTATGATCGACAGGATCGACACCGGAAAGATGGGGCTGAATACCGGCCTTGTTTCCAACGCAGCAGCGCCTTTCGGCGGTGTCAAACGGTCCGGCCTCGGTCGGGAGGGTGGCCCCGAAGGCATCCACGACCTCTCGACCAAATACACCCTCATTCCCTCGTCGTAGTCCGACCAGCAATACAGGAGCAACCATGACCACGATTGATCGTGACGTCGTTATCATCGGTGCCGGGGCATCCGGTCTCACCGCCGCCACAGCATTGCACAAAGCCGGCCTCACTGTGGCCGTACTTGAAGCGCGCGACCGCGTCGGCGGGCGCCTGTGGACCGACGAGATCGAGGGCGCCATGCTCGAGATCGGCGGCCAGTGGGTCTCGCCCGACCAGCACGCCCTCAAGGACACGCTGGCCGAGCTGGGCCTTGCCACCTACCCGCGCTATCGTTCCGGCCAAAACGTCTACATCAACGGTGCCGGCGTGGTCAGTCGGTTTGACGGCGAGATCTTTCCGGTTCCGGAAGGTACCGAGGCGCAAATCGTGGGTCTGATCGAGAAACTCGACGCCCTTGTGGCCGAGATCGACCCCGACAGCCCGTGGGAGCATCCGCTCGCCAAGGAACTCGACGAGGTGTCGTTCAGCCACTGGCTGGAGACGCAGACCGACGACCAGGAAGCCCGCGACAACATCGGTATGTTCATCGCCGGGGCGATGCTCACCAAGCCGGCGCACGCGTTCTCCGCGTTGCAGGCCTTGCTCATGGCAGCGAGCGCCGGGTCGTTCAGCAACCTCGTCGACTCCGATTTCATTCTCGACGAGCGCGTCATCGGCGGGCTGCAGCAGGTGCCGCTGCTTTTGGCCGAGAAGCTCGGCGGCGACGTCTACCTCGGGCAGCCGGTGCGCAGCGTGACCTGGAACGATGCGGGTGTCACCATCGTCGCCGACGGTATGACGGTGACTGCCCGGCACGCCATCGTGGCGGTTCCGCCGCCCCTGATCAGCCGGATCAGCTTCGTGCCGCCCCTGCCGCGTCGCCAACAGCAACTGCACCAGCACCTCTCCATGGGCTTTGTGATCAAGGTGCATGCGGTCTACGAGACGCCGTTCTGGCGCGCCGACGACCTCTCCGGCACGGCGTTCAGCCCGTACGAGCTTGTGCACGAGGCGTACGACAACACCAACTTTGCGGACCCACGCGGCACCCTCGTCGGGTTCGTCTCCGATGAAGAAGCGGATGCCGTCTTCGCGCTGAGCGCCGACGAGCGCAAGGCCCGCATCCTCGAGTCGCTCTCGCACTACTACGGCGAGCAAGCGCTGCACCCGGTCGTCTACTACGAAAGCGACTGGGGCTCCGAAGAGTGGACCCGCGGCGCCTACGCGGCGAGCTTCGACATGGGTGGGCTCGCCAGGTACGGTTCCGAACTCCGCAGCCCCGTCGGCCCGATCTCCTTCTCGTGCAGCGACATGGCCGGAAAGGGCTACCAGCACGTGGACGGCGCCATCCGGGTCGGGCAAGACACTGCAGCGGCGATCATCGCTCTCAGGGTGAGAGCGTGAGGTTTTTGGTCGGCTAACCCCCACCCCGGCGGGAGCGGATGCCCTCGCCCTCGGTGTGCGCCTCGCCCGCGCGCCGGGCGCCGAGCTCGACGTTGTGCTCGTGCTCAACGCGGGGGACCGGGCCACACTCACCCCCGCCGATCCCGGCTACGACCGGCTGTTGCTGGAGACGGCCGAGGCCTGGCTGGCCGAAGCGCTCACCCTTGTGCCCGCCGGCATCTCGGTGCACACCCACCTCGAACACGCCGATTCCTTCACCCGGGGGCTGCTCGCCGCTGCCGCCCGACTGCAGGCGAACCTGATCGTGGTGGGCGCGGCCACTCACGGACTGCTCGGGCGCTTCGCGATCGGCAGTGTTGCCGGCGGGCTCCTGCATTCTGCGCACGTGCCAGTGGCGCTCGCTCCGGAAGGGTCCAGGGTCATGGGTACCGACGAACCGATCGGCCGGGTGACCTGCGCGGTCGGCACTAAACCGGGGGCCGACGGACTACTGGCGGCCGGCATCCGCTTGGCGCGCACAGTGGATGCCCCGCTTCGGCTGGTCTCCCTCGTCGCGATCGACCGCCCCGGCACCGACGCGCAGACCATTCAGCTGGCCACCGACCATGCCAAGGGCGTGCTCGACTATGCCACTGACCACCTAGTGGACGGAGTCAAGGTGACGGCCAGTGTCGCCTCCGGTACCACGATCGAGCACGCCGTGCGCGGCCTGTATTGGGACCCCGCCGAGGTCTGCCTGGTCGGCTCCAGCCGGCTCGCCCAGCCCCATCGCCTTTTTCTGGGTTCGATCGCGGCGAAGATGCTGCGCGAATTGCCGGTGCCACTCATTGTGGTGCCGCGAGATTTCAATGTGTTGCCGGATTTCACCGAGACAGATTTCACCGAGACAGTGGAGGAATAAGCGACCATGACTCAAGAGCTCAACGCCAGCGCAGCCGTTGACCAGACATCCGGAGGCATCTCCAAGAAGGGCCTCAGTGCCGGCTCTGTCGGTCTCGTCGGGGCCGTCATCATCGGCATTTCCTGCATCGCCCCCGCTTACACCCTGACCGGCGCGCTCGGCCCCACGGTGGCCGAGGTCGGTTTGCAGCTGCCGGCGATCTTCGTAGCCGGGTTCATCCCAATGTTGCTCGTTGCCCTCGGCTACCGCGAGTTAAACAAGGCAATTCCCGACAGCGGCACGAGCTTCACCTGGGCGACCGGGGCCTTCGGGCCGTGGATTGGCTGGATGGCAGGGTGGGGCCTCATAGCCGCGACCGTCGTGGTGCTCAGCAACCTTGCCGGTATCGCGGTCGACTTCTTCTACCTGATGCTCTCGCAGATCTTCGGCAACAGCGCCGAGATCGCGGGCCTGGCCGGTAATCCCTTCATCAACGTCGGCACCTGTCTGTTGTTCATTCTGATCGCCACCTGGATCAGCTACCGGGACATGCAGACCACGCAGAAGGTGCAGTACTGGCTGGTCGGCTTTCAGCTGATCGTGCTGGTCGGCTTTGGCCTCATGGCCGTCGTGCACATTGCCAACGGATCAGCGTTCGACCCGACACCGGTCTCGCTCTCGTGGTTCAACCCCTTTGCCGTTACTTCATTCTCGGCCTTCGCTGCCGGTCTGAGCCTGTCGATCTTCATCTTCTGGGGCTGGGACGTCACTCTGACCATGTCAGAAGAGACCAAGGGCTCCCGCTCGACGCCCGGCCGGGCCGCGACCCTGACCGTGATCATCGTCATGGTGCTCTACCTGTTCGTCGCCATAGCCGCCCTCTCCTTCGCCGGCGTCGGCGGCGACGGCGTTGGGCTTGGCAACCCGGAGATTCAGGGCAACGTGTTCTTCGCCCTCGCCGGACCGGCACTCGGACCGTTCGCCATACTCATGTCCATCGCTGTGCTTTCGAGCTCGGCCGCTTCGTTGCAGTCCACCTTCGTATCGCCAGCACGCACCCTGCTCGCGATGGGCCACTACGGTGCCCTGCCGCCGGCCTACGCCAGGGTGAGCCCGCGATTCTTCACCCCCGGGTATGCCACCATCGCCTCCGCTGTCGTGGCCGCCGGTTTCTACACGATCATGCGTTTCGTCAGCGAAGACGTGCTCGGGGACACCATCACGACGCTCGGCATGATGATCTGCTTCTACTACAGCCTCACCGCGTTCGCCTGCGTCTGGTACTTTCGCCGGCAGTGGTTTGCCACTGTGAGGAACGCCTTCTTCACCTTCGTGTTTCCGCTGATCGGCGGCATTATTCTGGCGGTGCTGTTCTGCACGACCCTGGTCGATAGCATGGACCCGAATTACGGCAGCGGCTCCGAGATCTTCGGACTCGGCTTGGTCTTCGTGCTCGGCATGGCGATTCTCCTGATCGGCGTCGTCATCATGATCGTGCAGGCCCGGGTGCGCCCCGCATTCTTCCGCGGCGAGACGCTCAGCCTGGCCGCGCCGCGCTACGGCGAGCACGAGGAGTAGCCGTGCTGCGGCATCCGCTTGCCGAGAGCGGATGCCGCAGCCTCGTGTGCGCTCCGCCCACGGTTTGGCGCCGATGGGATCGTTGCCTCTAGGCTTTGGGCCATGCCCACACTTTTGCATCTCGACTCGTCCGCAGATCTCAGCACATCACGTTCACGCGCGATTACCGCGACCTTCGCTGATACCTGGCGTAGTCTTGGCGCCGATCACATCGTCGTTCACCGTGACCTGCACCGTGAGCCGCTGCCCCACCTGACGGACGCCGCGCTGCACTTTCCGCCCCGGCTGCGCCCGAAGGGTGCCAGCCCGAGCCCGGAGCAGGAGGCGCTGCAGCTACAACTCATCGCGGAACTGGTCGCGGCGGACGTGCTATTGATCGGCGTTCCGCTGTACAACTACTCGATGCCGTCGACCTTGAAGGCGTGGATCGACTACATCCACCTCCCGTCGGTGACGGCTCCGTTGGACGATCCCACCACCCAGCAGCCGCTGGCCGGGCGCCCGGCCGTGCTCGTGTCGACCCGCGGTGGGGTCTATGACACGGGAACTTCCACCGAGTTTGACGACCACGCGATTCCCGCTCTCCGCCTGATTTTGGCGAGCGCCCTCGGAATGATGCTCGAAACAATCGTGGCCACCCGCACGCTCTGCGAACGGTTCGGCGCGCCCGCCGACGAGGTCGCCAAGCAACACCACGAGCTGGCGGCCGCCCACGAGTCCGCTGCCGAGGCCGCTCGCCGATTAGGCTGACCGGCGCCGCGTCGAGTGCATGTGCGCTGAGGGGTGTTCCGCTGGCGGTCCTCGACCGCGACCTCACTCCAGAGCGGATGCGACGAGACCGGCCAGCTCCAGTACCTGGCCGCGATCGGCGTCGGCAACCGGCCGTTGGCCGTTGATGAACGTGCCCAGTCGCACCCAGTCATCGCCGACGACGAAGTCGACCGCGCAGGCTGAGACCGTGCCAATCGGGCATAGAAGGTAGGCCGGTTCGGTGACTCCCGCGACGCTCACGGTCTCATGGTTCTTCCATACGGCGCTCTGCACCTGGGCAGGTTCGAAGGCCCACGCACCGTGCGGCAGCAACTCCAGGTTAGCGAGGGCGGCGTCCGAACCGGCCGGCCCTACGATGCAGCGCGTCACGCCAGCGAGTGTTGCCGCTCCGGTCATGACGCCCCAACCACCGCTGTGATAGGTGGAGTGCACGGGCAGCTCGGCCGTTTGGAAGACGGACTGCACGGTCGCAGCGGGCAAGATTGTTTGGCAGTCGGTGCGCGCAGCGACGGGGGCAACGGCTGGCGTGGTGTTCGAGGCCGCGGCGGCGGAGATCCGTGCGGCAACCGCGCTCAATAGCGGCGAAGTGAGCGCCAGAACGTCGGCGTCGGATGCCGGGTCGGCAACGTTCACCCCCTGCAGAAACACGTCGATCCAGGCCTCGCCGACGACGATGTTCGATGTGCACAGGCGGGCGTTCGCGAAACAGGTCGTGCCGGACGAGTCTCCGAACGGCTGGGCGTCATCGAGCGGATGATCGCCGACATGCAATTCGATCTGCGCGGCCGTGGCATCGGGCAGTACCTGTACGGTCAATTCGTCATATGCCGGATTGGGAATGCCACCGACGGGCGCGTCGTCATTGCCCCAGGTGCAACTTAATCCGCCGGTGTTTTGCACGGCATACGTGACCGGGGACACGGATGGCGCCCAGTCCGATCGCGGCTCGTAGCTGTTCGCACCGAACAGAGCGTCGAGTTCGGCGTTCAACACCAAGTCGGCGCAGGTTACATCGAACCGCGAAGCCGGCGCTGACGACAACTCAGCCGCTGGTGATGCCGACGGGCCGGACGAAGCCGGCGCAGCCGGGCTCGAACACCCCGCCAGCGCCAGAATTATGGCAACACCCGAGACGATAATCGGAACGACGCTTATTTTCCCCATGCTGGCAACGTACCAACACGTGCGGACGTGCCGCCAATCAGCGGCCAGCAATCCCAACTCGGTTCCGGCCGCATCAAGGGGTCTGAGACTCGGGAACAGCGTGACGGCATGATCTTGGTGAAGGTCACTGCGCCTAGGGCGAAACCAGCGCGAGTTCAGCGGCTGGTGCGATTGACTGGGTGCTATGACGCGCACACTCATTCTTGGCGGGACGGGCTGGCTCGGTCGCGAGATAGCTGAGCAGTTGGTTTCTCTGGGCGAGGACGTAACGTGCCTTGCTCGAGGCGAGTCTGGATCGGCCCCCGGCGGTGTGGCGTTTATTAGATCTGACCGGAAAACACCGGGAGCCTACGACCTGGTCGCAGGCGTCGCCTGGGATGAAATCATCGAGCTCGCCTACGAGCCCGACCTGGTCACTGGGGCACTCGTGGCTCTGGCCGGCAGCGCGCAGCACTGGACCCTGGTCTCCTCGGTCTCCGTGTATGCCAGTAACGCTGAACCAGGAGCCGAAGAAGACGCCTCCCTCGTCGAGACATTCGACCTTGATGACTACGCACAGGCTAAAGTCGCCGCTGAGAGAGTCACAACCGAGGCGGTTGGCGACCGCCTGCTCATCGCGAGACCGGGTCTTATTGCCGGGCCAGGTGATCCGAGCGACCGATTTGGTTATTGGGTCGCGCGGCTAGCCCTGGCTGCGCACGAATCCGTTCTCCTGCCGAACGTTCGTGATCGTTCCGTACAGTACATCGATGTTCGGGACCTGGCCGCGTGGATAATCAGTGCCGGGCATCGACGCCTCACCGGCACGTACAACGCTGTCGGAAGTGAACACAATCTCTCCACGGTTGTGCGGGCCGCAGCACAGGTGGCCAGTCATACTGGCAACCTCATCCCGGTTGACGATGACTGGCTGATCGAACACAACGTCAACTATTGGGCCGGACCCCGCTCGCTGCCCTTATGGCTTCCCCGTAGTGACTACGCATTTGCGAGGCGTAGCCGCAGCCGATTCGTCGCCGCCGGCGGAACCGAGCGGAACCTGAAGGAAGTCCTCGAGGACGTTCTTGCTGACGAACGAAAACGCGGACTCGACCGCGAGCGCCGATCAGGCCTCACTCGCAAAGAAGAAAACCGTCTTTTGGATGAAATCGCGCGGCAGATAGCGAGTGACGACGACGGCGTTGGTGATCGGTCAGTGCAGTCTCAACTCGAAACGGGGCCTCGCACCAGTCGATAGACGCCCGTTCGCGGTTTGTTTCAATCGTGATCGAAACGTGCACGAGGGTTAGCCACGTTTGAGCTGCCCCAGCTCTGCTCCGGCCGCATCAAGCAGCCGCAGCACTCCATCATCGACGCTGGTCAATCTGGCCTGCGCCACCCAAGACGGCACCGGGGCGCCTTCGCACGCTATCAAGGTCGAGGCGCCGGCCGTGGCCAAGAGCGCTCCGTGGCCGTCGGCGGCCCAGCGGCCCTGGCCTCCATTGCAGCCATCGGAGCCCGCCCAAGAACCGTCCGCCGCGAAAAATACGTGCGGATCGGATGTGCCGCTGGGAAAAACCGGGACCCAACGTCCAACCAGGACGTCGGACGTTGCCGGGGTGAATTCTGGTGGCACGGAGGCTGGTTGTCGCAACGTCTCGCGCATCGCCGCGGTGATGACGGGCGGTTGGGTGTAGAACTCGGCTGCAGTCGGGATCGCGTCGGGATTGCCGTCGATGGTGAGGGTGGCGACCACCGCGCCGCTCGCATCGGTGAGTTCCCAACCCGCGGCTGCAGCCCGATAACCGGTGACGGATTCGAGCCAGGACACTCGCGGCAGGGTCGCTCCCGTAGCGCAATCACCGCTAGCGCCGTACGTCGAAGCAAGAAAAAGGCTTTCGGTCGCCCGCCACGAACCGTCGATCATTCCGCAGTCTCGCCAGAGTTGGAACGCCGGCGCCTCCAACCGCAACCAGGTATCGGGTTTCTCGTCTGCTGCGCCCGAGACGCGCCAGATATTGACCAATCCGATCGCGACAGATTCCGCGCCGGCAGGAGGGCTGGCCGGGAGCGGTGGATCCGAAGTCGGACCAACCTGGCCACGTGGGGCCTGCGCACAGGCCGTTAGCGTGAGTAGTAGCACTGCCGCCAGGCTCGCTCCCTGATGCCCGCGTCGCCGTTTTGTTGCGTAACCCGTCGGCCAGAACCGCTCTCGCCCGGGCCGACCCGACCTGGTCGCCCGCTGTGACGCGGTTCCTCTCGTAGTTCCTGACACAGTCCCCATGTGTTTGATCATGGCTGAGAGCTGGCGTGATTGTCTAGTGCAACGGATGCTCGCGCCGGACGTGAAAGGACACCTTCCCGGCCGGCATATATATCAATTGCGTCCATAGAACCTGATGCAAGTCGATGGATGCATGTCGAGTGTGTATATACTCGGCATGTAAGCATCGTGTATGAAATCCTTGGGGAGTCGTCGTGTCGGTACGCCAGAGCATTCTTGCCATTCTCGATCAGGGGTCCAGTTACGGGTATCGGCTGCGCGCTGAGTTTGAGCGACGCACCGGCTCGACCTGGCCAATCAACGTCGGTCAGATCTACAACACGCTGGAGCGGTTGGAACGCGACGGTTTGATCGTGAAGGGTGACACCGACACCGACGGCCACGTGTTCTACTCGATTACCGCTGCGGGTCACGTCGAGGTGACCACATGGTTGCGTTCCCCGGTGCAGCGACCGGAGACGACGCGAGACGAACTGGCCATCAAGCTGGCTGTTGCCGTGACACTGCCCGGTGTTGATATTGCGGAAATTGTGCGGGTGCAGCGGATGTCGACCATGACGACGCTGCAGCAGCTCACCCGGGCGAAGAACACCGGGGATGACCCCGAATCCACCGATGAGCTCGCCTGGCTGCTCGTGATCGACTCGTTGATCTTTCAAGCTGAGGCCGAAATTCGCTGGCTGGATCATTCCAGCTCTCGGCTGGCTCGAGCGAAAGCCCGGGGATTGGCCGCGAGCGAACCGCTGGCCGAGCCGCGCCGACGCGGTCGACCAGCGCGAACCGACACGCCTTCGACTGATGGGACGGTTGTTCGATGAGCGCCGAGTTGCTGCGTCTCGACGGTGTCTCGCGTCAGTACGGACACGGCGAAACTGCTCGTACTGCCCTGGCCGGAATCGATTTGACGATCATGGCGGGCGAGATGGTCGCGGTGATGGGCGCATCGGGCTCAGGCAAGTCGACCCTGCTCACCATTGCGGGCGGCCTGACCACGCCGACCTCGGGCGAGGTCGTCATCGATGGCCAATGGATCAGTTCGATGACCGCCAAACAGCTTGCGGTTCTTCGCCGCCGCACCCTCGGCTTCGTGTTCCAGGATTTCAATTTGATTCCCGCCCTGACCGCCCTTGAAAACGTCACGCTGCCCCTGGAACTTGACAGTTGGCGCAGCCGCGACTCGCGCCGCGCCGGCCTTGACGCCCTCGCGTCGGTCGGCCTGATGGACCGGGCAGGCCATGGTCGCCATCCCGGTGGCCGGGCTCAGTGGCGTTGCCCTGGTCGGGCTGAGCATGGTGCCCACCGTCGACGAGACGATCGCCGTCGAGCTGGGCCAGGCCGAAGCCCGCATCAATATGATCAGCAGCCCCGATCCGTCGTTGATTCAGCGCCCCGCTCGGCCCGGGTGGCATCAGGTCGAGATGGATTCCGCTGGTGTTCCCGTCAACACCCAAGCGGATGCCCACCTGGTTGATCCGGCCACCCTCGTTCCCGCCGATTCGACTCTCCTCGCCCTGCGTTCGACGGACGTGACCATTGAAACCGCCACCGGCATCGCCGGGATACCCGCGGTCGAGGGCGAGACCTGGAACGCCGAGTTCGATCCCAAATACGCGCTGGTAGACGGGCGCGCTCCCCAGACCAACGATGAAATCCTGGTCACCGCAGCCGGACTTGACCGGCTGGGCGTGGGGCTCGGTGACAGGGCAACTCTGCTCGACCCCGAGCGTTCGGTCACCGTGGTCGGAGTGCTGGATGTCGCGGAATATCCCGACTCCAAGATCGCCGTGTTCGGGCGCCTCGGTGCGTTCACCGGCGACACCCAGCCCAGCGTCGATCAGGACGATTTCTACCTGTTCGACCACGCCCTCAACTGGACGGCCGTGCAGCAGCTGAACGAGTCGGGGGCCGTCGTTCTTTCGAAGTCGGTGCTGCTGGATCCGCCACCCGTTGGCAGCTACCAGCTGCAGGCATCCGCTGAGCTGCAGGGCGCGGCGACGACGGTCGTGACGCTGACGGCAGCGGGGGTTGCCTTCGCCGTTCTGGAGGTCGCCCTTCTGGCCGGCGCAGCGTTCACCGTCGGTGTGAGGCACCAGCAGCGCACACTGGCGACCGTCGCGAGCGTCGGCGGGCACCGGCGCACCCTGTTTCAGATCGTGACCGCGAGCGGTCTGGTGCTGGGACTTGCCGGCGGCATTGTCGGTGTCGCGATCGGCGTTCTCTCTGGCTCGCTGTTCATGGCGATCACGGGTGACGGCAGCGCCGTGCAGTACTGGGGCTACCACCTGTCGATACCCATTCTCATTGGTATCGCCCTGTTCGCCATGCTCATCGGCTGGATCGCCGCCCTCCTCCCGGCGTGGACGGCGTCTCGCCTCGACGTACTGGCCGCCCTGCGCGGTGCACGGAGCCCCCAGGTCGTGCACCGCACCGGCCGCCGCTGGATTGGAATCTCGATCATCGTGGCCGGGGTCGCCATGACGGCCGGCGGCGCGCTTGCGGGGACCGCGAGTTTCTCCACCCCCGGCGTCATCGATAACAGCTCGCTCTACCAGCTGTCCATCATGCTCGTGCTCGCTGGACCGGTGCTGGCGCAGGTCGGAGCTTTGCTCGTTGCACCGGTCATCCTGTCTGCTCTGGCTGCCCTCGTTACCCGGCTCGGCACTGGCGCGCGGCTGGCCGCTCGCGATGTTGTGCGCAACCGGTCCCGCTCGCTTCCCGTGCTTGCGGCGATCATGACGACGGTGTTTGTCGGCACTATGCTGCTGGCGTTCTTCGGCGGATCAGACCAGGCCAGCCGGGAATCCTACGAACGGTGGAACGCCGAGGGCCAGATGATGGTGGACCTGAACGGCTGGACCGATGGCACTTCGCAGATCATCTATCCGATTGCACCCGAAGTGTCGACGATGCTTCGTGAGCAGTTCGGGGCGGATAAAGTCAGCGTGCTGTCCGGTGTGCAGCCGGCGTCACCCGAAGCTACGGATAACTCGCCCAAGCCCCTGGTCGTATTGCGCCCCGAGGTTCGGTGTGAGCTCGTGAGCGGTTCGAACCCGGCCGGTGCGTGCGACGCGCCGTTCTGGTTGTTCTCGAACGGATCTGCACCCCAAATCTGGACAGGAACAATCGACGACCTCGCCCTGATTCTCGACGAGGAAGTCTCCAGAGACGCCCAGCGTGCACTGCGCGCTGGGGGAGCGGTCTCCCTGTACCCCCAGTATGTGCAGGATGACGGGACTATCCAGATCGACTGGATGCCGGCATCCACTATGGTTGGCGACGACCAGAACCAGAAGGTGGCGCCCCTATCGACCAAGACGATTGATGCTGTGGTGCAGCAGCCGGCGCATCCGATTCATTTCGGTGTCTTCATGCTGGAATCGACCGCCAGATCGCACGGCCTGGCGCCAGTCACCCTTCGAGTGCTCGCCTCCTTGCCCGCACCGTTAGATGACGCCGATTACGACCAGCTGTGGGGATCCCTCCGCTCTCTCACGGGTGGCACAGACCTCCTGGCCCGCTACGAGGCAGGGCCGGGCAGCACGATCGAAACTTCCGGCTGAGCCCTGGTTGCGGTGGCAGCACTCGTCGCCTTCGGCGCGGCTGCGGTCGCGTTGGGGCTGATGGACGCCGCGACGACGTGACGCTGAGCGCGGTCGGCGCGCATCCAGGGCTGCGCCGCACCGTCGCTTTCTGGCAGGCCGTGCTGCTGGCCGGCACCGGCGCGGTGCTGGGCGGAATCCTCGGCCTGCTGGGGCCCACCATGCTCGGGCTGGTCGGCCTGCTGCCCTTCGCACCGCCGTGGCCGCAGGTTGCGCTGCTCGTTCTTGGGCTACCTGTGATCATCGCGGTCGGCAGCTGGCTCCTCACGCGCCCGGCCGAATTTGAGGAGCGTCTGCAGCGCACGCTCTCTTAGTGGGAGATGGTGCTACACCGGTGGACGGTGCCGCAGCAGCGGAATGGCGGCGGAACACACATCCGCTCCTGATGTGTGTGAACGACCTAGGCGAGCGAGAAGAGATAACTCGGCGCGACGATTCGGGTGATGTCAATCGACCCTTGATCGGATTGGGCAATGGCGCCGTAGGGCAATTCCAGCCCGGCATCGGCGATGATGCCCGGGAATGACGTTGGCAGGTCGAGCGCTACCGAGCGCACGCCGAACGCATCGTCGACGTGCACGCGGTTCGTGTCCTGGCCTTCAGCAGCAACGTCAAATGTGTCTCCAACGCGGATTTCGTCCACCGAGGCGATGGCGATACCGCCGTTTGTGCTTGCCGCCGTGGCCTGGACACTAAATGCCGGCTTGTACCAGCGTTCTTCCCCGGTCGGCATTGCCTCGCTCGAATAGCGGTTCACGACGATGTCGAAACCGCCCCACGACGTCCCATCCATCTCCGGGTAGTGATTCGAGCCGTCCTGATGATGCGTTCCTTGAGGCTCGCCGAGAATTTTGACGGCGGCAACGACGGCTTCGTCGCCGTTCTCGGAGTAGCGGAGCGAGAGCAATACGTTCCCGTTCGCGTCAACGACATCGGTCGACTCGGCGCCAATGAGGATGCGGTCGGGCTCTGCTGCTGCCGTCGCCGTTTCGGACGGGACCGGGTCGACGGTCGGGGGAGTGGCCGGCGGTGTGGCCGTGCAGGCCGACAAAGCGCCGGCCAGAACGATCAGAGCGATCACAGCGAATGTTTTACGGATACGAGCCCCCAGAACGGTCGAGGTGAACAAAACCGCTTCACCTAACTCCACGCTATCGTGCCAGCCCCCTGCCCACCGATGACCGCACGTACGCCACGGCACCCGGGCAGTCGGTCCTGGTTGATAGGCCGTTCGTAATCTGAACTGGCCGGTCAGGTGAGCGAGAAGATCAGAGCGATCAGGGCCGCGACGGACACGGTCGCACGTGCATAGTTGGCCCGAGACCAGCTCCGGTCGAAGGACTGCCACGTAGCCATCAGGCCGGGTGCATTGGCATCGATACGCACGAGGGCGTTGTTCAACGGAACATTACGCACCACGGTGATCACGACGGCGGCCAGCGCGAGAACCGCTCCAAGAATACGCGTGGGTCCGGCAGGCGCGTCTGACGTGAGATGCAGCACGATCACAGCGACGGATGCTGCGGCGCCGCCAAAAAAGACCGTCATGAACGGTGCCCGAACCGCGCTCACATTGATGCGTTGCATGGCGGACACTGCGGCCGCAGCGGGAAGCGTGCGGAAGGCGGGCAGGACCAAAAAGGAGAAAGCGAGGTAGACGCCTGCGGCCAGGCCAGCTCCGAGCGCTGCCGCAATCGTCAGGGCGATTTCGACCGCGCTCATCGGACCTGGCTTTCGAGGCTTGGTCGTGGCGGGCGCTGCGCGCCGGTGTCTCTGGCGCGCGCTGCGGCATCCGTTGTGGTCATCACCCCAGTAAATCGCACGCCGTCCTGTGACGAACGTTTTACGACACGAAATGGGGCGTGAAATCCGCCCTGCAGGCGCGCTTACTTGGCGGCGAGCAGGCGCGCAACACGAGGCTTGACCTCGGTGGCGAGCAGGCTGATGGACTCGAGCAGGTGCTCCTGGGGGAGCCCGCCGTGGTCGCCCTGGAGAAAATGCCGCATGTGACCGAGGTGGCGGTGGAGTTCGACAATGCGCTCGGCGACGTCGTCCGGGTCGCCGACGAAATAGGCGTTCGGGGCGTCGACCTGGGCCAGAAAGTCGCGACGCTGCGGGGCCGGCCAGCCGCGCAGCTTGCCCATCTCGAGGTTGAGGTTGACCCATCCGGGGTAAAGCCGGTCGATCGCTTCCTGCTTGGTGGGCGCTACCAGGCCAAAGGTCGCGACCGAGACCTTGATGTTGTTGCCGGTGTGGCCGGCCTGCTGAGCTGACTGCCGGTACAGGTTGGCCAGCGGCGCAAAACGGTGTGGCTGGCCGCCGATAATTCCGTAGGAGATGGGGAGGCCGAGGCGTCCGGCGCGAGCCGATGATGGCGCACTGCCGCCGGTGGCAATCCAGATGGGAAGTGAACCGCTGACAGGCCGCGGCACCACGGCCAGGTTCGGGATCGGCGGCCGCACGGTGCCAGACCAGGTCACGTTTTCGGTCCGACTGTTGTTGAGCGTCAACAACAGGTCAAGCTTCTGGGCGTACAACTCGTCGTAGTCGTTCAGATCGAACCCGAACAGCGGAAACGTCTCGACCGACGAGCCCCGACCGGCTGTGATCTCGATACGACCGCCGCCAGAGATCGCGTCGGCGGTGGCGAACTGCTGGAAGACCCGCACCGGGTCATCCGTTCCAATGATGCTGGCCGCGCTTCCGAGCGTGATCTGAGTCGTGGCGGCCGCGGCGGCGGCGATCAGGGCACCGGGCGAGGACGCCGGCATCGACGCGGTGTGGTGTTCACCCACGCCGAAATAGTCGAGACCCACTTGGTCGGCGAGCACGATGGCATCAAACAGGTTCTTGACCGCTTCCGCGGTCGAGCGCGAGCTGCCGTCGAGGTTGAGTTGGGTGTCGCCGAAGCTGTAAGCGCCGATTTCCATGGTGTTCTCCATTGTGTGCGGGATGTTTGGGCGGCGTTCGGGAGCTCGTTTTATCGTCCGACCGGAAATGCGGAACGCCGCGAGGTGAGCACGATGACCAAGGCTGCAAGCGCGAGGGCAATCATGACGCCAGGCAAGACTAAACCGTCGTGGCTGTCGATCAATACGGCACCGATCACGCCTCCGGCAAAAATGGCGAGATTAAACGACACGGTCAATAGGGCGTTCGCGACGTCGCCATTCGCCCCGCTCGCCTCACCCATGGCGGTTTGGAGTTGCGTCGCCGCGCCGCCGAAGGCGATGCCCCAGAGCGCGAGCGCGATGGGAAGGAAGATTCCTCCGGCCCCGCAGAACAAAACAATACTGGTCAACACCAGGCTCCGAAGCGCACGGTCGATCACCACGCCGGTGACAGACCTGGGACGCCTTCGCCCCTACCGACAGGGCATTCCCGTAGCGCCAGGAAAGCTTCCACCGTGTCGTGTTGATGGTTTTACGGTCTACCGCTTTTCGCCGACCGTATCGTCGATGGCCTCTCGGAGCAGGTCGGCATGGCCGTTGTACCTGGTCGTCTCCTCGATGAGATGGAGGAGGATCCAGCGCACGTTCCAGCGCTGTCCGTCGCGGTTCACGCCTCGTTTGTCGATTCTCACGGATCGCAGACATTTCCTATAGAACCTCGGTTTAATTATGAGTTTTCCTCGCTTTTGAGGGCGATTCTGGGTAGAATTGTTGGTGAAGGAGGCGCCGCCGCCATGACCCTCACCGCCCCGCCCGCCGCATCCGACTCTCTGCCGGAACCCGACAGTTTCCGGGTGGCGGCGATTGCCCAGGCCGGTGCAATTCTGGCTGCGGCGTTGGACGGGGTTCGGTTTGGTCAGCTTGACGACACCGAAGCCGTCGCGGTGCTGGCGGCCCTTGAGGGTCTCGGTCGCAAGGTTGATGGCGCAAGACTACGAGCCACCACCGACATCGGTGCCCGCGCCGAAACCGACCTCGGCAGTGGGTCGCTGGCTTACAAGAACGGATGCCGCAACCGCGTCGATTTCATCACCCAACTCGCTGGCATCTCCGCCCGCGAAGCCAAACGCCGGCTGAAGCTCGGCGAGACCGCCGTGGAACGCACCCCCCTCGGACTGCCTGTGTCGGCCCGCTACTCGATCATCGCCGAAGGACTCCGCAGTGGCGACCTTGGCCTGGAGTCGGCCGAAATTATAGCGGCCACCCTCACAGCGCTGCACGGGAAAGTCCTGCAGGACGACCTCGACCATGTCGAACGTGCCCTCGTCGCCACCGCGACCGGAGCGATCACCCCGGAGACTGCCGGGCTGCCCGGCGCAGGCATTCGCTTCGCGCCCGATCTGCTGCGGGCGCAGGCACTGGAATGGCAGGGCCGGCTCGACCCCGACGGCACCGCCCCCAACGACGATGTTATTGAAGGCAAAAGCACCCTCACGTTCGGGCTGCTCCGCAACGGGCTCTACCCGCTACGCGCCGACGTCACACCTGAGCTCCGCGGCATCATGGACACTCTCTTCGACACGTACTTGTCGGCCCGGTCGACGACGCCCAGGTTCGTGCCGACCGAACTGCTGGACGGCAGGGCCGGCACTGGCACCGACATCGAGTCGTTCAGTGACGAACCATTCAGCGGTGACACCCGCTTCGACGGCGACCGCCGCACCGGCGGGGAGAAACGCGCCGACATCCTCCGCTCCATCTTCGAATCTGCTGCCCGCGACCCACAGACACCGAGTTTGGGCGGCGCCGCCCCGACCGTCACGGTCCACATCAATGCGGTCGACCTCGACCAGGGCCGCGGCGTCGGCTGGATCGACGGCGTCGAAGCCCCCATCAGCTTTCGCCGCGTGCAGGAACTCATCTGCGCCGGCGGCTACCAGCAGGTACTGCTTGGCGAGAACGGTGACGTGCTCTACCTCGGCAACACACTCCGCTGCTTCAACCCGAAGCAACGCGCCGCGATCGCCGCTCGCGACGAGGGCTGCATCATCCCCGGCTGCACCATCCCCGCCCGCTGGTGCGAGGTACACCATGTCATCCCGTGGCAGCAGAACGGGCCCACCAACATCGACAACGGAACACTTTTGTGCTGGTACCACCACCACACCATCGACACCGCCGGATGGAAAATCCGCATGGTCAACGGCCGACCCCAGGTACGGGGGCCACTGCTCTGGGACCCCACCCAAACCTGGCGGCCCGCCCGCACCCATCGTGCCAACACCCCCAGCACTGATCCACCCTGGCGCACCTAGCCGGCCTGGAGCCCAACGTGATCAGCAGCTCGGAGGTCGGCAGAACCGCGGGTCGAAAAGCGGGCCGGAATCTCCGGCTCGGAAACGCTGCCTGGTGCGAGTCCGGAACGCCTACTCCTCGAAGCTGTTCACCATCGCGAAGGCGGCGCGTTCCATATAGTCCCAGAGGATTCCCCGCTGCAACGGCGGCAGATTGGCCGCGTCCACGGCGACTTTCATGTGGCCCAGCCACCGGTCGCGGGCATCCGGGTTGACCTTGAAGGGAATGTGCCGCTGTCGCAGACGGGGGTGACCGCGCTGCTCGCTGTAGGTACCTGGACCGCCCCAGAACTGCTCAAGGAACATGACCAGGCGGTGTTCGGCTGGACCGAGATCGTCTTCGGGATACATCGGCTTCAGCACCGGATCGGTAGCTACTCCCACGTAGAAGTCGTGTACGAGTTTTTCGAAGAACGGGGTTCCGCCGACCTCCTCGAAGAATGTGGGCCCTGCGGCGGGACCGTTCTCACCCTCGCGCAGGTACACGGCGGCGAGCGCTGCAGGCTGATCGGTGGGGTGTCGTTCAGTGGTCACGTGGGGCGGCTTTCTTTTGTTGGGTTAGTTCGCTGTCAGTCAATGCCGTCCCCACGAACTTCGGGGTCGGGTGTGTGCAAGGGGGCCGGGACGCTCTTGGCCTTACGCGGCCCGCGGGGCTTTCGCACCGGGACCGGGCCGGTGCGCACGCCGTCGACGACGTCGGGCACGGCGGCGGCGGCGTCTTCGGCCGCGTCGCCCTCGGCCGGTTCAAGGGCTGAGCCGTCAATGGTGCCATCGCCCGTAGTCATGACCACGCTGTTGAGCGGCGTCAGCGGCACTCCCATGCCGTCGAGGGCCTTCTTCATATGCAGGCGCAGGTCGCGGGCAAAGTCCCACTTGGCCGAGACCCGGGTCTTGACCACGAGACGGGTGACGAGGGCCTCGGCACTGATCGACTCAAGGCCCCAGATCTCCGGCTTTTCGAGGATGAACGCGCGCCACTTGCGGCTTGAGGCCAGGGCGCTAGCCACGCGCAGCAACTCGTCTTGCACAGCCTCAACGTCGGAACTGTAGGGAATGGCAAGGTCGATGATGACGCGTGCCCAGCCCTGCGACATGTTGCCGACCCGCAGAATCTCACCATTGCGCACGAACCAGAGGGTGCCGTCGATATCGCGCACCTGCGTGATACGAATTCCGACCGTTTCAACGACACCGGATGCGAATCCCACGTCGACGATGTCGCCAACACCGATCTGGTCTTCCACGACCATGAACAGTCCGTTGAGAATGTCCTTGACGATGTTCTGTGCGCCGAAACCGAGGCCGGCACCGAGCGCGGCGGTGAGTAGCGCGAATGAGCCGAGAATGTCCTTGTTCAGGGTCGTGACGATGAGCAGCAGTGCGGTAATCAGGATGAACACGTTTACGACGTTCGCCAGCACCGCGCCGAGGGTGCGCGAGCGCTGAACGACCCGCACCGCGGCGAGCGGTGACACATTCAGCGCCTGGGTGTCATCGACCTTCTGATTCTTCTTGACTCCGGAGACGATCTGCTGCACCACGCGCCGAATGACGAATTGCAGCACCCAGCGTAGGGCGAAAGCGACCACGATGATCATTGCGACGGCGAAGGTATTCTCCAGGTAGACGGTCCACGTAATTTTCTCGAAGTAGGTACCGAGGTCGGCCCAAAAAATTTCCCAGTTCATATCCAAGCCAGTCTACCGAGGGCCCGTCCGCGGAACCCGGGAAGAGACCACGGTCGCTGTATTGGCGCCAGCAACACGCAGCCGAAGCCGGCCGGTCTCTGCAGCGCAGGCAGCGGCATCCTCTCGGTAATCGTGGAGTTTGCTGTGAACCTGACGGTACGCGAGAAGCCAGCGACCTGCCGTCGGCTGGCCGCGGGCTCGCGGTGCTGTCTATCGCTGGCTACTCGGCGTCGCGCGCCTGTACCCTGAGCGACCGTTCGACTCCGGCCAGGTTCTCGACCACGAGGCGACGCAGCGCGGCCGGCTCCGGGTTCGCGTCGAGCCAGGCCTGCGTCGCGTCGGCGAGGGCCCGGTTGTTCAGCGGCGCCGGGTAGAGACCGATCACGAGCTTCTCGCCGATCGAGAAGCTGCGCGACTCCCACACGGACTGCAGCATGTCGAAGTAGGTTGCGACGAACGGTTCGAGGAGCGCCTCGTCGTTCACTCGCAGGAACCCGGCGGCCGTCGTGCGCACGATGGTTGTCGCGGCCGTGTCGACGTCGATGAGCGACGACCAGGCAGCGAGCTTGCCCTCGGCCGTGGGGAGCGCGGCCCGGGCCAAAGCCGCGGACTGGGCTCCAGTGGCCGTATTGTCGCGCGCGAGTGCCGCGTCGATCTCGGTGGCGTCTGCGCGGCCCCCGGCGACGAGAGCGGTGACCAGCTCCCAGGCCAAGTCGGTGTCGACGGTGAGACCGTCCAGCACGGTGTCGCCCGAACGAAGGGCGGCCACGTTCTCGAGTTGGGCGGGGGTGGCCGCAACAGCGGCGAAGAACTTCACGAACTGGAACTGGGCATCGCTGCCGGCCGCAGCGCCCTGGGCGAGGCTCCACAGTGCGTCGGCGACCTCGGTGGTGACAATGGTGCGGTGCGGCTCGGCCACGTAGTAGTTCGCGGTGAGTACGACCTGTCCGAGCACCGTGCGCAGCGTCGTCGACTCGGTTTCGGTGGCCACGTTGTTCAGCACCAGTCGCACGAAGTCGCGCGCCGTGGTTTCGGCATCGCGGGTGGCGTCCCAGATCGAGCCCCAGACCAGGGCGCGGGCGAGCGGGCTCTCGATAGCGGCGAGGTGCTCGAGGGCACAGACCTCAGAGGCCGGGTCGAGGCGCACCTTGGCATACGTGAGGTCGTCGTCGTTGAGCAGGATCAGGTCGGGACGTTTCTGGCCGACGAGAGCAGGGACGTCCGTTGTGGAACCGTCGACATCAAGCTCGACCCGGTGCGTGCGCACGAGCTTGTGGGCATCGCTGAAGGTGTAGAAGCCGATCGCGAGGCGGTGCGGTCGAATGGTGGGGTAGTCTGCTGCGGCGCTCTGCAGCACGGTGAAACCGGTAATGACGCCCGTTTCGTCTGTGGCGATCTCGGGACGCAAGGTGTTGACGCCCGCGGTCTCGAGCCACAGGGCGGCCCACTGGCTGAGGTCGCGCCCACTGGCGGCCTCGAGCTCGACGAGTAGGTCGGAAAGCTCGGTGTTGCCCCACTGGTGTTTTTGAAAGTAGGAGCCGACGCCGGTGAAGAACGCGTCGATTCCCACCCAGGCGGCGAGCTGCTTGAGCACGGAGCCGCCTTTGGCGTAGGTGATGCCGTCGAAGTTGACGAGCACATCGTCAAGGTCGCGGATGGTGGCGACGACCGGGTGGGTCGACGGCAGTTGATCTTGCTTGTACGCCCAGCTCTTCTCCATCACGGCGAAGGTGGTCCAGGCTTCGTGCCACTCGGTCGCTTCGGCGGTGGCGATGGTCGATGCCCACTCGGCGTAGCTCTCGTTAAGCCAGAGGTCATTCCACCAGGTCATCGTGACGAGGTCGCCGAACCACATGTGGGCGAGTTCATGCAAAATGGTGACGACGCGGCGTTCCTTGACGGCGTCGGTCACCTTGGAGCGAAAAATGTATGTCTCGGTGAAGGTGACCGCGCCGGCGTTCTCCATGGCACCGGCGTTGAACTCCGGTACGAACAGCTGGTCGTACTTGTCGAAGGGGTAGGCGTAGCCGAACTTCTCCTCGTAGTAAGCGAAGCCCTGGCGGGTCTTCTCGAGGATATAATCGGCGTCGAGGTACTCGCTGAGGCTCTTGCGGCTGAACACACCGAGCGGGATGGTGCGCCCGTCACTCGACGTGAGCTCGCTGCGCACGACGGCGTAGGGTCCAGCGATGAGCGCGGTGATGTAGCTCGAGATGGTGTGGGTGGGCGCAAATGCCCACGTGCTGTTGCCGTTGCCGGCATCGGTCGGTTCGGGCGTGGTGGAGTTGGAGACGACCTGCCACTGGCTCGGTGCGGTGACGGTGAAAGAGAATTTAGCCTTCAGGTTGGGCTGCTCGAACACCGCGAAGACACGGCGGGAGTCGGGGACCTCGAACTGACTGTACAGGTACACCTCGTTGTCGACCGGGTCGACGAAGCGATGCAGGCCCTCACCGGTGTTGGTATAGACCGCGTCAGCGATGACGACGAGCTCGTTCTCGGCCTGCAGGCCGTCAAGCTGAATTCGGATGCCGTCACTGACGACGGCGGGGTCGAGCGCGACGCCGTTGAGGGTCACCGCATGCACCTGCGCCGTGATGGCGTCGATGAATGTCGCGGCGCCGGGGGTGGCGGCAAAGCGCACCGTAGTGGTGCTGCCGAACGTGGTGGGGCCGGTGGTGAGGTCGAGCACAACGTTGTAGCTCGCTACCGTGACGAGCGCAGCGCGCTCCGTCGCTTCAATGCGGGTGAGATTTTCTCCGGGCAACTTAGTTCTCCAATTCGATTCACGATTCGATTCGCGACGGATTCCAATCGGGACGGTGAAGCTATGGCACTCGTGGCGCCATCGCACCCCGCAAGCCTAACCATGATTACGATGTGGGCATGAGAGCAAGCACCGATCCGAGCGTCCCGACCGCTGAACGCTACCGGGCCTTCGCCCGGGTCGAAGCCCGCGGAATGAGCGCCTCTTACGAACGCTGGGCCGCTGGGGTTGCGGCCGATCCCGCTACCGTTGCCTTGATCGACCAGTTGCCCGCGGTCAAACGCCAACCGAACCTGGTGTTCAGCGCGGCCCGGCTGAACGGGGCAGCGGTAAGGGAGTACCCGGAGTTCGCGGCCTGGCTGCGCGAGCACTGGTCGCTCGTGGTCGCGACCTGCCTGACCCACGCCACCCAGACGAACGAGCCCGGTCGGTGCGCCGTGTTGTTGCCGGTCCTGGCGGCGCACGCCGGGCCGCTCGCGATCATCGAGGTGGGGGCATCCGCCGGTCTCTGCCTGCACCCCGACCGGTACAGCTACCGGTATCGGTTAGCGGGCGATTCAGAGAGCGCCGGTGACGAGCGGATGGTGCACCCGGCAGACGGTCCGAGCCCGGTCGTTCTGGACTGCGCCGTCACCGGCCCGGTGCCGCTGCCGGAGCGGATGCCTGACATAGTCTGGCGCGCCGGCATCGACCTCCACCCTCTCGACGTGCACAGCGACGCGGATGTGGCCTGGCTCGACGCGCTGATCTGGCCGGAACATGACGACCGTCGATCCCGGCTGCGCGCCGCGGTAGCCGTAGCCCGCCAGGAGCCGGTGGAGATCGTGTCGGGTGACCTGGTCGACCAGATCGAGGCGCTCGTGTCGCGGGCTCCGGCCGGGGCCACCGTTGTCGTGTTCCACACCGCGGTGCTCGCTTACCTGAGCGAGCAAGACCGCAATCGGTTCGCCGAGCAGATGATCCGGCTGCCGGTGCGCTGGCTGTCGAACGAGGGGCAGAGCGTGGTGCCCGGGGTATTGGAGCGACTTGCGGAAGCGCCGGCGGAGGCATCCGCTTTTATTCTGGCACTCGACGGCGAACCAATTGCCCTGACCCAGCCGCACGGCCGCTCGGTGCACTGGCTCGGGTGACTCAAGCGGGCGCGTTGAGGCGGTAGTCGAGAACGGTCTGGCTCGCGGCGACACGCGCAGCCTCAATCACTGATGGCTGCGTGATCCGCGTGCACGTCGCACTCGCCAGGATGAGGCGACCGCGCAGGCGACCACCTGTTCGAGGTAAGGCCGCCGTGCGACGCTGTGAGGATGGGCGGCTCTTGTGGGGAGGCGCCCGCCCCGCCTATTACCGGTACTTAAAGGTCAGTAGCCGACAGTGCCCACGGTAGCAACTGCTCCAACAAACATCGCAATGATCGCAATGATGACCAAGACGAGCAATACAGCTATGGACCCGAGGACGATTCCGGTAATCGCGAACCCGCGCGGGGTCTCGCCTTTCTTGAGGGAGATCGCTCCGAACACGAGCGCGCAGACAAGCAGAATGAACGCAAAGATTGCAGTCCATGAGAAAATCACCGCGCTGATCCCGAGGATCATGGACGTGACGCCGAAACCCTTCTTCGAGGGAGCCGGCTTCACGATAAAGACATTCTGAGCTGGGGGTATGAATACCGGAATCTGCTGCACGGGCGCATACTGCTGCTGCGGTATCTGCTGCCCTGCGAAAGGCGGAGCAGGGACGGACTGAGGCACGGGTGTCTGCTCCGGAGCAACGCTTTCGCCAGCCAGAGAAGGGGTCGTGGAATCGGTCATTGGGTCTGCTCTCGAATAGTATTCTGGGGCGAAGCTAAGAACCATCTCAGTAGTTCCATTCGAAACCGTATCGCAAACTGACGACATGCCATGCCACTACGTCCTAGAACACGTGACTACCTCAGGCCGTCGGCAGGGGGGTGGGAGCCGTGGATTCACGGTTGAATGCGAAAGATGACCTCACTGGGGCTCGTCGGTGTGCTCGGCTTCGGCCTGGTCGTCGTCCGCTGGTGCAACAAGCCCAGTCGGCCCGCTCCAGCCGAAGGAGGCAACTCGCGTCATCACGGTTGCCGCATCATGCATCGAAACGTAGCCGCCGGCGTGTGACCCATCGCTTGGCTCCTCCTCGGGCTGCCAACGTTCGGTGCCGCCAGTGCGGGTGCCCAGGAGCCGTCGGGTGAGGGATTCGCCCGCCGACAACAGATCGTCGACGGCGATCTGCAGGTCGTTGTCGTCGACGGTGTCGGCGCGGAGGGCAGCGCGAAGCACCGCCCGACGAATTAGTTCCTTTGCGAAGGATCCCGTCACGCCCTCTGCACGGCGGGCAGCGGCGTCGAGGGCGGCCGGGCTGAACGGCAGCCCTCCCGCATAGCGCCGGAACAGCCGCTCGCGTTCGGCAAGGGCGGGTAATGGCACTTCGACGGCGAGGTCGACCCGCCCTGGCCGTTCGGCAAGGGCGCGCTCGAGCACCTCGACCCGATTGGTGGTCATGACGAAGGCCACATCGGCGTCGCCGTCGAGTCCGTCAAGGGCGTCGAGCACCTCGAACAGCAAGGGTTGCGGAGTGGCGTTGCGCTGCATCGCGACCAGATCGATGTCTTCCAGCACGACGATCGACGGCGCAAAGGTGCGCGCGATCTCGGCAGCCGCGGCAATGTGCACGATGCTGGTACCGGTGAGCAGCACGGCGGTGATGCCCGGTGTTTCGCTGAGCAGGTGACGCACCGTGAGGGTTTTGCCGGTGCCGGGAGGACCGTAGAGCAGCACGCCGCGCTTCAAATGTTGCCCGGCGGCGAGCAAGACCTGGCGCTGCTCGCCGATTCCGATGACGTGGTCGGTAATCGTGCCGAGGATGCCCTCCGGCAGCACGATGGCGGACGTCGGTACCACGGGCCGTTCCAGAAAGGTGATTCCAGCTCCGGATCCGTATTCGGTGTGCACGAACGACAGCACCTGTCCGCGCAGCACGCTGTGCTCGATCATGAGTGCGCGCAGGTGCTCGAGAAAACCGGTGACCGTATGCGGCGACTCGGCCATGATTTCGAGTTCGGCCGTGTTGCGCCCGAATTGCGGGTTCGCTGCGCGTTGCAGCACGGCGATCGGGTGCCCGTCAAAGCGTATGAGCCGCAAGCCGAACGAGACGACCTGGCGGGTCGACGTCGGTCCGGTCGCCCGGGCCGAGTAGTCGACCGGTCCGGGGCCGAAGCCCTGAAACGGGCTGGCCAGGAGCTCGGACAGCGTCGAGTGAAACCGCTGCTGCCCACCCGAAACGCCGAGAAGCGCGGCCGGATCCGAGCCGGTCAACGTGCTGAGGGCGATGTCCGCGTCGACGAGGCGATGATCGGCCAAGGTCTCCGACACGACCGGCAACCTTGACGCGTTGGTGCCGAGGAAGGCGCTGATGCGGTCGCCAAGTGGTGTCAGGCCCGAACCGGCCCGGTGATCCGCCGCAGATACGACCCGTTCCATGAAGTGTTTGAAGGCGCGCACGACGTCTCGGTCGAAAGTGTCCTCGGTCATGTAGTTCTCCTGTTCTCGTAGCAGCCTTGTCAAACCTAGCGAGCCTGCGCGATGATGGCCTCGGCGACGGCCACCGCGTCGGTTTGCGAGTCGACCTGGTACGCCGACTGGCCGAGCGAGAAGATCACGGTGCAGTACGAGGCTGTGTCGGTGCAGATCTGCACGGCGCGTTCGCCGTCGACGGCGCCCTCCAGCACGATCTGTTGGAGCGCAGTCGACGTATCCGGCTCGGACACCATGGTGTCGACGATCCCGGCCAGGTCGTAGCCGACAATGATCGACGCTCCCGCACCGCCACCGGCGTCCGCGGAGCAGGTGAACAGCCCAGCGCGCTTTGCGACGAACCCGCCAAACCAGATCGGGCCGGTGCTCGATGAGTCGAAAACTTCGTACTCGATCGAGTCGACTCCGAGCGCCATGGCAATGCCCTGCGACTTGAGCGCGCCGGTGCAGGCGGGTTCACGTTCGACGAGGTCTACCGACGGCCAGACCAGCTGGCTGGGTTCGGCATCCGTCGGAGCGGTGAAAACGGATGCCGCGAGTGGCTCCATTTGCGCCAAAATCGCGTCGCTGGTCATGCCGCCGAAATGTCCTTCGCCGATGCCGAAGAAGATAGTGGTCATCTCGATTTCGACCCAGGCGTCGCCCACCGGGGCAGAGATGAAGCAGCCAGGGTCGCCGCACCCCGAAGCGGACTCGATGCCGCCGATATCGATGAGGGTGTCGGCCGGACCGTCGCCGAGGGCGTACGGCGCCCAGGAATCGGCGCCGCCCGGTACGATCTTGACGCTGAGGTACGCCCAGTCGCTATCGGCCGGGTACTCCAGCGGGCTGCCCGCCGCGGTGCCGACCCGCCAAGAGCACGACAGACCGCCGAGGGCGGGCACGGCATACTCGGTGAGGGCCATCCCCGGCTGCGTCGCGGCTACCGGGGTCGGCCTACTTCCGTCGGCAGGGGCCAACGCGCCGGCCAGGGTATCGAGGGTGGCAACATCGTCACAGGTGTAAACACCTGTGACAGCGGCAGGCTCTGTCGGCGCCGCGCTGGCTGGCGTTGGCGGCCCTGCGACGGGCTCGGCCGCGCATCCGCTGAGAGCGACGATGGCGAGAAAAACGGTCGGCGTGATCAGACTGCGGCGTAGCATGCGGTCAGCCTAACAGGAGCAATTTTTGCCGCATGACCTGTGGTTTACTCGACATCTTCGAGTACTCGCCATGTGCGCGATCCGGTCAGGGAAGGATTGGTTCAGCTACGTGGCCCCCTGGGGCACACTCCAGTAGCCGACGGCCCAGTACTACCAGGCGCCGGGCTTGTAGTCCTTCAAAAAGACGCCGTAGAGGTCTTCGCCATCCTCGCCGCGCACGATCGGGTCGTAGACTCGGGCGGCACCATCGACCAGGTCGAGCGGCGCGTGAAAGCCCTCTTCGGCCAGGCGCACCTTGGTGGGGTGCGGGCGTTCGTCCGTGATCCAGCCGGTATCGACGCTGGTCATGAGAATGCCGTCTTCCAGCATCTCCTTCGCGCTCGTGCGGGTGAGCATGTTCAGAGCAGCCTTGGCCATATTGGTATGCGGGTGCCCGGGACCCTTGTAGCCCCGACCGAACACGCCCTCCATCGCCGACACATTCACGATGTAGGTACGCCGGGCAGTGGATGCGGTCAGCGAGGCCCGCAGGCGGCTCACCAGCAGAAATGGTGCGGTCGTGTTGCACAGCTGAACTTCGAGCATCTCGAGCGGATCCACGTCTTCGACGTTGGCCGTCCAACTGTTCACGTCGTGCAGGTCGGGAACAAGCCCGCCGGCGTCAATGGCGGTGCCGGCAGCGAGACGCTCCAGCGACGACGACCCGGCGGCGAGTGCCAGCCGGGTGAGGTCATCCGCCGTGAGGGCACCGGCACCGGACGCGGCCGCGAGCAGCGGATGCCCGGAGACCGAAGCAGCCAGGGCAAGCGGATGCGCATCATTGGTGTGTCCGAACGACACGATCTCGGGAAGGGGGCCGTCGGGCAGCGGAGCGTCCTCCGCCTCGACGAGGGGGGAGTACGAGCCGCGCGACCGCCGCACGGTCTGCGCTGCATTGTTGATGAGAATGTCGAGCGGACCCTGGGCGGCGACGGAGTCAGCCAGTGCGATCACCTGGGCCGGGTCGCGCAGGTCGATGCCGACGATGCGCAGGCGGTGCAGCCAATCCTTCGAGTCGTCCATAGCGGCGAAGCGGCGAACGGCATCGCGCGGAAACCGAGTCGTGATGGTGGTGTGGGCACCGTCGCGCAGCAAGCGTAGTGCGATGTACATCCCGATCTTGGCGCGGCCGCCGGTGAGCAGTGCGCGCTTGCCGGTGAGGTTGGTGCGAGCGTCACGCTTGGCGTGACTGGAGAGGGCGCAGCTCGGGCAGAGCTGGTGGTAGAACGCGTCGACCACGGTGTACTTCTGCTTACAGATATAACAGGCGCGCGGAACGAGCAGTTCACCGGCGGTCGCCGCGCTGGTACCGAGAGAGAGCTGGGCACCGCGAGTCTCGTCGTCGATGCGGGTGGGTGCGCCGGTGGCGGTGGCGGCGATGACGCTGCGATCGGCGTCGGCGATGACCGCGCGTTTCTCGATGCGGCGCACCATCTTGACCGACTTGAACATCTTTGCGGTGGCCTGGCGCACGGTGACGAAGTCGGGGCTGTCCGGGTCGATGTCGGCCAGGGAGGCGAGCACGCGGAGGGTGACGGCGAGATCGTGCGGATCGATTCCGGCGAACTCGGTGGCCGGTGCTGCCAACTCGGCGGTGGGAGTGGGCGCAGAAGTCATTAGAGAATCTTACGCGGACCGACTGGGAGCATCCGTTTCAGCGAAAACGGCGTCCAGACCGGACGCTCGGATGAACGCCGACCTGGCACGGTCTCGCGCTAGGGTGCAGGAATGGGGAATCGTCTTTCGCTGCGGGTCAAGTCGGTCGACAGTACGATCCAAGGTCCGCACGGGTCCATCCCCGTGCGCTGGTATGCGCCGCCCGACAACGTATCTCCTCGCCGGTGCGCAACAATCGTTTGGATTCACGGGGGCGGCTTTTTCAAAGGTGGCCTCGATCAGCCGGAATCGCATGACGTTGCACGTACCCTGGCCGCAGCGGGATTCCGCGTCGTCACCGTAGCCTACCGACTGGCGACGCTGTCGAAGCCGCGCAGATCGGGGAGTGGGTCTGTGTGGAGCCCGGCCGTGCATTTTCCGGTACCGGTTGATGATGTCGTTGCCGTCGTGCGAGAGGTTCAGCGCGAAGCAGTTGGCAAAGTGATTCTGGGCGGTGCCAGCGCCGGCGCGTGTTTATCAGCCGGCGCCGTGCTTCGCCTGGCCGACGCGGGGGCTGATGGTCTCGCAGGCGTTTTCTTCGCCTACGGATTTTTCCATGCCGCGCTACCGAAGAGATCGCGCCAGTTGCGCAGCCGACTTCGCGGCCCGCGCCGCTTCGTGCACACGCCGATGCTTCTCAATCTGACGAATTTGCACTACGCAGGCACGCGAACCGCGCTGTCGAACGCTCACGCTTTTCCCGGTGGCCACCCCCTTGGCGGCTTCCCGCCGACGCTCATGGTTGACGCCGACCGGGACTCAATGCGTTCCTCCGCCGCACAGTTCGCAGAGGAACTTTCAGCGACCGGGACCGCAGTGGACTACCACGTACTGCCCGAAACGTTGCACGCCTTCCTTAATCGTCCGCAGGAGCCGGCTTTTACGCAGGGCCTCCGCCTGATCATCGACTGGGCTGGGCAAATAGATACCGAGAAGCACTACACCTTCGTCGATTCCTGAGTCGGAATGGCACTGGTCGGCGGCTCGAAGGTGTGGTCAAACGGCATCTGGTCCGTGTCGAGCAGGGGATTGTCATCCTGCGTCTTGACGAGTTCATGCGCTTCCTCTTCGCTGTTCACGCTCGGCATGGAGCCAGGGAGGTGGCGGTTGGCCGATTCCCGCAGGAAGAAGATGGCGATCGCACCGATGAGCGAGGTACCCATCAGGTAAAACGCCGGCATCAGGTCATTGCCGGTACCCACAATGAGCGCCGCGATGATGAATGGTGTGGTCCCGCCGAATATGGCCACGGCGAAGTTGTACGAAATACCCATGGCACCGTACCGGCTCGCCGTCGGGAACAGGGCAGGCAGCGCGGAGGCAAGGTTGGAGACGTAGAACGTGACCGGGAACGCGATGAGCGCCAGGCCGAGCAGCGTTGACCAGACTTCGCCGACATCGATCAAAAGGAACGCCGGGTACGACAGTACGACCGTGCTGATCGCTCCGATCCACAGCACCGGCCTGCGCCCGATGCGGTCGGACAGCCGGCCGGCCAGCGGGATGCACAGGGCCATGATCACGAGAATGGGAATTGTCAGCGCAGTGCCGTGCAATTCGTCGTAGCCCTTGTTCTCGGTGAGATAAGTGGGCATATACGAGGTGAGGGCATAGCCGACCGTATTCGCGGCGGCGACGAGGATCATCGCGATGATGATGTTGCGCCAGTATGCCTTGAAAATGGCGATCGGGCTTTTGGGGGTGTCCGCCGTGGCGCCGATGGGATTCTTCTGCGCTTCCTCCTGCGCGTCGAGAGTGGCCTGGAAAGCAGGCGACTCGTCGATTTTCAATCGGAAGTAGATTGCGACCAGCCCGAGCGGCCCGGCGACGAGAAACGGAACCCGCCAGCCCCACTCCTCCATGACCGACTGCCCGAGCGTGAGCTGGAGTACCGAGACGAGTGAAGCACCGACGGCAAAACCGAGGTAACTGCCCATATCGAGGAAACTCGCGAAGTAACCGCGCTGGGTGTCGGGCGCGTGCTCACTAACGAAGGTTGTCGCCCCCGCGTACTCGCCACCGGTCGAGAACCCCTGTACGAGCTTGACGAATACCAGCAGAACCGCTGCCCACACGCCGATCTGCGCGTAACCGGGAAGGATACCGACGGCAAAGGTCGAGGCAGCCATCAGCATCAGCGTGGTGGCGAGCACCTTCTGCCGGCCGATGCGGTCACCCAGCCAGCCGAAGAACACGCCGCCGAGTGGGCGGGCGAAAAAGGTAGCGGCGAAAGTTCCGAGCAGGAACAGGGTTTGAACGGATGCGTCAGCCTCCGGCAGAAAGACCGGACCCATTGTGGTGATGAGGTAACCGAAGATACCGACGTCGTACCACTCCATGGTGTTTCCCACGATGGTGCCGCCGAGGGCACGCTTCATGATGGGTTTGTCGACGACATTCACATCGGACACGGCAATGCGTCGACGGCGCAAGGCTTTCGAATGTTTCTTCCTCCCGGCCGAGGCGTTTGTGGCGTCAAAATGCAGGTTGGATGCACTTCGGTCAGTGGGCATAAAATTTCTCCCGTGGAGATAATGTGCTGCGAAGTTAGGGCTGTACTACATGTGACAGTTTTTCAATTCGTCAAGGATACCCCTTGATGGGGGGCATTCCCTAAATAGCCAGCCTCGGTTTCGGGGAGGATTCAGTGAGTTCTGCCTAGGCTGGGGGCATGACTAATGCCGTAGATTTCTGGTTTGACCCCTCGTGCCCCTGGGCCTGGATGACTTCGCGCTGGGTGGATGAGGTCGCTCGCCTGCGCAATCTTGACGTGACCTGGCACGTGATGAGCCTCGCCGTACTCAACGAAGACCAGAACGTGAGCGAGGACTACGCGGCGTTCTTTCCGCGGGCGCTGAAGTACACCCGGCTCGTGGCCGCCGCGGCCGAACTGCACGGCCAGCCCATGGTCAAGGCGCTGTACGACGCGCTCGGCACACAGATTCACCCGGGCGGCAACACCAATCCCGACGAGGTCATTGCCGCAGCGCTCGCCGAGGTGGGCCTGCCCGCCAGCTTCGCGGCCTTCGCCGACAGCGACGAGTACGACCTCCAAATGCGCGCCAGCCACTTCGATGGCATCAATCGGGTCGGCCAGGACGTCGGAACCCCGGTGATTGCGGTCAACGGTGTGGCGTTCTTCGGCCCGGTCATCTCCCCGGCGCCCATGGGTGACGCCGCCCTGCACCTGTGGGACGGCGTCGTGGCGCTCGCGAGTTACGACGGGTTCTTCGAGCTCAAGCGCAGCCGTACCCGTGAACCAATTTTCACCCAAGCGGGCAGCAATAAATAGACTGGTGCTATGCGCATCCATATCGCCACGGACCATGCCGGTCTCGATCTCAGCCACCACCTGATCACGCACCTTCGTGCGGCCGGTCACGAGGTCATCGACCACGGCCCCCAGACCTACGCCGCCCTCGACGACTACCCGGCGTTCTGCATCAACGCCGCGCAGGCGACCGTCGACGACCGGGAGTCCGGCGTCGAAGCGCTCGGTGTCGTGTTCGGCGGCTCGGGCAACGGCGAGCAGATGGCCGCCAACAAGGTTTCCGGAGCCCGAGCCGCCCTGGTCTGGAATCTCAGCACGGCCCGGCTCGCCCGGGAACACAACGACGCCAATGTCATTTCGATCGGGGCCAGAGAGCACACGATCGCGGAGGCCACGAGCTTCATCGATGCCTTTATTGCCGAGCCGTTCAGTGACGAGGAACGGCACACGCGGCGCATCCGTCAGCTCGGCGAGTATGAGCGAACCAAAACCATCGCCGGGAAAGACGTCGACGGCCGGTGAACTAAGATGCCAGAGGGTCACTCCGTTCATCGCATCACCCGCCAGTTTCAGCGCAACTTCATCGGACGCCGCGTCACGGTCAGCTCGCCGCAGGGCCGGTTCGTGGCCGGTGCCGCCCAACTCAGCGGACACGCGGTGACGGATGCCCGCGCCGTCGGCAAGCAGATGTTTCTGGAGTTCGACCACGGCCTGTGGCTGCGGATCCATCTAGGACTGTACGGTGCCTGGGATTTCAACGGTGAGATTCTCATGGATGCCACGATGGCCTCGGCCAACGGCCGGATGGGCCAGACCAACCAGCACGGTACGGTGCTCGCACCGGGGCTCGAGGCCCCGACCTTTGACGTGGACGGTGAAAACTCGATCTTCAGTATCGGGGCACCGCGGCGCACCCGCGTGCGCATGTCGGAGCAGGAAAAAGAGATCGACCTCGCCGACAGCTTCCCCCCCGAACCGGTCGGCCAGGTGCGGGTGCGGCTGCTGACCGACACGGTGTGCGCCGACCTGCGCGGACCGACCGCGTGTGAGGTCCTCGACCCGGCTCAGGTTGACGTCGCGATCGCCAGGCTCGGACCCGACCCGGAACAGGACAACACCCCCGAAGCCGAGGAACGCTTCGTCACTGTCGTGCGCAAAAAACCCACGCCGATCGGCCGGCTACTGATGGACCAGAGCGTGGTCAGCGGCATCGGCAACGTCTATCGTGCCGAAATTCTCTTTCGTGCCGGTCTCAATCCGCACACCCCCGGCAAGTTGCTCAGTGACGACACCGCGCGCGCGCTGTGGCAGGACTGGGCACACCTCTTGCACATAGGTGTTGCGACCGGCCAAATGATGACCATGGACAAGCTCGAGGGCGCGGGATACCGGCGCGCCATGAGGAATCGGGCCGATCGCCACTGGGTCTACAAACGCGAAGGCCTGCCTTGCCGAGTCTGCGGTACGCACATCGTGCTCGAAGAAATGGCAGCCCGAAAACTGTACTGGTGCCCGCAGTGTCAGGCATGACCGCCCCCGCCGCATAGCGTGCGGAGAGTGCCTGTGGTGTTGGGGTGTCGAGCAAGCTGCGAAAATAAGTTCATGATCCACCGTCGATTTGCCCGGCCGCGCCGTCGTGTTGCAACCATCGTCAGCGGTGCCGTCGTCGGCGCGGTCGTACTCACCGTCGGACTGACCGCCTGTTCGAGCGACAACGGCGCCGGCGTCATCGACACCGTCGGCACCACTGACTTCGTAAATCCACTCGCGATCCCGCCGCTGGCCGAATCGACCCTGAATGCCGCAGGTGAGCGAGTCTTCGACCTGACCGCCCAGCGGGGAACGAGCGAGTTCGTGCCGGGTGTCACCACCGACACTTGGGGCTATAACGGCAGCTACCTCGGCCCCACCCTCGTCGCTGAGCGCGGCGAAAACGTGCGCATCAACGTCGCCAACAACCTTCAGGAAGCTACGAGCGTGCACTGGCACGGCATGAGTCTGCCCGCGAAAATGGACGGTGGCCCGCACCAGATGGTCGAGCCCGGCGCGAAGTGGAGCCCGAACTTCACGATCGACCAGCCCGCAGCGACCCTCTGGTACCACCCGCATCCAGACGGCGCAACCGAACACCAGGTGGAAATGGGCCTGGCTGGCCTCTTCCTGATACAGGACGACGAGGAGGCCGCGCTCAACCTGCCCCGTAGCTACGGGGTCGATGACATTCCCGTGGTGGTGCAGGACCGCCGCTTCAACGCGAAGGGCCAATTCACCAGCGACGTGCGGGGTTATATCGGTCCGATCGGCGATCAGCTCTTGGTCAACGGCACGCTCGCGCCGTACGTCGATGTGACGACCGAGGTGGTGCGACTGCGCCTGGTCAATGGATCGACGGCACGCGTCTATGACTTCGGGCTCAGCGACGGGCGGTCCTTTGACCTGATCGGAACCGACGGGGGACTGCTCACTGAGGCGGCATCGATGGACGACATCCGCTTGTCACCGGGGGAGCGGGCCGAAATACTCGTGCCGCTCAAGCCGGGCGAGACCGTGAAATTGCAGTCCACGCCACCGAACCTCGGTACCTCGGCCGGAGCCGCGACCCGTAACGCCGGTGACGACACGCTCGATGTGCTGGAGTTGCGCGCGGCTGACAGTCTCGGCAGCATCGGCGCACTGTCGACGACTTTGGCGAACATCGAGCCACTCGAGAAAGCGGATGCCTCCGTCGATCGCTCGTTTACCCTCAACGGCTACACGATCAACAACCGGCTCATGGATATGACGCGCATCGACGAGACCGTCGAGGCCGGCGCCACCGAAGTCTGGACCGTCGATAATGCCATGCCGTTGCCGCACAATTTTCACGTGCACGCCGTGCAGTTTCAGGTTCTGCGGGTGGGGACGAAATCGCCGCCAGCCGAACTCTCCGGCTGGAAAGATACGATCTACCTCGAGCCGGGTGTGCGTTATGAACTCATCATGCAGTTCTCGAACTACACCGATCCAAACTTTCCGTACATGTTCCACTGCCACATGCTGGCCCACGAGGACGCCGGAATGATGGGCCAATTCGTCGTCGTGAAGCCCGGCGAACAGGCCGGCACGCCACCGACCGCACACGATGCCAGCGTGGGCCAGTCGAATCTGGCCGTCGGTAGTGGGCCGCGCGTGCTCGCGCCGCCCCACAGTCACTAGCTGATGTCATCCGTTTAATGCAAAGAAAGCCGCCAGCTTGGGCTGGCGGCTTTCTTATTTCCCCTAAACAGAGGGGTCGACGGGAATCGAACCCGCGTCATAAGTTTGGAAAACTCAGGCTCTACCATTGAGCTACGACCCCAGGCCCAGGCAACTGGGCACTCGAATATCGTAGTACAGGAAACCGGGGGTCGTTTGCCAGTAGGGGCGCATCCGCTCGAAAGGCGTGCATTAGACTGGTCGAGGTCAATCCGCCTGTCGTGAGCTAACGCTGCGCCAACAGATTGATTCCCCAACAAAGAAGTACCGATGGGTCGAAGCAGATCCGGGGCGTAGCTCAGCTTGGTAGAGCGCTCGTTTTGGGGGCGAGAAGTCGCAGGTTCAATTCCTGTCGCCCCGACATTATCCGCAGCACACCGTTTCAATACACAGGAGAGTCTCGAGTGAAGTCCACGGTCGAAAAACTGAGCCCCACGCGCGCCAAACTCACCATCACGGTGAGCCCCGACGAGCTGAAGCCAGCCATCACCCACGCCTACGGCCACATCGCCGAGGACATCAACATCCCCGGTTTTCGTAAGGGAAAGGTCCCGCCGGCCATCATCGACCAGCGCGTCGGCAAGGCCGCCGTTCTGGAACACGCCGTCAACGAGGGTCTCGACGGTTTCTACCGTGCGGCCGTCGAAGAGAACAAGCTGCGCCCCCTGGGCCGCCCAGAGGCCGACATCGTCGAATGGCCGAGCAACACCGACTTCTCCGGTGATCTGCTCCTCGCCATCGAGGTCGACGTGCGCCCCGAGATCGACCTGCCCAGCTATGACGGTCTCAAGCTCACCGTCGATGCCGTCGCGGTATCCGACGAAGAAGTTGCCGAAGAACTCGACAAGCTGCGCAGCCGGTTCGGTACGCTCATCACCGTCGATCGTCCCGCCAAGACCGGTGACTTCGCCCAGATCGACCTGAACGCCGCGATCGACGGCGAAGAGGTCGACACCGCCAGCGGCATCTCCTACGAGGTTGGCTCCGGCGACCTCATCGACGGTATCGACGAAGCGCTCGACTCGCTCAGCGCCGGCGAGACCACGACCTTCAACTCCGACCTCATGGGCGGCGACCACGAGGGCGAAACGGCCGAAATCACCATCACCGTCATCGCAGTGAAGGAGCGCGAGCTTCCCGCCGCCGATGACGACTTCGCTCAGATTTCGAGCGAGTTCGACACGATCGCGCAGCTCACCGAGAGCCTCAAGGTGCAGGTTGAGAAGTCCAAGGCCTTCGGCCAGGGCAGCCAGGCCCGAGAGCGTCTTATCGAGACGCTCCTCGGCTCGGTCGAAGTTCCGATCCCCGCCGCGATCATCCTCGACGAGGTAAACCGCCACCTCGAGGGCGAAAGCCGCCTCGAAGATGACACCCACCGCGCCGAGGTCACCGAAGCCAGCGAGAAGACGTTCCGTCAGCAGATCCTGCTCGACACGATCGCCGAAGCTGAGCAGGTCAAGGTCAGCCAGGACGAGCTCACCCAGTACCTCATCCAGGGTGCCAGCCAGTACGGCATGGACCCGAGCGAGTTCGTGCAGACGCTCAACACCAACGGTCAGATTCCGTCGATGGTCGCCGAGGTTGCCCGCAACAAGGCCCTCGCTATCGCCCTGGGCAAGGCGGAGGTCGTTGACTCCAACGGCAAGCCGGTCGATCTGAGCGAGTTCACCGGCCCGGTCGACGACGAGGGTGAAGTGGATGCCGCTGACGCCGCCGTTGACGCTGCTCCCGTCGCCGACGCAGAGGTCGAGGCTGAAGTCGACGAGAAGCCGAAGAAGAAGAAAGCCGCTGCCAAGAAGTAGCTTGTAAAGCAGTACTGCATAATCGCGTGCATGGGCCGGCCGGATTCACTCCAGTCGGCCTTTTGCATGCTGCAAGCGCCGGGGCGCGGGCCCGGTAATCTGCCGAGGGCGAACACAGCCTTTTCCCCCCGCGCACTCCGATAGATTCATTGAGAAGCGACAACTGAAACGGAGCACGACATGGCCGACCCGACACCCACCAACGGTGTATTTGACCGACTGCTGAAGGACCGCATCATCTGGCTCGGCTCAGAGGTCCGTGATGAAAACGCGAACGAGATCTGCGCGAAGATCCTCTTGCTGGCAGCGGAAGACTCGAAGCGCGACATCTACCTCTACATCAACTCTCCTGGCGGTTCGATCACCGCGGGAATGGCGATCTACGACACGATGCAGTTCGTACCCAACGACATCGTCACCGTCGGCATCGGCATGGCGGCCTCGATGGGCCAGTTCCTGCTTACCTCGGGCACCAAGGGCAAGCGCTACATCACCCCGAACGCTCGCGTGCTCCTGCACCAGCCGTCGGGTGGATTCGGTGGCACGGCCGCCGACATCCAGACCCAGGCCCGCCTCATCCTCGACATGAAGCAGAGACTGTCGGAGATCACGGCCGCGCAGACCGGCAAGACCCCGGAGCAGATCAACGCTGACGGTGACCGCGACAACTGGTTCAGTGCCGAGGAAGCCCTCGAATATGGTTTTGTCGACCACCTCCGCGCATCCGCTTCGGATGTCATCGGCGGCGGCGGCACCGATCCCGACGCCGACGCCACCAAGTAGTCCGCCGAAACTGAACAGGAAGAAAACATGACTATCCCCACATTCGGTGGAACGGCCTACAGCTCGATGGGCGGCTCGACCAAGCAGTTGACTAACAACGGTGCGCCCGAATCGCGCTATATCCTGCCCACCTTTGAAGAACGCACCGCCTACGGGTACAAGCGCCAAGACCCGTACGCAAAGCTGTTCGAAGACCGCATCATCTTTCTCGGTGTGCAGGTTGACGATGCCTCGGCCGATGACGTGATGGCCCAGCTCCTTGTGCTCGAGAGCCAGGACCCGGACCGCGACATCACCATGTACATCAATTCGCCCGGTGGTTCCTTCACCGCCATGACAGCGATTTACGACACCATGCAGTACATCCGTCCGCACGTGATGACGGTCTGCCTCGGCCAGGCGGCATCCGCTGCGGCCGTGCTGCTGGCCGGCGGAACGGCGGGCAAGCGTCTCGCCCTGCCGAACGCGCGCATCCTCATTCACCAGCCGTCGGTTGGCGGCCAGGGTGGTGGGCAGGCCTCGGATATCGAGATTCAGGCGGCTGAGATTCTGCGCATGCGCGTCTGGCTCGAAGAAACCCTCGCTCACCACTCCAACCGGAGTGTGGAGCAGGTCAATAAGGACATCGACCGTGACAAGATCATGAGCGCCGCCGAGGCTCTCGAGTACGGCCTCATCGACCAGGTTTTGACCAGCCGCAAGAACCTTCCGATGCTGGTTAAGTAGTCTGAACCCGAAACACGTGTGCGGCGCGTCGCCTTTCGGCGCCGCGCCGTTTCGGTTTCTGGCGCGCTGCACGCAAGTGTCGGACGCACAGACTAGGCTCAATTGCAGCGAGACCAATGGAGGAGGCTGACATGGCCCGAATCGGTGAAAGTGCCGACCTGCTCAAGTGTTCCTTCTGCGGAAAGAGCCAGAAGCAGGTACAACAACTCATTGCCGGCCCCGGCGTGTACATCTGTGACGAATGCGTCGAGTTGTGCAACGAGATCATTGAAGAGCGCCTTGCTGAGGCCGGCTCCGAAGCCAGCGCTGGCGAATTCGACCTCCCCAAGCCCAAAGAAATCTTCGGCTTCCTCGAGGAATACGTCATTGGCCAGGAGCCCGCTAAGCGTGCTCTCGCCGTTGCCGTCTACAACCACTACAAGCGCGTCCGGGCACGGGCTACGCTCACCGCTGCCGAGGCTATCCACGACGACGTCGAGATCGCCAAGTCAAACATTCTGCTCATTGGCCCGACCGGCTGCGGCAAAACCTATCTCGCCCAGACCCTCGCCAAGCGCCTCAACGTTCCCTTCGCCGTAGCAGACGCGACGGCCCTCACCGAGGCCGGTTACGTCGGCGAAGACGTCGAGAACATTCTGCTCAAGCTCATCCAGGCCGCGGACTACGACGTCAAACGTGCCGAGACCGGCATTATCTACATCGACGAGATCGACAAGATCGCCCGAAAGGCCGAAAACCCATCGATCACCCGCGATGTTTCGGGCGAGGGCGTGCAGCAGGCGCTGTTGAAGATTCTTGAGGGCACGATTGCTTCCGTTCCCCCGCAGGGTGGGCGCAAGCATCCGCACCAGGAATTCATTCAGATCGATACGACGAACGTGCTGTTCATCGTGGCCGGCGCTTTCGCCGGGCTCGAAGACATTATTTCGTCTCGTGCCGGCAAGAAGGGAATCGGTTTCGGGGCGCCCCTGCATATCAAGGGCGACGACATCAACCTGTTCAGTGAGGTCTTGCCCGAAGACCTGCACAAGTTCGGGCTGATTCCCGAGTTCATCGGTCGCCTCCCCGTCGTCACGACGGTGACGCAGCTCGATCAGGTGGCACTCATGCAGATTCTGACCGTGCCCAAGAACGCGCTCGTGCGGCAGTACCAGCGCATGTTCGAGCTCGACGGTGTAGAACTCGAGTTTGAGCAGCCGGCGCTCGAAGCCATCGCCGACCTCGCCGTTCTTCGCAAGACCGGGGCCCGGGGCCTGCGAGCCATTCTCGAGGAGGTACTGGGCCCGGTCATGTTCGAGGTCCCGTCGAGTACCGACGTGGAACGCGTTATCATCACGCGCGACACGGTGTTAAACAACGCACCCGCTGAGATGGTGCTGCAGAAGGCCCACCAGGCGAAAACGGCCTAGGTTGGGCTCAGCCTCCGGCGGGCTGCGCTCCTGACGAACGGCTATTCGAGGTGTCACCCGTTCGACTGAGTCGGGTCCGCACCAGGACGCCTTCTAGCGTGCGCTCAATGGACAGCGCCGACAGTGCCGCGCTGAGGGCGAGGAGGGCGCCGGTGACCTCGAGGCCCTCCTCGATACCGACGAGCAGATGGTAGGGCAAGCTGCCCCGCGAGAGATCGTCAAGGCGTCCGCCGACAACGATGCCGCCCATGGCTTCAAAGCCAACGGCACCGAGCAGGAAGATGGCTCCCGCAACGATGAGCCGGCGGCGAAGCTGTCGGCCGATCGTGCGGGCCACCCAGAGCACAAGCAGGCCGGCGAGAATGGCCAGCGGCACACCGACGGAGAGCCAGGCAAATGTGAAGCGGGTATCGAGATCGAATTTAGCCAATTTCTCGTGCAGTTGGGCTATTTCGTCTGCTGACAGTTCAACGGCGACGGCCGCGAGCACAAAGTACGGCGCACCGACGCCCCCCTCATTCCGAGCGGTTAACCCGACCGCACCCAGGGACAGCCCGATACCGGCCAGAAGCAGCCCGGATGCCCAAGCCCACAGGTTCGCTTCGCCGTCGGCGTAGAGCAGGCTCGCTGCGGCGCTAAGAGCGCGCCAGCCAGGGGTTGTGATGTCGAGGTTCTCGCGCAGGTAGTGGGTGACGATCCCACCCAACAGCATGACGGCGAAAATTAGGGCGACGATCCAGAGAAACCATCGCCGAGCAGTGCCCTGAATTGGAACTCTCTGGATGTCCATGGCCAAGCAGCCTATGACGGGCGATGGCGCCGCGCATCCTCAATACTGAGGGTGATGGCATCGCTGATGACGAGCGGGCACTTCACGGTGAGTGGGAGGTGCGCCGCTTTGCAGGAGTGAAACTCGCCGGCACTGGCGCAGGTCCAGCGTCTAGTGCGAAGTCACGCGTTGAGGCCGCGGCGGTCGAGCAGCGGCTGCAGCTCGGCGTCGCGGCCGCGCCAGTGGCGGTAGGCCTCCAGGGGGTCTTTGGTGCCGCCGACTCCGAGCAGGCGGTCGCGAAAACGATCGCCGTTGTCGCGCGTGAGGCCGCCATTCTCCCTAAACCATTCGACAGTATCGGCGTCGAGCACCTCGCTCCAGATGTAGGAGTAGTACCCGGCGTCGTACCCTCCCGAGAAGGTGTGGGCGAAGTAGGTGCTCGCGTAGCGGGTGGGAACAGCCGCATTGTCGAGCGAAACGGAGGCGAGGGCCTCCGCTTCGAACCGGGCAACGTCGGTGACGACCGTGTCGGCGTCAATGCGGTGCCAGGCCTGGTCGAGGAGTGCTGCGGCGAGGTACTCGCTGGTCAGGAAGCCCTCGTTGAAAGCCGACGACGCCTGGATTCGGTCCACCAACTTCTGCGGCATTGCCTCACCGGTCTGGTAATGGCGGGCGTAGTTGGCGAGCACTTCTGGCCAGAGCATCCACATCTCGTTGACCTGGCTGGGGAATTCCACGAAGTCCCGGTAGACATTGGTGCCGGAGAATTTGGGATAGGTTGCGCGGGCCAGGAGACCGTGCAGGGCATGTCCGAATTCGTGGAACAGGGTGGTGACCTGGTCGTACGTGAGCAGAGTCGGCTGGCCGGCAGCGGGCTTCGACACGTTGAGATTATTGCAGACCACGGTCGTATTGGTGCCGAGCAGGCCCGACTGCGAGACCAGGGCATTCATCCAAGCCCCGCCGCGCTTGGAATCGCGGGTGTAGAAGTCGCCGATGTAGAGACCGAGTGCAGTGCCGTCTTCTGTCGTGACCTCGAAGACGCGCGATTCGGGGTGCCAGCCGACCAGCTCGGGCCTCGCCGTGAAGGTCAGCCCGTAGAGCTGGTTGGCCGCGTAGAAGACCCCGTTGGTCAGTACGCTTTCGAGCTCGAAGTAGGGGCGCATGGCCGCGGTGTCCACGTCGTACTTGGCGCGCCGCACTTTCTCGGTGTAGAACGCCCAGTCCCAGGCAGCCAGTTCGAATCCACCGCCCTCGGCGTCGACCACGGCCTGCAGATCGACCTGTTCCACACGGGCATTGCGGGCAGCGGCTGGTGCGAGACGTCCGAGCAAATCCCAAACTGCACCGGGGGTCTTGGCGGTTTCGTCGGCGGTCACATAGGCGGCGTGGCTGTCAAACCCCAGCAGTCGAGCGCGTTGGGCGCGCAGGTGGGTGATCTCAATCACGAGCGGCCGGTTATCGTTGGCCGCTCCCGCCGCATCCGAGCGGATACCGCGGGCTCGGCTTGCCGCGAGCAATCGTTCGCGCACCCCCCGGTCGGTGAGGCTCGCGAGATAGGGGTGCGAGGTGGGCAGTACCAGGCTGATCAGGTATTTGCCGTCGAGCTGGCGTTCCCGGGCGGCCTCGGCGGCCGCCGAGATCTCACCCTCCGTGAGCCCGTCGAGCTCGGCCACGTCGTCAATGATGAGGGCGAGCTCGTTGGTGTCGGCCAGCAGGTTCTTTTCGAAGCGGGTGGTGAGGGTCGACAGCCGCGAGTTGAAATCACGCAGAGACTGCTTGTTGTCGTCGCTCAGGCCGGCCCCGGCCAGCGTGAACTCGGTGAAATAGCGCTCGACGAGGTAGAGCGACTCGGCGTCGAGTCCGAGGCTGGCGCGCTGCTCGTGCACGGCGGCGAGGCGCGAGTAGAGCGCGGGATCGAGGCGGATCGCGTCGGCGTGGGCGGCCAGCAGCGGCGCGAGTTCTTCTTCGAGGTCGTTGGTGAAGTCGCTGGAGTCGGAGGAACTCTTGTTGAAGAAGACCTCGGAGACCCGGGCGAGTGTCTGTCCGCTGCGCTCGAGCGCGACGAGCGTATTGTCGAAACTGGGGGCATCCGCTGTGCCGGTGATGGCGCTGACCTCGGCGAGCTGCGCGGTCATGCCCTGCAGAAAGGCCGGTCGATAGTGTTCGTCGGTAATGGAAGCAAAGGGCGGCAGTTGGTAGGGAAGCGTGCTCCGGGTGAAAAAGGGGTTGTTCGCGGTGAGAGCCATGCGTCCACACTAGCGACCCGGCCGTGCGGGGCCGGCTGCGCAGGAGTCGCGATGGCGATACTGGACATCGAGCGGCCCACCCGCCCGGACTAGAAGTTGCTGATGCGCGACCACTCGGCGCGCACGACGCTGAGCGCATCGTCGAGGCTGACTCCCCGCCGATGTAGGGCCTGCGCGAAGCGTCGCGCACTCGCTCGAGACTCGTCGTCGATGCCCTGATCGGCGCGCACCCTGGTGCCGCTGGCCCGACTGGTTGAGATGAGCCCCGCTGCCTCCAATGCGGCGTAGGCACGCGCGACGGTGCCCGTCGCTACCCGCAGATCGGTCGCGAGCTGGCGCATCGAGGGCAGGCGCTGGTCGGCGGCGAGCGATCCGGCTCGGATCTGGTCGGCCAGCTGGGCCCGAATCTGCTCGAACGGCGGCGTGGCCTGGTCTTCGTCGATGGTGATCATGTGCGGAGGGTCATGACGGCCGGGTGGATGCTGCATCCACTGTGGGGGCGCCTGCCGAAGAGACGCGGTCGAGTGGCTGCCTGGTGGCATCCAGGATTGAGAGGATGACCAGAACGCCGCCGAGCAGCGTGACGATCAACCCCGCAACCAGCTCGGTAAGACCGATGGTGGCGGCTGGCTGCATAGCGGAGGCAGCCGTCCCTCCGGGCAGGAAGGTGGTTGCAGCGTTTCTCGTGGCCCAGCCGGCGACCAGCAGCACACCACCGGAGTAAAGAAACAGCGCTCCGGAGCTGAGCTGCATGACTACACGCGTGGCGAGAATTCGCACCGCACGATCGAGCGCTTCGAATTGTTCTGAGCGCGCTGCCGAGGCGATTCGACCGAGTGCAAACAGTGTCACCGCCGCGAGCAGCACGGTTAGGCCGATCAGCGGCACACCGTAGTACCAGCCCGGGTAGGGGCTCGCTGTGCTTTGGCCGATGGTGATCGAACGAAAAGCGCCGTCAGGCTGCGCGCTCGACGCCAGGCCGGCAATGATCGCGAAGACAACCGTGGCGACTGCAGCGCCCAGTGGAAGCAGAAATCCCCAGGCCGGCCCGTATGTCCACACTCGGCGCGGCACTAAATCGGCCGAGCGGCGCGCGGGCCGGTCGGTCACGATGCGAGTGGGGCAGAGCGCGAAGACCAACAGCCCGATCGCTGCAGCGACGCCAGGGGCCAGCAACAGCGGCAAACCATACCAACCAGGTTGCGCCTGGTTGAGCCGGTCGAGCGACCAGAGCACCATTCCGCCGGCCAGGAGAGCGCCGATGTTGCGCAGCATGATTGAACGGGAGAACCTGCGCGCGGCCACCGTGCCAATCTCGGGAACCGTCACGGCGAGGACGGCCAGGCCATTTCGGCTGGCCACGCGAACAATCCCGACCACGAGAAAAACGAGCAGAAAGTAAATGAGAAACAACATGCGTGCCCCTTTTGTGTGTCACTGAGGTGACACACAAAACGCTAGCACGTGTACCAACGCGCAGCTACACGTGCGCCCTAAATCCATTCCTCGTCATCGTCATCGACGTTGGTCGATGGCTGCGTGATGGTGGCACTGTCGTCGACCGGATTGAACCGGATGATGGTGCCATCGTCGAGCTCGATCACCGGTTTCGATTCCAGCCAGGTCAGGGTCCAGCGCCAGGTACTGGTGTCGACGTCCAGCGCCGTGAGATCTTCTTCGACCGCTTGCACGGCGATTTCAACAACGTGCGGCAGCCCCGCCGGCAGCGTGCCGCCCAGGGTCCATCGGGTGCCCAACTGCATGATCTAGACGTCAATCTCGTAGGTGACCCAGTCGGTACGCGTTCCGAGCTGGTCGTAGAGCACCTGCGCGGTTGCATTGTCGGCGGCGGTCATCAGCTGAATCTGGGCCAGCTGGTGCACACGGGCATAGTCCTTAGTGAATTCCATCAATAAGGTGCCGACGCCCTTTCCGCGCGCGTCCTCGGCCACATAGAGATCGTCTAGGAACAGCGCGAGGTCGCCGCTAAGGGTGCGCGGAACGCTGCGGTAGTGTGCGAGGCCGACGAAGTCACCATCGTCGTTGACCGCCACGGCACCAAAGAGGGCGTTGTTCGTGTCGATAATCCAGCTCCACACCTGCAGGGCTTTCTGATCGGTAAGTTCGCTCTCGTAGAACGCGCTGTAGCCCTCGAACAGGCCCAGCCAGGCGAAAAAGTCCTTGTCGCCCAATGGGCGCACGGTCACTGACATCTGGTCTCCTAACTTTCCAACACGGTGGCGAACACGATGTCGGTCACAGCGAGTTCACTGCCGTCGACAAAGGTCAGATTGTGAATGCGACCGACCGCTTTGAGATCAGCAGCGGCCAGGGTCAACAGGGCAATTTCGGCGGGTGCACCGCATATTACTGCGGAATCCACCTCAGACTTCTGCGACGCTTTCGCATCCGTTTTGGCACGACGGATGCCAGTCAAAGCGCGGCTGGCCAAATCGAGCAGGGCAATATTGCCGATGGCGACCTCGTCGCTGCCGAGCAGGTCGGCCGCGACCGGCCACGGCGCGGTGTGCACCGAGCCGTCGTTGGACCAGGACCAGGCTTCTTCGGTCGCGAACGGAACGAACGGCGCGAACAGGCGCAGTAGCGTGGCCAGTGCGGTGCGCAGCGCGGCAACGGCGGAAGCCTGGCCGGGTCCGGGCTCGCCGTAAGCGCGTTCCTTGACCAGCTCGAGGTAGTCGTCGCAGAAGGTCCAGAAGAAACTTTCCGTGGTCTCCAGCGCCCGGGCGTGGTCGTAGTTCTCGAACGCAGTCGTGGCCTGGGCGACGACCGCGGTGAGGCCGGCGAGCATGCTCTGGTCGACGGGTTCGGTGATCGGGGCTGTACTGCTGCCCTGCGACATGGAGACGAACTTGCTCGCGTTGAGGATCTTGATGGCGAGGCGACGGCCGATCTTGATCTGCGTCGGGTTTTGGGGGTCGAAGGCCGCGTCGGTGCCGAGGCGCGAGGAAGCCGCCCAGTAGCGCACCGCGTCGGATCCATGTTTTTCGAGCATGTCGGCCGGGGTGACGACGTTGCCCTTGGACTTCGACATCTTCTTGCGGTCGGGGTCGACGATGAAGCCGCTGAGCGCGGCATGCTGCCACGGTGCCACACCGTGCTGCTGCTCGGCGCGCAGCACCGTGGAGAACAACCAGGTGCGAATGATGTCCTGGCCCTGCGGGCGCAGCGAATAAGGGAAGACTAGCTGGAACAGTTCCGGGTCTCGCTCCCAGCCACCGGCAAGTTGTGGAGTAAGCGAGGAGGTGGCCCAGGTGTCCATCACGTCGACTTCGCCGACGAAGCCGCCGGCCTCGCCGCGCTGGCTCTCGGTGTAGCCGGGCGCGGGATCCGAGGACGGGTCAACCGGTAGCAGGTCGCGGGTGGCGACAATCGGCTGGTCGAATACCGGCTTGGCCTCGGTGTCGAGGGGGTACCAAACCGGCAGAGGCACGCCGAAGAAACGCTGGCGGGAGATGAGCCAGTCGCCGGTGAGTCCATTCACCCAATTCTCGTAGCGCACTTTCATGAATTCAGGGTGCCAGGCCAGCTCGGTGCCGTGCTCGAGCAGTCGCGCGCGGAGCTTTTCGTCGCGGGCACCGTTGCGGATGTACCACTGGCGAGTGGAAACGATTTCGAGTGGCTTGTCGCCCTTTTCGAAGAACTTGACGGCGTGCACGATCGGCTTCGGCTCACCGATGAGGTCGCCACTGGCTTTCAAAAGTTCAACCACGGCGGCCTTCGCCCCGAACACGGTCTTGCCGGCGAGCTGCGCATACGCGTCGCGGCCGACGAGGGAGGTGATCGCCTCCGGTGCTTCGGCAGTGATGCGACCATCGAAACCCATGATGGCGCGGTTGGGCAGGTCGAGTTCGCGCCACCAGACGACGTCGGTCAGATCGCCGAAAGTACAGATCATGGCGATTCCTGAACCCTTATCCTTCTGGGCGAGGTGGTGCGCGAGCACCGGAACCTCGACACCAAACACGGGGGTCGTCACGGTGGTGCCAAACAGATGCTTGTAGCGTTCGTCATCGGGATGCGCGACGAGGGCAACGCAGGCCGGGAGAAGTTCGGGGCGGGTCGTCTCGATCTCGATCGTGCTGCCGTCGGGCTTCAGGAAGGAGACCCGGTGGTAAGCGGCGGGCATGTCCTTGTCTTCAAGTTCAGCCTGGGCTACAGCGGTGCGAAAAGTGACGTCCCAGAGGGTCGGCGCCATGGCCTGGTACGCCTCGCCGCGTTCGACATTGCCGAGAAAGGCGAGCTGCGAGGTGAACAGTGCCTCCTGGCCGATGGTGCGGTAGGTCTGCGTCCAGTCGACACTCAGGCCGAGTGCACGCCACACGGCTTCAAACTGCTTCTCGTCTTCTTTGGTGAGGGTTTCGCAGAGTTCGATGAAGTTGCGGCGGCTGATCGGCAGCTGGTCGGCAGCTTTCGAGCTCTTGCCGTCTCCGCCTTTGAATGGTGCAACAAAGTTCTCGGTATAGCCGAGCGAGGGGTCGCAGCGCACGCCGTAATAGTTCTGTACGCGACGTTCGGTGGGCAGGCCGTTGTCGTCCCAGCCCATCGGGTAAAACACGTTCTTGCCGCGCATCCGCTGAAAACGGGCGACGACGTCAGTGTGGGTGTATGAGAAAACGTGGCCGATGTGCAGCGAACCAGATGCGGTCGGCGGGGGAGTGTCGATTGAGTAGATCGTCTCGCGGGTAGCGTTCTCGCGTGCAAAAAGGTAGGTGCCGTCGGTTTCCCAGCGGGACTGCCACTTGGCTTCGAGCCCTTCGAGCGCAGGCTTTTCGGGGACGCGGTCGGCGTGGGTCATAACTCTCCGGTTCGGTGTATTCGGCACCGTGTCGATGGTGAGGTGCCCGAGTGTGCGCATCTAATCTACCCGATCGGCTCTTTTTCCCCGAACGGGGGCTCTTCTCTCAATCGCGAAAATGGTTGTTTCACGCGCGCAGGCGGGGCACGGCGGCCAGTAACTGCGCAGAGTATGGATGCTGCGGCGCGGCAAAAACGCGCTCCGCCGGGCCCATTTCGACGATGCGCCCGTCGCGCATGATCGCGATGTGATCACTGACGTGCTGCACGACACCGAGATCGTGCGAGATGAAAATGAGGCTGAGCCCGCGCTCTCGCTGCACGTCGTCAAGCAGATCGAGCACCTGAGCCTGAACGGTCACGTCGAGTGAGGAGACGGGTTCGTCACAGATGAGAATTTCGGGTCGGCCGGCCAGCGCCCGCGCGATACCGACCCGTTGTCTCTGCCCGCCGGAGAGTTCGAGCGGGCGTCGGGGCAGCACTGTGGGCGCGAGGCCGACCTCGTCGAGCAGGCTGGTGAGTCGCGCCGTCGTGTGCGGGGCGCCGCGCTCGTGCCGCAGGTGCAGGGCGTCGGTGAGGATCTCGGCGACGCTCCAGCGCGGATCGAATGAGCCGAGGGCATCCTGATAGATCGCCCCGACGGATGCCCGCAGCCCGCGGCGGGTCTTCTCGCTGGTCGTGCTCCACGGCTCGCCGAACACCCGAACCTCGCCGTGATCTGGGGCCAGTAACGCGAGCAGAAGACGCGCGGTCGTGGTTTTGCCCGAGCCAGACTCGCCGACGATGCCGAGGGTGCTTCCGCGGTGCAACGCGAACGAGACGTCGTCAACGGCGAGCTGCCGGGTGCCATCTTGACGTCGAAAACTTTTCGACAGGCCGATGGCTTCGAGCACGACGGTGCTCTCGGGCGAAACCTCAGCCCGGGAATCGCCCGTGGCCGTTAAACCGCTCGGGGTGTCGGGCCCATCGGACGGGCTTAGTCGGGTGCCGCGAGGTTTGTCGCCCGGTATCGCGGCGACCATTCGCCGGGTCTGCTCCTGCTGGGGCGAGCCGAGAACCTCCGGTGTACGGCCGGTTTCCACGAGCTGTCCGTCATACATGACGGCGACCCGGTGCGCGACGCGACTCACCACGGCCAGGTCATGGCTGATCAGAAGCACGGCGGTGCCGGCGCCGGTGATCTGTTCAAGCAGTGCCAGGATCTGCGCTTGCACTGTAACGTCGAGCGCCGTTGTCGGTTCGTCGGCGATGAGCAGCGGCGGGTTCAGCGCAATCGCCGCGGCAATCAAAGCGCGTTGACGTTCGCCGCCGGAGAGCTGCCCCGAGAGCTTGCGCACCTGCAATTCGGGTTCCGGCAGTCCGACTGCGTCAAGCAGCTCGAGCACCCGCCGTGCCCGGCCTGCAGCACCGAGCGTGGTGTGCAGCCGCAGTGAATCAGCGATCTCTCGGCCGATCGGCCTCAACGGATCGAGCGAGACCAGGGCATCCTGCAACACCAGACCCACGTCCTTGCCTCGTCTGGCCTGCCATGCGCGACCGGTCAGCCCTAAAACGCTCTGCCCGCCGAGCTCGAGCCGGTCGGCGCTGACCCGGGCGTTCGTACCGGCCAGACCCAGCAGGCTGCGGGCGGTCACGCTTTTACCCGAGCCGGATTCGCCGACGATGGCGAGGCACTCACCCGGGGCGACGGCGAACGACACACCGCGAACAACCGGCTCAGCCGAGCCGAAGCCAACCCGCAGGTTGCGCACGGTCACCGCGGCAGCACTGTCGCCAAAGACTACTGACCCATTCATGCGTGCCTCATCCGCCGGTCGATACTGCGGCCGAGCACCGTGGCGGTCACGGCGGTCAGCACGATGAACAACCCTGGAAAGAAGCTCATCCACCAGGCCGATGTGATGTACGTGCGCCCGGCCGAGAGCATGGCGCCCCACTCCGAGGTCGGCGGTTCGGCACCGAGCCCGAGGTAGCTCAGCGTTGCCGCCCAGACAATGGCCTGGCCGACGCCCAGGGTAGCGAGCACGAACAGGGGGGCGAGGGTGTTGGGGAGAATGTGGCGCAGCAGAATCTGCCACCGGGTGCGGCCGAGCACGGTCGCCGCCTCGACGAACGCCTGTGATCGCACCGTAATCAGCTGGGCCCTGATGGTGCGCGCATACCCGGGTGCTGTCGACAGTCCCACGGCGATCGTCGCGGTGACAACACCGGGGCCGAAGATGACAATGAACAAAAGCGCCAGGAGCAGCCCTGGAAAAGCGAAAAGTACCTCAAGAAACCGATTGACGGTGAAGTCGACGACCCGGCCGAGCATCCCGGCCAGGGTGCCCAGCAGAATACCGAGCCCCAGCCCGATCGCGGTGGCGATCGCCCCGATCACCAGAGAGTACTGGGTGCCGTGCACCACTCTGGAGTAGATGTCGCGGCCCGATTCGTCGGTGCCGAACCCGTGCGCCAAGTTCGGCGGCTGAAACGCTGAGAGCGGGTCGATCGCGAGGGGGTCGCCCGGCGCCAGCAACTGGGGCACGACCGCCGACACCAACAGGAACAGGGCGAGCACTCCAGCCGCCGTCTCGGCCACACCGAGGCGCCGAGACGGGCCGGACTGGCGGGATTGGGCTGCAAGGCCAGCCTGCACTTCGAGGTCGCTCATGTCAGTCGCAATCGCGGATCGACCAGGCGACTGGCAGCATCCGTGAGCAGTGTCATCAAAATATAGGCGACCGCGACGATCATGACCACGCCGATCACCACCGGAACATCCCGAAGGGTAACGGCAGTGAGCAGGGTGCGGCCGAGGCCGGGGCGGGCGAAAATGGTCTCGACGACGACCGCGCCGCTGATCAGGGAACCGAACGCCCAACCGGAGAGGCTGATCGCTGGCAGCGAGGCGTGGCGCAGCGCGTGCACCCAGCGCACACCACGCTCGCTCTCACCGCGGGCGCGGGCCGAGAGCACGAAGGGGCTCTCCAGCGCGACCAGCAGCGATTCGCGCATGATCTGCCCGAGAAATCCGGCCAGCGGAACGGCCAGGGTGAGAACCGGTAACACGAGCCCGGCAACGTCGCCGGTGCTGATGGGTGGCAGCACGCCGAGCCCGATGCTGAACACGACAATCAACGAGGTCGCGAGCCAGAAATGTGGCAGCGCTGCCGCGACGATTTCGAGGCTCGACCCTACGCGGGCGGCGACTTTGCCACCGCGGGTCGACCAGGTGGCGAGGGCGAGAGCGAGCAGCCAGGCGAGGGCGAGGGCGAGAACAGCCAGCAGCAGGGTGCCGCCAAGCTGGCTGAGCACGAGCGGTCCGACGTCCATGTTGAGCGCATACGACCGTCCGAGGTCGCCGGTTGCGAGCCGGCCCAACTGGGCGAAATACTGCACGATCACGGGTTGGTCGAAGCCATACTCGGCGCGGACCGCCGCGAGGGCCTCCGGCGAGGCTTGCGATCCCGGGCCCCCGAGAACGGCTTGGGCAGGGTCACCGGGAATGAGGCGCACAGCAAAGAACGTAATGGTGGCCACCATCCACAGTACGAAGACCGCTCCGGCGAGGCGGGCTGCGAGTCGGGGGAACACTCGAGCGAATATGCCGAGCACGGCCGGGCGTCGAGCGAGCGCGCTGGCGTTGCCTTGGTCGGGGAGAACCGGTCCTGGCCCGGGGAGACCGGCCGCCGCTACCGGTTCAGCCACGCGTCGTACAGCGTCGGCACAGCCACGGTCGGCAGGGTACGCAGGCCGATCACGTCGCCGCGCAGCAGAAAGTGGTTCTGCTGGTCGTAGAGCGGCAGGATGTAGAAGCCCTCCAGGATGCGATCCTGGGCGTCGGAATAGAGGGACGCGCGCTCTGCGGCATCCGCCGTGCTCGCAGCAGTCGTGAGCAGCTCATCGATTGCCGGGTCGTTGACCTGGGCGAGATTGGCGAAATACCCGCTCGGTGCCGGCACGATGCTGTCGGAGTGGTACAGAATGCGCAGGACGTCGGGGCCGACCTTGGTATACGGCGCGCTGACCGCGTCGTAGGCGTTGCTGGCGAGGGCCGCGTACCAGCTGGAAAGATCCATCGGGCTCAGTTTCACCTCGAAACCGGTGGCTTTCGCCGTGGCTTGAATCTGCTCGAATACGCTCTGCTCGGCGGGAATGGACTGGTTGGTACTCACCGGAAACTCCACCGTCAGTCGAACGCCGTCTTTGACCCGGTAACCGTCGTCATCCATTTCGTCCCAGCCGGCTTCATCGAGCAGGGTGCCGGCCGCGGCCGGGTCATAGGCGAACAGGGCGGCGTTCGAGACGGCGGTGGGCTCAACGCTCGACAGTGCCGAGTACGAGCGGGTTGCCGTGCCCTGGAACAGGCTCGACACGGCATCGTCGACGTTCGCCGAGCGGATGAACGCCTCTCGCACGCGCACATCGTCGAAGGGAGCCTGACCCGAGTTCAGCTCGATGCGGTTGGACGATCCGGGGCGCGGAGAATCGAGCTCTTTGATTGAATCGCTCTGCTCGGCCTGCACGATCGTGTCGGGCTGGGCGTTGTCGATCACGTCGACCTCGCCGGACTGCAAGGCGGCGTACCGCGAGGCCGAATCGGGAATGAACCGCCAGATGACCGTGTCGAGGTAGGCGGGTCCGGAATGGTCGGCATCCGCTGGCGGGGAAACGTAGTCATCGTTTCGCACGAGGGTGACCGCGTTCTGCTTCACCCAGCTCTCGACGATGAACGGGCCGGTACCGACCGGCGCGGCACAGTTCTCGTCCTGGCTGCGTTCGAGCGCCGTAGGTGATTGGATGGCGAGCCACGGCTGGGACAGCGATTCCAGCAGGGCACTGTCGGGTTCGCTGAGGGTGAAACGCACGACGGTGGGGGAGACCGCCTCGGTGCCCGTGACCTTGCCGAGGGCGAGATATCCGGTCGATGACAGCGTCGTCGGGTCTTGCAGATGAGCGATGTTGGCCTGCACCGCGCTCGCGTCGAACACCGTGCCGTCGGTGAAGGTCACGTCGTCGCGCAGGGTGAAATCCCAGGTCAGGCCGTCAGCGCTCGGCTCCCAGGACTCGGCCAGCCAGGGGATGATCTGGCCAGTGTTGTCGCGGGAGACGAGCGACTCGAGGTATTGGGCGCTGATCAGTGCCTGGGGGAAGTTGCCGCCAACGTGCGGGTCCAGGCAGCTCGGTTCGGCGTCGCCCGAGGCGTAGGTGAGCGTGCCACCACTTTTGGGTTCACCGACCGATTTGTTCGAGCCGGTCGAGGTGCAGCCGGCTACGAGCAGCCCGAGGGTGATCAGGCCGGCGCCCGCGGCGAGCAGACGGCGGGTACGGGCTGGGTGCAGCATTTGATTCTTCACCCCTCAACGTTAGGCTACGGCGGTGGATCGTCCGGTACGATTAGCGTGAATGACAGTGACCCGGCTATCACCGGGAAGTCTTCGGAAGAACAGACGATCGCCCCCGGGTGGACATCCCAGTAGAACCGAACGAGTCGGGCCCGTCACAGCCTGTGAACAAGCGGTCGCCCGGCAGTTGCGTGCGGCAAGCGAGGTGGTACCGCGGCGATTTCTCCAGAATCGTTCGTCCTCGTGGAGCAGGGCCCCAGCGACCCGTCCCGGTAGGAGAAGTAATTTGTACCCCAAGAACCGCAACGCCCGAAGTGGCAGCAACCCCCTGGAGGGCGAGCCCACGTCCGGCGCGAACATTGTTCCCTCCCCGAATTTTCCCGCGCTCGAAAACGAAGTGCTCGAATTCTGGAAGAACGACGACACGTTCCAGGCTTCGATCGACGCACGCGCCGGCGCCGAGGAATGGACCTTCTACGACGGCCCGCCATTCGCCAATGGCCTGCCGCACTACGGCCACCTGCTCACCGGGTACGCCAAAGACCTGTTCCCACGGTTTCAGACTATGCGCGGCAAGCAGGTGCACCGCCGGTTCGGCTGGGACACCCACGGTCTGCCGGCCGAGCTCGAAGCCGAGCGCAAGCTCGGCATCACCGACAAGAGCCAGATCGAACAGATGGGCCTCGCCGCGTTCAACGCGGTCGCCCGGGAGTCGGTGCTCGAGTACACCAAGGACTGGGAAGAGTACGTCACCCGGCAGGCCCGCTGGGTCGACTTCGACAACGACTACAAGACCCTCGACATCACCTTCATGGAATCGGTGATCTGGGCCTTCAAACAGCTGCATACCAAGGGCCTCGCCTACGAGGGCTACCGCGTTTTGCCGTACTGCTGGCGCGACCAGACCCCGCTCTCCAACCACGAACTGCGCATGGACGATGACGTCTACAAGATGCGCCAGGACCAGACCGTCACGGTCACGTTTCCGCTGATCGGCGCCAAGGCTGAAGCCCTCGGTCTCACGGCGGTACGGGCCCTGGCCTGGACCACGACCCCGTGGACGCTGCCGACGAACTTTGCGCTCGCCGTGGGCCCCGAAATTGTCTATGCCGTGGTGCCGGCCGGCCCGAACGGCACGCCAGACGCCGAGGTCCTCCGCGAAGGCGTCGCATCCTCGGCCGAGGTGTTTGGCGCCGAGTACCTCATCGCGATCGATCTGGTCGGCAACTATGCGAAAGACCTCGGCTACGAGAGCGCAGCCGAGGCATCCGCCGCCGTATCGCGCACCGTGCTGGGACGCGACCTCGAGGGCGTCAGCTATGACCGCCTGTTCGACTATTACGCCGACGAAGCCGTCTGGGGCACCCAGAACGCCTGGCGCATCCTCGTCGCCGACTACGTCACCACGAGCGACGGTACCGGCATCGTGCACCAGGCGCCCGCCTACGGTGAGGAAGACCAGAAGATAGGTGAGGCCGCCGGCATCCCGGTCATCCTCTCCCTCGACGACGGCGGAAAATTTCTCAGCGACGTTCCCGAAGTGGCCGGTCAGCTCTGGAGTGACGCCAACAAGCCACTCACCGCACTGCTCAAGGCCAACGGCCGGCTGCTGCGCCAGGCCAGCTACGAGCACTCCTACCCGCACTGCTGGCGCTGCCGCAACCCGCTCATCTATAAGGCTGTCTCGAGCTGGTTCGTAAGGGTCACCGACTTTCGCCCGCGCATGGTCGAACTCAACCAGGAAGTGAACTGGGTTCCGGAGAACGTCAAAGACGGCCAGTTCGGCAAGTGGATCGGCAACGCCCGCGACTGGTCGATCAGCCGCAACCGGTACTGGGGTTCACCCATCCCGGTCTGGAAGAGCGACAACCCCGATTACCCCCGAACGGATGTCTACGGCTCGCTCGACGAGCTCGAGGCTGACTTCGGCGTGCGGCCCACCGACCTGCACCGCCCCTACATCGACGAACTCACCCGACCGAATCCCGACGACCCCACCGGCCAGTCCACGATGCGCCGAATCACCGACGTGCTCGACGTCTGGTTCGACTCCGGCTCGATGCCCTTCGCCCAGGTGCACTACCCATTTGAGAACCGGGAATGGTTCGAAGCGCACAACCCGGCCGACTTCATCGTCGAATACATCGGGCAGACCCGCGGCTGGTTCTACCTGCTGCACGTGCTCTCCACCGCCCTGTTCGACCGGCCGGCGTTCAAAAACGTGGTCAGTCACGGTATCGTGCTCGGCAACGACGGCCAAAAGATGAGCAAGTCGCTGCGCAACTACCCCGACGTCAATGAGGTCTTCGACCGCGACGGCGCCGACGCCATGCGCTGGTTCCTGATGAGTTCCCCGGTGCTGCGCGGCGGAAACCTTGTCGTCACCGAGGAAGGCATCCGCGAGGGGGCCCGTCAGCTCATGCTGCCGCTGTGGAGCACCTGGTATTTCTTCTCCCTCTATGCCAACGCCTCCGGTGCGGATGCCGGGAAGTCCGCGGGCTACGACGCTACCTGGCGCACCGATTCCACCGACGTGCTGGACCGCTACCTGCTGGCCAAGACCCGCGACCTGATTGTCGGCGTCACGACCGATCTCGAAGCGCTCGACAGCACGGTCGCGGCCGCACGCCTGCGCGACTTCGCCGACGTACTCACCAACTGGTACGTGCGCCGGTCACGCGACCGATTCTGGGGAGGAGCAGCCGAAAGCGACACCGCCCACGAAGCTTTCGACACGCTCTACACCGTTCTGGAAACCGTCTGCCGGGTCACCGCACCGCTGCTGCCGCTCGTGACCGAGCGCATCTGGCAGGGCCTGACCGGGGGTCGCAGCGTGCACCTCGAGGACTGGCCAGATGCCACCCTGTTCCCCGCCGACGAGAACCTCGTCGCTGCGATGGACCAGGTTCGCCTGATCAGTTCGACCGTGCTGTCGCTGCGCAAGCAGGCTGGCCTGCGAGTGCGCCTGCCGCTGACCAACCTCACCGTCGTCACCGACAACACCGCCGCACTTTCGGCCTTCGTCGGCATCCTCCGCGACGAGCTCAACGTGAAGACGGTCACCCTGATCGAGCTCGAAGATGATAGCGCCGCCGCCTACGGTGTCACGAGCAGGCTCGTCGTCAACGCCCGCGCCGCGGGTCCCCGACTCGGCAAGCAGGTGCAGCACGTCATCAAGGCCGCTCGTGTCGGCGATTGGAGCGAGGCCGACGGTGTTGTCACGGCCGGCGGTATCGCTCTTGAAGCGAGCGAATTTGAGCTGACCCTTGAGGCCAACAACGACGGCGCTGACGGTGGGGCGGCCTTGGCATTGCTGCCCGGCGGCGGTTTTGCGCTGCTCGCGACTCACACCACGCCCGAACTTGAGGCCGAGGGATTCGCCCGCGACCTGATCCGTGCCGTGCAGGACACTCGCAAATCGGCCGGTTTTTCGGTGAGCGACCGCATCCGCCTCGATCTGGTCTTTCAGAGCGAAACGGATGCCGACTCCTTCGACCTCGCCTTCGGGGTCGATGTGGCGGCCGAGACACTCGCCACGAGCTTCACCACTCATCGTCCGTCAACCGGGGAAATTCCTCGCGAGTTGCCGTCGGAGTGGCTCGAGGCTCGTGTCAGCGCCCCCGTCGAACACTACGTTCGGTTTGAAGCAGACCACTATGTCAACCAGGGCGCCGTCATTGTGGCCGTCGCACGAGTGAACGGAGCCACCCTTGTCTGAGAACGACAACCCCGCCGACGGAACACCCGCCGACGACAGCACTGACTGGAAGAACATCACCGGGCGCGGCGACGACGAGGAGCCGATGAACCAGCCGGCTCCGCTCGATGCTTTTCGCGAAGCCGGAGATGCCGTTTTTGCTGAACTATTGCAGCGGGTGGGGGAGGCCCAGCCGCAGCCGCGCCTCGCTCCAACTCGGCGCGCCCTCGATTTTCTCGGAGACCCGCAGGGATCGTACCCGATCATTCACGTGGCCGGGACGAACGGCAAGACCAGCACGAGCCGCATCGTCGAGAGCATTGTGCGCGCCTACGGGTTACGCACCGGTCTGCTGACCAGCCCGCACCTGGTGCGACTCAACGAGCGCATCGTCATCGATGGCGAACCGATCAGCGACCAGATCCTGGCCGCGAACTGGGCTGACATCAAGCCGTACCTGCAGCTCGTCGACACAGAACTCGAAGCAGCTGGCGAAGTGGCGTTGACGTTCTTCGAAGCGCTCACGGTGCTGGCCTTCGCCTGCTTTGCCGATGCCCCGGTGGACGTAGCCGTGGTCGAGGTCGGCATGGGCGGCGAGTGGGATTCCACCAACGTCGCCGACGGGCAGGTTGCGGTCTTCACCCCGATCGCTCTGGACCACACACTGCGCCTCGGCAATACCGTCGCCGAGATCGCGCGCACCAAGAGCGGCATCATCAAGCCGGCGGCATCCGTTGTCTCGGCCGCCCAGACCCCTGAGGCACAGGCCGAGCTCGACCGCGCGGCCGAGCTCAGCGAATCTACGCTGGCCCGCGAGAACGAGGGCTTCGAATTACTCTCGAGCACCGTCGCCGTCGGCGGACAGGTCATCTCGGTGCGCGGTCTCGCTGGCACTTATAAGGATCTGTTCCTCCCGCTCTACGGCACTCACCAGGCCCAGAATGCGGCTGTAGCCATTGCCGCTGTCGAGTCGTTTCTCGGTGCGGGCAGCCAGGCCCTGGTTGGCGACCTGCTCGCCGAGGGGCTCGGCACCGCGACCTCACCCGGCCGTTTACAGCTCGTCGGCATCGAGCCGACCGTGCTGGTGGATGCCGCGCACAACCCACACGGTGCCGCGGCCCTTGCCGCAGCCCTGGAGGCCTACTTCGACTTCGAGGAAATCGCCGTGGTTGTTGGCATTTTGGCCGACAAGGATGCACAGGGTATCGTCGCTGCGCTCGCGCCCCAGGTCGATCGGTTCTACGTGACCGAGCCGCACTCGGAGCGGGCCGTGCGCACGGACGACCTCGCCGACAATATCGCCGAGTGGACCAGCGACCAAACCACATTCCGCTTTGACGACCTGGCTTCCGCCCTTGACAGCGCTCGCGAATGGGCAGTCGAGGCACCCAAGCGTGCCGTGCTCGTTACCGGGTCGATCGTGCTCGTCGGCGAAGCGATCACCCTGGCCGCTGCCGGCGAATGGATGGAGAAATGACCTCCGTGTCCGCCGACGACGCAGACCCTGACTCTGGTACAGGTCGGTTTCGCCGTTCGTCGGGCCCGCGCTCAGTTAAACGCTCGCTCGCTACCATCGTGCTCGGCTTCGAAACCATCGTCGTGTTTCTCGGCGCGGTGGTCACCCTCGGGTTGGTGTCGGTGGCGACCGAGCCGGGTCTGGTCACACCACTGGCGGTCATCATCGGCGGTGTGCTGCTGTGCCTGTCCATGGTCGCCCTGATCGCACTACTGCGTTTTCGCTGGTCCTACCCGATCGGCTGGCTGCTGCAGGCGGTCATTATTGCGACCGGGTTTGTTACCCCGGCCATGTTTTTTGTTGGCGCACTCTTTGCCGCCATGTGGACGTACTGCATGGTCACCGGCTCACGAATAGATCGTACGCATCCAGATCAACACAAGGAGATTGAATGAATACCAAGGTCGAAGAAACCCTCGTTTTGGTCAAACCCGACGGCGTTGCCCGCAACCTGACCGGCGAGATCCTGCGCCGCATCGAGGCCAAGGGATACTCCCTGGTCGACGTGAAGCTGGTCGAACCCGACCGCTCGCTTCTCGCGGCACACTATGCCGAGCACGAGGGCAAGCCGTTCTTCGAGCCCCTCGTTGAATTCATGGAAAGCGGGCCCATCGTCGCGTTCCGTGTTGCAGGCAATCGGGTTATCGAGGGGTTCCGTGCCCTGGCAGGCACGACCGACCCCACCACCGCCGCGCCCGGCACGATCCGCGGTGACCTCAGCCGCGACTGGGGCTCTAAAGTTCAGCAGAACCTGGTGCACGGTTCAGACTCGCCCGAATCGGCCGCGCGTGAGCTCGCGCTCTGGTTCGACTGACCACACAGAATCCACTATTCGAAGGAACGGCCCGTCTCACCAGTGAGGCGGGCCGTTCCTGTCTGCGATAGCGCGTTACAGCCGGCTCAACACGTCCATGTTGATCTGCGCGACGATAAAGAACACGATGTAGCAGACGATCGTTATGACGAATATCCAGGAATACGCGGCGTCGGCCACCCGGCGAACGGATGCCCCACCGGGCAGGTGGCCCACCGTAAAATTGTACAGTGTCACGGCTAAAAAGGCCGGTATGGTCACCGCCCAGGTCACCATGCACCACGGGCACAGAACATCAAGCACGAAGATACTCTGGCCGATCAACCAGATCACGAAAACGATGGCGGCGAGCATGCCGAGGTTCAGGCCGATCCAGAACCAGCGGGCAAATTTGGCGCCGGCCAGAATAGCGACGCCGATCGTGATCACTACGCTCCAGGCGGCCAGCCCGATCAGCGGGTTCGGAAAGCCGAGCACTGCACCCTGGGGTGAGGCGAGGTTGGTCGCGCATCCGATCAAAACACTGAAGCTGCAACTCAGTTGAGCGTTTGGATCCTCCAGCAGGTGGATCTTGTCCAGTGTGAGAGCGAATGCCGCTGCAAACCCGATTAATCCGGCGATGATCAGGAAAATAGCCAGGCCGGTTGGACGCTGAGAACGCTCTATCTGAGGCACGCTTGCGATTATGCCACGCGTGCGGCGTGGGTTTGTTCGATTACATGCGATAATCGTTGATAGTCGTTGAGCCGCGCTCAAGCAGACGCCACAGCGCTTAATGAGTACAGAGCTTAATGAGTACAGAGCTTGCCTGGGCAACAGTCGCTCAGAATTAGGGTCCCACGATCCGAAGTATTTGCAGCCAGAGCACAGTCCCCGAACAGCACGAGGGGGCAAAGCCGGTTGCCGCAGTAAAAAGTTCGCGGAATTGCCACGAAGGTGTCGATCCCGCACGAGAGAGTAACCGGTGGGTGGCGCGGTCATCCACAGCGGTCAAGGAGCGCACCAGTGATGGTGGAAGACAACGAAAACAAGAAACGCAAGAGCCTGTTCGGCCCTCGCAAATCAACCAGGAAGGCGCCGGTCACTCGGTCGATAGATCCGGCGATCGAGGCCGCGACCGCATCGGGCCCCGCTGATCACGAAACCGCTGAGCCTGTACCCGCCAGGACAACCATCGCGGAGTACAACAACGTCACCGGAGCGCAGCAGACAGCCGATGCTACGCCCGTAAACGACGAAGCGAACGACGAGCCAGTAGCGCCGGCAGCGGCACCCGTACGACCGTCGTTTTCTCTGTTGTTCCAGGCACCGGAAATCCTGCCGATGATGGCACGCACGGGTATCCGCTCGTCGCAGGAATCGCACCAACAAGAGCGCGTTCTGGACGACGACGAGGAAGAAGAAGCGACGACGGTTCGTCGTCGAGCCCGTCGGCGCACCGGCGACGAGAATAGGTCAGGCACCGACGACCCCGCCAACACGGTGGTCAAGGTGCGCGCCCCGCGCGAACCCGAACTTATCACCGAACCTCAGCGCATCAAGGGGTCCACACGGCTCGAAGCAAAGAAGCAGCGTCGCCGTGACGGCCGTGACGCCGGTCGCCGCCGCCCGGTCATCACGGAGGCCGAGTTCCTCGCCCGTCGAGAGTCCGTCGACCGCCTCATGGTCGTGCGCGCCAAGCACAATAAAATCCAGATCGGTGTGCTCGAAGACGGCGTGCTGGTCGAGCACTACGTCGCCAAGAATCAGGATGCCTCGCTGATCGGCAACGTCTACCTCGGGCGCGTCCAGAACGTGCTCCCGAGCATGGAAGCAGCCTTCGTTGACATCGGGCGTGGTCGCAACGCCGTGCTCTACTCCGGTGAAGTTGACTGGGACGCTGCCGCCGAGAACTCCGGCAGCTCTAATCAGGCCCGCCGCATCGAGCTCGCCCTCAAGCCGGGCGACAAGGTGCTCGTGCAGGTCACGAAAGATCCGATCGGGCACAAGGGCGCCCGCCTCACCAGCCAGGTTTCCCTGCCCGGCCGCTACCTGGTCTACGTACCCAACGGTTCGATGAACGGCATCAGCCGCAAGCTTCCCGATACTGAACGCGCCCGCCTGAAGAAGATCCTCAAGGAGGTTCTTCCCGACAACGTTGGCGTGATCGTGCGCACCGCAGCCGAGGGCGCGACCGACGAGCAGCTCACCGTCGACGTCAACCGACTTCGTGAGCAGTGGGCGAGCATCTCTGAGCAGGTCGAGTCTGCGCAGGCACCCGCCGAGCTGCACAGCGAGCCGGACCTGCTGGTCAAAATCGTGCGGGACGTCTTCAACGAAGACTTCCAGCGCATGGTCGTGGCCGGCCCCGACGTGCGCTCCACGATCGAGACTTACCTCAGCCAGGTCGCTCCCGACCTGCTCGAGCGCGTCGAAACCTACGAGGGCGAGATTGACTCCTTCGATGAGTTCCGCATCTCGGAGCAGATCGAGAAAGCTCTCGACCGCAAGGTCTGGCTGCCGTCCGGTGGCTCCCTGGTGATCGACCGCACCGAAGCCATGACCGTTGTCGACGTCAACACCGGCAAGTTCGTCGGCAGCGGCGGCAACCTCGAAGAGACCGTCACCAAGAACAACTTGGAAGCGGCCGAAGAGATCGTGCGGCAGCTGCGCCTGCGCGACATCGGCGGCATCATCGTCGTCGACTTCATCGACATGGTGCTCGAGAGCAACCGCGACCTCGTGTCGCGTCGCTTGATCGAATGCCTCAGCCGGGACCGCACCAAGCACCAGGTGGCCGAGGTGACTTCTCTCGGACTCGTTCAGATGACCCGCAAGAAGCTCGGCCTCGGGCTGCTGGAATCCTTCAGCGAGAACTGTGAGTCCTGCGCCGGCCGCGGCATCATTGTGCACCACGACCCCGTTATCAAACACCGCCAGACCGCACAGCCGCCGCAGGAACGCCGCCCACGCGCCAAGGGCAGCAGCACTGCGTCCAGCACAAACGGTGGAAACAATGCTTCCGGAAATGGCCGCGACAACTCGGGCCAGCGCGACAGTTTCAACCGTGACGCACACTTCGGCAGCAGTACCGGGTTTGATGCGCCGAAGAGCGGTCAGGGCACCCACGGCATCACCGAGGACGCCAAGCAGGCTCTCGCGCTGATCGCCGCTCGTACCATCACCCGCACCGGGTCCATCGCGATCATCCCAGCGCCAGATGCGCGGGCAGCGGGTAATGACGCAGCGAAGGCCGCGCCGGTCTCCACCGAGGCGACCAGCACCGGGCAGGCGACCATCGAGCAGGCCAGCACGGAACAGGTTACGACCGCGCAGGCCAGCACCGCGCAGGCCAGCACCGAGCGGGCCGAGCAGGCCGAGCAGGCCGAGCAGGCCGAACCGGCGAGCACAGAGCGTTCACGCGGTCGACAGTCACGTTCGCGCGGCCAAAATGGGCGTACCCAGCAGTCGCGGTCCGAGCAGGCCCGCGCCCGCCAGGCCGGCACAGAACAGGCGAACACGGTACAGGCGAGCACGGAACAGGCCAGCACGGAACAGGCTGAACCGGCGGTATCCGCTGCACCGGTCAGTGAGCAGGTCTCCACCCAGGCAGTACCGGATGCCGCACCCCGCACCCGCGGCGGCCGTAGCACCCTTGCAGCCGGAGCGCCGGCCGTTTCCACGCCGGAAGTACAGACTCCCGTGTTCGATACCTCGGAGTCCGTCGATATCCTCGACATTCCGGTGAAGAAGTCGACGCGCACCGCGCGGCGCCCCAGCAAACAGGTCACCGACCAGTTGCTGGATTCCGTGCTCGACTCGCTGCCGGAACCGAAACTCCCCGGCCAGGGGCGGGCGCGCAGCCGCCGCGTCACGACCGCCGGTGGTTCCGCCGGCCAGGTTATTTTGACAGCTTCGGGTAATGCGACCTCCGCGTCGACACCCAGCCAACTGCCACACGGCGACTAGGCACCCGATAGAAGTCAGACGGTAACGCAATCGGCGGGCAGCTCCCTCTCCTGCGGCGATGGCCTTTCGGCCTCACCGTGGGGGTGTTGGTGGTGCTCGCCGTTTTCGTCGTGCGGGCACTGTCGCCCGCCTTCGTCAACGATCAGCTGAGCGATTTTCAACTGCCCGACCGGGTGCAAGACACCCTGACGCTGGCGATGAGCGTCATCATCGAGTCGGTGCCATTCGTTTTTCTGGGCATTCTGCTCTCGGCGGTCGTGCAGGTCTGGCTGCCACACGGCGTTCTGGCCCGACACCTACCGCGAAACCCGATCCTGCGACGTGCTTCGATTTCACTGCTCGGCATGTTCTTCCCGGTCTGCGAGTGCGGCAACGTGCCCCTCGCGCGCGGATTCATGGTGGGCGGGTTTACCGTCTCCGAATCGATCACGTTTCTGCTCGCCGCGCCCATTTTAAATCCGATCACCATCATTACCACGCATCAGGCCTTCGGCTGGGACGGCCACATTCTGGTAGCGCGGTTGGTCGGCGGATTCCTCATCGCCAACGTGGTGGGCTGGCTGTTCAGCAAGCACCCCGACCCGCAGAGCTTGTTGACGACCAGGTTCGCGGCGGCCTGCGCCGTGGGCTCCACGAGCGGGCACGATCATGCGCATGCTCGCGAGAGCCGGTTCAGCCAGACCACCGAGATTTTCATTCGCGAAACCTCGGTCATCATGCCGGCCTTGTTCATCGGTTCCGCCGTGGCCGCACTCACCCAGGTCTTCGTGCCGCGGTCGGTGCTGCTCGCCCTCGGCAGCAACCCGGTCTGGTCGGTGCTCGCCATGATGGCCCTGGCCTTCATCGTGGCGGTCTGCTCCAACGTTGATGCGTTCTTCGTGCTGTCGTTCGGCAGCACCTTTCTGCCCGGCGGAATCGTGGCCTTCCTCGTGTTCGGTGCCCTGATCGACGTCAAGATGCTCGCACTCATGCGTACGACCTTCACGAGCCGTACCCTGGTGCAGATTACGGTCGTGGTGGGGCTGATGAGTGCGGCCCTCGGATTACTGGTGAACTATGTTGCCTGACGCAAAGTTGTCCGAGGCCTTAAGATATTGGGCTGAGCGCTGGCAGGGCGTGCTGCTCAGCCTCGTGGTGGTCGTCGCGACGCTGTGGCTGGCCCTGAGCGGCCAACTTGGCCTCTACATTCACCCCCGCTACTTCGTCTTCACGATTGCCATGGCCGTCATCGGGCTCGTGCTGGTCGGTGCCGGGTTCGCCCGTCGCCGCGGTTTCGAAGTCGAACGCACCGGTCGCGTCGCAACGACGCTCACCGGGGTCGGAGTCGTGCTGCTGGTGATCATGGGGGTAGCCATGGTCGTCGTTCCGCCGACCACCCTGACCAGCGCCACCGCGACCCAGCGCGAGGTGAACTCCGGCGGGCTCGGCACCGAGGACGACGCCGACCAAGCCGCCGCGCTTATCGGCACCGGCGACTTCGAGCAGCTCAGCGTGCGCGAATGGGTCTCCCTGCTCGCGCAGTCCTCCGATCCTGGGTTCTACGCCGACAAGACCGCGCAGGTCACCGGATTCGTTACGCCGGACGCCAAGGATCCCGAGAACGTGTTCTACGTGGCCCGATTCGTTGTCACCTGCTGCGCCGTCGATGCCCAGCCGATCGGTGTTCCGGTCTATCTTCCGGGCTGGCAGGCCGAGTACGAGATCGATGACTGGGTACAGGTCACCGGTCGGTTCGACCCGAGCGTGAGTGCGACGGCGAGCGACCCGCTCGCGATCACCCCGGTCGAGATCCTTCCCGTCGACCAGCCGAAGGACCCCTATGTCTACTGAGCTCACGACCGATCTGCTCACCGGCCAACCGCTCCGGCCACGGTCGATGCGCCCATTCCGTCGCACCCTCTGGATGCTCGTGGGCGGCCTGGTCGCGGCGTGCCTTGCCCTCGTCGCCGTCAACCTGCTGACCGGCCCCCGGCTCACCGACGTCGACGTCGATACGAATGCCGTGGTCTCGACGCCAAATGCACGCCTGGTGCTGGCGACCAACCGTCAATTGGCCTTAGTCAGGCCCGAGCAGGTCAGCATCGAGCCGGCCACGGCCTTCCAGGTGACAACGAGCGCAAATTCCGTCGTGATTTCCTTTCCCCAGCTACTCGCTTACAACACCGACTACGCGGTCTCCGTGCGGGGGGCCACCGGCACGGCTGTCAATCGCGAAGGAACGCTCAGCGCGGAATTCAGCACGAGCGAACCGCCGCTCTACTATCTCAATCGTGCGCAGCCGGCCGCCGAAGCAGGAACGCGCGGCACCGACCGCATCCTGCGCACCACGACCGGTTCGACCGACACCGCCGTGGTCTTCCAATCCGCGAACATTCAACAATTCGTGCCGATGGGCAGCGAACTCGCTGTGGTCACCGTCAACCCCGATCTGGCCAACGCGCTCTCCCGCGTCGACGCCGACGGCACCGCCGAAGTCCTCAACCTGCCCGGCGTCGGTCTCGTGCACGACCTGCAGGCGGCACCCGGTCAGTCCCTGCTTGGTTTTCGTTTTACCAGCGCAGCGGATGCCGCCGGCCCGCACTACGAGAACGTGCTGTTCGTGCTCGACCTGCGCACCAATGCCGCTACGGCCGTCACAGGCCTCGAAGGGGACCCGCTGAGTGTCACGACGTGGGGTTTCATGCACGGTCGCGCCGACATCATTGCGCAGCAATACGACTCGACCTTGCTGCTGATCAATCCGCAAAACCAGTCCGGCGGCAACCCGCTCGAAAACGAACCGGAATTCGCCGCACCGGTTCCGTTGGGGCAATTCGCCAACCTCACCGCGTTCGCACCCGACGGGGTACGCATTGCGGTCTCTGACCGCGACGGCCAGTACGTGCTCGACCTTTCGCAGGGCACAGAGTCGCCCATCGTGCCGCAGAGCGTGGCCGGTACCACCCGGTACACCGCCGAGCTACGCTTTCGCGCCGGGGGAGTCGGCTCCGACTCCGACGGTTATGTGCAGCGGGTCGCCGAGTTCGACGCCACCACCGGTTCGGTCAGGCAGTATCTCTCGTTGGTGCAGGGTGGTGAGGCGCGCACCGTCTATTCACCGGCATCCGCTGACGAAACCATCGTTGGTTTCGAACTCTCGCCGAATGACCAGTTCCTGGCCGTGCAGATCGTGCCGAACCGTGACACCGAGCTTTTAGATGGATACCCAGTCAATGCTCAGGCAACGGATGTGACGACCCTGTTCGTGAACGTGGCCACCGGTGCCGTGCGCCGCAGCGTGCTGGGCTTCGACGCCACCTGGCAGTAGCCGAGCCCTACAGCCCTCGCCGCTCCCGGGCGGTCACGCGCAGTCCGCTGGAGCGCAGCCGCACGATCATTTCGCGAAAGCTCACCGGCACGGCCCCCGCGGAGACCAGATCGGCGTAGCGCGCCTCAGGGACGTCGTAGTGGTCACGGTCGAAACCACGCTGCGGAATGCCGGCTGCGGCCGCGAAAGCGTGCAATTCTTCAAGATCCGCGTCGCTCACGAGGTGCGCCCACACGGTTCCGTGCGCCGGCCAGCTAGGCTGGTCGATAAGTATTGCCATGATCGAAGTCTACGAGCCGCATTGGTTCAGACGCCGAGGGTTTAGACACGCCGCGCCTTTGGTTTGACCACGGGTAGCGGATCAGGTAAAGTCAACCCTTGGTGTGCGTTAGGCAATATCAACGCAAATGCCATGATTTTCTGAGTGCGCTGGGCCAACCGGTTCGTGCGCGCAGTCAATTGACAGCAGCGAATTTTCAGATTCGGAGCCTTTGGGGCTCCCCAGAGATTGGTACGTAAAGTGGTTTACGCAGTTGTGCGCGCCGGAGGGCGGCAGGAGAAGGTAGAGGTCGGTACCATCGTGACGATGGACCGAATCAAGGCTGACAAGGACGGCAACGTCGAGCTGGCCGCCGTGCTTCTCGTCGACGGCGACAAGATCACCTCTGACTCTACGTCGCTGGCCAAGATCAAGGTCACCGCCGAGGTTTTGAACAACCTTCGCGGTCCGAAGATCGTCATCCAGAAGTTCAAGAACAAGACCGGGTACAAGAAGCGTCAGGGGCACCGTCAGGAGCTCACTCGCGTTCAGGTTACCGGCATCGCCTAGGCCTGAGGAGATAGACAGATGGCACACAAAAAAGGTGCGAGTTCCACTCGCAACGGTCGCGACTCGAACGCCCAGCGCCTCGGCGTAAAGCGCTTCGGAGGTCAGGTTGTCGGCGCGGGCGAGATCATCGTTCGTCAGCGCGGCACGCACTTCCACCCCGGCATCAACGTCGGCCGTGGCGGCGACGACACGCTCTTCGCCCTCGAGGCTGGGTCCGTGCAGTTCGGCGCCAAGGGTGGCCGCAAGGTCATCAACATTGTGGTCGCAGCCGCGTAGGTTCCACAGCACAGCATTTTTTAGCACAGCGTCAGGGCGGGCTTCGGTCCGCCCTGACGTGTTTGTCCGTAACAGATTTGCGTATTGACCAGTTCTACCGCACATAGTTTCATAGCACCGTGTTTTGAAGCACTTTCTGCGCCACCTGAAAGGGGCACTCCATGGCCACATTCGTTGACCACGTGACGCTGCATTTACGAGCGGGCAATGGAGGAAACGGCTGCGTTTCGGTCAAACGCGAAAAGTTCAAACCCCTTGCCGGCCCCGATGGCGGTAACGGCGGCGGCGGCGGCGACCTCGTGCTCGTCGCTGACCCGAGCACGACCACCCTGCTCGGTTACCACCGTTCGCCCCACCGCAGCTCCGACAACGGCGGACCGGGTATGGGGGACCACCGCAATGGTCACAACGGGGACATGCGCGAGCTCATGGTGCCAATCGGCACGGTCGTTAAAGACGTTGAGGGTAACCAGCTCCTCGATATGAACGAACCCGGCCTGCGCCTCATCGTCGCTCCCGGCGGCCAGGGCGGGCTCGGTAATGCTGCCCTCGCCTCGACCAAGCGGAAGGCCCCCGGCTTTGCCCTGCTCGGCACGCTCGGCTGGGAAGGCGACGTCTATCTCGAGCTCAAGACCGTAGCGGATGTCGCCCTGGTCGGCTATCCCTCGGCTGGCAAGTCCAGCCTCATCGCCGCCATGAGCGCGGCTCGGCCGAAGATCGCTGACTACCCGTTCACCACGCTGCACCCCAACCTCGGCGTCGTCGAGTCGGGCGAGTCGCGCTACACCATCGCCGATGTACCCGGCCTCATTGAAGGAGCAAGCGAAGGCAAGGGTCTCGGCCTCGAGTTTTTGCGGCACGTCGAACGCTGCACCGCCCTGCTGCACGTGCTGGACTGTGCCACGCTCGAGCCCGGCCGTGACCCGATCAGCGACCTCGACGTCATCCTCGGCGAACTCGACGCCTACCCGGTGCCCGAGGGCCAGAAACCGCTACTGCAGCGCTCGCAGCTCATAGCCCTGAACAAGATCGACGTACCGGAGGGCCGCGAACTGGCCTCCTTCGTCAAGGCAGACCTCGAAGCGCGCGGTTACCGTGTGTTCGAGATTTCCAGCGTCACTCACGAAGGGCTTAAGCAACTCAACTACGCCCTCGCCGAGGTCGTAGAACAGGGCCGCGCCGAGGCCGCCGCAGCCGAAGCGAAGAAGCCGCGCATTATCATCCGTCCCAAGGCCGTCGACGAGGGTGGCTTCGTCATCAAGGTTGAGGGTGGTACCTTCGGCAACATTTACCGCATCCTCGGTACCAAGCCGGAACGGTGGATTCAACAGACCGACTTCACCAACGACGAGGCCGTCGGCTTCCTCGCCGACAGGCTCGCCAAACTCGGCATCGAGAACGCGCTGTACAAGTCGGGTGCCGTTGCCGGTTCGACGGTCATCATTGGCCCCGGCCACGGTGTCGTCTTCGACTGGGAGCCGACGCTGACCTCGACCGCCGAGCTCATCACCGCTCCGCGCGGCACCGATTCCCGTCTCGACGAGCCCAAGCGCCGCACGAGCAACGAACGCCGCGAGGAGTACTTCGGTCGGATGGACGCCAAGTCCTCAGCCCGCGCCGAGCTCATCCGCGAGCGTGAAGCCGGCATGTGGCAGACCGGCGAAGAGGAATACAACGAAGACGTGCGCCTCGCCGACGTAGAGTTGACCACCGATGGGGCAGTTGCTTCCGCTGACACCTCGTCGGCGGACGAAGCTGCGATCGAAGCCGAAGCCGAGGTCGACAGCAGCAACGACGTCGACAGAGACACGGCGGAGGAAGATCAGAAGTGAGTGGCTTAGCCAGGGAAAATGTAGCGGGCGCGAAACGCGTCGTTGTGAAAGTTGGGTCCTCGTCGATTAGCGGCGAGAATTCCGACCAGATCACGCCCCTCGTTGACGCTCTGGCCGAGGCCTACGGTCGCGGCACGGAGGTCGTACTGATCTCCTCGGGCGCCGTCGCGACCGGCATGCCGTTCCTCAACCTCGACGAGCGCCCCAGCGACGTGGCTACGCAGCAGGCCGCCGCCGCCGTCGGTCAGAACGTATTGATCTTTCGCTATCAAGAGAGCCTGGACCGCTATGGCATCGCGGCCGGCACGGTGCTCTTGACCGAGGGCGACGCCCTCAAGGAACCCCACCGCAGCAACACGCGTCGGGCCCTCGAACGTTTGCTCGACCTGCGCATTCTGCCCGTTGTCAACGAGAACGACACCGTCGCGGTCTATGGTTTGCGGTTCGGCAGTAACGACCGCCTCGCCGCGCTGGTAGCAACCCTCATCCGTGCCGACCTCCTGATCATGCTCAGCGACGTTGACGCGCTCTACACCAGGCCGCCGCACCTGCCTGGCGCAAAGAAGCTCAACTTTATTGCCGCGGATGACCCGCTCGATGGTTTCGAATTCAGTTCCAGTGGAGCAACCGGTGTCGGTACCGGGGGAGCGAGCACCAAGGTCGTGGCCGCCCGTCTGGCGACCGAGGCCGGCACCGCTGTCCTGGTGACGTCGACCGAGCTGGCTGCCGCAGCCCTCCGCGGCGAGCACGTCGGCACGTGGTTTGAACCGAAAGTGAGTGAAGAGCGCCGCGCGCTGCTCTAGTGGAGTTTGGGTGTGTGCACTGGGTTAGTCTTCACACGCCACCACCCCGGCTCGTGGCGGTGAAAAGCCTTCGCTGCATTCGGTAAACTGCCAAAAGCCACGCACGGCGCGGCCCTTATTCTCGCCGGAGGTTTAGTTGTCTGTGGGGTTGCACGTTGTGAGTGTAAAAATCGTGGGGCTCGCGAGTCGATGAGGGCGCACTCGCAGCACGTCGTTCAATCAGCGTCGCGCATCGTCGTCAAGGTTGGGTCCTCATCGATCAGCGGTGAAAACTCCGGTCAGATTGCGCCGCTCGTCGACGCCTTGGCCGAAGCCCATGCTCGGGGTACCGAGGTGGTTTTGGTGTCATCCGGTGCTATCGCAATTGGAATGCCGTATCTACAACTGCAGGAAAGACCAACTGACCTGGCCACCCAGCAGGCGGCGGCATCCGTTGGTCAGAACCTGTTGATCTTTCGGTACCAAGACAGACTCGACCGTTACGACATCGTGGCCGGTCAGGTGTTGCTTACGGCGAGTGACCTCGAGAACGCCACTCACCGCGGCAACGCCCAGCGCGCCATGGAACGCCTGATGGCACTGCGTATTCTTCCGATCGTCAACGAAAATGACACGGTTGCCACCCATGAAATTAGATTCGGGGACAACGACCGGCTGGCCGCGCTCGTTGCCACTTTGATCGGCGCAGACCTGCTCGTGCTCCTTAGTGATGTCGATGCCCTCTACACCTGCCCGCCGGACCTGCCCGGGGCAGAACGCATCAGCCACGTTGCGTTCGGTGACCCTATGGTCGGCATGGAATTCGGCGCAACAGCCGTCAACGGAGTCGGTACCGGGGGAGCCAGCACCAAGGTGACGGCGGCGCGCATCGCCGCCCAAGCCGGAACTGCCGTGCTGGTCACCGCGACCGGGCTGGTGGCCGAGGCTTTGCGCGGTGAGCCGGTGGGAACCTGGTTTGAACCCTCGACGGCGCCATCAGGACTGCGTATTTCCTGAGAGTCGAGAATAGTCTCCCGGACTCGCCTCCCGTAAACTGAGGTGCATGTTGCAGTCTTTGAACGATGTAGCCCAGCTCACGCCCACCCTGGAGGCCGCTCGCGGCGCCTCGTTATCGCTCGCTTCAGCGCCGACGGAGATCAAAAACAAAGCCCTCAAATTGATTGCGCAGTCACTACGTGACCATGTCGCACAGATCGTCACTGCCAATCGGGCCGACCTGGCCGCCGGCGAAACCAACGGTCTCCGTGACGGCCTGCTGGACCGCCTGAAGCTCGATGAGCCCCGAATACTGGCCCTCGCGGATTCTGTCGACCAGATCGCGCTTCTCACCGACCCGGTCGGACAGGTAGTGCGCGGCAGCAGCCTGCCCAATGGCATCAAAATCAGCCAGGTGCGCGTTCCCTTCGGCGTGATCGGAGTCATTTACGAAGCTCGGCCCAACGTCACGGTCGATCTCGCGGCCCTTGCGCTGAAGAGCGGGAACGCCGTCGTGCTCCGCGGCGGTTCCGCGGCCGAGAACAGCAACCGGGTGCTCATCGGCTTGGTGCAGGCGGCGCTCGTCGAGGCGGGGCTCAGCCCCGATTCGGTGCAGACCATCGATCCCTTCGGTAGGGCCGGTGCCACCGAACTTATGAAGGCTCGCGGCTACGTCGATGTACTCATTCCCCGTGGCAGCGCCAATCTCATTCAGACCGTGGTGGCGCAGTCCGAGGTGCCGGTCATTGAGACCGGAGCGGGCGTCGTGCACGTCTTCCTTGATGAGACAGCGACCAAGCAGTGGGCGATCGATATCGTCCACAATTCCAAGACGCACCGTCCGAGCGTATGCAATGCCCTCGAAACCCTCCTGGTGCACCGAAGCGCCGCTGAACGGCTGCTTCCCGCAGTGTTGGCCAAGCTCGCGGCATCCGGTGTCACCATCCACGCGGATGCCCGCACTCGATCGATCTATCCGGCCGCGATCCCGGCAACCGACGAAGACTGGGGCACCGAGTACATGAGTCTCGACATCTCCGTCGCAATCGTCGACTCACTCGACGAGGCCATCGCCCACATTCGCCGTTATTCCACGGGACATACCGAGTCGATCATCACCAACGACCTGCAGAATGCGGAACGTTTTCTGAATGAGGTGGATTCGGCCGCGGTCATGGTCAACACGTCAACCCGGTTCACCGACGGCGGCGAGTTTGGGTTCGGCGCCGAGGTGGGAATCTCCACCCAAAAGCTGCACGCTCGGGGGCCAATGGGCTTGCCCGAGCTGACCAGCACAAAGTGGATCGTGCGCGGCACCGGACAGGTACGGGCCTAGGTCCAGAAGAGGCCGGGGTCCAGCTAGAATGGGTCGACGGCGTGAGTCGTCAGGCCTGCGACCCGTCGCAGTCACCTTAAGCCGTGCCTAACCGGCGTGGCCCGTGAATGGAGAACCGATGTCTTTTCTGAGTGCCGTGCTGACCGAGGTCGAGCACATCGCCCTGCCGTTGCCGCTCGTCGTCTACCCGATGGTCGCGGCCGTGTTGTTCCTGGCGCTCGGCGTCGTGGTGTGGAGCTTTCGTGATGTAGCCAACCGTCACAGCGGAAAGGCCAATGCCTACGCCGCCGCGCACGGCGCAGACGGTGGCACTCCCGGCACCGGTGGCCATTAGAAGTCTGAGTTCAACGTGACAGTTCGTCGTCCGCGCATCGGCGTGATGGGCGGAACGTTCGACCCCATCCACCATGGGCACCTCGTCGCCGCCAGCGAGGTGGCGCAGAGTTTTGACCTCGACGAGGTGATCTTCGTGCCGACCGGGCAGCCATGGCAGAAGAGCGGCGTCACCCGAGGCGAACACCGTTATCTGATGACCGTAATCGCAACCGCCTCCAATCCACGGTTCACGGTGAGCCGCGTCGATATCGACCGGGTCGGGCCGACGTACACCATAGACACGTTGCGTGACCTGCATGAAGAGCGTCCCGACGCTGAATTGTTCTTCATTACCGGAGCGGATGCCATCACCCAGATTCTCGGCTGGAAGGACGTACGCGAACTCTGGCAGCTGGCGCACTTCGTCGCTGTGAGTCGCCCGGGGCATGAGCTGAGCGTTTCAGGATTGCCGAACCAAGACGTAAGCTTGTTGGAGGTTCCGGCACTGGCTATTTCGTCCACTGACTGCCGGGCGCGGGTCAATCGGGGATTCCCCGTCTGGTATCTGGTCCCCGACGGGGTTGTCCAGTACATCTCAAAGCATCATCTGTATCGGAGTGTGGCATGACGTTGGGAGACTCTCAGCCGCTCAGCCGACGCCAGGCGCGCGAACTTGCCCGCGATCAGAGCGACGAAGCCGCTGCGGTGCACGACGCAATCCCGACTCTCGACGTTCCGGTACTGGCGCCGGCCGCGCTTCGCCCTGCATCTTTTGCCACCTCAACGCAGTCTTCGACATCCCGTCGAACGAGTCGGCATCACACGATCTCCGAGGTGGACGAGGCTCAGGAAGCCGTACTTCCAACTCCAAGTGCAGTCAAGCCCACGCCGTCTGCTCTGGCTTCGGCACCGCACACGCTGAGTCGCCGGGAGCTGCGTGCACTGCACGCGCGTGAGGAAGAGCAGGCCCTCCCGACCGACGGCTTGCCGAGTTTATCCGGTGCGCAGGTCGACGCGGATCCCAGTGAACCCGCAACAGTCGGGGTCGAGCTGGTCGAGTCCGAGCTGATCGAGGCCGAGCCAGCCACACCGGTCGCCGTTGACCGGGTCGAACTCGAGCACATGTATGCCGAACCGATCGTCACGGAGCCGACCGAGGCAACAGTCGCGACCACGAGCGACAGCACCGGTTGGGTACCGCCGATCGGGCACTGGTCGGTCGATGAGGATGCGCTGCGCGTCGAAGCCCCGCAGCGCGACCAGTCGCTCGACGAGCTGATCAACCGCGGTATCGGTGCCGGTGGCATCCCCACCACCACGAACGCGCTCATATTGCCGTCGATTCCGCACCAGGCCAGCAGCGTGAGTCCCATCTCCAATACCGGGGAGATCATGATCACCGGGTCGTTCGACCTGCCGCGGAGTCTTGGCTCGACTGGCGCGCATCCGAATCTGTTCGATTCGTCGGAGATAGACCACATGATGGACCAGCTTGACGCCGATCAGCTTGGCGGGGACTCGGCCCCGGTCAGTGCGAGTCGCGCTGTGAGCACGCACGCCTCAACGCGGGGCATGCTGGCCCCGCCCAAGAGACAGCGTGCCTCGCTTCCGATGATTTTGGTCATCGCGACGGCTGTTTTAGCTGTGAGCGTTCTGGCACTTTTCGTGACCGGCTATCTACTGGGCATTTTCTAGTGAATCGAATCGTCCAAGATCGTCCCGCCCGCTTTGTGAGCCCCTGCTGCTCGCCTTCTTTCGTTCCCTCTATCATCGCAACGATGGCATTCACGCCTCGCTGCACAATCTCAAGGATTCATTCATGACCACTTCACCCCACGCCCTCGAGCTGCTTGCAATCGCCGTCGCGGCCGCCGACTCCAAGGGAGGAGAAGACCTCGTTGCCCTCGATGTATCGAATCCGCTTCCTCTGGCCGATATCTTTTTCATCGTCACTGGCCGATCAGAGCGCAACGTGGTTGCGATCGCCGGCGAGATCGAAGACAAACTGATCGAGGCCGGTCACAAGCCGCTTCGGCGTGAGGGACGTGCGGCTGGTCGCTGGGTGCTGGTTGACTTCGGTGACCTGGTCGTGCACGTCTTCCACGAGGAAGAACGCCAGTATTACTCCCTGGAGCGCCTATGGAAAGACTGCCCGGTGATTCCGACGGGGATTCCCTCGAAACTGACAGTGCAAGACGCCGCCGAAGAGGTCGTGGAGTAGCTTCGGTTTCGCAGATCCCAATCTGTGTTGTAAGCTAACAAAGTTGTTTCGAAGCAATTCGAAACAACAATCTGGGTCCGTGGCGCAGCTGGTAGCGCACCTGCATGGCATGCAGGGGGTCAGGGGTTCGAATCCCCTCGGATCCACAAATATGAAATAGCTCCGACATCGTCGGAGCTATTTTTTTGTGTCGGCAGTGTAAAGATCGTGAATGCAAAAGAAATACCGCGTGGCGGGTATCGGAATGCGAGTCGGGCGGCCATACTTCGTTAGTGGTAATTGCCACAAACGAATGTATCCATCCCGAATGTATTCGACAGCGTATTGGAGAATCCCAGAATGAAGAAGACCACGGTTCAGCTGCTGGACGACCTTGACGGCACCGTTATCGAGAATGGCTCCGGAGCAACCGTTTCCTTTGCCTTTGAGGGTGACTCTTACGAGATCGATCTGTCCACAAAGAATCTCACTGAATTCCGAGCTGCAATCAAGCCCTACACAAATGTTTCACGGCGCGTTGGCTACGTGCCCGCCAAAACGCGCGGTGCCAGTCCGGCCGGTTCAGACCGGGCCGAGCTGCAGGCCATCCGCGCCTGGGCCGCCGCCAACGGCACACACGTGTCCGACCGGGGGCGCATCGCCGGCTCCGTTCGTGAGGCTTACGCCAAGGCGCAGGCGTAGCAGAGTCTGAAAAACCGCCATCACTCTGCATCAACGGTGTCCCTGCTTGAGCGGCGACACTTATTCTGAGTGCTGCGGCCGTTTTCACAGTGGTACTGCCTTACCGCCAACGGCCGAATGGCTCATGCGTTCACGTTATAGCGCCTTCTACTTTGGCGATGCGCAGTATCTACTTAAGACATGGCATCAACTCACCAGACCTGAAGCGCTCGACCTGGACCCGGAGATAACGTGGCGGCGGCTCGATATCGTACGGACAAAAGGCGGCGGGTTACTCGATAGCAACGGCATCGTGGAATTTACAGCGCACTATCGTGTAACCGGCAAAGCGGGACGGCACAATGAAGTCAGTCGCTTTCAGAAAGTCGACCAGCACTGGTATTACCTCGATGCTGCGCCACCTCCCAGAAACGTGGCTTAGGTTGGGTAAATGTCAGAGCACCTCTCCCGCGATATAACCAGCGGCAGCGACCCACGGCATCCGGTGCGGAGGGCACTGCGGCGTGCTCGCACGTGGGTTGACGGGCACCCGTATCTGCTCTTCGCCTATCGCCTTGGCGTCGGGCTGCTCGGCGCGCTGATTGTCGCGATCGGCATGATTTTGATTCCCTTGCCGGGACCTGGGTGGCTCATCGTCTTTTTGGGCCTCGCCGTGCTCGGAACGGAATTCGCGTCAGCGCGTCGGCTGGGAGCCGTCCTCAAGCGCATTGTCACGCGGGTTTGGACGTGGTGGCGCAGGCGACGTGATCGCCGGGTGGCCACATCTTCCTAACCACAAACGCGCGCCGTCTGGCAGCGTATTTGGTGGGTCAGCGGCCCATAATCGGTACGTTCGCGCTGAAGAACAGCGAAATCAAGACGGCGACATAGACGATCACGAAGATCACCGGGGTCACGTAGCGCACGACATTGACCCATGCTGCCATAGAGACAATGCACCGGGTGAGCGAGCTGGGTGTCGGCACGGAACGTAGGTCGGCGATGACTGCCAGTCCCTCGTTCGCAGCCGCTATTTGCGCGAGCGCCCCGAAAATACCCGACGCGAGCAGAATACCCGCGGCGGCAATGCGTACGGCCAGGTCGGCGGTGCCGAGTCCGAGTGCGAGAAAGCCCACAGTGGCGGTGAGCAGAAACGTTGGGGCAGCTTGGGAGACAATAATGTGTGCTCGCGCCTTGACCCACAAACTGATGAGGTCGATTTCGGTCATGGGGGTCTCCAGTCGTCGGGTGCAGAGAGCACGTAACCCCATTTTGGTGGCTTTGGCGCGACAAATCGAAAATGATGAACTAAATTCTGTCGGGACAAGGTTGCACCGGTAGATGCATGTGCGTGGAACTATTCTTTTGTGGTGAGAGGCCTAATCGCGTGACGTACAAACTTGAACTGGGACTCGATACCTTCGGAGACGTCACCGTCGCCGCCGACGGGCGGCCGCTCACTCAACCGCAGGTGCTGCGCAACGTCGTGGCTGAGGCCGTACGGGCCGATCAAGTGGGCCTGGACTTCTTCGGCATCGGCGAGCACCACCGCGCCGATTTCGCTGTCTCCGCCCCCGAGGTCGTACTCGCCGCCATTGCGGGCCAGACCAGCACCATTCGCCTGGGTTCAGCCGTGACCGTGCTGAGTTCAGACGACCCGGTGCGGGTGTATCAGCGGTTTTCCACGCTCGACGCTGTGTCGAACGGGCGGGCAGAGGTCATTCTCGGCCGTGGCTCATTCACGGAATCCTTTCCACTCTTCGGCCTTGAAGTCGGCGACTATGAGCAGCTATTCGAGGAAAAGCTGGAACTATTCACCGAACTGCGGAAGGAAGAGCCGGTGACGTGGTCCGGTCAGACCCGGCCAGCCCTGAGCAACCAGACAGTCTTTCCGCCGACCGAGTCCGGGTCGATCAAGACCTGGATCGGTGTGGGCGGCAGTCCCGAATCCGTCATCCGTGCGGCGCACTATGGAATGCCCCTCATGCTTGCCATTATCGGCGGTGCCCCGCTCGCCTTTGCCCCCCTGGTCGACCTGTATCACCGCGCTCTGGCGCAGTTCGAAAAGCCCTCATTACCAATCGGTGAGCATTCGCCCGGCTATATCGCCAGGACGGATGCCCAGGCTCGCGACGAAATGTGGCCACACTACGAGGCCATGCAGAACCGCATCGGTCGTGAACGCGGTTGGGGTCCCGCCACGCGGGAACGGTTCGAGCAGGAGGCCGGCCCTAGTGGAGCTGTCTTCGTCGGCTCGCCCGAAACGGTGGCGACAAAAATCGCGGCCGTGGTGACGGGGCTCGGGTTGTCTCGATTCGATCTGAAGTACAGCATCGGTACGCTGCCGCACGAGAAACTGATGACCAGCATCGAACTCTATGGCACCGAGGTCGCACCGCTCGTGCGCGAACGCCTCGGCTGAGGCTCCTGAGGCCCCTGAGGGAATGGGCGAGGGAATGGGCGCGGGTGTGTGCGCGGATGAGGGTGCTGGGGGTGGTTATGGCGGCGGATGCCTGTAGCGTGTTCTGCAAGCGCGATTCGATCACCTGTCTGCGCGCGTCCTCGCCGCTGCTGCATCTGACCGTGTCCCATCTTCATCCCGAGGAGTCTCATGGAAACCTGGCCCGGAACCGTCTACCCCCTGGGCGCGACGTTTGACGGGAGCGGTACCAACTTCGCCCTGTTCAGCGAAGCCGCCCAACGTGTCGAGCTATGTCTCATCGACGAAGACGGAGGCGAGACGCGGGTGGAGGTGCGTGAGTCATCCGCTTACATTTGGCACTGTTATCTGCCCCTCGTGCAGCCGGGCCAGCGTTACGGCTATCGGGTGCACGGCACTTACAATCCAGCGGCCGGCAATCGGGCCAACCCGAGCAAGCTGCTGCTTGATCCCTACGCCAAGGCCACGACCGAGGTTATCGACTGGGATCCCTCGTTGTTCTCCTACGATTTCGATGACCCCGACTCCCCGAATGACGAAGATTCCGCTTTGCACATGATGCTCGGCGTCGTCGTCAACCCGTTTTTCGACTGGACCGGTGACCGGTCGCTGCGCACGCCATACAGCGAGTCCTTCATCTACGAGGCACACGTCAAAGGCCTCACCAGGTTGCAACTGTCGGTGCCGGACAGGCAGCGCGGCACCTACGCAGGGTTGGCGCATCCGTCGGTCATCGACCACCTGCAAAAGCTCGGCGTGACCGCTATTGAGCTGATGCCGGTGCACCAGTTCGTCAACGACGGAACACTCGTTGAACAGGGCCTGAACAATTATTGGGGCTACAACACGATCGGATTCTTCGCGCCGCACAGCGCGTATTCCTCGACCGGAGATCTCGGCCAGCAGGTGCAGGAATTCAAGGGTATGGTGCGCAGCCTGCACGCTGCCGGCATCGAGGTGATTCTTGACGTGGTGTACAACCACACCGCCGAGGGCAACCATATGGGGCCGACCCTGTCCTTCAAGGGCATCGATAATGAGGCCTACTACCGCCTGATGGACAACGACAAGCGTTACTACATGGACTACACCGGCACCGGAAACACCCTGAACGTGCGGCACCCGCACGTGCTGCAGCTCATCATGGACTCGCTGCGGTACTGGGTGCTCGAGATGCACGTCGACGGATTTCGGTTTGACCTGGCGTCGGCCCTGGCCCGCGACCTTTATGACGTCGACAAGCTCTCCACCTTTTTCGAGCTTGTGCAACAAGACCCGGTCGTCTCGCAGGTCAAGCTCATCGCGGAACCGTGGGATGTCGGTCCCGGCGGCTACCAGGTCGGAAACTTTCCCTCCCAGTGGTCCGAATGGAATGGTAAGTACCGTGACACCGTGCGCGATTTTTGGCGGGGTGAGCCATCCACCCTGGGCGAATTCGCCTCCCGCGTGGCGGGATCCGCCGACCTCTACGAACACTCCGGACGCCGCCCGATGGCCTCGATCAATTTCGTGACCGCGCACGACGGTTTCACCATCGCAGACCTGGTCTCGTATAACGAGAAACACAACGATGCCAACGGCGAAGACAACAAGGATGGTGAGTCGCACAACCGCTCGTGGAACTCCGGTATTGAGGGCCCCAGTGATGATCCCGTGATTCGCGGGCTGCGCGCCCGGCAGGCACGCAACTTCATCGCGACGCTGCTCTTGTCGCAGGGGGTACCGATGCTGCTGCACGGCGACGAGCTGGGCCGTACCCAGCTCGGCAACAACAACACCTACGCGCAGGATTCCGAGTTGACCTGGGTTCACTGGGACGAGGCCGATGTGCCACTGATCGAATTCACGGCCGCCGTGTCCCGCCTGCGCCGTGAGCACCCAACTTTTCGGCGCAGCAGATTTTTCGACGGTCGACCCGGTAAGCGGGTAGCGGGCGAATCGCTGCCCGATATCGTCTGGCTCAACACCGATGGTGAACCGATGGCGTCCAAGGACTGGGACGAAAGCCTGGCCCGCACGGTCGCCAAATTTCTCAATGGCAACGGGATCCGCGAGCGCGACGTGCGTGGCCAGGACGTCACCGACGACAACTTTCTACTCTTGTTCAACGCCGACGCCGAAGACGTCGAATTCACGCTGCCGCCCGATGAGTATGCACCGGCCTGGGAGATCGTGGTCGACACCGCCGGCGAGGGCGCCGATTCCATCCCCCGTCCGGCTGGGGCGATTCAGACCGTAACCGGTCGTTCCCTGGTGGTGCTGCGCGCCTATCACGAAGCCGAAGTTGTGCCGGATCACTCCGTTGCAGCGTCACTGGCCGGTGCCACCGGCCTCATCACATTGCCCGGCCGCAGCTGAGGACCGGGCGATGAGCGACAAACCAGGAATTACGGCAGCGGGGCCAGTCCCCGCGCCGCGCTCGACCTATCGACTGCAGATCAGTGCAGCCTTCGACCTTGATGCCGCCGCGGCTACGGTGGACTATATTCGCGATCTGGGTGCGGACTGGGTCTACCTCTCACCGTTGCTGCAGGCCGAGGCCGGATCAGATCACGGGTATGACGTCGTCGATCATTCCCTCGTCGACCCGGCCAGAGGCGGGGCGGATGCCCTGGACCGGTTCGCGACAGCGGCCCACCAGCTAGGGCGGGGCGTACTCGTGGACATCGTGCCGAACCACATGGGTGTAGCGACGCCGCGGCAGAATTCGTGGTGGTGGGATCTGCTCCAAAATGGCCAGCAGTCGCGATACGCCGAGGCCTTCGACGTGGACTGGGCGTTCGGTCAGGGGCGCATTCGCATTCCGGTGCTGGGCGACGGGCCTGACCAGCTTGATCAGCTGGAGATCGTTGACGGCGAGTTGCACTACTTCCGAAATCGTTTTCCGATTGCAGCCGGAACCGCCGACACTGGCACCAGCCCGGCTGGTGTGCACGATCGGCAGAACTATGAGCTGGTGAACTGGCGGCGGGCCGACGACGAGTTGAACTATCGTCGATTCTTCGCCGTGAACAGTCTGGCCGGCATTCGCGTGGAAACGCCGTGGGTGTTCGAGGAGTCGCACCGTGAGATCGTGCGCTGGGTGCGTGACGGTCTTGTGCAGGGACTGCGGGTCGACCACCCGGATGGCCTGGCCGACCCGGCCGGTTATCTTGAGGCGCTGCGTCGTGCCACAAACGGCGCTTACGTTCTGGTCGAAAAAATTCTCGAGGGGCCAGAGCAACTTCCCACGAGCTGGGCGACGGCTGGCACCACCGGGTATGACGCCCTCACCGACGTCGATCGGGTGCTCGTTGATCCGGCCGGCCAGGAACATCTTGACGCCCTGGAGCTGCGGCTCCAGGGTGCCGACGCAGCCGGGTGGGGCAAACTGATTTATCGAAACAAGCGCGTGGTGGCCGACGGTATCCTGCGCTCGGAAGTGCTGCGCATCGCTCGCCTGGTACCGAGCGACGAACAGGGTAATGACCGTACCGCCGACGCTGTCGCCGAGCTTCTGGCCGCGTTCCCGGTCTATCGTTCCTACCTGCCCCTGGGTCAGGACCACCTGCAGGCTGCGGCGAATCGATCGATCGCCCACAGACCCGAACTCGAGGCCGAAATCCTCCGGCTGCTGCCGCTACTGGGCGACTCGGAGCATCCGGCTGCCGTGCGCTTTCAACAAACGTCGGGCATGGTCATGGCCAAGGGGGTCGAAGACCGGGCCTACTATCGGTTCAGCCGGCTGACCTCGCTCAACGAAGTCGGCGCTGACCCCGACGAGTTTTCGGTCACGGTGACCGAGTTCCACAACCGGCAGCGAGCGCGCCAGGCCGGGTTCCCGCAGTCGATGACAACCCTGTCAACCCACGACACGAAACGTAGCGAAGACGTGCGTGCGCGCATCTCGGTGCTCGCTGAGATCCCGGCCCGTTGGGAGGGCCTGCTCGAGCAACTGCGGGCGCGCCATCCGCTTAGTGACGCGCCGTTCGAGAACCTGCTCTGGCAGGCGATCGTCGGCGCCTGGCCAGCCAGCCGGGAGCGTCTCCTCGCCTACGCCCTAAAGGCGGCGCGCGAGGCCGGAACCTCGACCACCTGGACGGAACAGAACGCCGATTTTGAGATGAAACTTGATGGGCTCGTCACCTCCGCCGTCAGCCCCGGGCCGACCCACGACCTCATCGCCGGTCTGGTCTCTGAACTGCAGCAGGCAGGCTGGAGCAATTCGCTCTCGCTTAAGCTGTTGCAGCTGACCATGCCGGGAGTCCCCGACGTGTATCAGGGCAGTGAGCTGTGGGAGACGTCGCTGGTCGACCCTGACAACCGCCGCCCGGTCGACTATGAGCAACGCCGCGAACTGTTGATCCGCGTCGACGGCGGGTGGCTTCCTCCCATCGACGTCAGTGGAGCCGCAAAGCTGCTGGTCACCTCCCGCGCCCTGCGGCTGCGCCGCGACCGCGTGAGGTTTTTTACTCGCTACGCCTCGATACCCGCCTTCGGCGCGGCCGCCGAGCACGTTGTGGCATTCGATCGCGGGGGAGCGATCACGGTGGCCACCCGGCTGCCGATCGGGCTGCACCGCGCCGGGGGCTGGGGCGACACGACCATTGCGCTAGCCGGCCGCAGCTACATCGACGAGCTCACCCAGGAGAAGTTCTCTGGTCCGAGCCTGCGGGTCGCTGACGTTCTCGCTCGCTACCCGGTGGCTCTGCTGGTCGTCGGTGACGATGACCGAAGTTCCCCGTTCGACCCCGCCCTCCCCAACCCCACAGGACGACACGCATGAACGATCAGAAATTTGCTGTCTGGGCCCCCGACGCGCGCGCTGTCCAGCTGCAACTCGGGCCGCGCAGGCTCGAGCTGGCGGCGCAGGATGACGGATGGTGGGAGCTTTCGGCATCCGTTCCGCCCGTTGGTACAGGCGCCATGGATTATGGGTTCATTGTGGACGGGAGTGGGCCGTTCCCCGACCCGCGCGCGCGGCGTCAGCCCGGTGGGGTTCACGCCCTGTCCCGCACCTTCGATCCCGCCGACCATATCTGGCAGGACGCCGATTGGACTGGCCGCCAGCTCGCCGGCGCCATCGTCTACGAGCTGCACGTGGGAACCTTCACACCCGAGGGTACGTTCGAAGCGGCAGCGTGCCGGGTCGATCATCTGAAATCAATCGGTGTCGACTTCGTTGAGCTGTTGCCGGTGAACGCGTTCAACGGAACGCATAACTGGGGTTATGACGGCGTGCTCTGGTATGCCGTGCACGAGGGCTACGGCGGCCCGGCCGCGTATCAGAGTTTCGTCGACGCCTGCCACCGGCATGGCATCGGCGTGATTCAGGATGTCGTTTACAACCACCTCGGTCCGAGCGGCAACTATCTGCCCCAGTTTGGCCCGTACCTGAGCGAGGCTGCGGGAAACACCTGGGGTTCCGCGCTTAACCTCGACGGGCCAAACTCCGATCCGGTGCGCCGCTACATTCTAGACAACGCCCTGATGTGGCTCAGCGACTACCACGTCGACGGCTTGAGGCTCGACGCCGTCCACGCGTTGCGCGACACGAGCGCGACCCATCTGCTCGAGCAACTCGCCGTCGAAGTCGGTGCGCTCAGCGCAAAGATCGGGCGTCCGCTCACCCTGATCGCCGAATCCGACCTCAACGATCCCCGCCTCATCACGTCGCGAGAGGCGAATGGCTACGGCCTCGATGCCCAGTGGAGCGACGACTTTCATCACGCCGTGCACGTGGCTCTGACGGGGGAAACTGCCGGGTACTACGCCGACTTCGAGCCGCTTGACGCCCTCGCCAAGGTGATCACCCACGGATTCTTTCACGACGGCACATACTCGAGCTTTCGCGAACGCACCCACGGCCGCCGCATCGACCGCGAACGGACGCCCACCTGGCGGCTGGTCGTCGCTTCCCAGAATCATGACCAGATCGGCAATCGGGCTGTCGGCGACCGTCTCAGCGCCCAGCTGGATGTGGGCCAGCTCGCGATTGCGGCGGCGCTGACCCTGCTCGGGCCGTATACGCCGATGCTGTTCATGGGGGAGGAATGGGGTGCAACAACACCCTGGCAGTTCTTTACGTCGCATCCCGAGCCTGAGCTCGGCGCAGCAACAGCCACCGGGCGGATCAACGAGTTCGCCCGGATGGGGTGGGATCCGCAGATCGTTCCCGACCCGCAGGACCCGGCCACGTTTGAGCGTTCCAAACTCGACTGGAGTGAGGCGGACGAGACCGAGCATGCTCGACTGCTCGGGTTCTATCGTGAGTTGGCGGCGTTTCGCCGTTCGTATCCCGACGTCACAGATCCACGGTTCGACCAGATTGCCGTGGAGTTCGATGCTGCTGAGGGGTGGTTACGGGTGCACCGTGGTAGCACCAAGGTTGTGATCAACTTCGGTGAGCGGTCGGTGCGCGTGCCGGCCGGTCGGGGAGAGGTGGTGTTGTCTTTCGCGACCGGTCCCGATGCCGTGCAGGATCGGCTGCCCAACGCCCTGCAGCTGGCTCCACACTCCGTCGTCGTGTTGGTCTGACCTGCACTGCGCTGGCGACGGATCTGGTCTGGCAAGATGGGGCTGCTGACACAGTTGCAGCAGATGTGATGAGGACCACGCATGGGATCGTTTTTAGCGCCGACGACGGCTGCCGCGCTCGAGCAGCTTTTAGCGCTGCACACGGATGACGGTGGCTCGCCCCTGAATCGGCTGCGCGCCATCCGCTCGCTGCAGGCCGCCCTCGATCAGGACCCGGCAACGCTCGTCGCGGTTCGCGCTGCGCTCGCCGCCGATACGTCGTGGGAGCAGGTCGCCGATGCTACAGGGCTTAAACCTCCGGCGGCCAGATGGCGTTGGGGCGGCAGCGATGAGGAGATCAGCGCCCGCCTTGAAGCTGGTCGTAAACGTTCCGTAAGGCCGAGCAGTGTACCGACCGACCTCCCCGGTCTGTCGGTCGCCGAGGCGGCGGCTGAACGCGGAGTGAGCGCCCAGGCCATCTACCTGCAGGTGCGTCGCGGCACCCTGGTCAGCCGCACGGTGACCCTGCCCGACGGCCGCAGCTACAAGCGGGTGTTTCCTGCCGGCACGACCGACCCCGATCCCAGAAGCGACCAAAATTTCGACCTCAATGGAGACGTCCCGCAATGACCACCACGCTTACGATTGAACACCGCGCCGATCGGGTGCACGTTCAGCTCGACCGGCCCGACGTGCGCAATGCCATCGACCAGACCATGATCGACGAGCTGCACGCCGTCTGCGCCGAACTCGAGCAGCAGCCGCGTATCCTCATCATCAGCGGGGCGAATGGTGTCTTCGCCTCCGGTGCCGATATCGCCCAGCTGCGGGAACGTCGGCGCGATGATGCGCTGCTCGGCATCAACTCCGCACTGTTCTCGCGCATCGCGAAACTTCCCATGCCCGTCATCGCCGCCATCGACGGCTGGGCGCTGGGCGGCGGGGCCGAACTCGCCTACGCGGCCGACTTTCGCATCGCGTCCACGAGCGCCCGTCTCGGCAATCCGGAGACCGCGCTCGGCATCCTGCCCGCCGCCGGTGCGCTCTGGCGTTTGGCCGAGCTCGTCGGAGAGCCGGTGGCCAAGGAGATCATCCTCGCCGGGCGCATCCTCAGTGCATCCGAATGCCTCGCAGTGCACCTGGTCACCGAGGTGCACGACCCCGACGACCTGCTCGCCGCCGCTCACGCACTGGCCGACCGGATCGCCGCACAGGACCCGCTGGCGACCCGTCTCGCCAAGGAGGTCTTCCACGCTCCGCGCGCCGCGCATCCGCTCGTTGATAACGTCGCCCAGTCGATCCTGTTCGAGTCCGAGGCAAAATTTACCCGAATGGATGCGTTCCTCGCCCGTCGCAAGCGCTGATCCGGTTCAGCTCCGTGGGCGTCGTGCCACGGAGTCCTGACCCCAGGACAGCCAGATGAACGCGCCGACCAGTGGGAAGGCCAGGACAATTAGTAGCCAAATGGCGAGTTCGAAGCCCTCGCGTGGTGCTCTGAACAGCGAGTCAGAACCCAGACGGCAGCGACCAGCACGAGCACCAGCGTGAAGCCGCCAATGGCCGTTAAGACCCAATCCATGATTTTCTCCCCGCGTCACACCGAGTCTGGTCGCCGCCGAGGGTTGGTGCTCGGTGATGGCCTTCTGGTGACCGGCGAAAAGAACGCTTCAGGTGCGCCAGTACGGTTTGGGGCTGGGGGTGTTGGCCCGGTGGGTGTGGGCTGGCCGCCAGGTTTGGGTGGGGTCCCAGAGTAGTGGTCCGCGTATTTGGGGTCTGCCGTTGATGATGCGGATGTTCCAGCCGTTGGTGTCGATGGTGTGGTGGTGGAACCAGCAGAGGAGGGTGCCGTTGTCGATGGTGGTGGGGCCGTGTTTGCGCCAGGGGATGACGTGGTGGACTTCGCACCAGCAGGCGGGGGTGGTGCAGCCGGGGATGATGCAGCCTTCGTCGCGGGCACTGATCGCGGCTCGTTGTTTGGGGCTGAAGCAGCGCATTTTGTCGCTGAGGTGGAGGATGTCGCCGTTGGTGCCGATGATGACCTGTTGGGCGCCGCCGGCGCAGATGGCTTCTTTCACGCGGCGCATCAGTGCCCGTGACAGTGCCAACGCCTGTGCTGTCGTCGGGTTCGGTGGGTTCAAACCGGGGCGTACGAGACCGGGCCGACAAATAGGTGTCGAAGAGGGTGTCCATGATGCCGCGCAGTTCGGGGGTGACGTCGGCGCGCAGCGGGTAGAGTCCGTTGCGCAGTAGTCCGAAGGTGAGCGTGCTTTTCGCTTCGGCGAGGTCGTCGGTGGGGGCGGTGCCGTCGGGGTCGAGGCGTCCCTGCCATTCCAGGGCTTGCGCGCGCAGTAGGTCGGGAGCGAAGCGGATGCCTGCTCCGGGCAGCCCGGCCGTTTCCGGGGTGATCGCTCCGGTGGCGGTGGCGACGAGGGCGCGTTCGACGTGGTCGAGGTCGTCCTGCAGGACTTTCCCGTGCAGCGCGGTCAACGTGGTGGCGATGATTTCTGCCGACTCCACCCCGAGGTCGCCGCTGCTGAGTCCGGCGGCGATGGCCGGGTACCGGGCCGGTACGGGCAGGCCCAGCGGGGTGCGTTCGACCGTGGTCTCGCCGAGCTTCAGGCGGCGTTTGGCTTCGCGGCCGGAGATGCCGGCGAGTTGGGTGATGAATTCGACCCGGTTGCGGCATCCGTTTTTGTAGGCGAGCGACCCGGTGCCGAGGTCGGTTTCGGCGCGCACGCCGATGTCGGTGGTGGCTCGTAGCCTGGCACCATCAACCTTGCGACCCAAACCCTCCAGGGCTGCCATGACCGCGACAGCTTCGCTGTCATCGAGCTGACCAAACCGCACCCCGTCGAACGCCAGAGCCAGAATCGCAGCAGCCTGCGCAACCGCCGCAACCCGAGAACCCTCGGGTTCCGGCACAGAGCCGGTAGCGGCGGGCGGGGCGGTGAGGGTCATGGCGTCGGTGCCTCCTTCACTAGCAATTGTACTCCGAATCGCCTCCAATGGCGAGATAATCTCAGTATTATGCTTATTTACATTCAGAATTTTCTTCTGATTAGCAGAAGCGGAAAAAAGACTACTTCCGCTTCGTGAAGTGACCACTCACGCGGTTTCGATGGGAACGCAGAGGGCCGTCAGCGGCTGGTCGGTGATTAAATGGGCGACCGCGCGAGAGCGCCCGGGAGCCCAGTTTCTCAACTGGGCCCGAACCCTGCAGGTCACGGCGGGAATCAGGGCGTCAGGGCGTCAGGGCGTCAGGGCGTCGGGGCGGCCAGGCGGGCTACCTCGTAACCGCCGGCGGAATAGATCGTCGTGAACGCCGCGCCGGGGTGCAGCGCCGCACCCGCGACCTGCGCCGACGTCCACTCGGCGGGAAGACCTCCGGCCACATGGTCGATCACGAGATAGTCCGGCAGGGGATTCTGGTTGCCGAGCCAGAAGACATCCGTTCGTTCCACGAGATAGTTCATCAGGCCAATGTCAGATTCGACCAGGGCACCGTCCGGCACGATGCGCAAAGCAGCGGTCGCCGCGATAGCGCGATCCGTCGAAAAATTGCCCGCCACATCCGTCAGTTTGAACACGGGTAGCGTCGTGCCGAGCACGAGCGCGGTGACAATCGAAACGGATGCCGCCTGCCGCCCAAAACCGCGCAGCCAACGGCGCCGGCTGGTGCGCGCGAGTGCGATACCGTCGAGCGCGGCGGCGAACACGATCGGCATGAGTACGGCGCTGTATTGCCAGGTCGGCCCCCAATATCCCGAATTATCGGACAGAAATCGCCAGGCCAGGGTCGGCAACAGCACGAGCGCGAGCGGCGACCGTACCGCGATGACGCCGCCGGCCACGAGGAGCAGCGCGAGAGTCACGCCCTTCTGCGGCTGAAAGAGCGTCGCCGGGTCACCCAGAATTTTGACCAGGTCGATGCTGCTCGAGTATGCCCAGGCCCCATTCGGGTTGAGCAGCGGCAAAATGACCAGGCTGGCCAGAGCGAACCAGCCCACGCCCCAGACGGCCAACCACACTCCAAGCGGATGCCGGCTGCGAACGGCCAGCACGATACCGAGCGCGGCCACGGTGAGTCCGAGGTCTTCCTTCACGAACACGAGCGGCATCGCCCAGAGCAGGCAGGCCGCCCACTTGCGCCTGAGAAAAGCGGTCAGGGACAGCGCAAGCAACGGAACGGCGAAGGCAATCTCGTGGAACTGCGCCTCGACCGCGCCCTGCAGACCCCAGCTGAACGCGAAAGCGAGCCCGAACAGCGTCCCGGTCACCGGTCCGAGCAGCCGGATCGCACCATAGCTGAGTGCTGCGGCGGCGAGACCGAACAGGGCGTTCTGCACCACCAGCAACGTGAACGCGTGTGGAAAGATAGCGAAAATCGGGCCGAGCAGCACTAGAAGCGGATGAAAATGGTCACCGAGCAGGTTGAAACCGTCGCCCTTGATCGTCACGATCGGCGTTTCAAGCGCCGCATATTGCCGGGCCAGCTGGGCGAAAATCCCGAGGTCCCAGGACGGAGCAGCGAAGCTTCGCCACTGCAGCGCCGAGAACACGGTGTACAGCGCGGTCGACACGAGCCCCACGCCGGCCGGCAGCAGGAACGGCCGGAGCGCGCCTGACCGAAACAGTTCGACGCGAAATCCACTCATTCAGCCACGCTAACGCACCCACCGCGAACTCCGCCCCAGCAGGTCTTGGCCAGCCGCGCCGCGTTATCCGCTGGTGAGGCCTCTGGCAGCACGGGACTTTTGGCCCTGTTTGGGGGGCGCGCCACGGAGCACACTAACAGGATGCAGCAGACGACGCCACCTCTGGAGATCGCATGACATTGACTTGCCCATTCTGCCGGTCCGAAGCTCGACTCACCCTGAATCCGGCCCACGCCGAACGCAACTCGCTCCCGGTTTACCTACTCAAATGCTCCGGATGCGACCACACCAGCGTGCGCGTATCCCGGTTCGCGGCGCGGACGCGTGGGTTATCGTCTCAGTTCGCGCCTAACCGGGGCTGACGCTCGCCGGGGAACCCAACCTCAGCGAAACCACCAGCGTGCTCGTGCACCCCGTACGCCGTTCAGCGGCACAGAAAACACCTCCGCGTTTCTGCGATGGTGTTTTTCATGTCTCCGGCGGCTCCTATAGGTCGGCGAGCAGGCTCACCGGGTTTTCGATGCAGCGGGCCACATAGGTGAGGAAACCGGCAGCGGTTCCGCCGTCGCAGACCCGGTGATCGAACACCATCGAGAGCTCAACGACGGTGCGCACCGCGAGAGCGTGTTCGACCACCCAGGGCCGTTCGATCATGCGCCCGATACCGAGAATGGCCGCCTCCGGGTGGTTGATGATTGCGGCCGAACCGTCCACGCCGAGCGACCCGAAGTTGTTGAGCGTGAAGGTTCCACCGGTCAGGGCGCTCGGTGCAAAGGTACCCTCGGGCGACTGCGCCACGAGAGCGGCGAGGGAGTCGCGCAACTGCCGCAGGCTCATTGCGTGCGCCCCGTGGATCACGGGGACCATCAGCCCGCGCGAGGTCTGCGCCGCGATGCCGAGGTTGACGGCACCGTGCTGCAGAATCTCCTGGCTCGCAGTGTCGACCGAAGAATTCAGCACCGGGTACATGCGCAGCCCGGCAACGACGAAGCGGGCGATGAGCGCCGTTACACTAAATCGCTCTCCGGTCGCCGTGAGCAGCTGATCCCGGGCCGCGAATAGTGCCGTTGCGTCGACGTCCAGCCAGATGGTCGCCTCGGGAATCTCCCGACGCGACGTGGTTAATCGCTGCGAGACGACTTTCCGCAGGCCGGAAATGGGAATGCGGATGTCCGCGCTCGCGTCGTCGGGGGCGGTTGGCGCTGTGCTGGGTGGCGCCACCGCCAAAGCGGTCAGTGCTCGAATGTAGTTGTCGACGTCGCTGCGCAGCACGAGTGCGTTCGGCCCGCTGCCGGCCAGCATGCTCGCATCAAACCCGTTGTCGCGCGCCAGGCGGCGCACGATTGGTGAGACGACGGGGGAGCGGCGGGTCGCGTCCAAAGCGCCGCTCGAAACGGATGCCGCCGAAACGGATGCCGCCGGCTCGGCTGGCGCAGCGGCCACCGGCAGCATCGGTACCGGCGAAGCCGGGGCATCCGCTGTCGTGACCGGGGTATGGCTCGGCGTCCCTGTGCCGCAAAAACGCCCGGCGGCGACCTTCCGCGCCGGCCGGGTGCTCTCGGTCGTGCCGTAGCCGACCAGAACGGCCCCGGAAACTTCGGAGGGAGCGGCGGCGAGAGCGTCGCCCGCCGCGATATCGGCGGCAGCACCACCCGCAGCATCCGTCACGGTCAGCAGTACCTGCCCGGCGTGGATCACCTGGCCTGGCTCGCCGAACAGGCTCGCGACAACGCCGCCATAGGGCGACGGCAGCTCCACGATGGACTTGGCCGATTCGACCTCGACCACGGCTTGGTCGATGGCGATCGTGTCGCCGGGAGCGACCAGCCAGGCCACGATTTCGGCCTCGGTCAGCCCCTCACCGAGGTCGGGCAGCAGAAATTCGCGGCTCATCAGGACCACTCCCAGGTCGACAGTGCTGCGAGAATGCGATCGGGGGTCGGCAAGAAGTACTCCTCGAGCTTGGGCGACGGGTACGGAATGTCGAAGCCGGTGATGCGCAGGATGGGGGCGGCGAGGTAGAAGAAGTTGCGCTCGGTCAGGCGCGCGGCCACCTCGGCACCATAGCCACCAAACTGTGCGGCCTCGTGCACGATGGCGGCCCGTCCGGTTTTACGAACGGATACCCCCACCGTCTCGTCGTCAAAGGGCGAAAGCGAACGCAGGTCGATGACCTCGATCGAGAGCCCCTCGGCTTCAGCCTGATCGGCCGTGGCGAGTGCGGTTTTCACGGTCGGCCCATAGGCGATGAGCGTGACGTCGGTACCCGCGCGCAACACGACGGCCCGGTTCAGCTTCTCGGTTTGCACCGGCAAAGCGAGGGAAGCTTTGCTCCAGTAGCGGCTCTTCGGCTCCATGAAGATCACCGGGTCGTCGCTGGCGATAGCCTCCCGCAGCATGGAATAGGCGTCCGCCGGGTTCGACGGGCTGACCACGGTGAGTCCGGGCGTCGCCGTCCAGTAAGCCTCCGAGGAATCTGAGTGATGCTCGACGCCGCCGATATCGCCGGCGTAGGGAATGCGAATGACGATTGGCAGCGGGATTTTGCCGCGCGTGCGATTGCGCATCTTGGCCACGTGCGACACGATCTGTTGGAACGCCGGGTAGCTGAACGCGTCGAACTGCATCTCCACGACCGGGCGCAGGCCGTACATAGCCATGCCGATCGCGGTTCCGACGATGCCGGCCTCGGCCAGCGGGGAGTCGCTCACCCGGGTTTCACCAAATTCGGCGTAGAGCCCGTCGGTGACGCGAAACACGCCGCCGAGCGGGCCGACGTCTTCGCCGAACAGAACGACCGTCGGATCATCGACCATCGCATCGCGAATGGCGGCGTTGAGCGCGGCGGCCATGGTGAGGTTTTCTGGCGCGCGCACGACAGTGCCGGTGTCCAGGGCCTGCTGCGGGCTCATCGAGTGCTCTTTTCGGTAGCTACAGCGGATGCCAAAGCATCGCCGGCGAGTTCGGCCGCGAGAAAGGCGCGTTGCTCGGCCAGGGCGGTGCGCGGCGTGGAGTAGACGTGCTCGAACAGTTCCAGCGGATCGACGACCGCCTGTTCGGTCATGCAGTCTCGGGTTGTGGCGGCGAGCTCCTCGGCGGCGGCGAGAATCGAAGCGCGTACCCCTTCGGTCAGGGCGCCCTGCGCGACGAGGTACTTTTCCAAACGTTCGATCGGGTCCCGGCTGCGCCACAGGTCGACGTCGGCGGCCTTGCGGTAGCGGGTGGGGTCATCCGAGTTGGTATGGGCTTCGATGCGGTAGGTGAGGCCCTCGATCAGGGTGGGGCCATCGCCGCGGCGAGCGCGGTCCATGGCCGCCGAGACGACGGCGTACATGGCTGCAACGTCGTTGCCGTCGACGTAATAGCCGGGCATGCCGTAGCCGATGGCCTTGTCGGCGATGGTGCGGCAGGCCATCTGCTTGTCGAGTGGCACGCTGATCGCGAACTGGTTGTTCTGCACGAGGAACACGACGGGAGCCTGCCAGACGGCAGCGAAGTTGAATGCCTCGTGGGCGTCGCCCTCGCTGGTGGCGCCGTCGCCGAGCAGGGTGAGGGCCACGGTGTTGTCGCGCTTGAGCTTCGCTGCGGTGGCCAGGCCGACGGCGTGCAGCGCCTGGGTAGCTAGTGGTGTGGCCTGCGGGGCGATGCGGTGCTGGTGATAGTCGTAGCCGCTGTGCCAGTCACCGCGGAACGAGGCGAGAATATCTTTCGGCTCGACCCCCCGGGTGAGCAGCGCAATACTGTCGCGGTAGGTCGGAAACAGCCAGTCCTGCGGGGCGAGTGCGGCGACCGCGGCGATCTCGCAGGCTTCCTGGCCGAGCGCGGACGGGTACGTGGCGAGGCGACCCTGCCGGGTGAGGGCGGTTACCTGCACGTCGAACCGGCGCGCTATGACCATCTGTCGGTACAGGCCGAGCAGGGTGTCGACGGCCGGCAGGGTGAATCCGCCGCTCTCACTCTCGGCAACCGCCTGACCAGTGTCGTCGATCAAACGAAGGGGTGGGGGTGCCAGCACCGCCGTCAACGGCGTGCTCTCAACATTGAGGCTCATGAGGCAATGGTGCGCCCTTCAGACGAGCCCGCACCTAGGTTTTTTGCAGTTGTGAACGATTGGCCGGGCAAATGCCAGACGGCAACCAAACGGCCGTACTGAGAAGCTTTTCAGTGCCAAGCGTCCGGAGTGGTACCGGGCGCGTGCCCGAGGATCTCGTCGAGAATTAGGTGCGACCGGGTCGAGATTACCCCGGGCATGGTGTGGATATCGCGCAGAATGGCCTGGCTGAGCTGTTCGTGGTCGGGAGCGCTCACGGTGAGAATAATGTCGATGTCCCCGCTCACTGCCTGCGCCTTCTCGACAAATGGGAGTTCGGCGAGTTGCGCGGCAATTTCACCCCAGGCCACGTCAGCGATCTTCACGATGACGAGAGCCGACACGTGCAGGCCGAGGGCCTTGCGGTCGGTCTGGGCGCCGAACCCGGTGATCACGCCATGGCTGATGAGCTTCTGCACTCGGGTGTGCGCTGCGGTGCGCGAGATGTGCACCTGCAGGGCCAGCTGGCGCATGGAGAGTCTGGCGTCCCGGCTGAGCTCGGCGATGATCTGGCGATCAACGCCGTCGAGTCCGGGGTGGGGCGGCTGCGGCTGCGTCATTGGACTCTTACAGTACCGGTGCCGGCGCGGATGCAGTGGATCGGCGCAGGTGGGATTTGCGAAGCACGCGCAGGTAGTGATTCTTGGGCCAGTGGCGAAGTGCGCGCGGCAGGCGAGGATAGATGAACCGGATGCTGTGCAGCGCCCGATCGAAGCGCCGCTGGTGCTGTTCTGACCAAGGGAGGTCGAAAAGTACCCGAACGTGGGGCGGCAGCAGTCCGGCCGTCATCAGGCGGGCCAGCGGAAGGGCAGCTCGGTACCAGAACGGAGCGGGGCGCGAGTGCAACAGCTCGTGCGCGACCGCGCGCGTGACGGCATCCGTTCTCAGCAGTTGCAGTTGCTCATCCCAGTACTGGCGAAACGCGACGCGGTCTGTCGGCCACAGTTCCGGCGGCACCTGCAGGGAGGTGCCGAGCCGGGAGTATTCGAGGTAGACGGCGTCGGCCGTTGCCTCGTCGAGCGGGCCGTAGATGAGTGCGTGCAAGTGGGTAGCAGAGTCGTACAGCGTTGCGGCGACCCAGAGCTGCAGCTCGGGGGTGAACGCGTTGTACCGGGGAGTCGTGCCGGTTGAATGCACGGGAACATGCGCATGGTTGACCCGCGCGGCCATCGCAGCGGCGAGGTCAGCCGTTCCGAAGACGGTGGCATAGACAAAGCTCAGCGTGCCGTTCAGTCGGTCGAGCGGCCGAGCGGCGAAATTGCTGTGGTCGGCGACGCCGTGTCCGATGGCCGGATTCGCCAACTGCAGCAGGATGGCGCGGCCACCCGCGGCGATCAGGATTCCCTCGCCCGCCACCCCCTGCATGCTCGGTGGACGTGCGCTCACAGCTGCCTCCCAATAAACACGCAGAACCCAATGACAGGGTGAGCCTATTCGGTCGGCCTGAGTTTAGGCCCGGCTGAACCCCGAAGAGGGCCGATGAATATTTGTCTCCCCGGGAATACGAACGTCTTCTATGCGCTTGCATATATCCGAGGGCGACAATTCTGGGCCCACGTACTTGAGGAGAAACTCTATGAGCGAGACCACCGTAACGAGCATCCCCGGCTACAAGGCCGGAACCTGGACCATTGACAAGACCCACAGCTCGGTGAGCTTCAGCATTCGCCACATCGTCATCAGCAAGGTCAAGGGCACCTTCGAAGACTTCGACGCCACCTTCGTGACCGGCGAGAACCCTCTCGAGACGAGCGTTACGGCCACGGCCAAGGTCGTCTCGATCAACACCAACGAGTCCAACCGCGACGGTCACCTCCGCACCGGAGACTTCTTCGACGCCGAAACGTACCCGACCATCGACTTCGCGTCGACCGGTGTGCGCGAGGTCAAGGGCGACTACCTCGTCGACGGCAACATCACCATCAAGGGCGTCACCAAGCCGGCCACGTTCGAGCTCGAATTCGGTGGCTTCGGTGGAGACCCCTACGGTAACTACAAGTTCGGCGCCACGGCCAAGACCGAGGTCAACCGCGAAGACTTCGGCCTCACCTACAACGCCGCCCTCGAAACCGGCGGCATGCTGCTCGGAGACAAGGTCACCATCACGCTTGAACTGCAGGCCGCGCTCAACGCGTAGCCCGTAGTCTGTTCGGCCAGGGCCCCACCTCGGTGGGGCCCTGTTTCGTTTGCAGCCAAGCCGCAAATTTTGGGATAGAAAATGCCCCCGGTGCTATGATCACTGCGGTTTTCGCTCCGTAGTACTCCCCACTCCTGAAACCGAGCCTCACATGATTCAACGTCGTCGTCATCTGATTCTTTTTTCGCTCGCGGTGACTGCCGCCCTGAGCTTGGTGTTCGGGGGAGTCGTCACGGCCGCTCACGCCGATGCGCTGGTGCCCACCCCGGTGGGTAGCAATATCGAGGTACGGCCGACCGACCCGAACGGTAACAAGGGCGTCTACCTGCTCTTCAACTCCGTTCTCGAAGCCGGAGTCACTTCAGTGACCACGTCCACGACCGGCCCGGCTCCCGTCGGGTTTACGCTCGCCCTCGACACGCCCTACTTTTTCTACCCCGCGACCACGGCGATCACCAGCGGCCCCATCACTATCTGCATTCAACATATCGATTATGACGTTCCCGATCAAATGTTCAGTCGAGACATGATCTGGCAGTTCGTCAATGGTCAGTGGCAAGAACTTGGTTATCCGCCGGGAAACTACTGCGGCGAAGTCGCCAGCCTCGACGGCCCCTTCGCCGTGGGCGGCACGCTCAAGGGTGACACGCCGATTGGTACTAACGTATTTGTCAATCCGAGCAGCTACCCCACCGGAGCCAGCAGTAGTCCGCTCGTGATTTTCGACAGCGTCACGACGCCCGGAATCACCACGGTTTCGCACCCGGTTTCACAGCCGGCGCCAATCGCCTTCGACCAGCGCAGCAGCTATTATGCCTTCGCCACGACCGCTGAATTTTCAGGGCAGTTCCGGTTCTGTATCGATCCCTTGGACCTGCAATTCTGGAATCCCTATTTCACCCCGAGCGTGAGGGAACTGGAAACCGCCTACCGTTCGCGGATGTACCAGTTCGAATTGGGCGTGTGGAACGACATCACGAGTTCCCAAGGCACGTCTACTTGTGGAAGAACCACATCGTTCGAGCCCGTGATGCTCGGTGAACCGCCAGCGGGAATCACCGCGGTGGGTTCTTTGGTGAGCCTCGCGCCGTCCGGTCAAGATGCGCTAAATCCCCCGATTCGCGTTGAATTCGATACCGTCACATCCTCCGGGAACACCGCCGTCACCGAGTCAATGATCGGACCAGCCTCAACTATCTTCGACACTGTCACCACACCAGCCTTCATTGAACTCACGACGACGGCCACCTTTACCGGTCGCGTTCTGGTGTGTGTCCAGTACTTGCGAAGCCTGTTCGCCGACGGAAACCGTCTCTTTCACTTTGAGGGCGGACGCTGGCAGGAGATTTCGCTGGGTAACAGGGAGGGGATTCTCTGTGGATATGCGACAGGGCTGGGAATGTTCACGATTGGGCTGCCCCGGGCGGGCAGTAGCCCGGTCGGAGCGGATGTGCTGGTCGACCTGTACACGCCGGCATATCCGTACGCCGCCCTGACCTTCGACTCGATAACGTCCGACGGCATCACCTCCTCCGTCCTCACTCCGACCGGGCCGGCGCCGACTGGATTTAGCACGCTGACTGACCCGCCGGTGTACCTGAATCTGGAGACCACGGCGGGCTACAGCGGCAACATCCTGGTCTGTTTGTCTTTTGACGCATCGACCCTGACCACTGAGCAAGCCCTTAGCCAGCACCTGTACCACTTCGTGGCCGGCGCGTGGCAGGACATCACGAGCCAACAGTCCTATGGCCGTGTGTGCGGAACGACGTCGTCACTGTCGCCATTTGTCGTGGGGGAACCGCTGCGGGCACCGAGCTTGGCACTCGCTCCGACGCCGAAGATCACGGGCACGCCCCAGGTCGGCTTCCAACTGACTGCCGTTCCCGGTCGCTGGGGGCCAGGTGTCGTTGACCTGAGCTATCAGTGGAAACGTAACGGCGCCGCTATTGTCGGTGCGACCGGTATCAAATTCCAGCTGTCCGGCGCCGAGGCGGGCGAGAGCGTCAGCGTGACCGTCACGGGTACGAAGACCGGCTACTCCGCGACCACCCGGTCGAGTAGCCCTGTTCTCATCGCGATCGGCGTGCTGTCCGAGACGCCCGTCCCCGAGATCGTCGGCGCAACCACTGTGGGTAAAACTCTCGGCCTATCGACCGGTGTCTGGCGACCGGCTCCCGTCGACCTCACCGTGCAGTGGAATCGCAATGGGGCGCCGGTAGTCGCCGCCACATCCAGCACATACGAGGTGACCGCGGCCGACTTGGGCGGCAGGATTACGGTGACGGTGACGGGAACGAAGGTGGGGTACCGTTCCATCAGCACGACCAGCGCCGCGACGGTACCGGTTGGGCCGGGCAAATTGGTCGGCCCGATTCCCAGCATCAGCGGAGTGCCCAGGGTTGGCCAGCAACTCGTTGCGGTGCCCGGCGTGTGGACTCCCGCTGCGGCCCTGAGCTACCAATGGTTCCGCGGGGCAACGCCCGTGCCGGGAGCTACAGCGGCGACCTACGCGCTCACCTCGATGGACCGAAATTACCGCATGACCGTCACTGTCACCGCCAGTCAGGCCGGCTACCTGAGCGCAGTGAAGAAGAGCGGTGCAACGCCCAAGGTCACGTAGCCCTCGATCCGGGGTCATGAGTTGCCGGACACCGGGCCTTCATCTGTGCGAAGGTACCCTTGTGGGGTTCGCCGCCCGGAATAAACAGAATGTTTGTTTTAGAGCATGCTTCCAGCGGTTAGATGACCACTCCACTTCGGTAAGGAGTCTTCGTGTTTTCTCTATCTGACCTGCACATTCCAATCGTCGCGGCACCGATGGCCGGCGGCGCCTCGACTCCAAACCTGACGGTAGCCGTCAGCGACGCGGGCGGACTGGGCTTTTTGGCTGGCGGCTACAAGACCCCGCAGGCCCTGGCCGACCAGATCGTCGACGTGCAGCAGCGCACCGAGCGCCCCTTCGGCGTCAACCTGTTCATTCCTCAGCCGGCTCTGAGTGATCGCGCAGCCGCCCTGTCCTATCGCGACGTGCTCGCCCGCGAGAATCCGGCGGCCACATTCGGCGAAATCGACGAGACCGACGACGACTGGTTCGCCGATAAGGTGGCCGTCGTCATCGCTCAGAAGGTTCCGGTTGTTTCGTTCACCTTCGGCCTGCCCCCACGAGACGCCGTAGAGCGCATGCACGCGGCCGGCTCATTCCTGATCGCTACGGTCACTTCGGTGCCCGAAGCCCTGCAGGCGGTCGACCGTGGCGTCGACGCACTCTGCGTGCAGGGGCCGGAGGCTGGCGGGCACCGGGGGACCTTCACCACGCAGGGCGAACCGGGCACCCTTGCCCTGGGGGAGCTGCTGATCGAGATTCGCGAGGTGGTGAGGCTGCCGCTGATCGTGGCGGGCGGCATCCACTCGGGCGGACAGATCGCCTCGTTGCTCGCCAACGGCGCGGGCGCCGTACAGCTCGGTACTGCCCTTCTCCGTACCGACGAGTCGGGCGCGAACCCGGCCCACCAAAACGCCCTGGTCGATGGGCGATTCGCCGAGACCGTCATCACCAGGGCCTTCTCCGGTCGCCCGGCGCGTGCCTTGCGAAATGCCTTCGTCACGGCTCACGATTCGAGCGTGCCCCACGAGTATCCCCAGGTGCATCACCTCACCACGGGCCTGCGAGCGGATGCCGCCCGCCGTGGCGACCCCGACGGGCTCGCCCTCTGGGCCGGGACAGGCTTTCGCGCGGCGGCTGCTGGCCCGGCCCAGTCCGTTCTTGCGTCCCTCTGGGCCGGTGCAACGGCCGCGGCCGCTTGGCGTTAGCCGAGTTGGCGCACAAATCCTCGTGGACGCCGGTCGCGGATGAGCAGAACGACGGCGATCCCGACCACGGCACCAAGAAGAGTTTCCCATCCGCGGTCAGTGAGCAGAGATATCGGGTCGATCGGGCTGGCGAGTTGGGTCATGAGCAGTATGACGGGCGTGAAAAACGTGAGTGCGAGACCGTAGTGGCGCGCCATGAATAGTTCAGTCGGGAACTGCAAGACCATGACGAGGATGACCAGCACGGTCGTACTGGGATGGAGAAGCAGAATACCCGCCGTCAGGCCCAGACCGGCAAAGGTGCCGAATATTCGATGGACGCCACGCTGCACTCGGCTGGGAAGATCGGCACCGGCGAGGGGAACGGCCGCTGCGGCCATAGCCCAATAGGCGTGGCCGATCCCGAACGCGAGACCGAGAACCCCGGCGGCTGCGACAGCGACGGCATAGCGGGTCGCGTGCACGCCTGCCTTCGAGAGCCATGGCCGGGAGAGAGGTTCGCGAGAGCGTCTCGCCGTTGAGTCCCAGGCGCGGCCTCGAAACCAGCCAGCAAACCCGACGATTAGGGAAAAGACTGCGGATGCGGCGCAGATCAGCGCGGCAGTCCAGAGCCCAACGACCGTCGGGATCGACGCGCAGGCTCCCAGCGCGAAAATACCGAAGAAAGGCCCGGCTGGTCTGAGCTGTATCTTGTCGGCCACGAGTGAACCCAGCCCGGCCAGGGAGGCCTCGATGGCGACCAACGCCCAGACCTCGATGTGGGTGATGGACAGCGCCACCCCGATGGTCACCCCGGTCAGCAGTACTGCCGCGGCCTGGGCCTGATGCACCAGCCGCAGCTGATGGGTTTCACCACGGCCGTACATTCCCGTGAAAGCGCCAAAGACGGCATATATGCTCAACTCCGGATGGCCGGAGATCAACAGGACCAGAACCGGGACAGTGACCCCGAGGCCCACGCGAAGGGCTGGCCAGTGATCATTGACCGCGGGTCCGACACTGATGAGCGCGCGAATATACGACAGCGTCGGGCGCACGGGGGTGTCACGGCCTTTCAATCAGAATAATGGCGACGCAGCGTCGAAAACAGAACCCGGTTACCTGGTCATCATCGGGTCCATCATTTGGCTGGGGCCAACGGGCGCTCTCGGTGCCTCCGGTTGGCTGGTTCCACGCTCAACTACAGCGGTCGTACCAGTCTGTGCCCCTGTGCCCGGCCTGTCCAAGACTCGAAGTTGACCAGCCGATAACCGCACGTTATCAATCAGTCATCGGTGTCGCAGGAGCTTCGGGCGCAACCGGCGGAAGGCCCCGATCGAACAGCTCCCCCAGGGAAAGCCGCGCGGCAACGGCCGCGAACGCTCGCGCAGTCACCGAACCAGGCGATGCCGCGCTGATCGCCGCAGCGACACGCGCGGTCGCGACGGGATCAACGAGTGGCACGACGCGCGTGCGCGATGACGGCGTAATGGTTTGTAGCCACGAATGGGGCACGATGCTGGCCCATCGGCCCGTCTTCATGTGCGCGTGGAGGGACGCGATCGAATCCGTCTCGACCTGTGGCACCATATGAATCTGGGTCCGGCTGAAGGCATCGTCGATCACTTGTCTGCTGCGCATTTCCGCCGTCAAGACAGCGAGGGGGAGCTGGGACGCCTGGAGCCAGGTCATCGTTTCGGGGATGTCTGGAATGAGTTCGTCGGACGCGATGAGAACGTAGCGTTCCTCGTACAGGGGCACGAAAACGAGCCGCGGGTCGGCAACCTCATCGAGGTAGGTGACGCCGGCGTCCAGTTCAAAATTGCGCAGTCGTCGAACGATTTCGACCGCGGAGAGGTCCGACTTGATTTGCACCCTGGCCAACGGATGCGCAGCACAGAACGCGGCAACGGCCAGGGCGACCGTCGTCGAGGCACTCGGTACAACACCCAGCCGTAAGATGCCGGTCACTCCGGACTGCACGGCCTGAACTTCAGCCTTGAACGCGTCATGCTCGGCCAGGATACGTTTGGCCCAAATGACCAGGCGTTCGCCCTCCGGAGTCAGACCCTCAAAGGCATGACCACGATTGATCAGAGAAACATTGAGTTCCTGCTCCAGCCGGCTGATCGCAGCGGAGAGGGCGGGTTGGGAAACGTGACATGCGGCCGCGGCACGAGCGAAATGTCGTTCCCGGGCCACGGCGACAAAATATTCGAGCTGGCGAAACCGCACAGTCGCTCCTTCAATCGTGGTGATTATTGCGCGTGCACCCCAAGGTAGGCTCATTCGACAGGGTGTGCAGTCACCGCCCTCCGGTAGATCAGCGTCGATCGGCGCGAAACACACCACCGGCCGCCAGGCCGAGCAGACCGCACGACAAGAAATGGTTCTCCTTTGCGCAAATTGAATATGTTCCGGACGGGAAAGCTCACGGTCGCCGTCACGGCACTGCTCGCCCTCACCGGTGGAGTGCTCGGCGTCAGTGCCGCAGCAGCCAGCCAGCCCAGCACCGCTGTCACCGGCGAAACGTACGTCATCGGCACCGACACCACCTTTGCGCCGTTCGAGTACCGCGAAGACGGTGAGTTGACCGGTATCGATATGGACCTGATTCGGGGCATCGCCGCCAATCAAGGCTTCACCGTAGAGATCAAATCGCTCGGCTTCGATGCGGCGCTGCAGGCGTTGCAGTCCAACCAGGTGGACGGCGTCATCGCTGGCATGTCGATCACCGACGAGCGCAAGCTCGTGTTCGACTTCTCCGACCCGTACTTCGACTCCGGCGTGCAAATGGCCGTCGCCGAGGGCAACACCGAGATCACCGAGTACGCCGACCTGGCCGGCGAAACCGTCGTCGCCAAACGCGGCAGCGAGGGCGAGACCTTCGCCAACTCGATCAAGAACGAGTACAACTTCACGGTCAAGGCCCTCGCCGACTCGGCCACGATGTACGACGACGTCAAAGCCGGTAACTCCGTCGCGGTCTTCGACGACTATCCCGTGCTCGCCTACGGCATCAACCAGAACAACGGCCTCAAGTCCGTCACCGAGAAGGAACAGGGCAGCTCCTACGGTTTCGCTGTCAACAAGGGCCAGAACCCCGAACTGCTTGCTGCCTTCAACACCGGCCTGGCCGAGCTGAAGAGCGGCGGCGAATATCAGGAAATTCTCGATACCTATCTCGACGCCCCCGCAGTGTCCAAGGATACGAGCTTCTTCGGCCTGCTCAGCGACAGCCTGCCGGCCCTCATGAAGGGCCTCGGGCTGACGCTGCTGGCGACCGCCCTGTCGATTGTGATCGCCCTCGTGCTCGGCGTGCTGTTCGGTTTCTTCAAGGTCTCCGAGAGTCGCGTGCTGCGCGGCCTGGCGAGCGTCTACGTGAGTATCTTTCGGGGCACCCCGCTGCTCGTGCAGGCGTTCTTCTTCTACTTTGGGCTGCCCCAGCTCACCGGGCAGTCAATCGACGTACTCACCGCCGGTGTGCTCACCCTGAGCCTGAACGCGGGCGCCTACATGACCGAGATCGTGCGCGGCGGCATCCAGTCGGTCGATCCGGGCCAAACCGAAGCCGGCCGCAGCCTTGGCCTCGGCTATGTCACGACCATGCGCCGTGTGGTGCTGCCGCAGGCTGTGAAGATCATGACGCCGTCGTTCATCAACCAGTTCGTGATGACCCTGAAAGATACCTCGCTGCTCGCGGTGATCGGCTTCGCCGAACTCACCTATCAGGGCCAGCAGATTTACGCGTCGAACTTTCGCACCGGTGAGACCCTGCTGATCGTGGCGGCGCTTTACTTCATCGTCATCAACCTGCTCACCATGCTCTCCAACCAGCTCGACAAGAGGTTCAACAAATGAGCACCAGCGCCAACAACACCGCGAGCGCCGGCAGTAAAATTAGTGTCAGGGGCCTCCGCAAGTCGTTCGGCTCCAACGAGGTGCTCAAAGGCCTCGACGTCGAGATCATCGAGGGCGAGGTCGTCTGTGTCATTGGCCCGTCGGGCTCGGGCAAGTCAACCTTTCTGCGCTGCCTGAATAAGCTTGACGAGCTCAGCGCCGGCACGATCATCGTCGATGGCTTCGACCTCGGCGACAAAACGGTCGACCTCAACGAGGTGCGACAGCACATCGGCATGGTCTTTCAGCACTTCAACCTGTTTCCGCACATGACGGTGTTGCAGAACATCATGTTGGCTCCGGTTGAGTTGAAGAAGGAATCCAAGGCGGATGCCCGCGCCACCGCCGTCAAGCTGCTCGACCGGGTGGGTCTCGCCGACAAAGCGGATGCCCGACCTGCCCAGCTCTCCGGCGGCCAAAAGCAGCGCGTTGCGATCGCCCGGTCTCTCGCAGTGAACCCCGACATCATGCTCTTCGACGAGGCCACGAGCGCCCTCGACCCGGAGATGGTCGGCGAAGTGCTGCAGGTCATCCGTGATCTCGCCGCCGAGGGCATGACCATGGTCGTGGTCACCCACGAAATGGGTTTCGCCCGCGAAGTCGCTGACCGGGTCATCTTCATGGCCGACGGCGTCATCGTCGAAGAGGGCACCCCGGCCGAGCTGTTCGGCAACCCGCAACAGGAACGTACACGGGACTTCCTCTCCAAGGTGCTGTAGCTCCGTAGTGGCTGGACCGCGCACCGAAATGGAGCGCACCTCTCCGGCGGATTCTGCGCCCGAGGCCCGCGGAGCATCCGTTTCTGGGCCGGGAGATCAGGCGCGGTCGCCGACGATCTCCTCGCGCACCCGGCGCAGGTCTTCCATCAGCGATCCGATCAAAATCCAGTGGTCAGGGTGCGGCGTCACGATCCGCAGCGGCGCGGTCAGGGCGAGCACGTCGGGCGCGGCCGGCTCCGGTAAGGACGTCGGGTCGTCGTCGGCGCGGGCGAGTAGGGCCAGGTCGTGTGCAGCCCGGGCTAGTTCCCGGGAGAAAGCCTGAACGGTCGGCTCGAACTGCAGGGAGGGGTCGTAGTGGTCGTGCAGGGCACGAGTCATGCCGATTGCGCGGGTCACGAGAGTCGGCAGTCGCTCGATCATGTCGTGGTCGGCATCGAGGGCCAGGCGCAGCTTGGCCTTGCGAGGGTTGAGCATGAGGCTTTCCTCGGCCTGCGCGATGGCCTTCTCTGCCGACGCGAGCATGGGGCGCAGCAGCCGGGCCTTGATCATCAATTCCATCAGGTCGATCGGGCTCTGCGGGGTGCGCAGCGCCTGCGCAATGCGGTCGAAGGTGTCGGCGAGCTCTCGGGCCAGCAGCCCGACGGCGTCGCGGGCGGGCGCAATCAATACCGGGGGAACGATGAGGGCGTTGATGACGAGGGCGATTCCCGCCCCGATGAACGTCTCGAAGATACGATCGAGGGCGTACCCGGGTGTCGTGGCACCGAGGGCGAGTACGAGCATGGCGCTGATGGGAATCTGACTCGCCGAGGAGGGGGACAGGCGCAGCGCCCACGCAACGAGCAGGCTGACCATAATCGTGCCGAGCACGACCCAGCTGGACTCGCCGAGGAAGAAACCGATCGTGGAAGCGATGATGACACCGCCGATGACGCCCGCGGTGCGTTCGATTGCTCGCCCGAGGGTCTGGTTGACGCTCGGCTGCACCACGAGCAGGGCCGCGATCGCAGCAAAGATCGGCAGGTCGCTCGGTAGCAGCAGCTGGGAGGCGACCCAGGCCAGGGCGACGGCGACGGCCACCTTGACGACCTGCAGCAGCGGGAGTCGTTTGGGGACGCGCAGGGCCGAGGTTAGTTTCACCGGTCAAGGCTAACCCGTGCCGGGTACGTCAAGTGGATGCCGGCGCATCCGCTTTCACGGTCTGCCGATTTGGCACGCCGAGAAACCGGGCATAATCCTGCACGGCCCGGCCGAAGCCCCGCCGGGTTTTCGTCGCCCGAGTGCGGGCGGCGGCCGTGGCCGGGTCCTCGAACAGGGCGGCCTCGGTGGTCAGGCCGGACGCCGCGATCGTCTTGCGCCACGTTCCGACGACGCGACCATCCGTGACCACGAGCGGCAGGAAGATACCGTTTAGTCCGGGCACGACCCGAACCAGCTCGTCAGAGGAGATCACGTGGCTGCGATCGCGATACCCGAGCAGGTACTCGTCAAACCCGGGCAGCGCGAGCACCGGCGTGCGCGGGGGTAGCGCATCCGCTGTTTCGTCGGCCATGAAGTAGGCAGCGCCGTCGACCTGCATCTCGGTCAGACGGTTCCGCGCCACGGTCAAGCCTGTTTTCGCGTCGGCGAGGGTGAGCTGCGACCACCAGGCAAAATCGACCAGTGTCGCGGGCCCATGGCCGAGAAAGTACCGGTAGACGAACTCGCCGAGCGCTTCGTCGCGCTCGAGCCGACGAGGGTTGGGCACCCATTCGTCGAGCAGAACGAGTCCCTGCTGCGTACCGACCTGCCGCCCCCAGCACAGGGTTCCGGTACGGGCGAGATGCGCGATCATGTGATACCCACGCTGGCCCTCTGTCGATATATCCGTCGCTCGCAGCATGGCCATGAATTCGGCGCGGCTGAGCTGTTTCTGTCCGGTCAGGGCGGCGATCGCAGCTTCGCGGGCTCGCGCCAGCACGACTGGACCGAGGCCGAGTCGCTCGTTGATCGTTCGGGTTTTCGCAAGCAGCCGCGGTGTCGTGAGATTCTGCATCCAGCCCAGTTCGCGGGCCGGAACGAAATGCAGTGTGCCGCGCATCGGCCAGGACCGTACGATCTCGCCGGCCGAAATGACGGCCTGCACGTCATGGAGCGTCGTGCCGGGGGAGCGCACCCCGAGGGCCCACTGCGCCGCGGGGTAGTCCTGGGCCTGCACCGCGAGCATCCGCTCGGCGACGGCGACCGCACCGGGGAGCGCGACCCCGGCCAGCCCCTGGGCCAAGAGGCGCAGGCGCACGACATCGGCGCGGGAGGCGGCAGCTGGCATGACACCAGTATGCCGACTCCCGCGCCGGGCGTGACTCACCCAACCGATCTGCTATCTTCCGCGCCGCCCGACTTTGGGCCGGATCACGCGGATCACGCGGGCACTACCATCCGAGGTCTGGGTTCCGAAGGCATCGAACTGCACGGTCGACTCATCCTCGCGGAAGCCGTCGGTGCCGTCCGTGCCGCCGCCGGCCGGGGGGCCGTCGGTAGGTCCGCCGCGGCCGAACCGAAGAAGCAGCGCCTTGACGATGGGCGGACCGGCCAGGAACAACACGATCACGCTGTACACGACGACCGCGAGCGGTTCGCTCAGCAGTGCAGCCGGGTCGCCAGCACTGATCTGCAGCGCGCGGCGCAGCTGGCGTTCCATCTCCGGGCCGAGGATGGCCCCGACGATGATCGGCAGCACCGGAAACCCGAAGCGCCTGGCCATGTAGCCGAGGGCACCGAGAAGGAGCAGAATACCGATGTTGAAGGTCTGCATACCGGCCGAGTAGGCGCCGAGCGTGGCGAAGAACAGAATACCGGCGTAGAGGTAGGGCCGCGGAATGCGCAGCAGTTTCGCCCAGAGCGGGGCGAGCGGCAGATTGAGCGCCAGCAGCAGGGCATTACCGATAAATAGGCTCGCGATTAGCGTCCAGACCAGTACAGGTTCGTTCTGAAACAGCATCGGACCCGGAGGGATGTTGTACTGGTTGAATGCGGCGATCATCACGGCGGCGGTTGCCGTGGTGGGCAGACCGAGGGTCAGGAGCGGCACCAGCGTTCCAGCGGCGGAAGCGTTGTTGGCTGCTTCCGGTCCGGCTACGCCCTCGATGGCACCGTGCCCGAACTGCTCGGGATGCTTCGACAGCTTCTTTTCTGTCACGTACGACAGAAATGTGGGAATCTCGGCGCCGCCGGCCGGGATGGCCCCGAACGGAAAACCGATGACCGTGCCCCGTAGCCACGGCTTCCACGAGCGCTTCCAGTCGTCCTTGCCCATCCACGGCACGCCGACCGGGATCGTCGGTGGTGTTCCGTGACGCAGGTGGGCGGCGATCCACAGGGCTTCACCGACTGCGAACAAGGCCACGGCGATGACGACGACGTCGATACCACCGGAAAGAAGCGGTTGGCCGAAGGTCAGCCGTGCTTGCCCAGTCGTGCCATCGAGCCCCACGAGTCCGATGGTCAGCCCGATGAACAGCGAGGCGAGACCTCGAATACGGCTCGAGCCAAGCACTGCGCTCACGGCGACGAAGGCGAAGACCATCATCGCGAAGTACGACGGAGCCCCCAGCCCAATCGCGATCGCCACGATGAAGGGGGCGACGAAGACGAGGGCGCCGGTGGCGAGGGTGCCGGCCACGAAGGAGCCGATTGCGGCGGTCGCGAGCGCCTGGGCGCCGCGGCCGGCCTTGGCCATCTTGTTGCCCTCGAGTGCCGTGACGACCGAGGAGGATTCGCCAGGGGTATTGAGCAGAATCGAGGTCGTCGACCCGCCATACATGCCGCCGTAGTAGATACCGGCGAACATGATCAGCGACCCCGTCACGTCCAGCGCATACGTGAGCGGCAGCAGCAGGGCAACGGTCATGGCCGGGCCGATACCGGGCAGCACGCCGACGGCGGTGCCGAGCAGTACACCGATGAGGGCGAACAGCAGGTTTTGCAGGGTCAGCGCGTTGCTGAACCCCTCCATCAGCAGGGTGAGGTTTTCCATTAGAGAATTCCCGTCAATAGGCCAGCTGGCAGATTAATGCCGAGGCCCAGTACGAAGCCGTAGAACGTGCCAACGGCCAAAAGAATGCCGATCACGAGCGCCCAGATGAAGCGCTTTGAGCCGAGCAGTAGTGCGGAACCGTAGAACAGCAGCGCGCTGCCGATCACGAAGCCGAGAAAGTCCATCGTGAGGGCAAACACGAAAATCAGGCCGCCGAGGCCGAAGACGGTCGGCCAGTGGGCCTTTTGCGTCAAGTCAATGTCCTCGCCGTCTTCGGCCTCGGCGTGGCCGCCCCGCAGCACAGAGATCGCCAGGGCGATCGCACACAGGCCCAGGCCGATCGCGATGATCGTGGGAACGACCCGCGGTCCCATCACGCCGACGTTGATGGCGGTGTGACGGATGTTCGCGGTATCGACCGCGATAACGATCGCGATCACCGCGAGCAGGGCGGCGACGCCGAGCTCGGAGCGACCCTGGAGTCGGGCGCGCAGCCCGGGGGCTACTCCTGTACTGGGGGCGGTCATGGTTAGACCAGGCCCAGAGTTTTCAGCACGTCGGCCACGCGGGTGTCCTGCTCGGTGAGGAAGGTGCTGAAATCGTCGCCGGTGATGAAGGCATCAGTCCAGCTGTTGTCCTCGAGGACGCGCTTCCATTCCGGGCTGTCGTGCATAACGCTCACGGCATCGACGAGGCGAGCGATCTCGGCATCGGTCAGACCCGGTGCAGCCAGGAGACCGCGCCAGTTGGTGAAGACCAGGTCGATGCCTTCTTCGGTCAGGGTGGGTGCGTCGACGACGGGCACCCGCTCCTCGCTTGTAACGGCCAGCACGCGCAGGTCGCCGGACTTCACCTGTTCGAGGAATTCACCGTAGCCGGAGGCTCCGAACGCCAGCTTGCCGCCGAGAATGGCCGGCAGCAATTCGCCGCCGCCGTCATAGGCGATGTAGTTAACCGTCGTGGGGTCGATGCCGACGGCATCGGCGAGCTGCATCGGCAGCAGGTGGTCTGGACCGCCCGGAGAGGAGCCGCCGCCGACGGCGAAGTTGGCCGGGTCGGCCTTCCACGCGGTGACGAGATCATCGATGGTCTCGTAGGGAGAGTCGGCAGCGACGAAGATGGCGCCCGCTTCTTCGATGAGCCCGGCGATCGGGGTCGCGTCCGCAACCTTGGCATCGCCCTCGTTGGTGTACGCGGCACCGACGACGCCGAGCCCCATCATGAGCATGAAGTTGGCGTTGCCGGTCTCGGTGAGGGTGCGGGCGAGGCCGACGGTTCCGCCCGCGCCGGCCAGGTTGGTGACCTCGGTGCCGGAGGCCAGCCCGAGGTCGTCCATTACCTTGACCGCGGCGCGACCGGTGACGTCGTAGCCACTGCCGGGAGCGTTGGGAATCATCACCTGGAGGTTTTGGATCGGGCCCTCGTCGGTGGCCTCGGTGGTCGTGGCGCTCGTGACTCCGCAAGCGGTGAGGGCAAGTGCGACGGCACCGGCGAGAAAGACGGTGCCCGAAGTACGGCGCGTGCGCGTGGTGCGTGCTGTGATTGGCATGCTCAAATCCTCTTCGATTTCTGGCAAGCCTCTTTGCTGGCCGAGTTCATCCTGCGTGGTGGGTCGGCCGGGCACAACTTGTGACTCTAGTGAACGTTGTGTAGTTTGCGGTTGCTCCGCACTATGTGGACAATTTCGGTTTGGCCCCACGATGAGGGAGTATCTCTTATGGCCAGAGCCGACCGGAGGAACCTGATGCTAGAACGCGAGGCCCAGCCACCGCTACCGGTGGCGCGCTCGCGCGGGTCGGGCATCCGTTCGAGCCGCCTGAGCCTGACCCGCCAGCTGTTGCTCTTCCAGTTGAGCCTGATCGCCCTCGTTCTCGTCGCTGTGACGGCCATTTCGATCGAGCAGACCCGCAGCGGCTTCGAAAGCGGCGCCCAGCGACGCATGCTGACGGTCGCCGAATACACCGCTGGCAACCCGCTCGTGCGCAGCCTGCTCGACACTGCGGCGGTGCCCCAGCAATACTCCGTTCCGGTTGAGGCGCTCCGCACCACAACCGGGGTCGACCAGCTGATCGTGACGGATGCGGACGGCCGAATCATCGCCTCACCGGCTGATCCACGGCTGCTCACGACCGACCTGGCCATCGATGCCACGTCGAACGAATCTGATGCCGCCTGGGCCGGCGCTGCCCCGATCGGCGCGAACGACTACGTTGTCGCTCAGGTGCCGGTGCTGTCCAACTCCGGAGAGGTCGTGGGTTCGGTGGTCGCCGCCCGCCAGCTCCCGGCCGTAGCCGAACTCCTCAAGGACGCGGCGCCGAACCTGCTCACGTACCTCGGGGTGGCCGGGGTGCTCGGCGTCGTGGGATCGCTGCTGCTGGCGGCCCGGGTGAAACGGCAGACCCTGGGCCTCGAGCCGGAACAGATCGGTCGGCTGGTCGAGCATCGGGAGGCGATGATCCACGGCATCAGGGAAGGGGTGATCTCCGTCGACAGCGACGGACTCATCACGCTCGCCAATGACAGTGCGCGCACCCTGCTCGGTTTGCCCGCTGACGCGGAAGGCCGGGCGATCGACGCGGTCGGCCTCGATGAGGAGGCGGTGCGGGCGCTGCGCCAACAGGAGGTCGGCGGCATTGATACAGTATTCGTGAATCGGGGGGTGCTGCTCGTGCTCAACCAGACACTCATCCACCCGCCCCGGTCGCGGCCCGAGGTCGTAACGACCCTGCGCGATCGCACCGAACTGGTCACCCTGCAGCACGATCTCGGCAGCAGCCGCCAGGCTACTGATACGTTGCGCGCCCAAACCCACGAGTTCGCCAACCGGCTGCACACCATTTCAATGCTCATGCAGCTCGGCGATACCGCAGCGGCGGTCGAATACGTCGACGCCGTCACGCGCGACCGCACCGACCTCGACAACTCGGTGCTCACCCGCCTCCAGGAGCCAGCGGTAGCCGCGCTCGTAATCGCCAAGACCTCGCTCGCCCGCGAACGCGGTGCCACGCTCGTACTCTCGGCCGAGTCAACCCTGGCCCGGGTCGACGCTGTCCTCTCCGCCGACCTCGTCACGGTGATCGGAAACCTGGTCGACAACGCCCTCGACGCCGTCACCGGAGCCCCGGAACGCAGTGTGCGCCTCGACGTGCAAATGATCCTTGGTGCCGTGCGGGTGACGGTGAGTGATTCCGGACCTGGCCTCGATATCGCGCTCATCGACCGGGTGTTCGAGGTGGGTGTGACGAGCAAATCGACGCTCGGCGATACCGACGCTCACGGTTACGGACTCGCCATTGTGCGCCTCGTGGCGATGCGTCGCGGGGGATCGGTCGACTACCGGGCGGAGAACGGGGCCGTGTTTGAGGCCGTGCTCCCGATCGATGCGGCCCGGTCAGCCGAGGAGAAGGAGCAGACCCATGTGTGACGTCCTCGTCGTCGACGACGATTTCATGGTGGCGCGCGCCCACGAACGCGTCGTAGATCAGCAGGATGGTTTTACCGTGGTCGGCGTTGCTGCGTGCGGTCTTGACGCGCTCGCCCAGATTGCCGACAAGGCCCCGCAGCTCGTGCTTCTCGACATGTACCTGCCCGATATGACCGGCCTCGACGTGATCCGCCGCGCGCGAGAGGCGGGGCGTGATGTGGACTTTCTCGTGCTCAGTGCCGCCCGCGAGGCAGAAATGGTCACCGCGGCGCTACAGGGTGGCATTGTGAGCTACCTGCTTAAACCGTTCAAGATCACCGAGTTGCAGTCCCGGCTGGCGGGCTACGCCGAAAGACGACGACTGCTCGGCCGCACCGGCGACCTCAGTCAGAGCGACCTTGACCGGGTGATCGGACGTGCCTCGGCCGTACTACCAACGGGAGCAATCTCCACACTGCCGAAAGGTCTCAGCAAGGAGACGGCTGCGCTGGCCGCAGCGGCCTTGCTCGGCAGCGAACCCGACCTGGCTGCGTCGGAGTGCGCCGAACTGCTCGGCCTGTCCCGGGTGGTGGCCCGCAAATATCTGGAATACTACGTCGCCACGGGGCAGGCAGCCGTCAGCCTGCGCTACGGCCAGACCGGCCGCCCGCAACGGCGCTACGCCTGGCTCGCCGGCTAGCCTCCGCGCTTTCTAGCCCAAGTCGTCGTCGGTGCGAGCCCCGAACACGATCTCATCCCAGCTCGGCATGGATGCCCGGCCGCGTTTGGGCGCAGTACGACCGTGGTTCGTGCGTTCCTGGGCGCGGGCCGCCTGGTTGGCCCAAACGTTACCGGTTGGCTCGGGGGTGGTGGCTGGCGCCGCACTGGACTCATCGGTGACCGTGGCGTCGTTCGACGTCGCCGGTCGGGGTCGCAACGACTGCGTGGGCGTCGACACCGAAGCGGATGCCATCGGCTTGGCCGCAGACGCAGACGCAGACGCAGACGCAGACGCATCCGCGCTCGACGCCGCCTCGCGTTCGCCGCGTCGTCGACGCAAGGATTCCAGAAGGTCGGCCGTTTCGCTCATGTTCGAGGCCGGCTCTGCAGCACGCTTGATGGCCGCTTTCGACACCGCATCGTCCCGGCTCAGCGAGCGCGAGTGCGGCACGGCTTCGAGGTTGGGGCTGGTGTCGTTCAGGATTTCGTCGGCGAGGGATTCCTTGAAGTTAAAGGCGTTACTGTCGAATCGTGACACGTCGGCGGCGCTCGTCTCCGAGCCGACGGCACGCAGGCGCGGGATCAACGAACCCTTGAGCTCTCCCTGCTGCGACAGCGCGACAGCTTCGCTGCCGACCGGCGACAGCGAGTTCTTCTTCGGTTCAAAGCCCCAGCGGGCGTCGTGGTCGATCTCGTCGGCCGTGAACGACAGCTTGACAATCCAGCCGCCGCCGGGCTCTTTCCAGCTCGCCCAGCGTTCACCGGTAGCACCGAGTGAGGCGAGCCGTTCGCGAATGACACTGCCGAAGTTGACGTTCTCGTCGATCGGATCGGGGTCGATGGCGGTGTGCACCGGAACACTCAGCGCCGAGGATACGATGTACTCCCGCTCGGCCACGACCGGGCCTTCGAAGCGGCGCACGTACTCGAGCGATGCCCCGGTGACCGCAGCGACGTCCTCGGCGGACATGCCGGAGCGAATGTGCGCCTGAACTTCCCGCGGGGACAGCTTGGGAGCGTTGACGCGTTCCGTCTGGGTTTGGCGAAGCCGGGACTGAAGAACCTCGTCAATGGCGATGCGATATCGATCGCCATCTTCGGACGCTGCGAGCAGCGCACCGTTCTCAACCCCAATAACCTTCAATTCCTGCATGAAGACAAGCCCTCTCGCGATTACCGTTGGCTGCAAGACTGCCACGGGTTGGTGCCTTTTTGCGGGAATACGCCGGGCGTGCCGCAAGTTGTTTCTTCGTGTCCGAATAAAAAGGTTGGCGGGCGGTTTGCTATTCCGTCTGGATTGTTGGAAACTGTGGCCGCCGATTTCGTTTTTCGGCGTAACTGAAATGGATGGGCATGGCAACCGATTACGACGCACCCCGAAAGACTGAAGACGACTCTGAGTCGATCGAGGCTCTCAAGGAACGTGTGCCAGACAAGATGTCCGGCAGCGTTGATGTCGACGACTCCGACAACCCCGGTGGGTTCGACCTTCCGGGCGCCGACCTGTCCGACCTGGATCTCGATGTCGTCGTCCTGCCCGCGCAGGCCGACGAATTCACCTGCGTGAATTGCTTCCTCGTGAAGCACCGCTCGCAGATGGGACACGAGACCAAGCTCGGCACCGTCTGCCTGGAGTGCGACTCCTAAACCTTCACTCCACGTTGGCCGTTCGCGATTCATTGATCGCGGCGGCCAACTTTCTTGGGTGACGGGTGGAAATAACCCAGTACGGCGCCGGGTCGGTCGCATCGGCGATGGGCACGCGCACGACCGGGTCGATCCAGCCGCGAATGAGCAGCCAGGCTCGGGCGTCCAGGCGGGGCCCACGCTCCTGCGTGGCTTCCGACTTTTCATATGCCGTTGCTTCGCCGAGCAGCGCGGTAGAGATCGTGGCGGGTCCCGCGGTCAAAACGCCGTCCTGCACGCGCACGACCGGCGCGGCCAGCACGAGCAGTAGCACGCATCCGCCGTACAAAACCGCGGCCGTGACGATCCCCGCAAACAGGGAAATCGGCACGAGCACGAGAATGCTCGCTGGTATCACCAGGGCGGTAACGATGAAGGCCCAGACGTTGGGCCACAGTTTTTCACGGTATTCAGGCATGGCTCTATTCGATCAGATATCTGCACTACCCTCGACACGTGGCAGAAAGCGTCGAAGTACTGATCCAGGCATCCATCCTCCCCAACTACGCACACCCCGGTGATGCCGGGGCGGACCTGCACGCGGCCGAGGCGCACGTGCTGGCCCCGGGAACCCGTGCACTTGTCGGTACCGGCGTGTCGATCGCCCTTCCCGATGGCTTTGCGGCCTTCGTTGTTCCTCGAAGCGGTCTGGCCGTCAAATATGGCATCACGATCGTAAACTCTCCCGGCACAGTGGATGCCGGCTACCGCGGTGAAATCAAGGTGACCTTGCTGAACACCGATCTGTATGAATCGTTTACGATCGCTGTCGGCGATCGCATCGCCCAACTCATCGTGATGCCCGTCGTTCGGGCCACGTTCATTGCCGTCGACAAGCTGCCGGGCAGCCAGCGCGGTGAGGACGGTTTCGGCTCGACCGGTGTTGTGCCCCGCACGGCAGCGAGCACTCACACCAGTGCACCAGTATCGGGCCGTACGGTCCCACAGTCAGGAGACAACCAGTGAGTGACCTCACGAAGCCTGGGGAGATCCCCGAGCCGATGCCGAAGTCGGCGCCCGAAGACCGCGAGACCGAGGGCCCGCTCGACGAGTCAGAGGCCAACCCGGTACGTCCGTATGTGGATCTCGGTGGTATCAAGATCCTCCCGCGGGAGGGGCTGCACCTGCGCCTCGAAATTGAAGAGGGAAGTAAGCGCGTGGTGGCCATCGGCCTTGACTTCGCCGGATCAACCCTGCAAGTGCAGCCGTTCGCCGCGCCGCGCTCGAGCGGCCTGTGGCATGAAATTCGCGATCAGATCGCCGACCAGATCGGCAAGCAGGGTGGGACCACAACTCCGCGAGAAGGCCCGTTCGGCCCCGAACTCGTCGCCGAGATCCCCGTTGCGGCCGGACAGGAAGCCGGCGGCGTCACGCGCCTTGCACGCTTCATCGGCGTCGATGGCCCGCGCTGGTTCCTGCGCGGAGTCATCGCCGGCGAGGGGGCAATCGACCCAGAGGCTGCCGCGCAGATCGAAGACCTCTTCCGCAGCATCGTGGTCGTGCGCGGGTCCACGCCGATGCCGCCGCGTGATCTGATTCCACTGCGTATGCCGGCCACCCCCGCTGGCGCGACCGAGCCCACCGCAGTCTAAACAGGCCATGAGCGACACCCCCAAAGATCAGCCGGAGCAGCCCGGTCAGCCAGAGCAGTCCGGCGAACCGCACGCCGCACCGAAGGACGAGGTGCCTCCGACAGCCTCCGGACTGTTTGCCGAGTCGATGGCCGGCGCGGCGCGGCGCGCCGGGTTCGGCGCGGTTACCGAGGGTAAGCCGATCGGTGGACAGGCGCTGCTGGCAGCGATGGGCGGCATTCGCGGTCTGATTGAAGCTGTACTGCCGGGCTTGGTCTTTCTGATCACCTACTCGCTCACTATCGATCCCTCCACAGATGTGACGAGCGACCCGATCGGCACCTTGCTGCCCTCGCTCGTGGCGCCGCTCGTGATCGGCGTGATCTTTGTTGCCCTGCGGGCGATCACCAGGCAGACCACGACGCCGGCACTCGGCGGCCTCGTTGGAACTGCGATCAGCGTCGCGCTCGCATTGTTCTCGGGCAAACCGTCCGACTTCTTTCTGGTGGGCCTCTGGACGAACGCCGGCTACGGCGCGGCCTTGCTGCTCTCCGTACTTGTGCGCTGGCCGCTCATCGGCGTGGCCGTCGGTTTTCTCATGGGTGACGGTGTCGCCTGGCGCCTCGACGCGTCCAAGCGCCGAGTGCTGACCATCCTCACCCTGGGTTGGACCGGTCTCTTTTTCGCCCGCCTCGCCGTGCAACTGCCGCTTTACCTGGCCAACAACGTTGAATTACTCGCCTCGATGAAACTCCTCATGGGCATCCCGCTGTACGCGCCGCTTCTGATCGTTTCGTGGCTCATGGTGCGCTCGGTCTACCGCAAAGCGGATGCCGTTGACGCGGTCTGAATGACGACTCGGGTGCCTTCGCGCCTGCTAGAGTTATCTCGACGTCAAGATAGTTGCCCGGCGAGAACTCGCCGGTACAGCGTGATGGAAAAAGGCAGGTCCCGGCATCCGCCGGTTAGGCTTGCCTTGCTGGCACGAGGCTGTGCCTGCCACAAGAATTGAGGATTGCCGCCGGTCTCCCGTCGGCTCCCACAACGGAGAGGGCATTGTGTCGGATTCAACAAATACCGCGGTAAATAGCTTCGGAGCCAAAGACACCCTGCGCGTCGGATCGACGGACTACGAAGTCTTTCGTCTGGACGCCGTCGATGGCTACGAAAAGCTGCCATACAGCCTGAAAGTGCTGCTCGAGAACCTCCTCCGCACCGAGGATGGCGCCAACATCACCGCCGAGCACATCCGTGCCCTCGGCGCGTGGGTCCCCACCGCTGAGCCCGACACCGAGATCCAGTACACGCCGGCTCGCGTCGTGATGCAGGACTTCACCGGCGTTCCCTGCATCGTCGACCTCGCCACCATGCGCGAAGCCCTCGTTGAACTCGGCGGCGACGCCAAAAAGATCAACCCGCTCGCCCCGACCGAAATGGTCATCGACCACTCCGTCGTTGCCGACCTGTTCGGCACGACCGACTCGTTCGAGCGCAACGTGGAAATCGAGTACGAGCGCAACGGTGAGCGTTACCAGTTCCTCCGCTGGGGCCAGACCGCGTTTGACGACTTCAAGGTCGTTCCGCCGGGAACCGGCATCGTGCACCAGGTCAACATCGAATATCTTGCCCGCGTCACCATGACGCGCGAGGTCAACGGCGTTTTGCAGGCCTATCCCGACACTTGTGTGGGCACCGACTCGCACACCACCATGGTCAACGGCCTCGGCGTACTTGGCTGGGGCGTCGGCGGAATCGAAGCCGAAGCGGCGATGCTCGGCCAGTCGGTCTCCATGCTCATCCCCAAGGTTGTCGGCTTCAAGCTCTCCGGCATCATCCCGGCCGGCGTCACCGCAACGGATGTCGTGCTCACCATCACCCAGATGCTCCGCGCACACGGTGTCGTCGGTAAGTTCGTCGAGTTCTACGGGTCGGGCGTCGCCTCGGTACCACTGGCCAACCGCGCCACCATCGGCAACATGAGCCCCGAGTTCGGCTCGACCGCCGCCATGTTCCCGATCGACGATGTCACCCTTGGCTACCTGCGCCTCACCGGTCGCAGCGAAGAGCAGGTCGCGCTGGTTGAGGCGTACTCCAAGCTGCAGGGCCTCTGGCACAACCCCGACCAGGAGCCCGTTTTCAGCGAGTACCTCGGACTGGACCTGTCCACGGTCGTCCCGTCGATCGCCGGACCGAAGCGCCCTCAGGACCGCATCATCCTCTCCGAGGCCAAGACCCAGTTCGAGCGCGACCTGGACAACTACGCCAATGCGCCCGTCTCCCTCGTGGACGCGGCAATAGAGGGTACTTTCCCGGCCTCAGACCCGATCGGTCTCACCCCGCAGGACGAAAAGACCGCGCACAACCACGCGTTTGAAAGTGGCCTGGCCCGTCAGGCCAGCCACCCGACGGTATCCCACCCGCAGCCGACCGACGTCACCCTGGCCGACGGTCGTGCGTTCACGATCGACAACGGTTCCGTTGCGATCGCCGCGATCACCTCCTGCACTAACACGTCGAACCCGAGCGTTATGCTTGCGGCCGGCCTGCTGGCCCGCAACGCGAGCCTCAAGGGGCTCAAGAGCAAGCCGTGGGTCAAGACCACGCTCGCTCCCGGCTCCAAAGTCGTAACCGAGTACTACGCGAAGGCCGGCCTGAACGGCTACCTCGAGGACCTCGGTTTCTATCTCGTCGGCTACGGCTGCACAACCTGCATCGGCAACTCCGGCCCGCTCGAAGACGAAATCTCCACCGCCGTGCAGGAGAACGACCTCGCCGTCACGGCAGTGCTCTCCGGTAACCGCAACTTCGAGGGACGCATCAATCCCGACGTGAAGATGAACTACCTGGCGAGCCCGCCGCTCGTCATCGCGTACGCGCTGGCCGGAACGATGAACTTCGACTTCGACACCGACGCTCTCGGCCAGGACACCGCGGGTAACGACGTGTTCCTCAAGGACATCTGGCCCGACGCCGACGAGGTGCAGAAAACCATCGACGAGTCCATCGACTCGAACATGTTCGAAACCCAGTACGCCGGCGTCTTCGACGGCGACGCGCGCTGGCAGTCGCTCGAAACTCCCGTCGGCGATATCTTCGCCTGGGATGCCGAGTCCACCTACGTGCGGAAGCCTCCGTACTTCGACGGCATGACGCTGGAAACCAGCCCGGTAGTCGACATCTCCGGTGCTCGCGTGCTTGCCAAGCTCGGCGACTCTGTCACCACCGACCACATCAGCCCCGCCGGTTCGATCAAGGCGGATGGCCCCGCCGGCCGGTACCTGGCCGAGCACGGCATCGCCCGTGGCGATTACAACTCCTACGGTTCACGTCGTGGAAACCACGAGGTCATGATTCGCGGAACCTTCGCGAACATTCGCCTCCGCAACCAGCTCCTCGACAACGTCGAGGGTGGATTCACCCGTGACTTCAGCGTTGCCGGAGGCCCGAAGGCCGACATCTACGATGCCAGCCAGAACTACCAGGCCGCCGAAACTCCGCTGGTCATCTTTGGTGGCAAGGAATACGGCTCGGGTTCCAGCCGCGACTGGGCAGCCAAGGGCACGGGCCTTCTCGGCGTCAAAGCCGTTATCGTGGAGAGCTTCGAGCGCATTCATCGCTCGAACCTCATCGGTATGGGTGTGGTGCCGCTGCAGTTCCCGGTCGGCCAGAGCGCCGATTCGCTTGGCCTCGATGGTACCGAGATCGTCTCGGTTTCGGGTATCACCGAGTTGAACAACGGTACGACCCCGAAGACCGTGCACGTGACCTGCGCTCCGAGTGAATTCTCGGCAGCAGGCAAGGCGCCGGTCGAGTTCGACGCGATCGTGCGCATCGATACCCCGGGCGAAGCCGAGTACTACCGCAACGGCGGCATCCTGCAGTACGTGCTGCGTTCGCTCGTCTAAGCCGGCGTCTCGCGCGGCCAGCACGACACCGGCGCGTAGACTCGATCTATTCGGGTCTATGCGCCGGTTTGCTTGTGAATGGTGTTGTTGAACAGTGACGTGAAAGGTGTGACGGATGATTCTTCTGGAGACGATTCATGGTCCCCGGGACCTCGATGGTCTCTCGAAAGAGCAGCTGCCCCAGCTGGCCAGAGAGATCCGTTCCTTTCTCGTACGGGAGGTCTCCAAGACCGGTGGGCACCTGGGTCCCAACCTTGGTGTCGTCGAGATGACCATCGCCATCCACCGGGTATTTCACTCGCCGACCGACCCCATCGTCTTTGACACCGGTCACCAGTCCTACGTGCACAAACTGCTCACCGGGCGCCAGGACTTCAGCAAGCTCCGCCAGTTCGACGGGCTTGCCGGCTATCCGCAGCGCTCCGAATCGGAGCACGACATCGTCGAGAGTTCGCACGCCTCCAGCTCACTGTCGTGGGCCGACGGCATCTCGCGTGCCTTTGAAATGACCGGCCAGAACGAGCGGCACGTTGTCGCCGTCGTCGGCGACGGGGCACTGACCGGGGGAATGACCTGGGAAGCGCTCAATAACATCAGTGACGACAACACCCGCAAGCTGATCATCGTGGTCAACGACAACGGGCGCTCCTACGCACCGACGATCGGCGGCATGGCGCGTTTCCTCAATACCATCCGCACGCGGGCCAGCTATAGGGATGCGTACCTCACCAGCAAAGACGTGTTTGATCGCATGGGTACGCCCGGACGGGCCGTTTGGCGCGGTGTGCGTGGTGGCCTGCATGGTTTCCTCGCTCGGGTCACCAACAACGAAGCCCTGTATTCAAACCTCGACATCAAGTACATCGGCCCAATCGACGGGCACGACGTGCACGCGATGGAAGAGGCCCTTACCCAGGCTAAGGGCTACGGTGCACCGGTCATCGTGCACGCCATCACTCAAAAGGGCAAGGGCTACGACCCGGCAGTGCAAGACGTCGCCGACCAGTTCCACGCGGTCGGGCAGATCGACCCGGAAACAGGCGAATCCGTCGGAGAGCCCGGTGCGGCATCCTGGACCTCGGTCTTCGCCGACGAACTGTTGCACTTAGCGATCGGGAACGAGCGCATCGTGGGCGTCACCGCCGCCATGCTGCGACCCACCGGGCTGCACAAGATGGCCGAACGTTTTCCCTCCCGTGTGCACGACGTGGGAATCGCCGAACAGCACGCGGTGACCAGCGCGGCCGGGCTGGCCTACGGCGGTCTGCATCCGGTCGTCGCGCTGTATGCAACGTTTATCAACCGCGCCTTCGACCAGGTGCTGATGGACGTTGCCTTGCATAAAGCCGGCGTCACCTTCGTTCTGGACCGTGCCGGGGTAACCGGGCCGGACGGCCCGAGCCACCACGGTATGTGGGACCTCGCTATTTTGCAGGTCGTTCCCAATATTCGCCTGGCGGCGCCGCGCGACTCCGTTCGGCTGCGGGAAGAACTGGCTGAGGCCGTTGTAGTCGACGACGGACCGACGGTTTTACGCTACCCCAAGGGCACCGTCGGGTTCGAGTTCGAAGCCATTCGCCGCCTCGACGACGGCGTCGATGTGCTCCAGGAAGCGACCCAACTCGACGTCCTCATAGTGACCGTCGGTCCGATGGCGGCGATGGGGCTCGACGTCGCTGACCGACTCGCCGCCCAGGGCATCGGTGCAACCGTCGTCGATCCGCGCTGGGTCGTGCCCGTGCCGCGGAGCATCATCAGCCTCGCGGCCGCGCACCGCATCGTCGTCACGATCGAAGACGGCATTCGAGTGGGTGGTATCGGTACGCGGATCCGTCAGGACCTGCGGGAGGCGGGAGTCGACACGGCGGTGACCGAACTCGGCTTGCCCGACCAGTTCCTCGATCATGGCAGCCGTGCCCAGATTCTCGAGCGGGTCGGGCTGACGCCGCAGGTGATCGCCCGCGACGTGGTCGCGATGGTGCTCGGCAGCAAGATTCCCAATGCCAGGCCGCTTCCCGCCGATCACACCGACACCGGTGCCATCCAGGTAACCCGCCGAGACTAGCTTCTCCCGCCTCGGATACGAACCGGGCCCGGGCCCGGAAAGCGGGCCCATGATAGATCATGGGCCCGCTTTCCTAAGGTGGGCCTGATCAATGTCCAGGCCCCGTTCTCGCTAGCTGTGAGCGGCTGCCGCGCGTACCGACGCACCGATACCGCGGATTGGCGGTGTGTGGAACGTGCCGCCGGATGCCCGCTCGGTCGCGCCGACCCGATCGAGGTACGGGGTGATCCCGCCCATCTGGAACGGCCAGCCGGCGCCGAGAAGCATGCACAAATCGATGTCCTCGGCCGCGTGCACGACGTTGTCATCCAGCATGCGCTTGATCTCGTCGACCAGGCCGTCTTCAACCCGCTGCAGAATTTGCTCGGCCGTCATCGGTGAGGTGCCGCCAGCGACGATCTTCAGTGCGCCCTTGTCGAAACCCGTGCGGCGTCCCTTGCTGTCGCGTTCGAGAATCTTGCCGTGCTCGGCCAGCTTATGCAGGTTGTCGCTCTCGAAGAACCGGTCGGGGAAAGCGGCATGGTGGGTGTCGAGCACGTGAGCCCCCACGGTGAGACCGACGAGCTCGAGTAGCTCGAACGGCGTCATCGGCAGTCCGAACGGTGCTACAGCGGCTTCCACGACCTCGAACGGAGTGCCGGTATCAACGGCGTGCATGGCTTCACCGAGCAGCTTGGCGAGAACACGGTTGACCACGAATCCGGGGGTGTCCCTGGTGATCACGGCGTTTTTCCGCAGCTTGCCGGCGATGACCATCGCCGTGGCAAGCGTCACTTCGTTGGTCTGTGGAGTGTTGACCACTTCGATGAGTGGCATGACGGCGACCGGATTGAAGAAGTGGAACCCGACCAGACGCTCCGGGTGCGTGAGCTTTGCGCCAATCTGTTCGACTGACAGCGAAGAGGTGTTTGTGGCCAGAATCGCGTCGGGCGAGATGAACTTTTCGATCTCGGCGAACACCGACTGCTTGACAGCTAGTTCTTCGAAGACGGCCTCGATCACCCAGTCGGCGTCGGAGAACAACGATTTGTCCGTCGTGCCGGTAACGAGTGCACGCAGGCGGTTTGCCTCGTCGGGGGAGATGCGGCTCTTGGCCTGGAGCGCGGCGATCTCGTCGTGAATGTACGCCACACCCTTATCGACGCGGGCCTGGTCGAGGTCGGTGATGACGACGGGCACCTTGAGGCGGCGCACGAACAGCAGTGCGAACTGGCTTGCCATGAGGCCGGCGCCGATCACGCCGACCTTGGTTATCGGCCGGGCAAGTTTCTTGTCCGGCGCTCCGGCCGGCCGCTTGGCGCGTTTCTGAACGAGATTGAAGGCGTAGATGCTCGCTTGGAGCTGATCGCCGGCGACGAGGCCGGCCAGGGCCTCATCCTCGCGCTGAAAACCTTCGGCGCGACTGCCGCTTTTGGCCGCCTGGAGCAGGTCGAGTGCCACATACGGTGACTGGGCGACTTCGCCAATGCGGTTGACGAGCATCTTGCGGGCGATGCCGACGGCCACGTCCCACTTGACGAGGCGCTCGATCTTGCCGGGCGCATTCGGGCGAGACACCTTCAGGCGCCCGGCAATGACGCCGTCGGCCCAGTTGATGGAGTCTTCAAGGAACCGGGCCGACGTGAACATGACATCCGCGATACCGAGCGCGAGGGCATCCGCTCCGCTGAGAGTGCGGTTGTTCTTGAGGGGGTTTTCGATGATGACCTTCAAGGCATTCTCGATGCCAATCAGGTTGGGCAGCAGGTAGGAGCCGCCCCAGCCGGGGATCAGACCGAGAAAAACCTCGGGAAGCGCGATCGCGGGAACGGCCGCGTCGACCGTGCGGTAGGTCGCGTTCAGACCGATCTCGAGTCCGCCGCCAAGCGCGAGCCCGTTGATGAACACGAAGGAGGGCACGCCGAGGGTGTCGAGCTTACCGAGGGCGTGGTGGCCGAGCTGGCTGAGCAGCTTGCCGGCCTCGAGCGAGGGGATCTCGGCGACCTTGCTGAGGTCGGCGCCGGCGGCGAGAATGAACGGTTTGCCCGTGACGGCGACACCGTCAATCTCCCCACGCCCCGCACGAGCGGTGAGCTCGTCCATGGTGGCGGCGAACTCCAGCAGGGTGACCGGGCCGAGCGTATTCGGCCGCGTGTGATCGCGCCCATTGTCAAGGGTGACCAGCGCGAGCGTGCGGCCGGCGGAAAGTGGCACGTCGCGCACGAAGGAGTGTGTGACGACCTCGTCGCCGGAGATCGCCACGAGCGAGCTGAAATCGAGAGAGTTGTAATCAGTGGTCGTCATCGCTTGGCTGCCTTCTGGTTGAAGTGCGGGTTTTCCCAAATCACGCTGCCACCCTGGCCGAGGCCGATGCACATCGCGGTGAGGCCGTAGCGCACCTCGGGGTGCGCCTCGAACTGGTGGGCGAGCTGGTTCATGAGTCGAACGCCCGAGGAGGCGAGCGGATGCCCCAGCGCGATCGCTCCGCCATATTCGTTCACGCGTGTGTCCTCGTCGTCGATGCCGAAGTGGTCGAGAAAGGAGATGACCTGCACGGCAAAGGCTTCGTTGAGCTCGAACAAACCGATGTCGGTGATCGACAGGCCGGCTCTGCGCAGCGCTTTTTCGGTGGAGGGCACCGGCCCAAGGCCCATGACCTCCGGTTCCACGCCGGCGAAGGCGAAGCTCGTCATGGTCATCTTCACGCCGAGGCCGAGCTCCTTGGCCGTGGCGCCGCTCGCCAGCAGGCAAGCGGATGCGCCGTCGTTCAGGCCGGAGGCGTTGCCCGCCGTGACCCGGCCATGCGAACGGAACGGCGTGCGGAGAGTCGCGAGGCCCTCAAGGGTAGTTTCCGGGCGCGGTGCTTCGTCGCGCGTGGCGAGGCCCCATCCGGATTCGCTGCGCGTGGCAACGGGAATCAGGTCGGGCTGAATGTTTCCGGCCGCGTACGCTGCGGCAACCTTCTGCTGGCTGCGCAGCGCGAACCGATCGGAGCGTTCCTTGGTGTACTCGGGGAACCGGTCGTGAATGCGTTCGGCGGTCGCGCCCATGTTGAGTGCGTCTTCACTGACCAGCCGCTCGGAGAGGAAACGCGGGTTCGGGTCTGCCCCAAAGCCCATCGGGTGGCGCCCCATGTGCTCGACGCCGCCGGCGATGGCGAGGTCGTACGCGCCAAAACCGATGGACGCGCCCATCATGGTGACGGCAGTCATCGCCCCGGCGCACATACGGTCAATCGCGAAACCAGGAACTGATTTCGGCAGGCCGGCCAACAGGGCGGCGGTGCGCCCCAGGGTCAAACCCTGGTCGCCGGTCTGGGTCGTGGCTGCGATAGCGACGTCATCGATGCGGTCGGGCGGTACACCAGGGTTTCGTTCCATCAGCCCGATAATCGCCTTGACGACAAGGTCGTCCGCCCGGGTATTCCAGTACATGCCCTTTTCGCCGGCACGTCCGAACGGGGTTCGAACTCCATCCACAAAAACGACTTCTGTTCTCTCGGCCACAATGCCTCCCGTACGTCAAACAGATCCGAAGCGGCCTGTTAGGTCTGAATCGATCCTAGGGTGACTCAAATGGGCCCCTCGAATCGTTTGCAGGTTCCTACGACTCCAGATCCGAGATGGGATCGGCTGCTTGTGGAACTTCTACAAAAGCATCTGCTATTAATTGTGCGGTCGCGTCAACTTGCCAGCGTCGCGCTCCCAGGGTGGTTAGAGCTTGACCAACGGATGCGGCGTCCGCCGGTTCTGGCGGCGACCACGACACCCGACGCAGGTAGTCCGGAGTGAGCAGATTCTCAAGGGGAATCTCAAGTTCATCCGTGACGGCCTGCAACACCGAGCGCGCCGCCCGGTAACGCACATCGGCTTCCGGATTGCGGTCCGCCCAGGCCCGCGGTGGCGGCAAGGTATCGCTGGTCGCCTTGAGCGCTGGCAGATCGGTCGTCGTGCGGCCACGCTCAATGGCGGCCCACCAGCGTTCGAGTTCGTTGCGACTGGCGCGACCGTTAAACTCGCGCAGATCGGACAGAGCCTGCCTCGTTGCTGGCAGCACGCGGGCGGCAGCCAGCAAGGAAGCGTCGGGAACGAGGCGCCCAGGGGAGACATCGACTTCGCGGGCGAATTCATCGCGGGCAAGCCACAGCTCGCGGGCAACGGCCAGATTGCGCTGCCCGTGCAGGGAGTGGATACCCGACAATCGACGCCACGGATCAATGCGCGCCGCCTTGGCCTCTTTGGCCAGGGTCGCGGCGAATTCCTGGTCGGCGATGTCGGTCTTCTCGGACTCGATGAGCAGGTCGACCATGCGGTCGCGCAGGTCGGGCAGCAACTCAACGTCGAGGGCGGCATACACCAGCCACGACTCGGGCAGGGGCCGAGTCGACCAGTTCGCGGCAGAATGCTCCTTGGCGAGGTGAATTCCGAGTAGCTCTTCCACCACGGTGCCGAGGCCGACCCGCGGTAGGCCGAGCAGCCGGGCGGCGAGTTCGGTGTCGAAGATGCGTATCGGGTCGAGTCCGACCTCACGCAGGCAGGCGAGGTCCTGGCTTGCGGCGTGCAGAATCCACTCGGCGTCGGCGAGAGAATCATTCAACTCGCTGAAGTCCCCGATCGGCGGCGGGTCGAACAGAAAAGTTCCGGCGCCGCGGCGGTAGATCTGGATCAGATAAGCGCGTTGTGAATAGGTGAAACCGGATGCCCGTTCCGCATCGACCCCGACCGGCCCGTTCCCGGCGGCCAGAGCGGCCGTCGCTGCGAGATAGGCCTCGCGAGTGTCAATGACCTGGTGGAGCGATTCAGCCACGGGCTGCTCGGCGTGCTGACAACATACTGACTCCTTCCCCAGCGGGAGGGAGTCCGGCGAGCATGCATAGCAGCTCGCCCCACCCCTCGACGTGGGCGGTGAGATTGTGATTCAGGGGTGTCCACGACGCACGCAGCTCAATCTGCGCACCATCTCCCTGTTTGGCGAGTGTGCCAAAGCCTGATGAGATTATTTTAGTCGCCGTTCCGGAGGCCGCGGTGTACTTGGCCTTGCGGGAGTCGAGGGCATCGACAAGCCACGCCCAGGTGACCTCGGCCAAAAACGGGTCGAGCCCGATCTCGACCTCGAGTGGAGCCTGCGCGAAACAGACGACGCGAAAGGCGCCATTCCAGCCTTCCGGCTCCTCCGGGTCGTACAGCAGGATGAATCGGCCGGTTCCCAGCTCGGAGTCGCTTCCGTGCCGAACGGGCCGGATATTGGCGGCCAAAGCGATGGAATACGGGGCGAGTTGTGCGGGAGCGGCAATTTCGGTGACGACTAATTCGGCCCGGCTCGTCGCGCGACGAATCGCGGTTAACGCCGCGGCAAACTCCGCGGGAAGCGATTGATCTGTTTCGGGCACGTCTGCAGACTAGAGTTTTTTCTGGGTGTTGTCCGTGAGGCACGCCGATCAGTCGGAGGTGCACGTGCACGACCCACATACCCCCAACGGGCGTCATGATCATGCTTTGCGCGCAATTCTCGGCGCCACCGGCATCCTCATCGCCGGCTCTGCCGTGGCTATCGTCGGTGCAGCCGGTGTGCTTGCGGGGGTCATGGCGAAGACCATTGTCACACCGCCCCCAGCCCGTACCGACGACACCCGGGTTGTCGCAGTCGACCTGCCGAGCGGCACGATCACACTGCAACGCCATCGCGATTCTGTCCTTCCGGGTGACTACAGCTTCTTCTTCAGCGCGGGCACCGGGCATGCCAGGGTCGGTGAGATCACCGCGCGCGGGGCGGCGACCGTCACCCGGCGCATTCTCAGCGTGGACTACGGCGACCTCACCGCTGCGCGCCGAGGCCGGTTTAGCGGTTGGCTCTACACCAGCCCCGCCGACCTTGGTTTCGCCTGGGCGGAGGTCACCGTGAGCACGCCCGTCGGGCCGGCCCCCGCCTGGCTCGTTCCAGCGGATGCCGTGTTCCGGTCGACACGATGGGTGATCCAGGTGCACGGCCGGGCCGTGCGCCGCGAGGAGGCCTTGCGGGCCGTGCCGGTGTTTCGCGCGGCCGGCTACACCTCGTTGCTCGTCTCCTACCGAAACGACGGCGACGCCCCCGCCAGCACTGACCGGCGCTACGGCCTCGGCGACACCGAATGGCCTGACGTTGACGCCGCCATCGACTACGCCGCCGCGCACGGGGCGACGAGCATCGTGCTCATGGGCTGGTCGATGGGCGGTGCCGTGGTGTTGCAGGCATTGACTCGCGGTCGACGCGCAAACCTGATCGTCGGTGTCGTGCTGGATTCGCCGGTCATCGATTGGCGAGACGTCATTGCCGCCCAGGCCACGGAACGTCGATTACCAAAACTGATCGCCCGCGGCGCTGTCGTGGTGTTGGGGGCGCGCTGGACCCGGCGCCTCACCGGGCAGGACGTTCCCATTGATTTTGCCAGGCTCGACTTTGTGGAACGGGCCCGCGACGTGCGCCGGCCCGTTCTGCTCCTGCACAGCGATGACGATGGTTTTGTGCCCCCGACCGGGTCGCGTCGACTAGCCGACCGACGGCCGGACCTGGTGACCCTCGTTGCTTTTACCGAAGCCAGACACACGAAACTGTGGAACTACGACCCTGAGCGGTGGAACGAAGAGATCGCGGCCTGGCTGGCCCAGCTACCCAGGCTCTAAGCGGCGAGCCGATCCCGGAGCTGGCGTTTGGCCCGGCCGAGCATAGCGCTCATGCCGCGCAGGCGCAGGGGAGAGACGGCTTCGCTCAAGCCGATGGTCTGCGGATAGTCATCGGGAACGGCGAGTACCTGCTCGGCGGTCAGGCCGTCGAGCCCCTGGGCGAGGATCGAGGCAAACCCTCGCGTGGTCGGCGACTCGCGCGGAGCCGTGGCGTGCAGGTGGAAGGTGCCGTCAGCATCCAGGTCGACGAAGATGAAGACCGGCGATTGGCACTCGACGACGCGCTCGAGCAGATCGGGGTGGTCCTGAAACTGCTGCGGAAGTTCGGGCAGGTCATTGGCGAACTCGAGCAGCAAGAGCAGACGGTCCTTCTGCTCGAGTTCCAGAAAGTCCTGGCGAATCTCTGCCAGCAGGTCTGCGCTCATCGGCGTGGTGCCGGGGCGGCACCGGGTGCCGTGCCGACCGCGATCGGCACGGCGACGGCGTTGCCCCACTCGGTCCAGGAGCCGTCGTAGTTGCGCACGTTCTCGAAGCCGAGCAGGTGGGTCAGCACAAACCAGGTGTGGCTCGACCGCTCGCCGATGCGGCAGTAGGCGATTACGTCGTCGCCGTCGGCCAGACCAGCCTCCCCGCGATAGATTTCGTCCAGTTCGGTGCGCGTGCGGAAGGTGGAGTCGGCGTCCGCGGCCCGGGCCCACGGCACCGACGCGGCGGTAGGAATGTGGCCGCCACGCAGGGCTCCCTCCTCAGGGTAGGCGGGCATCGTCGTGCGCACGCCGCTGTATTCCTCGTCGGAGCGCACATCAATGAGCGGATTACCGAAGTGGGCGAGCACGTCGTCCTTGAAGGCGCGAATCGGGGAGTCGTCGCGCGAGACCACCGGGTATTCCGTGACCGTGACGGAAGAGGCATCCGTTGTCATCTCGCGCTCCTCGGCGAGCCACTTTGTGCGTCCACCGTCGAGTAGGCGAACATCGTCGTGGCCGAACAGGGTGAAAACCCAGAGGGCGTAGGCGGCCCACCAGTTGCTCTTGTCGCCGTAGATGACGACGGTACTGTCACGCGTGATGCCCTTGCTGCTCATGAGGGCAGCGAAAGCGGCGCCCTCGATGTAGTCGCGGTTCACCTTGTCGTTGAGGTCGGTATGCCAGTCGATTTTCACTGATCCGGGGATGTGTCCCACCTCGTAGAGCAGCACGTCTTCGTCGGATTCGACCACGACCAGTCCGGCATCACCGCGGTGTTCGGCCAGCCAGTCGGTGGAAACCAGTCTGGAGGGGTGGGCGTAGGCGGCGAACTTCTCGGTCGGATCGAACGGGGCAGACATGTAACCTCCAGGGGTAGCGGATGCATACGGATTTGAGTTGACAGCGGATTAGGCTTATCTGGTCCACCCACAAATCTACGCGGTGCCGGCACACAGCGCATTTGCACACACTGCGCATTCGCAGCACGAAGAACGAGAACGGGCGTTTCAGAATGGCACCAGAGGCCCACGAGAAGGCGCACCACACGGTTCCGCAACTGGCCGAACGAACCCCGAGCATCACGGGCCGGGAAATAGTGGCTGAACTGGTACCGCCTCCCCAGTTTGAACACGCCTCGTTCGAGAACTACCGGCCAGATCACGATTACCCGTCCCAGGTCGAAGCCGTCGAAAAGCTGCAGGAATTCGTGAACCCTCGGCCGGCCGGATTCTTCTCTCGCCGCCGGCAGGCGAGGGACGACCTGCCGGGCATCTACCTCGATGGTGGGTTCGGTGTCGGCAAGACCCACCTGCTCGCAGCGCTCTGGCATGCCGCGACCGGCCCGAAGTACTTCGGCACCTTCATCGAATACACCGCCCTCGTCGGCGCCCTTGGCTATCAGGAGACCATCAAGGAGCTGCGCAGCGCGAAGCTCATCTGCATTGACGAGTTCGAGCTCGACGATCCGGGCGACACCATGGTGATGACCCGACTGCTCGGCGAACTCGTCGCCTCCGGCACCCGCGTCGCCGCCACGTCGAACACCCCGCCCAACTCGCTCGGCGAGGGCCGGTTTGCCGCGCAGGACTTTCTGCGCGAGATCTCGGCGATGAGTGCCAACTTCGAGACCCTGCGCATCGACGGTCTTGACTACCGTCGTCGGAATGTCACCGGGCAGGCCGTAGCTGTTTTGCCCGAGGCACGTGAACACCTGGTCAACACCCTGCTCGAGCGTGGCTCGAAAGTCACCGAAGATGACTTCGGCTCTTTGATTCGTCATCTGGGCACCGTGCATCCGTCAAAATATGTCAAGGTCATTCGCGACGTCGAGGTTATTGCTCTGCGCGGTGTGTTCCTCCTGACCGATCAGTCCGACGCCCTGCGTCTGGTCGCGTTCATCGACCGCGTCTATGACGCTGAGATTCCGATCGTCGCCAGTGGGCGTCCGCTCAACGAGGTGTTCGACGACGAGATGATGGCTGGCGGGTATCGCAAGAAGTACCAACGGTCGCAGTCGCGCATGGTTGCCCTCACCACGGGAGAGTTACCGCCGCACACCGACTGACGCCGAAATCTGGCGTTAACAATTCGCCAGCGCTCGTAACCATCACGAAACACGTCGGAACGTTTGTTGTAACAGTCACCTCAGATACTGGACTCGTATCCGAGGTGGCTCGCCTCGCGCTACGCCCTGCACCTTTGAGACGCGTGAGGACAATTCTATGGAAACCGGAAGCATTGCATGGGGGCTGACCGCCACCGCGCTCGTGTTGTTTATGACACCGGGGGTCGCCTTCTTTTACGGCGGACTGGTCAAGGCTAAGAGTGTCATCAGCATGATGATGATGAGCTTTGGTGCACTGGGCCTCATCAGCGTCCTGTGGATCCTGTACGGCTACAACATGAGTGCCGTGAACGGTCCCACCGAATTCGCCGGCAATCCGTTCTCCGACTTCGGTCTCGGCGAGCTCGCCATGGGAGAGACGGGCAGCATCGACCTGCTCGGTGCCACCTACGGGGCGACCTTCGCGATCATCACCGTTGCCCTCATCAGCGGCGCCGTTGCCGACCGGGCGAAGTTCGGATCCTGGATGATCTTCGCGGGTATCTGGGCAACCCTCGTCTACTTCCCGGTCGCAGCCTGGGTCTGGGGTGGCGGCTGGATCATGACGCTCGGTGACACCTTGGGTCTGCCCGGCGTCATCGACTATGCCGGTGGTACCGCGGTGCACATCAACGCCGGTGCCGCAGCTCTCGCCCTCGCCCTGGTTCTCGGCAAGCGCGTCGGGTTCCAGAAGGGCATCACCAAACCGCACAATGTACCGCTCGTGCTCATTGGCGCCTCGATCCTCTGGTTTGGCTGGTTTGGTTTCAACGCCGGTGCTGAATGGCTCAATGGCCTTGCCAATGTCGGTATCATTGTGATCAACACCCTCGGCGCCACGGCAGCGGCCATCCTCGCCTGGATGCTCGTCGAGAAGTTCAAGGACGGTAAAGCCACTTCGGTTGGCGCCGCATCGGGTGCTGTGGCCGGCCTCGTCGCCATCACCCCGGCCTGCGCCAACCTCGAACCGGGTTGGGCGCTCTTGCTCGGGGGGCTCTCCGGCGCCGTTTGCGCCCTCGCCGTTGAACTCAAATTCAAGCTCGGCTTCGACGACTCGCTCGACGTCGTCGGCATTCACCTCGTCGGTGGCGTCATCGGCACCCTCTACCTTGGCTTCTTCGCCATCGATACCGGACTCTTCACCGGCGGCGACCTTGGTCAGCTCGCCGTGCAGGCCATTGCAGGCTTTTCGGTTCTCGTCTACTCCTTCATCGTTGCGTACCTGCTCGGTCTTGCGATCGAGAAGACCATCGGCTTTCGCATTAAGAACGAAGATGAACTGGCCGGAATCGACACAAGCGTGCACGGCGAGGAGGGCTACGCCCTCGAGCGTGTCTAGCTTCTGGCTTTGCCGGTTAGGCCTGGGCTGTTCCCGCGGGCGAGCGGATGCCCTGGCTCAGCCGCGAACGCAGGTTCCGGATGATACCGGGGAGCTCAGGCCGGGCGCTTGGCTGATAACCGGCTGCACCTCTTCGAGCGCGAGGGCATAGCCGACGTTATCGGTGTTGGACGCCTTGGCAAAGACAACGCCGACCACCAGACCGGATTCGCTCAGGAGCGGTCCGCCCGATTCGCCCTGCTGCACGTCCGAAGCCAGGGTGTACACCTGTCGTGGCGTCGGGTCCTGACCATAAATGTCGGCCACGTTGATGGTGCCGATCGAGATGACCTGCGTCGGGTCGGAGACATACGGCCCTCCGAAGGGATACCCGTCGGCGGCCGCGCCGCTGCCCGCTGGGAGATTTGCGCCGACGGTCAGCGGTAGCGCACCGAGCCCGGGCACCGAAATGATGGCGAGGTCGTCGACCGGGTCAAAGTACACGATCTCGCCGGCCATTGTTTCGCCCGTTGGCGTTTCCACGACGGGCTCGCCCACTCCGGCGACGACGTGCGCGTTCGTGATGACGCGGCCGTCGGAGACGACGAAGCCACTTCCGGACTGGCTCTGCCCGCAGGCGTAGGCCGTTCCGGTGATGCGCACGACCGACTGCGCGGCCACGGCCAGTGCCGGGCTGCTCGTGTCAGCTTCGGCGGCATCCGGTGTCGGTCCCGTGAATGCGTCGACGATACGTGGCAGGCCCTGCTGCACGGCCACGGAGCGCAGCTCAGCCATGAGCGCCTTGACCGGGTCGGGGGTGAACGAGTCAATTCCGGACACGACGGTGGAGGAGGCGATGGCAGGGGACAGGAACGGGATGCCGAGGGAGCCGATGCTGAACGCGACCATCGACGCCACGAGGGCCGAGGCGACGGCGGCGAATACAGCGCCCAGCACGCGGTTGATGGCACCGAGGGGAGAGCGCTTCTTTCTGCGCCCCACCATGCCTCCCGCGGAGGTGCCCAGCGAATGTCCGATGAGCACGAGCACGATCGCCACGGCGATGGTGGCTGGTGTGCGCCATTGCGCCGCAGGTACCCAACTGCCCACCAGGGGAACCACAAAGAAGGCGGCAACTCCGCCGGCCACAGCGCCGACGATGCCGGTGAGGCTCTGCAGCAGTCCGCTGCGGTAGCCGTTGACGAGGGCAACGAACAAGACCAAGATCAGTGAGAGGTCGAGAACGGTCGAGCCCGGCATCCTTCTCCCTCATCCACTACTTTATGTATTGCTTCAAAACGATTTCGTCTTGTTCATGTTTACACAGGCCGCCTCCGCGATTGCTGGGCAGACGTGGCTTCCGACCCTCATTCCCGGGTGATCAACAGGCGTAGACACGGCCCAGCGAGTACCGTGAGCCACACCCCGCGAAATTCTCAGTGAAAAATTCTGTGAAAGGATCCCGTGTCGAACGCCGAGGCTTATCCCATTTCGGCGATCGCACCGCCCCTGGCGGGGCGGGCGTCGGCGAGCCAGCGCTGGTCGCATCTGGTGTTTCTACACTGGCGAGTGGATGCGGCCCTGGTCGCGCCGCTGCTGCCGAAAGGCCTTGTACCCGATGAATACGACGGGTCGAGCTGGGTCGGCCTGATTCCGTTTGTGCTTGATCGGGCGACCATTTTCGGCAGCCCGCCGATACCGTACTTCGGCACCTTTGTCGAAGTGAATGTGCGCCTCTACGCTGTCGACTCCGCTGGCCGTCGCGGTGTCGTTTTTGTGTCACTGGAAGCCAGTCGCCTCGCGGCCGTGTTGGCCGCCCGCGCCCTGTTCTCGTTGCCCTACGTCTGGTCGCACACCCGTCTCACAGTCGATTCCGGCCAGTACCGGTACAGCTCGACGCGACACGGGGACCGCAGTAAGCGCACAGAGATCGTGGCGCGACCGGGTCGAGACGCCGTCGTTGATAATCCATTGGCGGACTTTCTCACCGCGCGATGGGCGTTGTTCACGAGCATCCGTGGTCGGACCGTGCATTTGCGCAACCACCACGCGCCATGGCCGTTGTTCGGGGCCGACCTGGTCAGTCTCGATGACACCCTGTTGGCCGTGGCCGGTTTCGCCGGGCTCGCCGACCGCGCGCCCGATTCTGTGCTCTATTCGCCCGGCATCACGACCTGGTTCGGCCGGGGAAACTGACGACGCCGGCACTCAGAAAGATCTGGAAAAATGTTGATCACAGACGATTCCACAAAAGGAGTAGAACACCATGGGATTTCTTGACTTTCTGCTGGGCCGCAAGGAGCAATCACCCACGAACGACCGGTCAAACCAGCCAAACGGCGCCCCCGCGCGTAGCGATGATGAGATTGCAGTCGAACGGTACCAGTACCTGCTGCGCACGGCTCCACCCGAAACCATTGAAGCGGTGCACACCGAGGCGTTCTCGAAGCTGACCGACGAGCAACGCGACATTCTCTTTCGCCAACTCACCGAGAACGTCGAACCGAGCGAGCGCCCGGCCGACGCCGCACCGGCCACCCTCGCCCAGGCCGCAACCCGGGCCGAACTGCGTCAGCCGGGTACGCTGAACCGTTCGTTTGGAAACCAGAACGGAATGGGCTTCGGGGGCATGATGGGAAGCTCACTGCTGGGCACCGTAGCCGGATTCGTCATTGGTTCGGCATTGGTGAGCGCCTTTATGCCGATGGACGGCGGCGGCACCGATGCCGGCGCGGACGCCAACACCGAAACCAACGCCGACGCCGCGAGCGATGCGGGTGGCGACTCCGGCGGAGATTTCGGTGGCGGCGACTTCGGTGGGGATTTCGGCTTCTGAGCTTGTCAGCTGCTCGGCTTGTCAGCTGCTCGGCTTGTCAGATGCTTGGCCCGTCAGCTGCTTGGCCCGTCAGTGTCGGACCCCGTTAGTGGGTAGCGGCTATGGCCTCGCCGATCGGCACGTCGCCGTCGGTGAATTCGATGAAAGCGCCCACGGTATTTTCGTTGGCCAGCACGGCCGCGGCAACGAGCGCCACGTTCTCGCGTGAGGTGGTACCACTCGCATCAGAGCCTGCGTTGATGGAGCCCGTCGCGGCGTTCAGGGTTAACGTGCTCGGTCCGAGGATGGTCCAGTTCAGCGAGGTGGCGCGCAGATAGTCATCGGCGGCGGCCTTGGCCTCGTAGTAGGCAAACATGCCATCGTCGGGGGAGGCCCCGTGATCGGCACGTGACCCCTGGTACGACACCATCACATAGCGGCCGACGTGGGCTTGCGCGGCAGCGTCCATGGAGCGGATGGCCGCGTCCCGGTCAACGGCGTAGGTGCGCTCTGCGGTGCCTCCGCCGGCGCCGGCCGACCAGACCACAGCATCGTGTCCGGCGAGCGCTTTGGCCATTTCGTCTGCCGAGAGGTGCTCGACATCCGCTACGAGCGGCGTCGCGCCGGTCGCCGAGACGTCTTTGACGTGTTCGGGGTTGCGGATGAGCGAGGTGACCTCGTGTCCTGCGGTCGTGAGCAAACGGGCCAGGTGGAGGGCAACTTTTCCGTGTCCGCCGATTATCGCAATTTTTGTCATGCTTCCAGCCTCCCACGATTGACTGAAAGCGAGTCTTAGATTCAAAGAAAGCCGAGCAGTCGCGCGCTCTGGACCACGCAGAGCAGTTGCACGACGATGAACACGGCCACCCAGAAAATACCCGGAATGTGGGTGAGTCTCGCCAACTGATCGGCGTCCGACGAGGAGCCGGACCGACGCGACCGGGATTGTTGCAGTTCGAGGGACGTGCGCAGCGAACCGAGAAGGAGAATCAGGGTGACCAGCAGCGCAAACACACCCTGCACCTGGGGCGACCCAAACCAGGAGACACCAAACACCACAGCGCCGGTGACGGCAACCGACCAGAGCCCGAACCAGTTGCGAATCTGCACGAGCAGCAAAGCCAGCAGCAGGAGAAGTACCCATAACAGGCCCACGTCGTAGCCCAAACTGAGCAACCAAGCCGCGCCGAGGCCGAGCAGCGCAGCGGCCGGGTAGCCGGCCAGCAGGGTAAAGATCATGCCGGGGCCAGTCGGGCGTCCGCGACTCACGGTGAGCCCGGACGTGTCCGAATGCAGTCGGATGCCGCCCAGCCGCCGCCCGCTCAGCACGGCGACGACACCGTGCCCGCCTTCGTGCACGATCGTGATGGCGTGGCGAGAGAGGCGCCAGAGCGGAGGAAAGAGCACAATCAGAACGGCTGCTGCCACGGTCAGCCAGGCGATGAGCGGTTCCAGCATGGCATGCGGTGTCGTCATGCGTTGCCAGATGTCGAGAAGCACGTCCATGTCTTTCAGACTAGGTTGCTCCGTTCGACACTTCACCCATCCCGTAAGAGGGGCAATCCGTTGTTCCGGCCCGCGTGAGCCGACTATCCCGCTCTCGCAGCATGGCGTTGGCGTGCCGACACAAAAAGCCCCGATTTCTCGGGGCTCTCGTGTTTCGTGGTGGGCGATGCGGGACTTGAACCCACGACCTCTTCCGTGTGAAGGAAGCGCGCTACCAGCTGCGCCAATCGCCCAAACTTTATCTGCACGCGTAAACCGAGGTTGCTGCCTGCGACTTTTGATACTAGCCCAGACTTGCCTGCCGAAGCACATCGACGCTGCTCCGGGTGTGGCGCGCGCGTCCCAGCGCTCTCAAGCCGGGCTGCCAAGCGTTCTGCAGTACCTGATGCAACACGCCGTAAACGGCTCGGTTTGGTTTCCGTCTGGCTATTCGGCTAGAGTCTCCAAGTACGCAGAAATGCGGACAGTTGCGGATGTGGCGCAGTGGTAGCGCATCACCTTGCCAAGGTGAGGGTCGCGAGTTCGAATCTCGTCATCCGCTCGAATGAACTGGAATCGGTCGAAAGACCGGTTCCAATTCGTTTGGTATGAACCCATATGGTGTGAACCCACATGGTGGATTGGCCGAGAGGCGAGGCAGCGGCCTGCAAAGCCGTTAACACGGGTTCGAATCCCGTATCCACCTCCATTCTTTGTGCACGTCCTAAAGAATAGATAGTTCCCAGAATCTTGGGCGATTGGCGCAGCGGTAGCGCGCTTCCCTGACACGGAAGAGGTCACTGGTTCGATCCCAGTATCGCCCACAGAGTATTTTCAGCTGAAGGAGCCCCGGTCATCCGGGGTTTTTTTCTGCCCAGATTCGGCGCAACGATGACCGGCCCAAGAGCAGTGGGACCACTGCGCCCATCTTGTCATTGGACTATCGAGGGAATCGGTGGAGGTGTGGGGGCCCAGGCCGGACGTCGCAGGCTGAGCCCGCACATTTCTACTACCGAATTACCCGTACGATTTTCGGCACGGTCAACGTCTGAGCGAACTTCGGCGTGCCCAGGTAGCGGGCTATCAGCGCGTGAGTGCCGACCTTGAGCGACGTGTACGTAAACGAGGCTGAACCGTTCTTGAGCGCTACGCGGCTGCCGACCTTTGTTGTTATGTCGTAGAACTGCACGAAACCGGTCACCGTGGCGGTGCCCGAGCGCGGAGTGAATTTCGCCACAGCCCTGACAGCGGTGCCGACATTGACCTCACCTCTCGGCGACACACTCAGCGTTCCGGCCACCTTGGCGGCCGCGGCGGTCTTCGCCAGAACCGTGACTGTCACCACCGGCGACGTCGACGAATCGTAGAACACGGCGAAACTTTTCGCGGTAATGCGGTGCACCCCCACCGACAGGCTCGTCGTGGTCAACGTGGAGTGCCATTCGCCAAACACCTGGTCGCCGACCAGCGGCTGGCCGTTGTCGAAGAAGGAAATCTCCTCGCCGAAAAGCGGAGTACCCAACGCTCGACCCTTGCTGTCCGTGACGTCCGCCGTAAAGGTGATCGATTGCCCGGCCGTGATAGTGCCAGACGGCTTAGCGATCAGCGTGGTCTTCGTATCAGGCCCGATCGGCACAACATAATCAAAGGTTTTCGAGGCTGGAGCGAAGTTCGCATCCCCGAGGTAGTCCACGCGAAACTGACGCGTTCCTGCCACGCTGGGCTGGGCGTCGGAATAGAAAACGCCAACCGTATCGCTTGGCAAGAGTTCCTGTGTATCAGTGGGGCTGCCCGGTTCGAGAGACACGACTCGCACGGTTCCCGTCGGAACGCCAGTGGTGGGGGCGACAGCTGATATCTCGCCATAAACGGATGCGCGTTGCCCGGCGAAGAAGAAGTCGTACGTGCCGGCCACGATACTGACCGTGCCCCGCCCCGTGGAAATGGCCGAGACATCCGTTGCAGCGGACGCCGCTGGCACGCCGATGAGGGCGCCGAGAACGACGACGGTGGGCATCACCAGTGCGGGAAGGTGCCAAAGACGCCTCGCTCCCAAACGAGTGGAGTTAGACGGGTGCGATGAAGGTGCCATGGCTCGTTTCCTTGCTGTCGGTGGTGATCGGGTTCCTCAAATCACGGCCAAAGTACTCCAGAATCAGCTCGGGGAGAAGGGCGTGCGGGCGTGATCAGCGCCGAGACAGAGTGCAACCGACGAGCGCGCCCGCGCACGCCGCTAAAGTTGACGGGTAGGCAAACAACAGGGAGTTATACACGTGGCTGACGGCTTTGCGCTTTTCACCGATCGATCCGTTGTCGCAATGCGCGTCAATGGTGAGTTGAAAGACCTGGCGGCCACCGTGTTGCCGACGGATGCTGTCGAACCGATCAGCATAAATTCTCTCGACGGCCTCAGCATCCTGCGCCACTCGGCCGCGCACGTTCTGGCCCAGGCAGTGCAGACGGTGAACCCGACCGCCAAGCTCGGCATCGGCCCGCCCATCACCGACGGGTTCTACTACGACTTCGACGTCGAGGTTCCATTCACCCCCGATGACGTGAAATCACTGGAAAAAGCGATGGATCGCATCATTCGTCAGGGGCAGCGCTTCGTGCGCCGAGTCGTGACCGACGACGAAGCCCGAGCTGAACTGGCTGCCGAACCGTACAAGCTCGAGCTCATCGGGCTGAAGGGCGGCTCCACCACCGAAGACAACGAGTCCGTCGAGGTCGGCGGCGCCGAGCTCACCATCTACGACAACGTTGACCCGAAGACGGGGGAGACGCTCTGGAAAGATCTCTGCCGCGGCCCGCACCTGCCCAACACCCGCATGATCGGCAACGGCTACTCGCTCACCCGCCTGGCCGCCGCGTACTGGCGCGGCTCTGAGAAGAACCCGCAGCTGCAGCGCATCTATGGCACCGCCTGGCCCACCAAGGACGAACTGCGCGCCTACCAAACCCGCCAGGAAGAGGCCGCCAAGCGCGATCATCGCAAGCTCGGCGCCGAACTCGACCTGTTCAGCTTTCCGGAAGAGATCGGTTCCGGCCTGGCCGTGTTCCACCCCAAGGGCGGCATTATTCGGCAGGAGATGGAGAGCTACTCCCGCAAGCGCCACGTTGAAGCCGGCTACGACTTCGTCTACTCGCCGCACATCACCAAGTCGACCCTGTTCGAAACCTCGGGCCACCTCGACTGGTACCGCGAAGGTATGTTCCCGCCGATGCACCTCGACGAGGAACGTGACGATACCGGCCATGTCACCCGCCAGGGCGTCGACTACTACCTCAAGCCGATGAACTGCCCGTTCCACAACCTCATCTTCAAGTCGAGTGGCCGCAGCTACCGCGACCTGCCGATGCGCTTGTTCGAATTCGGCTCGGTCTACCGGTACGAGAAGTCCGGCGTGCTCAACGGGCTCACCCGCGTGCGCGGCATGACCCAGGACGACGCCCACATTTACACGACCAAGGAAGGCATGAAAGAGGAGCTCACGAGCACCCTCAATTTCGTGCTGCAGCTGCTCGCCGATTACGGCCTTGAGGACTATTACCTCGAACTGTCCACGAAAGACCCGAAGAAGTTCGTCGGCAGTGACGACGCCTGGGATGAAGCCACTGAGACGCTCCGTGAGGTCGCCGAGGCATCCGGTCTCGATCTGGTCGCCGACCCGGGCGGGGCGGCGTTCTACGGTCCCAAGATCTCGGTGCAGGCCAGGGACGCCATCGGGCGTACCTGGCAGATGTCGACCATTCAGCTCGACTTCAACCTGCCAGAACGATTCGACCTCGAATACACCGCGAACGACGGCAGCCGCCAACGCCCGGTCATGATCCACCGCGCCCTGTTCGGCTCGATCGAGCGCTTCTTCGCCGTGCTCACCGAGCATTACGCCGGGGCGTTCCCCGTCTGGCTAGCCCCGGTGCAGGTTGTCGGCATCCCCGTCTCCGAGCAGTACGGTCCGTACCTCGATGACGTGATCGCAACTTTGAAGAAGGTCGGCGTGCGCGCTGAGGTCGACCATTCCGACGACCGCATGCAAAAGAAGATCCGCACGCACACCAAGGCGAAAGTGCCCTACCAGCTCATCGTCGGCGAGGATGACCAGGCCAACGGCGCGGTGAGCTTTCGCTTCCGCGACGGCACGCAGCAAAACGGGGTGCCGATCAAGGAGGCGGTGCGTCTCATCGTGGAATCGGTCGAGAACCGCGCGCAGGTCACCACGAGTCCGGTTGCCTTGATCGCGGCCGAGGCACAGGCCTAGCATGACGGGAATCCCGGCCGATCGGCTGCGCGGCTCGGACGCTGGCGACGCGGGTGCGAGCGAAACCGCTGCCGACTTCGCTTCGGTTCCGGACGCCTTCCAACGGCTCTGGACACCGCATCGGATGGTCTACATCCAGGATGGGCAACAGCCGCACCCGGATGACTGCCCGTTCTGCATCGCTCCGAGTCTGGACGACGAGAAGGCGCTGATCGTGGCGCGCGGCACCCACGCCTATGTACTCCTCAACCTGTTTCCGTACAACAGCGGTCACGTGCTCGTCTGCCCGTATCGGCATGTCGCCACCTACGACCAGGCCACACCGGAAGAGATCGCCGAGATCGGCGAGCTCACCCAGATCGCGATGCGGGTGCTCACCAACGTGTCGAACTGTGACGGATTCAACATCGGTATGAATCAGGGGCGCATCGCCGGGGCCGGTATCGCCGAGCACCTGCACCAGCACATCGTGCCACGCTGGGCCCTCGACTCGAACTTCTTTCCCATCATCGCCGGCACCAAAGCTATTCCGCGTCTGCTCGGCGACGTGCGTCGCGACATTGCCGAGGGCTGGCCTGGCGCCACGACCGCGGCTGCAGCGCCCCGGTAACCCGATAAACAATCACTGTGTGCTGGTGCGCGCCCAGTCTTTCCGCGTCATAGCACCCGCCGCCGACCAGACCACCACCGCGCAAGGAATAGGATTATAGGTATGACTGAATCAACCTCCGCCGAGCAGTTCGGATCGAGCCGCGTCAAGCGCGGACTCGCCGAAATGCTCAAGGGCGGCGTCATCATGGACGTCGTCACCGCTGCCCAGGCTCGTATTGCTGAAGACGCCGGCGCTGTCGCCGTCATGGCTCTCGAGCGCGTTCCCGCCGACATCCGCTCACAGGGTGGCGTGGCCCGCATGAGCGACCCCGACCTCATCGACAGCATCATCGCCGAGGTCAACATTCCGGTCATGGCGAAGGCCCGCATCGGCCACTTCGTTGAGGCCCAAATTCTTGAGGTGCTCGGCGTCGACTACATCGACGAGTCCGAAGTGCTCAGCCCGGCCGACTATTTGAACCACATCGACAAGTGGAACTTCACCATTCCCTTCGTCTGTGGCGCCACCAACCTCGGCGAGGCGCTTCGCCGCATCACCGAGGGCGCGGCCATGATCCGGTCCAAGGGTGAAGCCGGCACCGGCGATGTCTCCGAAGCCACCAAGCACATCCGCACCATCAACGGCGAGATCAAGCGCCTTTCCTCAATGAGCCGCGACGAACTGTATGTTGCGGCCAAGGAACTGCAGGCACCGTACGAGCTCGTCGCCGAGATCGCCTCGACCGGCAAGCTGCCCGTCGTGCTGTTCACCGCCGGAGGCGTAGCCACCCCGGCTGACGCCGCCATGATGATGCAGCTCGGCGCTGACGGCGTGTTCGTCGGCTCCGGCGTCTTCAAGTCGGGCAACCCCGAGCAACGCGCTGCGGCCATCGTCAAGGCGGTCACGTTCTACGACGACGCCAAGGTCATCGCCGATGTCTCGCGCGGCCTCGGTGAAGCCATGGTCGGCATCAACGTGTCCGACATTCCGGCGCCGCACCGCCTCGCCAGCCGCGGCTGGTAGCCGGGCCGTTCGTGGCGATTCTCTTCGTGGGCACCCGACCGGCTGAAACTGTTGTACCGCCAGGGCTGCGGGTCGGGGTGCTTGCCCTTCAGGGGGATTTTCGCGAACACGCGCAGGTGTTGCGCAAACTCGGAGCGAACGTCGACCTGGTGCGTCGCCCGGAAGAACTCGACCACATCGACGGTCTGGTCATTCCGGGCGGCGAATCGAGCGTCATGGACAAGCTGGCTCGCACGTTCGGCCTCGCCGAGCCGTTGAAGGCAGCCATTCGGGCTGGCCTGCCGGTCTACGGCACCTGCGCCGGCCTGATCATGCTCGCCGACACGATTCTCGACGGCATGAACGGCCAGCAGGGTTTCGGCGGACTTGACATCGCCGTGCGCCGTAACGCTTTCGGCTCGCAGACGGCCTCCTTCGAGACCGACCTCGACATTCCCGCGCTCGGAGCGGAGCCGGTGCACGCCGTGTTCATTCGAGCGCCGGTCGTGGAGACCGTCGGTGCGGGGGCGACCGCGCTGGCCATCCTCGACGACGGGCGCTGCGTCGCCGTCGAGCAGGGCAACCTGCTCGGAACCTCTTTTCACCCGGAAATCACCGGCGAATATCGTTTTCACCAGTATTTTCTACAGAAATTGGTTGCCGCTGCCCGGTGAGTGGTCGGCGCAATTGTGCCGGGCGCGCGAGTGTGGCTAGGGTTCAGACATGACTCAGACAACCGGTGGTCAACGATGACCCGCTACGTAGCACTACTCCGTGGCATCAACGTCAACGGCATCACCATAACCATGGCCGATCTTGCCGACACATTTCACGATCTCGGCTACACCGACGTCAAAACGGTGTTGGCGAGTGGCAATGTGATCTTCAGCATCGATAGTCCGCTCGTTGATAAAGCGGAAGCCGCCGCCCTCAAGGCCCGCATCGAGGGGGCTCTGACCGCTCGGTTTGAGTACGAGGCGTGGATCGTGCTCGTCGACGCTGAATCGCTCGACCGGATCGTTCGCGCGTACCCCTTCGACGCGGGCCGTGACGGCTGGCATCCGTATGTGATGTTTTCCTCGGATCCTGGACATCTCAGCGAGCTTGCCGGGCACCGCAAAGAACTTGAGGTCGCCGAGGAACGCATCGAACTCGGCCACGGTGTGCTGTATTGGGAGGTTCGCAAGTCGGTCGGGATCAAGAGTGCTTTCAGTAAGAAGAGTGCCAAACTCAAGTACCGCGACACGACGACCACCCGCAACCTGCACACCCTGCACAAGCTGCTGGAAGTCACTGCGGGATAGACTGATTCGGCACCTAAGCGTGCACCGACCACGCACTGCCGCCGCTCGCCGCATTACGGCCAATTGGCCACGGGCCGCCGGCACCTGCTGCACCACAGTGAACGATCGAGCACAACAACGGGAGATGTATGTCCGGGCATTCCAAATGGGCCACCACGAAGCACCAGAAGGCGGTCACCGACTCCAGGCGGGCCAAAGCGTTCGCCAAGCTCATCAAGAACATCGAGGTGGCGGCTCGACTGGGCGGCGCTGACCTCTCGGGTAACCCGACGCTGGTCGACGCTATTCAGAAGGCCAAGAAGACGTCGGTACCCAACGACAACATCGACCGCGCGGTCAAGCGCGGCGCTGGCCTGTCTGGCGAGCAGGTCGACTACACCACCATCATGTACGAGGGTTACGCCACGCACGGGGTTGCGATCATGATCGAGTGCCTCACCGACAACAAAAACCGCGCCGCGGCCGAGGTTCGCACCGCGATGGCCCGCAACGGCGGAGCCATGGCCGATCCGGGCAGCGTCGCCTACAACTTTCACCGCAAGGGCGTCGTTGTGGTCAAGCACCTGCCGACGCTGACCGAAGACGACATCATGCTTGCCGTTCTCGATGCCGGCGCCGAAGAGGTCATCGACGAGGGTGAGACCTACGAGATTCACTCGAATGTGAGCGACCTCGTCGCGACTCGTACCGCGCTGCAGGCCGCTGGAATCGACTATGAGTCAGCGGACATTGCGTTCATTCCCTCGCTCAAGATCGAGGTCGATGCAGAAACCGCCCGTAAGGTGTTCCACCTCATCGACGCCATGGAAGACCTCGACGACGTGCAGAACGTGTACTCCAACTACGACCTGTCCGCCGAGGTACAGGCCGCACTCGCGAGCGAGTCCGAGTAGTTCGATGGCGGTACGGGTTCTCGGCATCGACCCGGGTCTCACCCGGTGCGGTGTGGGCGTGGTCGACGTCGAGGGTAACCGCTCAGCTCGCTTGGTGGACGTGACCGTGCTGCGCACCGCACCCGACCTGCCCCTCGAGCAGCGGCTGTTGCTACTGGCCGAGGGTCTGGAAGACATGCTCGACCGCCATCGGCCGCAATTTATTGCCATTGAACGTGTCTTCGCCCAGCACAACGTGCGCACCGTCATGGGCACCGCGCAGATCAGCGGGGTCGCCCTGCTGCTCGCCGCGAAGCGCGGCCTGCCGGTGACCCTGCACACCCCGAGCGAAGTGAAAGCCGCCATCACCGGCTACGGTGCCGCCGATAAAAAGCAGGTCGGCACAATGGTCGCCCGCATCCTTGGGCTAACCGAGATTCCCAAACCAGCCGACGCAGCGGATGCCCTCGCCCTCGCGATCTGCCACGCTTGGCGTACTGGGGCATCTGGTGGCACGCTGCCTACCGTAGCCTCGGTGAAAGCGTCCACCGTCACGCCCGGAGCCCTCACCCCGGCACAGAAGGCGTGGCGCGATGCCGAACGAGGATTGGTACCAGCGGTGTCGGCGGTGCCCCGTAGTCTTAAGCGGTGATCTCTTCCGTACGTGGCCTTGTCCTTTCAGCCGTCGGCTCAACCGTCGTGATCGAGGTCGGCGGTGTCGGCCTCGCCGTGCAGGTGACGCCGGCCACAGCACTCGGCCTGCGCATCAACGAGGAAGCCCGGCTGGTGACCATCCTCATCGTGCGGGAGGATTCCCTCACGCTCTATGGCTTTTCCACCGGTGACGAACTCGCGGTCTTTGAACTGCTCGTCGGTGTGACCGGTGTGGGCCCCAAGTCCGCTCTCGGCGTGCTGGCCGTACTCACCCCTAACCAGATCGCGCAGGCTGTCGCCGGTGATGACGACGGCGTCTTCCGCAAAGTTAGCGGCATCGGACCGAAAACCGCAAAACTCATCGTGCTTTCCTTGGCCGGCAAACTCGCCGTCACGGCCGCGAGCACGCCGACCCGCCAGCCCGGGGTCCGATCGGTCGCTGCGAGCGTGCAGGCTGCCCTGATCGGCCTCGGCTGGTCGGAGCGGATCGCGGCCGAGGCGGTCGACGAAACCCTGTCCGAGCTGGCGGATGCCGCCGGTACCGACTCCGCGCCGCCGGCGGTTGCCGCTGTGCTCCGGCTGGCACTTGGACGTCTGGGCCCGGCAGCGCACCACGCTACCGGCGCTGCGGCCGCCGCGAGCAACGGAACGTCTCGCTCGTGACAACCGATCCTGACCTCGATAACTCCGTCGTCAAGCTGGTCGACCCGTCGCTTGAAAGCGAGTCAGAGCTTGCCTTCGAGGGGGCCTTGCGCCCGGCGAGTCTGGCCGAATTCGTCGGCCAGAAAAAGGTGCGTGGGCAGTTACAGCTGCTGCTGACCGCCGCAACGATGCAGAATCGCACACCCGATCACATCCTCCTGGCCGGTCCTCCCGGCCTCGGCAAGACCACCCTGGCCATGATCGTCGCCTACGAGGGTAACCGTCCGTTGCGCATGTCGAGTGGTCCAGCCATTCAACACGCTGGCGACCTCGCGGCCGTGCTTTCTTCCCTGGTTCCCGGCGAGGTGCTCTTTATCGACGAGATCCACCGCATGGCACGCTCCGCCGAAGAGATGCTCTACCTCGCCATGGAAGACTTCCGCATTGACATTATGGTCGGCAAGGGCGCCGGTGCTACCTCGGTTCCGCTCGACCTGGCCCCGTTCACCCTGGTCGGTGCCACCACCCGTTCAGGCCTGCTGCCGAACCCCTTGCGCGACCGATTCGGTTTCACAGCCCATCTCGAGTTCTACGCTGAGAGCGAGCTCGAACAAGTTTTGGCTCGTGCAGCACATTTAATCGACCTGCCGATCAAAAAAGATGCTTTGGCCGAGATCGCCGGACGGTGCCGCGGCACACCGCGCATCGCGAACCGCCTGCTGCGCCGGGTCCGTGACTATGCGCTCGTGCACGGGGGAGCGGCCGACATTGCTGCGGTGCACGCGGCACTCGAGCTGTATGACGTCGATGCGATCGGCCTCGACCGCCTCGACCGTGAAGTCATGAAGATCATTTTGACCCGGTTCGGCGGAGGGCCGGTGGGGCTCAACACCCTGGCCGTGTCGGTCGGTGAAGAGTCCGAGACGGTGGAGGCGGTCGTCGAGCCGTTCCTGGTAAGGATAGGCTTCCTCACGCGCACCCCGCGAGGGCGGGTTGCCACGAGCGCAGCGTGGCAACATTTCGGTCTGACCCCTCCTCAGGGCAGTGCGACCCTTCTTGATCTATAATTCAATTTGGTCCATCTGTCTATAGCCTTAGTTCAGAAGGTATCTGCCCGCACACGCGGGCCTCATCACAAGCTTCGGCCACCCGTGCCGCAATCGAAAGGTAATACCGCTTTATGGATTCATTGACTCTCGTCATGTTGGCCGTTTTGGCCGTTCTCGTCTTCTTCATGTTCCGCAATGGCCGTAAGCGCAAGAAAGACCAGGAAGCACTGCAGGCCACCATGGTTCCCGGCGCCGACGTTATGACCAACTTCGGCATGTACGGCACGATCATCGCCATCGATGAGGAGGCCAACAAGGTCGAACTGCAGATCGCCCCCGGCGTCGTTGTCGAAATCCACCGTCAGACCATCGCCCGTGTGGTGGAGCCGGTAGTGGTCGATGACCCCGAGGACTCCAGTGTTGATAGCATCGACTCGCTCACCGAGCCGGAATTCGGCCAGCGCGTTGCCGATGCCGACACCGACACCACGGACCAGCCCAAAAAGGGTGACGCGTAGTTTCTAATTTTTACGCAATACTCGCTTGGCACCACAGTTAAACCAACGCACGTACTGCAACACGCGGCGCGCCCACGCATTTTGGCGTGGGCGCCAACAGAAAGCTGAGTTCATAGGTGGCTAAGTCCTCTCCGGTCAAGAAGGCCTGGCGATCCCTGACCTGGCTTGGCGTGATTATCGTCGGCCTCATCGCCCTCAACGCTTTTGGCGTGTTTACCCAGAACGGATCGTGGGCACCGAAACTGGCCCTTGACCTCGCGGGCGGAACGCAGATCATTCTCGCCCCGCAGGTTGAGAGTGGCGCGACGGTTACCTCTGAACAGTTGGGCGAAGCGGTCGGTATCATCCGCCAGCGTGTGAACTCCTCTGGTGCCTCCGAGGCGGAGGTCAATACTCAGGGCGGACGAAACATCGTCGTATCGATCCCCGGTACCCCCGATGACGCCACCCTGGAACGCATCAAGTCGTCGGCAAAGCTCGAGTTTCGGGCGGTGCTCGTCGCCGGTCAACCGTCCGGCCAGACCGTCGGTGCTGACGGCACCGCAACGCCGACGCCGCAAGTTCCCGTCGATCCGAGCCTGTCGACCACTCCCGCCGTCGAACCGACCAACGCAAGCGACCTCAACTACGTCACCCCTTCACTCCAGGCAGAGTACGACGCCTTCGATTGCAGCAAAATTAACTCCACCAACGTGGCGCCGGCCAACCAGCCCCTGATCACCTGCGAAACGGATGGATCCGTCAAGTACATCCTCGGTCCGGTCGAGGTGGACGGGTCCACGATCGCCAACGCGACCAATGGCCAACAAACGACGCAAAACGGCGCAACCACGGGCGAGTGGGCCGTCAATATCGTCTTCAACAATGATGGAACCTCGAAGTTCGCTGACGTCACCACCCGGTTGTTCGACCTCACCGGTGTGCAAAACCAGTTTGCAATCGTGCTCGACGGCCATGTCATCTCTGCCCCGACCACCCAGGCCGCCATCCTCGATGGCAAGCCACAGATCACCGGGTCATTCGATCAGGACAGTTCAAAAGCGCTGGCAGACCAGCTCAAGTTCGGTGCCCTTCCGATCAGCTTCACCGTGCAAAGCCAGGACACCATTTCGGCGACGCTCGGTTCGACGCAACTGCTCAATGGGCTGATCGCCGGCCTGATCGGTCTGATCCTCGTCGTGCTGTACTCGCTCGCCCAGTACCGTCTTCTCGGGATGATCACGGTTGCGTCTCTAGGCGTGGCTGCGGTGATCACCTATCTGCTCATCACCATTTTGTCCTGGCGCGACGGCTATCGCCTGTCCCTGGCCGGTGTAGCCGGTTTGATCGTGGCTATCGGTATCACTGCCGACTCGTTCATCGTGTACTTCGAACGTGTTCGTGATGAGCTGCGCGACGGTCGCGGGCTGGAGTCCTCGGTCGAAGCTGGCTGGAAGCGGGCTTTCCGCACCATCGTCGCCTCTGACGTCGTCAATTTTCTTGCCGCTGCCGTGTTGTTCGTGCTCGCCGTTGGCAACGTGCGCGGTTTCGCGCTGACGCTTGGCCTCACGACGATCGTCGACCTGCTCGTGGTCAGTTTGTTCACCCACCCGATGCTGCAGCTGGTCGCTCAGACGAAATTCTTTAATGAGGGCCACAAACTCAGCGGGCTGGATCCGCGAGCGCTCGGGGCCGTCTACCGCGGACGGGCCCGATTTGAACCGTCCGCGGCGGTGTCGGCTTCCAAGGTCTCTTCCTCGAGCAAAGAGGCAGCGAAGCGACAAACCATCGCCGAGCGTAAAGCCTCAGAGCTCGTGAGCACCAGCACTGAACGATCGACGGACAGGAAGGATTCCTGATGGCCAGCTTCTCGAAATTTGGAAATGACCTCTACACGGGCGCTCGTTCGCTCAATATCGTCGGGCGTCGGAAGCTCTGGTACTTGATCGCCGGAGGAATGGTCCTCATCGCCCTGGTTGGTCCGTTCCTGTTGCGCGGCGGTTTCGTTTTCGGTATCGAATTCACCGGGGGCAGCGAGTTCGTTGTCTCGCAAACGACCAGCCAGTCGGAGACCACGGCAACGGATGCCGTCGCGAGTGTTGTTCCGGACACCGTCCCGAAGGTCTCCACCGTCGGCTCTGACGGTGTGCGGATCCAGACCGATCAGCTCTCGGAAGCGGAGACCACGGAGGTGCGTGACGCTCTCGCCGCCGCCTATAACGTTCCCGTCCGTGAGGTTGCCACCTCGTTTATCGGTGCGACCTGGGGGCAGGACATCACGGGTCAGGCTCTTCGTGCCCTGGTCGTGTTCCTCGTGCTGGCCGGAATCATCATGGCGATCTACTTCCGCACCTGGAAGATGTCCGTGGCAGCCATGGTCGCCCTGCTGCACGACCTCGTGATCACTGCGGGCTTCTATGGGATAACCGGTTTTGAAATCACGCCGGCGGCAGTGATCGGGTTTCTCACGATCCTTGGGTACTCGCTCTATGACACCGTCGTTGTTTTCGACAAGATTCGCGAGAACACGAATTTCGATGGGTCAGGCTCAAGCCGAACCTTCTCTGAGTCGGTGAACCTCGCCGTCAACCAGACGCTCGTGCGTTCCATCAACACCTCCGTCGTGGCGGCCCTGCCCGTGGCATCCATTCTGTTCATCGGTGCGTTCGTTCTGGGCGCCGGCACCCTGCGCGACATCTCCCTCGCTCTGCTCATCGGAATTCTGGTCGGCACTTATTCGACCATCTTCATCGCGTCACCGATGTATGCCCAGCTGCGAAACGGTGAGGATGTCATTCGTAAACACGACAAGAAAGCCCTCGCCGCGCGCGCCAAGGCTTCAGCTCCAACCGCGGAGAGCGTCACGGCGTAGTTGCAGGAATCTCTGCGATGGAGAGCGGCCAGCCCCGTCGGGCTGGCCGCTTCCGTGTGTGATCGACACGTGATCGCTGGGGGCGTAAGGGCGACCGTCCCAGAACCGGCATAATTGACACTACGCACACCCGCCCGCGTATCTCCGCCGGGCGTGAAGTACGAGGTGAGACTATGACGGACACGACGACCCCCTCCCCGGCGTCGCTGCGCCGTTTAGTTCCGCGCATATTCTCCCGGGCGCAGCCCGCCGGTGCCGTCGATCGCTTGATTAAGACGGTACGGCTGAATCACCCCAAGGTTGATCTGTCGATCATCGAGCGCGCGTATACCGCCGCCGAGCGGGCACACGACGGTCAACTGCGTCGGAGCGGCGAGCCGTACATCACCCATCCCGTCGCCGTGGCTCAGATTTTGGCTGATCTCGGTATCGGTACCAAGACCATCGCTGCTGCTTTGCTGCACGACACCGTGGAGGACACGGACTACACACTAGACGCCCTGCGGGCCGACTTTGGCGATGAAATTGCGATGCTGGTGGATGGGGTCACCAAGCTCGACAAGGTGAAATACGGCGATTCGACCCAGGCCGAGACCGTCCGTAAAATGATCGTCGCAATGTCCAAAGACATTCGAGTGCTCATCATCAAACTCGCGGACCGACTGCACAATGCGCGCACGTGGGGCTTCGTTCCCAATGAATCCGCAGTGCGAAAAGCTACAGAGACTTTGGAAATCTACGCGCCCCTCGCGCACCGCCTCGGAATCCAGACCATTAAATGGGAACTCGAAGACCTTTCTTTTGCGGTGCTGTACCCCAAGCTGTACGCCGAGATTGAAAGTCTGGTCAAGCAGCGCACGCCGCAGCGTGAAGAGTTCGTTCAGCAGGTCATCGACACCATCAACAACGATCTCAAATCGGCACGAATTCGCGGCAAAGTCGCCGGGCGACCCAAACAGTACTACTCGATCTATCAGAAGATGGTCGTGCGCGGCCGTGAGTTCGATGAGATTTACGACCTCGTCGGTATTCGCGTTCTCGTAAATTCCGTGCGGGACTGCTACGCGGTGCTGGGTTCCATCCACGCCCGGTGGACGCCGCTGCCGGGTCGGTTCAAGGACTACATCGCCACGCCGAAGTTCAACCTGTACCAGTCCCTGCACACGACCGTGCTCGGCCCCAGCGGTCGCGCTGTGGAAATTCAGATTCGCACCACCGAGATGCACCAGCGTGCTGAGTTCGGAGTTGCCGCGCACTGGAAGTACAAAGAACAGGTCAACGGCAAAAGTGCAGGCGGGCCAGGTCCCCAGAGCGACACCGATATGGCGTGGCTCGCGCACATCTCTGACTGGCAGGCCGAAACGGCCGACCCGGGAGAGTTCCTTGACTCCCTGCGTTATGAGATCGGCGCCAAGGAAGTTTACGTATTCACGCCGAAGGGCCGGGTCATTGGCCTGCCCTCCGGTGCAACACCGGTCGACTTTGCCTATGCGGTGCATACAGAGGTCGGCCACCGCACCATGGGGGCCAAAGTCAACGGCCGACTGGTACCGCTCGAGAACGAGCTGATCACCGGCGACGTCGTCGAGGTGTTCACCTCGAAAAACCCTGACTCTGGCCCGAGCAAAGACTGGCTGAACTTCGTCAAGAGCCCCAGGGCTCGCAACAAGATCCGGCAATGGTTTACGAAAGAACGCCGCGACGAAGCTATCGAACAGGGCCGCGACGCCATCGCACGCGCGATGCGCAAGCAGAACCTCCCCCTGCAGAAGCTGATGAACCAGGACTCCTTCGCGGAGGTCGCGGCCCAGCTCAAGTACGAAGACGTCTCGGCGCTCTATGCCGCTGTTGGTGAGGGCCACGTTTCGACCCAGTCCGTGCTCGAAAAGGTTGTCTCCTCGGTGCAGAGCATCGAAGACAACGACAACAATGATTTTCCGGTCGCCGCGCGGGGGCGGACGCAGACCACCCGCAATGGAGATTCGGGCGTTCTCGTGCGCGGGGCGCCCGACATCCTCGTGAAACTGGCCCGTTGTTGTACTCCAGTGCCCGGCGACAAGATCGTCGGCTTCGTCACCCGCGGCGCCGGAATCTCGGTACACCAGGCGGCCTGCCACAACGTGCAGTCGCTGCTCAAAGAACCCGAGCGCATGATCGAGGTCGAGTGGGCGCCCACCTCCAAGAGCCTGTTCCTCGTACACATACAAATTGAAGCTCTCGACCGTTCCGGGCTGCTCTCCGACGTCACCCGGGTGTTGTCGGAGCACCACGTAAACATTCTCTCGGCCACCGTCAACACCTCCAGCGCCCGCCTGGCGCTTAGCCGCTTCGTCTTCGAAATGGGTGACACTACCCATCTCGACCGCGTGCTGAACGCCGTGCGTCGCATTGATGCCGTCTACGATGTGTACCGGGTTAGCGACGGCTAACCTGCGGTGAGGGGCGCAGCACCCTGCAGGCACTGTAGGCGCAAGGCCTGCAGGGGAGCCGTGACGGCTGCCAATCGCGCCACGGCAAGAGTGCTGTGGGCGGGGCTGCCTCGTTTGCAGAGGCGAATGGCGGCCGAGACATCGGGGTATTCGCCGTAGTGCAAAAGGCGGGCCAACAGGGCGGTGAGTCCCGCGGCCGGCGCAGTGCCGGGCGTGTAGCGCGCGAGATCGACCGCGGTGCGCAGGGGCGTGGTAACCCGTACCCCCGAGATGGTGCGAACATCGTCGGGAGAGCGCACGATTTCACGCACCTGTGCCCGCGGAGACCACACTGCGGTGGCGCGCGCGCTGATCAGCACACAGAACTGGTGGCGACGCGGCTCCGGTGCGACGCCGTAGATCCACGCGGCGGTGAGTTGTTCAGCGATGGCGCGGGGCGGCACCAGCTGGCTGGCGGCGATAGCGCGGGTATCGCATCCGTCTATCTCATCAATCACGCACCAGGAATCGGCGACTTGGAAGACCTGTCCATCGAGACGGGCGCTGTAGAGCTCGGTGAGCGGCAGGTCGTTTATGCTAAGCGGTCGTCCCGCTGAATTCGTCATGCCACCAGAGTGACGGTCCTACCCATTCAGAAGGCCCAGAGGAGGACGATCTGTGGATAAAGTGCGAACTCCCGCGGAGTGTGTATAACTCCGCGGGAGGCCCTGCCGCTTTGCTACTGGCCGATCGCTTTCAGCCAGGCCTTGCGGGCCTCGAGCGCTTCGGTGGCGTCCTTGATGGCGCGGGCGTTTTGCCCCTTCTGCGCCAGGGCCAGCTCAGCCTCGAGCTTGGCGATCGCGTCGTTCAGCTGGCCGGCCAAGCCCTCGGTGCGTGCCTTCGTCTCCGGGTTATTGTGCTTCCAATGGTCGTCATCGAGTTTGCGCACGACGGCTTCCACCTTGCGAAGACGGTCCTCAATCGGCTTGACCTGGTCCCGGGGAACCTTGCCGATGTCATCCCACTTCCGCTGGATCACGGTGAGCGTGTCGCGCGCAGCGTTGCGGTCGCTCGTGGTGAGCAGGGTTTCGGCCTCGGCCAGCAGCTCGAGCTTGAGTACGAGGTTCGCGGAGAATTCCTCGTTGTCCTGAGCTTCGACCTCGCTTTTGACCGAGTAGAGCACGTCGCCGGCGGCCTTGAACTTGGCCCACATGGCGTCGTCCTGTTTTTTGCCGCTGCGGCCGGCTTTCTTCCATTCGTCGAGCAGGTTTCGGTATGCCGAGACGCCATCGGCACCCTGCGGGGCGAGGGCCTCCGCCTGTTCGATCAGATGCTGCTTCTTGGTGCGAACGTCTTTGTGAGCGCTGTCAAGCTCGGCGAAGAACGCCTTGCGGTTCTGCTCGATCGTCGTGCGCGCGGCACGGAAGCGCTTCCAGAGGTCGTTGGCTTCCCCCTTGGGAATGCGCGGGGCGTCGTGCTGGTGTGCCTGCCATTTGGCGAACAGAACGTCGAGAGCGGCGCTGGTCTGCTTCCACTGCGTCTTCGCCGGATCTTCGGCGGCAAGACGCTCCGCCTCGGTCACGATCTCTGCCCGCTCAGCGACGGCGGCTGCGGATGCGGCCTTGGTTTCGATGCTCTGCTGCTCGGTGAGCTCACTGACAGCCCCGCCGAGGGCACCGAGACGCTCGGCCAGTGCGGCGAGATTGCCGACGGCGTTGGCGTTGGCAACGGCGACGGTGAGGTTGGAGACCGACTTGGCGATATCCGCGGCCGGAGCGCCCCCCTTCGCGCGCTGTTCGAGCAGGGTTACCTGTCCGTTGAGCTCAACGTACTTGCGTTCGAAGTAGGCCAGGGCCTCTTCCGGAGTGGCATCCGGGTATTGGCCGACGGCGCGTTCGCCATCGGCTTCGCGCACGTAAACCGTGCCGGTTTCGTCTACGCGACCCCATGGTTGCTGATCTGTCGTAGTCAAGAGCCTCACCTTTGCTGAGTTGTTGTGTGTGGATCCGCGGGAGTGAAGAGTGCGGAGCCAGGAAATACCCTGATAAGCCTATTGCAATAGCGCAGGCGGGTCGATTGATCCTACTGAACTGTTATGCCCGTAATGGTGGTCGGCACGACGGGCGAGGCACCGCCTGCCGTGATTCCAGCATCCGTGATCTCGGCCTTGATCTGGTCGAGGCCGCTCGTGACCCGGCCAAGCACCGTGTAACCGCCCGCGCTGTCGGCGGGGATAGTGCTGTCTTCGTAGACGATGAAGAACTGGCTGCCGTTGGAGAAGCCGTCGTTGCCGGAACGCGCCATGGCGAGGGTCCCTGCTGGATAAACGTCGTCGGTCGGGGCATTCTCCACCGGTCCGTAGCTGTAGTCGGGGCCACCGGTGCCATCACCCACCGGGTCGCCGCACTGCAGCACGAAAATACCCTCCACCGTTAGACGGTGGCAGGTGAGGCCGTTATAGAACCCGGTTTGAACGAGCTTGATGGTCGACGAAACTGCCTGCGGAGCCAGAGCACCGTCGAGCTCGAATCCGACCGGAATGTCGTTGAGGGTCATGCTGCCGGTCCAGGCGCGACCTTCGGCCAGCGTGCTGGCGGGCACTGCACCCGAATTAGCACCGGCGGCAGCGGTCGGCGCCGTGGTCGGGGTGTCGGTGGTGTCGGTGGCCGCGGTGGTTGCGGCCGGAGTGCCTGGTCCGCCGTCGAAGTAGAACACCTGCGCGACCACGATGAGGGTCAGTACGACGAGCAGTCCGCCCCCGGCGATGAGATTGTCCCGCACGCGACGCTTTTTCTGGTGCTCGTGCACGGCCCGTCTGGCTTGGTAGGAACGAACGCGTCCGCGCTCTTCACGTGCCGCACGCTCGAGCTTGTAATTCGAAGCCACTTGGAACCCCTCCAGGGCCGTCGGGATTGGCGACGACCGAACAAAAAGCAATCAGGCGCCACGTGCTCCCGACCTCGTAGAACTCTACGCACAAACTACGCTGTAAGAATGTCGGATGCTCAACCGGGTCTGCACAGTGGGCAGGCCCCCCTCGCCGTACGAATGCGCCCAAAAACACTTGACGAGGTCGCCGGCCAGCGCCACCTGCTGACGCCGGGTTCCCCGCTGGTGAGCCTCGCGAGCGACAAGACCGGGGAGCGCGGCAGCGTGTCGGTCATCTTGTGGGGACCGCCCGGCACCGGAAAAACCACGCTGGCGCAGGCCATCGCGCACAGCTCGGGGCGACGGTTCGTCGAGCTGTCCGCTGTGACGGCCGGCGTACGTGACGTGCGGCAGGTGATGGAAGATGCCCGCACCAACCGCGATTTGTATGGCCTCGCGACGGTGCTGTTTCTTGACGAGATCCACCGCTTTTCCAAGGCTCAACAGGACACCTTGTTGCCGGGAGTCGAGAACGGTGTCGTCATTCTGGTCGCCGCGACCACCGAAAACCCATCGTTCTCGATTATTTCTCCTTTGCTGTCGCGTTCTCTCTTACTCACCCTCGAAGTGCTCAGTGACGACGACCTCGGCATTGTTGTGGACCGCGCCGTCACCGACACGCGCGGCCTGGCCGACCGGTTTGAGTTGGACCCTGAAGCCCGCGGCGCGATCATCCGCCTCGCCTCTGGTGACGCCCGGCGGGCGCTGACCGCGCTGGAGGCGGCATCCGTTTCAGCGGAGTCGACGCTGGAACCCGGAGCGACCGGCAAGCCCGTCATCACGACTGATATCGTCTCGCTCGCCGTTGATCGTGCCTTGCTGCGTTACGACCGGAATGGTGACGAGCACTATGACGTGATCAGTGCGTTCATCAAGTCGGTGCGCGGCAGTGACGTCGACGCTGCACTGCATTACCTGGCGCGCATGATCGAGGCCGGCGAAGATCCGCGGTATATTTGCCGCCGCATCATCGTTCTCGCCTCCGAAGACATCGGCATGGCCGACCCGCAATCGCTCCTCATCGCTGTAGCCGCCGCCGACGCCGTGCAATTAATCGGCATGCCCGAGGGCCGCATACCCTTGGCCCAGGCAGTCGTGCACCTCGCAACTGCGCCCAAGTCCAACGCGGCCTACATGGCGCTTGATGCGGCGATCGCCGACGTGCGGGCCGGCAAGATGGGCCGAGTGCCCAAGGGCATGCGCGACGCGCATTACCCCGGCGCTAAACGACTCGGTCACGGCAAGGGGTACGTATACCCGCACAACGACGCGCTCGGCGTGGTCACCCAGCAGTATCCGCCGACCGAATTGAAAAACACCCGCTACTACGAGCCGACCGAGCACGGCCACGAGCGCGACATTTCTGCGCGCCTGCTCAAAATCCGCAGAATAGTGCGCAATCAGTAACGGTGCGTCCGTGTGCTAGCCTTGTCTTCGCCTACAACTGGTTTCGGCATGCGGCTGCGTCCGTTTCCAGTTTGGAGGGGAATCGTTCTGTAGCCGAACTTCCCGTGGCACCCAATCCTCTGATCTCCCATGACGCAGTGCTGTAGCCATACGCACTCGCCCTGGTATCCCTGTTATTGAGTCCGATTGAAAGGAAACCGTGTCTACCAAGTCACGTACCCGCAGTAAAACTCGCCTTTCGCGCGCGCTGGGCATCGCCCTCACGCCGAAGGCAGCCCGCTTCCTCGAGAAGCGCCCCTACGCACCCGGTGAGCACGGCCGCACCAAGCGCAAGACCGATTCGGACTACGCCGTACGCCTCCGCGAAAAGCAGCGCTTACGCGCCCAGTACGGCATCCGCGAAGCCCAGCTCAAGATTGCCTTCGAGCAGGCTCGTCGTCGCCAGGGACTGACCGGTGAGAACCTCGTCGAGATCCTGGAGACCCGTCTGGACGCCCTCCTCGTTCGTTCCGCGATCGCCCGTACCACGGCTCAGGCTCGTCAGATGATCGTGCACCGTCACATCCTCGTCGACGGAGAGCTCGTTGACCGGCCCTCCTTCCGCGTGAAGCCCGGCCAGCTCATGCACGTCAAGGCTCGCAGCGAGGGCATGGAGCCCTTCCAGGTTGCAGCAGCCGGCGGACACGTCGACCTGCTTCCCAAGCTCCCGCCGTACCTCGAGGTTGAGCTCGACAAGCTTCAGGCCCGCCTCGTGCGCGCCCCGAAGCGCATCGAGATTCCCGTGACCTGTGAAGTTCAGCTCGTCGTGGAGTACTACGCAGCCCGATAGCTAGCATTGACCGGATCTCAGTAGCCTTCGGGCTGCTGGAAACCGATACGCTGAAGGGCGGATCACCCCAGGGTGATCCGCCCTTTTGTATACCCGGGCTCCGCAGGAGCCGATCAAGCGAAGTGGAGTCACCGTGTCAGGTGGAGATATTGCCGGACTCATCGCTGCCGGCGTGTTCGCGATTTTGGTCGCGCTCATTGCCATTCCGCTGGTCAAATTGGGCCGGGTGTTTGATGAGACCACCGCGGCCATCCACGAACTCAGCGACGGAATCACCCCGATGCTGACCGAGACGACCGATGCTATTCGCGGCGCCAACCAGCAACTGGCTCGGGTGGACACCATCACGAGCAACGTAGCGGATGCCACAGGTAACGTTTCAGCACTCGTCGCGTTGTTCGCCGCGACGGTTGGTGGACCCCTTATCAAACTCGCTGGGTTCTCTGCCGGCGTGCGGGCGGCCTTTCGCGCCGGGCGGCCGCGGCCTCGGCGTAATCGGGGTTGACCGGCTACTCTGGATTCGGCGCCGATATTTTCGCGCCCGACTTATGGATAGCTACGGCTAGGCAGATTCAGGGAGAAGTGCAATGAAGAACGTCATCTGGTTGGTCATCGGCGTCGCCGCGGGCTTCGTGGTGGCCCATGAGGTCAACAAGACCCAGCAAGGCAAGCAGTTCTTCACCGAACTCGACACCAAGGCCCGCGAGTTCGGCGAGGCTATTTCCGAGGGCTACCGGCAGCGCGAGGCGGAGCTGCACGCCGCGCTCGGCGACGCGTCGACGCCTACCGCGCCGTAAGCATCCGGTCTAAAAAGAACCTTCGTCTTTCGCACCACCACACTCATGCACCATCAAAGCTACGGACACCATGCAGACTGCTGACATTCGCGGGCGCTGGCTCGACTTTTTCGCCGATCGTGGACACACCGTTGTGCCGTCCGCGTCACTGGTGAGCGACGATCCCACCCTTCTTTTCACCGTGGCCGGCATGGTGCCGTTCGTGCCATACCTCACCGGGCTCGTTCCGGCACCATACCCGCGCGCCACGAGCGTGCAGAAGTGCATCCGCACCAACGATATTGAAGAGGTCGGCAAAACACCTCGGCACGGCACCTTCTTTCAGATGAACGGCAACTTCAGCTTCGGCGACTACTTCAAGGAAGAAGCCATCGGCTTCGCCTGGGAGCTGCTCACGACCCCGGAGAACCAGGGCGGCTTTGGTTTTCGCGAAAGCGACCTGTGGGTCACCATCTACCTCGATGACGACGAGGCCTACCGTTACTGGCGGGCGATCGGCGTGCCGGACAACCGCATCCAGCGCCTCGGCATGGAATCCAATTATTGGTCCACCGGCCAACCCGGACCGGCTGGCCCCTGCTCGGAGATCTTCTTCGATCGAGGCCCAGCGTACGGAGCCGACGGCGGTCCGGCCACCGACGATGACCGTTATGTCGAGATCTGGAACCTCGTTTTCATGCAGTACCTGCGTGGCGAGAGCACCGGCAAAAGCGACTTTCAGATTCTTGGCGACCTGCCGAAAAAGAACATCGACACCGGCATGGGCCTTGAACGCGTCGCCTTTCTCAAGCAGGGTGTCGAGAACATGTACGAAATCGATCAGGTGCGCCCGGTACTCGATCGCGCCGCAGCACTCTCTGGCCGCCGCTACGGCGCCGACCACGACGATGATGTGCGCATGCGCATCGTCGCCGACCACGTGCGCTCCTCCCTCATGCTAATGAGCGACGGTGTCATGCCGTCCAACGAAGGTCGCGGCTACATCCTCCGTCGCCTCCTGCGTCGCAGCGTGCGCGCCATGCGCCTGCTCGGCGTCGACACCGTAAGCTTGCCCGAACTGCTGCCCGCCTCGCGTGACGCCATGAGTGCCGCTTACCCCGAGGTAAAGAGCGATTTCGGGCGTATCAGCCAGGCCGCCTTTGCCGAAGAAGAAACCTTTTTGCGCACCCTCGCAAGCGGCAGCGCCGTGCTCGATCTGGCCGTCGCGAAGACCAAAAAGGCCAACAAGACCGAACTGGCCGGCCCGACTGCGTTCTTGCTGCACGACACCTACGGGTTCCCGATCGAGATCACCCTCGAGATTGCCGAAGAAGCTGGCCTCAGCGTGAATCGTGATGCCTTCGACATGCTGATGACGAAGCAGCGCACCCTGGCTAAGGCCGACGCCAAGTCCAAGAAGACGACACTCGCCGACCTCGGCGTCTACAGCGCGTTCCGTGCCCTCGGTGAGACCGTCTTCACCGGGTATGACGACCTGCAGAATGAGTCCAGTGTGCTCGGCCTCATCGTCGACGGCGAGTCCGTCACGAGCGCGGTTGCCGGTCAAACAGCCGAGGTTATTCTTGCCGAGACCGCGCTCTGGGCCGAATCCGGCGGGCAAGAAGCGGATGCCGGCCTCATCGTCGGGGCCGGCTACGAGCTCAAGGTGCTCGACGTGCAGAAGCCGGTCAGGGGTCTCATCAGCCACAAAGTGCTGGTGCTTTCCGGTGAGGTCGGCGTGGGCGAGCGCGCCACGAGCGTTGTCGACGAGAGCTGGCGCCGCGGTGCCCGCCAGGCGCACTCCGGAACGCACGTGCTGCACGCCGCCCTGCGGCAGGTTCTCGGCCCCAACGCCCACCAGTCCGGCTCTTATAACAAGGCTGGGTTCTTTCGACTCGACTTTTCCTGGAACCAGGCACTATCGCCGGCGACCCGCGCTGAGATCGAAGAGATCTCCAACAACGCCATTCGCGACAACCTGCCGGTCACCACGCGGGAACTGCCTATCGCCGAAGCGAAGGCGCTCGGCGCCATGGCGCTGTTCGGCGAGAAGTACGGCGATGTCGTGCGCGTTGTTGACATTGGCGGCCCCTGGTCGCGTGAACTCTGCGCCGGAACCCACGTATCCAGCAGCGCTGAGATTGGCATGATCAACCTCATCAGTGAAGCCTCGGTCGGATCGACCAACCGTCGCGTCGAGTCTCTGGTCGGCCTTGAGGCCTTCCGTGATCTCGCCGCCGAACGAACCCTCGTCTCGCAGCTCACGTCAAGCCTTAAAACGCCGCGCGAACAGCTGCCGGAACGCATCAGCGACCTTGTAACGAGCCTCAAGGCGGCTGAGAAGAAGATTGCTGCCTTCGAAGCCCTCGCCCTGACCGACCGGGTTCCCGCCCTGCTGACAACGGCCCGCCGGGTCGGCGCCGTAACCGTTGTCGCCGAAGACCTCGGCGTGCTCGGTTCCCCTGACGATGTGCGTGTGCTCGCTCTCGCGACCAGGGAGCGCCTCGGCACCGACGCGGTCGTCGTGGCGCTCTCCGCCATTGCCGCGGGCAAGCCCGTTGTGATCGTCGCCACCAACACGGCCGCTCGAGACGCCGGCCACAAGGCCGGAAACCTCGCCAAGACCGTTGCCGGAATTCTCGGCGGTGGCGGTGGCGGTAAGGATGACCTCGCGCAGGGAGGCGGCCCCAACGGCGACGCCATCCCGGCCGCGCTGCAGGCCGTCGTCGCGGCGATCAGTCGCTAACGATGCGTTCAGGGGTGCGTGTCGGCGTCGACGTCGGCAAGGTGCGCATTGGCGTGTCCCGCAGCGACAACCACGGCATGCTCGCGACACCGGTCGAAACCGTTACCCGCGACCTGGCCGGACTGACCGACCTCGTCCGTATCCGAGCTGTGGTGGTCGAGCTCGAAGCGGTCGAGGTCATCGTCGGCCTGCCCCTCGCTTTGTCGGGAAAGGTGACCGCGTCGACTGACGACGCCATCAATTTCGCTGCGCGGCTCACGCAAATTCTGGACGTGCCGGTGCGTCTGGTCGACGAACGACTCTCGACCGTGTCGGCGCAGTCGGCGTTGCGGGCGTCCGGTCGGTCTGCGAAAACTCAGCGGCCAGTCATTGACCAGGTGGCTGCGACTATTATTCTGCAACACGCGCTCGACAGCGAGCGTGCCTCGGGGCGGCCGCCAGGGTCGCCCGTCGAACCGACAGAGAGGCCGTAACCGTGCCGACTTCTACCCCGGAAGAGCCCCTGCCGAGCCGTCGGCAATTGCGCGCGCAACAGGCCGCAGCAGAGGCCGCGGCGGAACAAGCAGCCGCGGAAGAGAGCCAGGCCGCACCGCATCCTGCCACCGTCGCGACAGACGGAGCGCTCGTGCCTCCATGGGCGAGCGAGTCAGGCGTGCCCACGACTGTTGGCACCGACTTTCGGACGGCGCACGAGAGCGGCGACTCCGGCCGCGGGCGAGCAGACCTACGCTCGCTCCTGGCCGACGAACCTCCGCGAGAAAAGCGCAGCCATAAGGGTGCCTGGGGCTGCCTCATCGTCATGGTCGTGCTGGCTGCGCTCGTGGCCGGGGGCTACTTCTTTCTCAAAGGTCCCATCTCGCAAATCATCGCGGCCACACAGGGGCCCGCCGATTTCACGACTGAAGAAGCAGCCTCCGGTGAGGACATCGTCGTCATGATTCACGGTGGTGACGGTGGCTCGGACATCGCCAGCACCCTCGTAGATCAGGGCGTCGTGAAGAGCTTCGATGCGTTTTACACGCTTCTGTTACAGGCTACTCCGGAGCCGATATTCCAACCCGGTGCCTACCAGCTGAAGACTAAAATGGTCGCGAGCACAGCCCTGGATGCGCTGCTCGCTGACGGTACGCGACTGAGCCAGGCCGTCGTCGTTCCGGAGGGAACCGCTGCGGTCGCCGTGCTGCAGTCGATATCCGAGGGCACTGACATTCCTCTCGCCGACTTGCAGGCCGCTGCGGCCAACGTAGGCTCGTTTGGTTTGCCGCCCGAAGCTACCACGCTCGAGGGTTTTCTCTTTCCTGCCACGTACACGTTCTCGCCGGGGGACACCGCACAGGTCGTTCTGCAGGCAATGGTGGACCGGCAGTATGAGGCCCTCGACTCTGCCGGAGTCGCCGTTGCCGATCGCTGGTCGACGATCGTTCTTGCCTCGCTGATTCAGCGCGAGGCCGGGGTGAGCGACGACTTCTACAAGGTGTCGAGGGTTTTCCTAAACCGGCTGGATCCGGCGCAATGGGAGAGCGGCCTGTTGCAGTCCGACGCGACCGTCGCCTACGGCACCGGCAAGACCCATCTCGTGACCACGACCAACGCCGAACGCGGCGATGCCGGCAATCCCTACAACACCTACGTGCATCCGGGAATGCTCGTCGGTCCCATCTCGAACCCGGGCGACGTCGCTATCGACGCCGCCCTGCACCCGGCCGACGGGTCTTGGCTGTTCTTCGTGACAGTCAACCTCGATACCCGAGAGACGGTCTTCTCTACGACAGTGGTCGAGCACGATGCGGCGGTCTTGGTCTGGCAGAACTGGATGAGGGAGCATCCCGAATATGGATAGCCTGAATTCGAATCGGCTCGCGGTGCTTGGTTCGCCGATCAAGCATTCCCGTTCGCCGCTGCTGCACCGGGCCGCCTACGGGCGGCTGGGCCTCGATTGGTCGTACGATGCCGTAGAGGTCAAATCGGGCTCCCTGGCCATGTTTCTGAGCAAGCTTGAGCCGGAATGGCGAGGTTTGTCACTCACGATGCCGCTCAAGCAGGAGGTTCTGCCGTTCATCGACGACTGCGACCGGGTTGCCCAGTTGACCGGTTCGGTCAACACAGTGCTGCTGCGCCGGGTCAAGGGGCGCGGCACACTGAGCGGCTTCAATACGGATGTTGCGGGTCTGGTTCGCGCCCTCGCCGAAAGTGGAGTCGCCCGGGCGACGCACGTGACCCTGCTCGGAGCGGGCGCGACGGCGGCATCCGCTCTCATGGCGGCAGCAGAACTGGGCGCCGAATTTGTCACGGTGCTCATGCGGGACGCACCCAAAGCGCAGCCACTGGTCGAGCTTGGCCGCACGCTGGGCGTAGTCGTTGACCTGCAGGATTTCAGCAGGGTGAGCCGGGTCGACAGCGACGTCGTGATCAGCACCCTGCCGGGAGGAACTGTGCTGCCTGCGCCGCTGCCGCTCGAACTGCGCGAACGTGCCGTCTTGTTCGACGTCGCGTACTCACCATGGCCGAGTGGGGTCGCCACCTCGTGGCAGGCGGCAGGGGGCACAGTGGTAAACGGCCTCGGAATGCTGCTGCATCAGGCGCTCATCCAGGTGCGGGTCTTCGTCACCGGTGACCCGTTTGAACCGTTGCCAGACGAGCCGTCCGTGCTCGCGGCCATGCGCGGTGCGCTGACCCGCGACACTGGCTCCCGCGATGCTGTGGAAAGATAGGAACCATGCTTCGTTGGCTTACTGCCGGAGAATCTCACGGCCCCGAACTCATCGCTATCGTCGAGGGTTTGCCCGCTGGAATTCCGGTCACCCTTGATTCGATCCGTCTCGATCTGGCGCGCCGAAAGCTCGGCTACGGCCGTGGTGCGCGCATGAAATTTGAAGAGGATGAGCTCACCCTCTCCGGGGGAGTGCGGCACGGGCTCACCCTGGGCGGCCCGGTCGCGCTGCGCATTGGTAACTCGGAGTGGCCCAAGTGGGTCGACGTGATGAGTGCAGCACCGGTGGACCCAGCTACGATCACCCGCGGCCGTGGGGCGCCGCTGACCCGGCCGCGACCCGGTCACGCCGACCTGGCCGGCATGCAGAAATACGGCTTCGACGAAGCCCGCCCGGTACTGGAGCGTGCCAGCGCTCGGGAAACCGCCGCACGGGTGGCGCTTGGCGCCATTGCCAGGTCCTTTCTAAACGAGCTGGGGATTCATCTGGTCAGCCACACGATCGCCATTGGACCGGTGCGCGTGCCAGAGGGCGCGCCGTTGCCGCAGCCCGGCGACGTCGACGCCCTTGACGCCGACTTGCTGCGCTGTTTCGACGCCGCGACATCCGCTTTGATGGTTGCTGAAGTGGATGCCGCGCACGATGAAGGTGACACCCTCGGCGGCGTCGTCGAAGTGCTCGCCTACAACCTTCCCCCAGGCCTCGGGTCATTCGTGCACTGGGACCGCCGTCTCGATTCGCAGCTCGCCGCTGCCCTCATGGGTATCCAGGCGATCAAGGGCGTCGAGGTCGGTGACGGCTTCGAGACCACCCGCCGTCGCGGGTCCGCTGCGCACGACGAACTCGTGCAAGCGGATGGCGTGATTCAGCGCGTCAGCGACAAGGCCGGCGGCACAGAGGGGGGTATGAGCACCGGCACGGTGCTGCGCGTTCGCGCCGGCATGAAACCGATCGCCACGATTCCCCGGGCACTGCGCACGGTCGACGTGGCCACGAGCGAGCCGGCAGCGGCGCACCACCAGCGCTCCGACGTCTGTGCGGTCCCGGCTGCCGGCGTCGTCGCCGAGGCCATGGTGGCGCTCGTGCTCGCGAATTCGGTGCTCGAGAAGTTCGGCGGCGACTCGATCGGAGAAACCCGTCGCAACCTTCAGTCGTATCTGGCCAACATTCCCGCCAACCTGCGCACGGGTGCGTCAAGCGACGCGACACTGTGACGAGTTTTCGGCCAGAGCGATGCTGAGTCTGCGCAACTCGCTGCTGCCGATCGTCTTCATCGGGCCTATGGCCGCCGGTAAAACCAAGATCGGTCGTCGAGTGGCGCGCGGCTTGAACGTACCCTTCATCGATACCGATAAACGCATCGTTGAACGCTACGGTCCGATTGGCGAGATCTTCGCTCGTGAGGGCGAAGAATATTTTCGCATCATCGAGCGCGAAGCCGTCGATTGGGCTCTCGGCGAGCCAGCCATCGTGTCGCTCGGCGGGGGAGCGGTGCTGAATGCCGACACCCAGTCCGATCTCGAAGACGCGACGGTTGTCTACCTCAGTGTCGCGACCGCGGCAGTGCAGGCGCGTCTGGGCGGCAGCAAAAGGCCGCTACTGGCGGGGGGCATCACCGACTGGGAACGCATTTACAACATTCGTCGCCCCATCTATGAGGGCCTCGCGACGATTTGCCTGGACACCTCCAACCGACCTATCAGCGGCATAGCCGACGAAATCGTGAACTGGGTACAAGAAAGAAATGATGAGTGAGATTTTCAGAATGACCGAGATGACCGAGCAGCCCGCAACCACCGTAATCACTGTGAACGGGATTGATAGCTATCCGGTGCAAGTGGGGCGTGGCCTGGTCACTACCGTCGCCGAGCAGCTGGGCAGCGGCGTCAACAAAGTACTCATCGTGCACACCTCTACTGTCGGCGCCCGCGCCGTTGCACTGCGGGACAACCTGCTCGAAACTTATTCTGAAGTGTTGCTCGCTGAGATTCCCGACGCCGAGGCCGCCAAGCGCGTCGAGGTCGCAGCGTTCTGCTGGGGCGTGATGGGTCAATCCGATTTCAGCCGCACCGACGCCGTGATCGGACTTGGCGGCGGCGCAGTCACCGACCTCGCTGGCTTCGTCGCTGCCACCTGGCTGCGCGGTGTGAAGCTCGTTCAGATTCCCACGAGTGTGCTGGGCATGGTCGACGCCGCCGTCGGCGGCAAGAACGGGATCAACACCGCCGAGGGCAAGAATCTCGTCGGCACCTTCTACGCGCCCGCCGCGGTGCTCTGCGACCTGGACCTGCTCAATGAGCTGCCGAAGAATGAAATCCTGGCCGGGTTCGCTGAAATCGTGAAGGCCGGCTTCATCCAGGTTCCCGAAATTCTCGACATCATCGAAGCGGATGTCGACCGCGCCACCGACCCGACCACCCCCGAATTTCGCCGGCTGATCGAACTGTCCATCGCGATGAAAGCCCGCATCGTGGGGGAAGACTTCAAGGAAGTCGGCCTCCGGGAGATCCTCAACTACGGCCACACCCTTGGCCACGCCGTTGAGCACGCCGAACGGTACGGCTGGCGTCATGGCGCGGCCGTTGCCGTCGGCATGATGTTCGCGGCCGAGCTCGCTGCCCTGAGTGGCCGGCTCCCGATGGAGGTCGTCGATCGGCACCGCAGCATTCTCGAATCGCTGACCCTGCCCACCGGCTATCCGGTTGGCCGTTGGCCTACCCTGCTCGCCACGATGCAGCGCGATAAGAAGACACGCAGCGGCATGCTGCGCTTCGTCGTGCTCGACGATGTGGGCAAGCCCACCATCCTCGAAGGCCCGGATGCCTCCCTGTTGTTCAGCGCATACCAAGCCATCGGCCAGTAGCCCTCAGGCTGGAACAGCCTTCGAGGAGGTGGCTACGGCATCCTCTTGTACCGTCTCGGTTTCGGCCGAGCCGGCAAACGGGGTCATCGTGGTCATGAGCTCGGAGCGGATGAGAAAGCGCACACCGCGAGGGGCTTCGGCGCTGAAGCCGCTGCCGCGACCGGGTACGACGTCGACGGTGAGAAAGGTGTGGCTCCAGTAGTTGAACTGTTCAGCCGACATCCAGAAGTCGAGGGGCTGGCTGGGCTCATTGGCCGGAGCGATATTGAACTGGCCGAGGCGAACGTCCTGATCAGAAGTGATGAACTCGCCCGCCATGAACAGCATCGGTGAACTGCCATCGCAGCATCCGCCGGACTGGTGGAACATGAGGGGGCCGTGCTCCTCCCACAGGCTCCGGAGCAGATCGACCGCGACCGGGGTGAGTTCGACGCGGGGAACGGTCTCGCCGGCGATCGTGACCGATGCGGTGATGGTGGGTGTCGACATTGACTAACCTCCAATAAAGGGGCGTTGATAAAAAGGGGCTGCCTACGACGTTACGTCGTTGGCAGCCCCCGGACCAGCCCTACAGCCGACTTCCACTGGATGGAACTACGCCGAGGGCCAGATTGATCGGTTTAGAAGAAGCCGAGCTTGTTCTCGGAATAGGAAACCAACAGATTCTTGGTCTGCTGGTAGTGACCGAGTGCGAGCTTGTTGTTCTCGCGGCCGATGCCGGAGCTCTTGTAACCGCCGAATGCCGCCCCAGCCGGGTAGGCATGGTAATTGTTCACCCAGACCCGGCCGGCCTGGATATCGCGACCCGCCCGGTAGGCGACGTTGCCGTTGCGCGACCAGACACCCGCCCCGAGGCCATAGATGGTGTCGTTGGCGATGGAGATGGCATCGTCGTAATCGGTGAAACTCGTCACGGCCAGGACCGGTCCGAAGATCTCTTCCTGAAACAGGCGCATCTTGTTGTGGCCTTCGAAAATGGTTGGCTGCACGTAGTAGCCGTCGGTGAGGTCACCGCCAAGATCGGCACGTTCGCCGCCGAGCGCCAGCTTTGCGCCCTCCTTGGTGCCGATGTCGATGTATGACAGGATCTTCTCGAGCTGGTCGTTGCTGGCCTGTGCGCCCATCTGGGTGTCAGTGTCGAGCGGGTTGCCCTGGATGATCTTCCTGGCCCGGGTGACCGCATCGCCGAGGAAGCTGTCGTAGATCGGCTTCTGCAGGAGCGCCCGGCTCGGAGCCGTGCAGACCTCACCCTGGTTGAAGGCGAACAGCACGAAGCCTTCCTGGGCCTTGTCGTAGAAGGCGTCCTTCTCTTCTGCAACGTCGCTGAAGAAGATGTTCGGGCTCTTGCCGCCGAGCTCGACGGTCGACGGGATGATATTGGCCGAGGCGTACTGCAGAATCAGGCGTCCGGTTGTGGTCTCCCCGGTGAAGGCGATCTTGCGGATGCGGTTGCTTGAAGCGAGCGGCTTGCCGGCCTCGAGGCCGAAACCGTTGACCACGTTTACCACTCCAGGGGGGAGAATGTCGCCGATGAGCTCCATCAGTACGAGAATCGAGACCGGGGTCTGCTCGGCCGGCTTGAGAACGATCGCGTTGCCGGCGGCGAGTGCGGGGGCAAGCTTCCAGACGGCCATCAAAATGGGGAAGTTCCACGGAATGATCTGGCCGACGACGCCGAGCGGCTCGTGGAACTGGTACGAGACCGTGTCGCCGTCGAGCTGAGCGTGGTCGCCGTCCTGGGCTCGGATCGCCGACGCGAAGTAGCGAAAGTGGTCGGCGGCGAGGGGAATGTCAGCGTTGATGGTTTCGCGCACCGCCTTGCCGTTGTCCCAGGTTTCGGCGACGGCGAGCATCTCGACATTAGCGTCGATGAGGTCGGCGATCTTGTTCAGCACGGATGCGCGCTCGGCGGGGCTGGTCTTACCCCAGGCGGGAGCGGCCTTGTGGGCGGCGTCGAGCGCCAGATCGATGTCTTCGGCGGTGCCGCGAGCAACTTCGGCGAACGGCTTGCCGGTGACGGGGGTGATGTCTTCGAAGTACTGGCCCTTGACGGGGGCGACCCATTCCCCGCCGATCCAGTTCTCGTACCGGGACTTGAAGGTAACTTTGGAGCCGGGCGTTCCTGGGACTGAATAAACGGTCATGTCACTCCTATTTCGACGACGGTGTCGGGCACGCAAACCTGCGGCCTGATCCGACTCTAGGAGCGGGAACGTTGCGAAATGTTGCGATGGCCACCGATTTCGACTTCGATGCGGGCCAGATGCGCCACGACCGTTGCACGTTTGGGCGATCGGGCCGGAAGCAGCTCGAGGCAGGCCCGCCAGACTTCGGTATCCCAGGTGGCTTCTTCGGTACGCGCGTAGGTGAGCAGCAGGTCGACCGACGCATCCGCGAGCATCGCCTCGCGCAGTCGGCTGCTCACTTCTGAACGAATTTCAATGATCCCGGGAGCTGACGATCCCGGGAGTACAGCGCCGCGGTAGGCGCCGAGAGCCACCCGGTGGGCGCCGCGTTCCAGAAAAGCCAGCACTTGTTGGGCGTCGAGTTCGAGCCGCGATTCCAGCCGATACGGGCGGGAGGTGATCGTGATCGGAGGGTCGAGGAGGGCGAGGACCTTGCGAACCCGAACCATTTCGGCGCGCAGCGTTTCCACCGCTGGGTTCAGATCAAAAAGATAGCTGGCCAGACGATCGGCGGAAAGTCCTTCGCGATGCCAGGCCAGAAGCGTGAGAATCTCGGTGTGGCGGGGCGAGACATCCACGGTGCTGCCGCCGCAATATAACTGGCCGTGATCGGTACCGAGCACACTTAAACCGGCCGGCGCGAGGCGCGGCACGCTCGTTGGAGGCGATATAGGCGATCGGTGGGCGGGCGGCGAAGACTTCGGCTGGCCGAGGCGCTGGATGCGCAACTCGGCCTCCATTGCGGCGACAGCTGCTTCAACGAGGGGGAGTGTTTGCGGTGCGGCTGCCTGGTCGCCGCCGGTGATGTCAATCACGCCGAGGATTTTGCCGGTGTCTGGGTCGTGGATGGGTACGGCCGTGCAGCTCCACGGGTGCGCGAGGGCGTTGAAGTGTTCGGCCCGCCGAATCTGAATGCCGCGGTCCAGAGCTAGGGCGGTACCGGGGGCGCTGGTTCCGACCCGCTTTTCCGACCAGTCGGCCCCCTCGACGAACAGCATTTCCTCGACCTGGCGGCGCAGCACCCGGTCGCCGTCGATCCAGAGCAACCGGCCGGATTCGTCGCCGATGGCAACGAGTAACTCAGCATCGAGGGCGTGGCGAATCAGCAGGTTGTGTACGACGGGCAACACAGCGGCAAGCGGGTGCTGGTTGCGCAGGTTGCGCAGTTCGGTATCGGTCAGTGTCCGCTCGGGTGCAACGCTCCCGGGGTCGAGGCTGAGCGAGAGGGACCGCTGCCAGGAATCCTGCACGAGCTGGCGCACACCGGACTGAAAGATGCGGTCTCTGACGGCGGATTCGTGGGCTCGTTCGAGGGTGAGCAGATTTTCACGCGCTGGGCCGGTCGGAACTGACGACGTACTCTTCAAGCCGTGTCCCATCAGCGTCTGCCTCCGTTAGCAGTGGTCGGCCGCGGCTGTCGCGGCCGCCGTCGGAACTTCATTCTAGGGCCCTGTCGCACTGCGGCGTGCTGGCATCAAACAGCCCGAACCGAACCGTGACGAAGACGACGACCGGACGCCCGCCGGAAGATACCCACAGCGGAGCGGGTTCACAAAATTCCTGTGGATAACCATTCGCGACTGCTGGATCCGTACATTCTGAGCAGATGACAATCAACATCGACGATGCTCCGCCCGTGACTACGGTGGTGCAGGCCAGGGCACGGGTTTTCGACCTGATCGGCCACGCCATCCGCCGCCAGCTCTGGCTCATGGTTCTCGACGCTCACGGGCAACAGCTTTCGCTGCTGATTCCCATCGACGGCATTCCGCTTCGGCCCGAACCTGGTTCGGTGCGACCGTTTGCCGTGAAGATCAACGAAATTTTGGCCCGTGACGCTCCGGGAGGCAGCCTCATAGTGACCCTGGAACGACCGGGGTCAGCTGCCCGCACTGCCCCAGACCAGGCCTGGGCCGTGGAGTTGACCGAGTCCTTCGGCAAGCTCATGCGAATTACCGGCCTGTTCGTCGCTCACGATGACGGCGTGGCCGTTCTCGCTCCCTGATGGGCAGCGCCGACGAGGCAGCCGCACGGGGACGGCCTAGGCTGAGAAGATGAGTACAGTGCTGGTTCTGAACGGTCCCAACCTCGGTCGCCTGGGTAGTCGCGAGCCTGACGTGTACGGGTCGGCGAACCTGGACGACCTGCGCGAGCTGCTCGTCGCATCCGCTCGGGACGGGGTCACGATCGACCTGCGGCAGACCGACGACGAGGCTGAGCTAATCCAGTGGCTGTACGAAGCCGTTGACGAGCGGATGCCGGTCATTTTGAATCCGGCAGCGTTCACGCACTACAGCTACGCGTTGAGAGATGCCGCTGCCCTCGTCACCAAGGCGGGTCTGCTGCTGATCGAGGTGCACATCTCGAACCCACACGCTCGTGAGACGTTCCGCCACACGAGCGTGGTGAGCGCCATCGCGACCGGTGTCATTGCCGGTCTTGGCTTTGACTCCTACCGGCTGGCCCTGGACTTCGTCACCACTTAGTGACGCAGGGCCGAAAAGGTGCCTTTGGCGCCTGAGGCTTCGGCACCTAGACTCGTTAGGGTGCCATTTGCACCCGCGCACCTTATCAATTGAACGGAACACCCCTCCCATGGCTTCTACCGCTGATATCAGAAACGGCGTCGTACTCAACATGGATGGCCAGCTCTGGGCCGTCGTCGAGTTTCAGCACGTCAAGCCGGGCAAGGGTGGTGCCTTCGTCCGCACCAAGATGAAGAACGTCGTCTCGGGCAAGACCGTTGACCGCACCTTCAACGCCGGTGCCAAGATCGAGACCGAAAACGTTGATCGTCGCGACTTCCAGTACCTCTACAACGACGGCGACGCCTACGTCTTCATGGATGTGGCCGACTACGATCAGATCACCGTCTCCGCCGCGGTCGTGGGCGATGCGAGCAACTTCATGCTCGAAAACCAGGCCGTGACCGTGGCACTGCACAACGGAAACCCGCTGTACGTGGAGCTGCCGGCATCTGTCACCCTGGAAATCACCTACACGGAGCCGGGCCTGCAGGGCGACCGCTCCACCGGCGGCACCAAGCCCGCCACCGTGGAGACCGGCTATCAAATTCAGGTTCCGCTGTTCCTGGAGCAGGGCACCAAGGTCAAGGTCGACACCCGCACCGGCGACTACCTCGGCCGCGTCAACGAATGAGCGCACGTACCAAGGCTCGCAAGCGCGCCATCGATATCCTGTACGCAGCGGATGTGCGCCAGATCACCATTCCGGAGTCGCTCGCAACAGAAGCCGAGCGTGCAGCGAGTGAACCCGCTCGTCTCGCCTCCTGGCTGTACGCTCGTGAGCTCGTCGATGGGGTCGTCGACCACCGCGAAGAGATCGACGAACTGATCGAGACCTACTCGCAGGGCTGGTCGCTCGCCCGCATGCCCAACATCGATCGCGCCATTCTGCGCATCGGTATCTGGGAGATCCTCTACAACGACGCTGTGCCGCACGCCGTCGCGATCGATGAAGCCGTCGAGGCCGCGAAGATTCTCTCAACGGATGACTCGGCCGGTTTTGTCAATGGACTGCTCGGCAAAATCGCTCAAACCGCGCCGTCTGCCTAACGACCCGACCGGCAGGCTTGGCTAGCGCCGGGTGCGCCAGGGCGTCACCGAAGGACAGGAACATGGATAGCCTCGGACCGAATGGCTCCCGCGACGAGCCGCTTCAGCCCAACCCGTATGCGCCGCCGCTGCCGGGGCCAGCCCTTCCTTTTGTGAGCGTACCGAAGACCAACACCCTGGCGATCTTGTCGTTCGCATCGTCGTTCTTCATCGGCCTCGTTGCAATAATCACGGGGCACATCGCGCTCGGGCAGATTCGCGCACGCGGAGAACTCGGCCGGGGATTTGCGCTGGCCGGTCTCATCATCGGGTACGTCCGCGTTGCTGTGACAGCCATCCTTGTGGTGTTGCTGATCGTGTTCGCTTCCGCTGTCGGAGCGTTCTTCATCGCGCTGAATGCAGGCCTGACGTCCTCGGCGCCAACTGATTCGTCGGAATCGTCGGCGCCGATGGAATCGACTTCCCCGCTGCCGACCGGTCAGCTGGGCGCCGCCAACTTCGACGGCGGCTATCTCGAATTCGGTACCGGCGCCGTCATCGTCGACGAGTACATCGACCCGATGTGCCCGTTCTGCGCCCAGTTCGAAGAGACCAACGGAGAGCTGTTGGCCGCGGGCGTTTCGAGCGGCGTCATCACGCTTCGGGTGCACTCACTCACCTTTCTCGACCGAGTCTCGCAGGGCACGAACTACTCCAGTCGAGCATCCGCGGCGCTGACCTGCCAGGCCACGCTGAACCCGGATCAGACACTCGACTTTCTGTCAGCGTTGTTCGCCAGCCAGCCGCTCGAGGCAACTTCCGGGCTCAGTAATCGGGAGCTCGCAGACCTCGCTCCCGGTGCGGTCAGCATCGCCGCCTGCGCCGAAGCCGGGGATTACCAGGGCTGGTCGCAGCACAATACCGAGATGGCACTGAAGGGGCCGATCGACGGTTCTCAGATCGCGTCCGTGAAAGGCACCCCGACCGTGCTTGTTGACGGCGAACCGTACACCGGCAGCCTCACCGATATCGCCGAATTCTCTGGCTTCGTCGCCGCTGCTTTTTAACTCCCGTCTTTCTTGCCCGTGAGTTTGAACCGGTGGTGGTGTGGTGAGCCCGGCGCACCACCGGCTAAGGTAGAACTAATCAGACATCCTTTAATGATCCGTCCTGTGAGACGGGGAAGGAGGTCGGCATTTGGCGCACACCGTGCTCACCCAAGCTGACATCACCCGCGCGTTGACTCGAATATCTCACGAGATCCTGGAGTCCAATCGGGGGCCGGACAACCTCGTCATTCTCGGCATACCGACGCGGGGGGTGATACTCGCCCGCCGCATCGCGGAGATCATTCAACGGATCGAGCCAGCGGCAACCGCGCTGCGGGTCGGATCGCTCGACGTGACGCTCTATCGTGACGATCTCGCCCATGGCCGTACCCGCACCCCCTCTCGCACTGAAGTTCCTGGCAGCATCGACGATGCTACTGTCGTGCTCGTCGACGACGTGCTGTATTCGGGTCGCACCATCCGCAGCGCCCTCGACGCGCTCGGCGACCACGGCCGCCCGAACATCGTGCGCCTGGCCGTTCTCGTTGATCGCGGCCATCGTGAGTTGCCGATTCGCGCCGACTTCGTCGGTCGAAACCTGCCCTCAGCGACCGACGAACGCATCAACGTGCATCTTGAAGAGATCGACGGTGACGAATTCGTCTCGATCGACGGCGGGACTGACCGATGAGGCACCTTCTCTCCACCAAAGACCTCGCCCGCGACGAGGCCATCAGTCTGCTCGACATTGCCGAAGACATGGCCGATGTCGCCCAGCGCGAGGTCAAAAAGCTCCCGACCCTGCGCGGCAAGACCGTTGTGAACCTCTTTTTCGAAGATTCCACCCGCACCCGCATTTCCTTTGAGGCCGCTGCGAAGCGACTGAGCGCTGACGTGATCAACTTCAGCGCCAAGGGATCGAGCGTGTCGAAGGGTGAAAGCTTGAAAGACACCGCCCAAACCCTCGCCGCAATTGGTGCGGACGGCGTCGTCATTCGCCACCCAGCCTCCGGCGCCCCCGCCGTGCTCGCGGCGAGCGGGTGGATCGACGCCGGCATCATCAACGCCGGCGACGGTACCCACGAGCATCCGACCCAGGCCCTGCTCGACGCCTTCACCATCCGCCGCCGCATCCACGGCCAGGCTTCCCGCGGCCTTGGCCTCGACGGAGTCAGCGTCACCATCGTCGGCGACGTACTGCACTCCCGAGTGGCCCGCTCCAACCTCTGGCTGCTCACCACCCTCGGCGCGGAGGTCACGTTCGTCGCCCCACCCACCCTGTTGCCGAGTAACACCGCACTGTGGCCGGCTCGCTTCAGCTTTGACCTCGATGATGCGATCGATGCCGGCCCCGACGTGGTCATGATGCTGCGTATCCAGACCGAACGGATGAGCGCAGCGTTTTTTCCGAGCAGCCGCGAATACTCCCGAGTCTGGGGACTTGACGACGCGCGATTTGGCCGACTCGGTCCGGCTAGCATTGTTATGCACCCCGGCCCGATGAATCGCGGCCTGGAGATCTCTTCGGCTGCGGCCGACTCCGCGAACTCGACCGTACTCGAACAGGTCACGAACGGTGTCTCCGTGCGGATGGCCGCGCTCTACCTGCTCTTATCCGGTGATCGGAAGGAAACGAAGAATGTCGATTGACGGATTACAGCAACACGAACGGCACGAAAGCTGGCTCATTCGCGGCGCGACCCTGCCTAACGGAACGCGCACCGACATTCGTCTCGCTGATGGACGAATCGCCGAGCTTGGAACCGGCCTATCTGCGAGCGGCGCGCGCATGCTCGACGCCGACGGGCTCATCGCACTGCCCGGACTGGTCGACCTGCACGCCCACCTGCGCGAACCCGGTTACGAGCACAGCGAAACCGTACTGAGCGGCAGCCGCGCTGCTGCTCGGGGCGGATTCACGAGTGTGTTCGCTATGGCCAACACCCTGCCGGCCCAGGACACTGCCGGGGTGGTCGAGCAGGTACTCGCCCTCGGCGAGAGCGCCGGCTACGTTGACGTTCAGCCGATCGGTGCCGTCACCGTTGGCCTGGCCGGCAAACAGCTCGCCGAACTCGGAGCCATGGCATCGAGCAGGGCTCGCGTGCGGGTGTTCTCGGACGACGGATTCTGCGTCTCGGACCCGCTCCTCATGCGCCGTGCCCTCGAGTACGTCAAAGCCTTCGACGGAGTCATCGCGCAGCACTCTCAGGAACCACGCCTCACCGAAAAAGCTCAAATGAATGAGGGTGCCCTCTCCGGTGAACTCGGTCTCATCGGCTGGCCGGCCGTCGCCGAAGAATCGATTATCGCCCGCGATGTCCTGCTGGCCGAACACGTCGCCTCCCGCCTGCACGTCTGTCACGTCTCCACGGCCGGCTCAGTCGACGTGATCCGCTGGGCCAAGGCTCGCGGCATCAACGTGACGGCCGAGGTCACCCCGCACCACCTGCTGCTAACCGAAGACCTCGTGCGCGGTTATGATGCCCGGTTCAAGGTGAATCCGCCGCTGCGAGCCCGCGAAGACGTCGAGGCATTGCGCGCCGGACTCGCCGACGGCACGATCGACATCGTCGCAACCGACCACGCACCGCATCCGGTTGAAAGCAAGGACTGCGAGTGGGATGCCGCAGCCAATGGCATGGTCGGGCTGGAATCGGCACTCTCGGTCGTGCATGCCGCCGTTGTCGCGACCGGGCTGCTCGACTGGGCCGACATCGAACGCGTTCTGTCGCGCACTCCGGCCCGTATCGGGCGCCTTGCCGGTCAGGGTAACCCGATCGCGGTCGGTTCACCGGCCGAACTGGCGCTCTACGATCCGGCAGCGACCCGAGTATTCGGCCGCGCCGACTTGGCCGGTACGAGCTCGAACTCGCCGTATCTGTCGATGACGCTGCCCGGCGACGTGCGAGCAACATTCCATCGTGGCTACGCCACGATGCTCGACGGCGCGGTTCGCAGCAGCCTCGAGATAGCCGGCCACGCGAGCGGAGTAGTCACCCATGGATAGGTCCATTCCCGCCATCATCACAGGGCTTGTTCTGCTCGGCGTTCTCGTTCTTATGTGGCGCAGTTGGCGAAAGCGCAGTCGACGCGATGCCGCTCTCACCGCCGGCTATCCGATGCCGGATAATTCCGGAGCCGCACTGGCCGGTGCCGAGACCTATTATGTGGCGACCACCCCCCGCGATGCGCCCCTTGAGCGCCTGGCCATTGGCGGGCTGGGCTTTCGTGCCCGCGCCGCTGTCACCGTGACCGAGGCCGGCGTAACGCTCGACCTCGATGGTAACCAGCCGGTGTTCATTCCCGGCAGTGCTATCGACGCGGTTGGTGCGGCCCAGGTGGCCATCGACCGGGTAGTCGAAACCGATGGTCTGGTGCGCCTGAGCTGGCGTCTGGCCACGGGTAGCGCTTCCGGGCCCGACGACCGCCGCGCCGTTGACAGCTTCTTTCGCATCATCGATCCGAATGATCGTGCTCGCCTCGTCGACACGATTCAAACCATTGCCGCCACGGCCCATCAAGATGAAAGCGAGGCCTGACATGCCCGACTCGACCGCTCCAGACCAGGCAGAAGCAATCCAGGCTGTTCCAACGGATGCCTCACCGACCGACGCCGTCGCATCCGCTGCCGTCGCATCCGCTGCCGGCGTATCGCCTGAACGCAGTAGCACCTTCTCGGTTACCGACCGCCCCGGCCCGGCCGTACTCGTTCTGGAAGACGGCCGCCGCTTCGTGGGCCGCCGCTACGGCAGCGAGGGCCAGACGCTCGGCGAGATCGTCTTCGCTACCGGCATGACCGGCTACCAGGAGACCCTGACCGACCCGTCCTACGCCGGGCAGATCGTGCTTATGACTGCCCCGCACGTCGGCAACACCGGAATGAACGATGAGGATATGGAGTCCCGCCAGCTCTGGGTGGCCGGCTTCATCGTGCGGGAACCGGCGCGGATCGCCTCGAATCATCGTGCCACCCGCACCCTCGACGACGACCTCGAAGCAAACGGCGTCGTCGGGATCAGCGGCATCGACACCCGGGCGATCACCCGCCACATCCGCTCGAAGGGCGCGATGAAGAGCGGCATCTTCTCGGGCGACCTGTTCGGCTTGTCCGACAGCGAACAGCTCGAACGCGTGCTCTCCGGCGCGGCCATGCGCGGCCGCAACCTCTCCTTCGAGGTCTCGACCGTCGAACCCTTCTCGATTCCCGCCCAGGGCGAACGCATCGGGTCGGTCGCCGTCCTCGACCTCGGGGTGAAGACCAGCACGCTGACCTACCTCGCCGAGCGCGGGTTCGAGGTACTCGTATTGCCGCAGTCGGTCACCGCAGAGCACGTTCTCTCCTTGAAGCCCTCTGCCCTGTTCTTCTCCAACGGACCCGGTGACCCGGCCGCGTCCGACGCCCACGTCACCCTGCTGCAGGAGGTGCTCCGTGCGGGCATTCCCTACTTCGGTATCTGCTTTGGCAACCAGTTGCTTGGCCGGGCACTCGGGTTTCGCACCTATAAGCTGCCGTTCGGGCACCGGGGCATCAACCAGCCCGTGCTCGACAAGACCACCGGACGGGTGGAGATCACTTCGCAGAACCACGGATTCGCCGTCGACATGCCCATCGAAGGCATACACGACTCGCGCGCTGGCTTCGGACGCGTGGAAGTGAGTCACTATAGCCTCAACGACCAGGTGGTCGAAGGCATTCGCTGCCTCGACATCAACGCTTTTTCGGTGCAATACCACCCGGAGGCCGCCTCTGGCCCGCACGACGCCAACCACTTGTTCGATCGATTCAGAGACGTTGTGCTGGCTTCGCAGCACGGCACTGCAGGAGAAACCAAATAATGCCCAAGCGCGACGATATCAACAGTGTCCTTGTCATCGGCAGCGGCCCGATCGTCATCGGCCAGGCCTGCGAGTTCGACTACTCGGGCACGCAGGCCTGCCGCGTGCTGCGCGAAGAAGGCGTGCGCGTCATCCTCGTCAACTCCAACCCGGCCACCATCATGACCGATCCCGACTTTGCCGACGCGACCTACATTGAACCGATCACGGCCGAGATTCTCGAGACGATCATCGCCAAGGAACGACCGGATGCGATTCTGCCGACCCTGGGTGGGCAAACCGCCCTTAACGCGGCGATCCAGCTGCATGAGCGCGGAATTCTTCAGAAGTATGACGTCGAGCTGATCGGCGCGAGCTTCGACGCCATCAACAAGGGCGAAGACCGCATGATCTTCAAGCAGCTCGTACTGGACGCCGGCGCCGGCGTGGCCCGCTCATTCATCGCCCGTACGGTGGAGGAAGCTGTCGGCTACGCCGCCGACCTCGGCTACCCGCTGGTCGTTCGCCCCTCTTTCACGATGGGCGGCCTCGGCTCCGGCTTCGCCTATACCGAGGTGGAATTGCGCCGCATCGTCACCGATGGACTGCACCACAGCCCGACCACCGAGGTTCTGCTCGAGGAATCTATTCTCGGCTGGAAAGAGTACGAACTCGAAATGATGCGCGACACGGCCGACAACACCGTCGTGGTCTGCAGTATCGAGAACGTCGACCCGGTGGGTGTGCACACCGGCGACTCGATCACCGTGGCCCCGGCGCTCACCCTGACCGACCGGGAATTCCAGCACCTGCGCGACATCTCGATCGACATCATCCGTGCTGTCGGTGTCGATACCGGCGGCTGCAACATCCAGTTCGCGATCAACCCGGCCGACGGCCGCGTCATCGTGATCGAGATGAACCCGCGCGTCTCTCGTTCCTCAGCCCTGGCCAGCAAGGCAACCGGCTTTCCAATCGCCAAGATCGCCGCCAAGCTCGCCATCGGCTACCGTCTCGATGAAATCCCCAATGACATCACCGGTGTCACCCCGGCGAGCTTCGAACCGACCCTCGACTATGTCGTGGTCAAGGTGCCGCGTTTCGCGTTCGAGAAGTTCCCGGCGGCCGACCAGCGCCTGACCACGACCATGAAGTCCGTCGGTGAGGCCATGGCCATCGGTCGCAGTTTTGCATCCGCCCTGCAGAAGGCGCTGCGCTCGCTCGAGAAGCGCGGCTCAAGCTTTCACTGGGGTACGGAGACCCGCACGGTTGACGAACTGCTCGCCGTTGCCGAAATTCCTACCGACGGCCGCATCGTCACGGTGCAGCAGGCCCTCCGCCGTGGCGCGACCATCGACCAGGTCTTCGCCGCCACCAAGATCGACCCATGGTTCCTCGATCAGATCGTTTTGATCAACGAGATTGCCGAGCAGGTCAAGGCCGCCGACCGGCTCGACCGCGACGTCATGATCCTCGCCAAGGACCACGGCTTCTCCGACGCCCAGATTGGCGAGTTGCGCGGTTTTGGCGAAGCGGATGTTCGCACCGTGCGCCACATTCTCGGCGTGCGCCCTGTGTTCAAGACCGTCGACACCTGCGCGGGGGAGTTCCCCGCCCTCACGCCCTACCACTACTCCAGCTACGACGACGAGACCGAGGTCGTCGCCAGCGACCGCCGCAAGGTCGTCATCCTGGGCTCCGGTCCGAACCGCATCGGGCAGGGTGTCGAATTCGACTACTCCTGCGTGCACGCCTCTTTCGCACTGTCCGAAGCCGGCTACGAGACCATCATGATCAACTGCAACCCGGAGACGGTCTCCACCGATTACGACACGAGCGACCGGCTCTACTTCGAGCCGCTGACCCTCGAAGACGTGCTCGAGGTCATCTACGCCGAGAGCCAGAGCGGCGAACTCGTGGGTGTGGTCGTGCAGCTCGGCGGCCAGACCGCATTGGGCCTCGCCCGCGGCCTGGAAGCGGCCGGAATCCCCATTCTCGGCACCACCCCCGACGCGATCGACCTCGCCGAGGAGCGCGGCCTGTTCTCGAAGATCCTCGATAACGCCGGTCTGCTGGCCCCGCGCAATGGAACGGCAATCGACTTCGGCGGTGCCGTCGTGGTGGCCGAAGAGATCGGCTATCCCGTGCTCGTGCGCCCGAGCTATGTGCTCGGCGGCCGCGGCATGGAGATCGTTTATGATTCCCCGTCGCTCGCCGACTATTTCAAGCGGATGGCCGGGCAGGGAATCATCGGAGCGGGGCATCCGCTTTTGGTGGACCGTTTTCTCGACGACGCGATCGAGATCGACGTCGACGCCATTTACGACGGTCACGAGCTCTACATTGGCGGCGTCATGGAGCACATCGAAGAGGCCGGGATCCACTCCGGCGACTCGAGTTGCACCCTGCCGCCGGTCACCCTCGGCCGCGCCGAGATCGACCGGGTGCGCGAAGCTACCCTCGGCATTGCCCGCGGCATCGGGGTCAAGGGCTTGCTCAACGTGCAATTCGCCATCGGCGCCGGTGTGCTCTATGTGCTCGAGGCCAACCCGCGTGCCTCGCGCACGGTGCCGTTCGTCGCGAAAGCGCTCGGCATCACGCTGGCCAAGGCCGCGGCGCTGATCATGGTCGGTACGACCATCGCGCAGCTGAAAGCTGATGGCAAGCTGCCGCTCATCGACGGCTCCCGTGTGCCGATTGAATCGCCGGTCGCTGTGAAGGAAGCCGTGCTGCCGTTCAACCGGTTCCGCACCCCTGAGGGCCTCGTCGTCGACTCGATCCTCGGTCCGGAGATGCGCTCCACCGGCGAGGTCATGGGTATCGACCGCGACTTTCCGCGGGCCTTCGCCAAGAGTCAGTTGGCCGCTTACGGCGGAATCCCGCTCTCCGGTACGGTCTTCGTGTCGGTCTCCGACCGCGACAAGCGCGCGATCATCCTGCCCATGCTGCGACTGCAGCAGCTTGGCTACGAGATCACAGCGACCATCGGTACCGCCGAGGTACTGCAGCGAAACGGTATCCGTGCCCGAGTCGTGACCAAGTTCAGTGAGAAGGAGGGGGAGGACGACGTCTCCATCGTCGAACTCATTCGCCGCGAAGAGATTCAGATTGTCATCAACACCCCCGGCGGCAGCACGGCCAGGGCCGACGGCTATGAGATTCGCGCGGCCGCCGTCGCCGGTGACCTGCCCCTGTTCACCACGATTGCCGAGCTCAGCGCCGCGGTCGCCTCGATCGACTCGATCCGCGACGGGTTCGAGGTGACCTCGCTCCAGGAGTACGCCACAGCGCGAACGGCCCTGTTGTGACGGTGTCGGCTGAGCCGGTCGTCTCCTTCGGCGACCGACTCGCCGGCGTGTTCGCCACCCAAGGCCAGCTGTGCGTGGGCATCGACCCGCATTCCTGGCTGCTGCGCGAGTGGAACCTACCCGACACGGCTGCCGGCGCCGAATCGTTCGGCCGCGCGGTTGTTGCCGCTGCGGCCGGCCGGGTCGGCCTGGTCAAACCGCAGGTCGCCTTCTACGAACGTTTCGGTTCGGCCGGTTTTGTCGCACTCGAACGGGTGCTCGCCGACGCCCGGCACGCCGGTCTGCTCGTGATCGGCGACGCCAAACGCGGCGACCTCGGCACGAGCGCGCTGGCCTATGCCGAGGCCTGGCTCTCTCCCGGTTCCCCGCTCGAAGTGGATGCCCTCACCCTGGCCGCGTACATGGGTGTCGGTTCGCTTGATTCGTCGCTCAGTCTCGCGGCTGCACATGGTAAGGGTGTCTTCCTGCTCGCGGCGACGTCCAACCCCGAGGCCGCGGACATTCAGCAAGCGATCGTGGCCGAGGGAAGCCACGCCGGTTCGAGTGTCGCCCGCGCCATTCTCGATGAGGTCGGAGAACGGAACGCTTGCACCAGCGGAACCATCGGGGGTGCAGCATCCGCTGGGGTAGCGCCCGGTCTCGGGTCGATCGGTGTCGTGCTGGGGGCCACTCTCGACCTGGCCGTCTTTGGCATTGACGTGCACCAGACGCCGACCGAATTTCGAACACCCGTGCTCGCACCGGGCTTCGGACATCAAGGGGGGAATATTATGGATCTGATCTCGATATATGGCGGATACGCCGATGGGGTTATCGTGAGTGAATCGCGCAGTGTGCTCTCGGCCGGACCCCACCGAATCGAAGAAGCCATTGAGCGCCGAGTAGCCGAGGTAGGTGCCGTTCGTGGCTGAAAATCGTCCAACCCCGCCCGAAGTCGACCGGGTGGCTGCCTCGCGCGCCGCTGTTGCGGCCCGCCGCGCTCGCGCTCACGTCAAGGCTGAGGTCGCCTCCGGTGAACGTACCGCGCTCGAGGTGCTCGCCGCAGCGATTGCGGACCCGATCGGAGTGGAGGGCCGGCTGCGAGTGACCGAGCTGCTCGTGAGTATTCCGGCCATCGGCGTGACCAAGATGCAGCGCATCATTCACCGGTTGGAGATTTCGCCGTCCAAACGCCTCGGCGGGCTCGGCCGTCACCAGCGCGATCGGCTGCGCGATTTTCTCTCTGAACGGCCAGCTCTGCGGCATAGCGCCATCGACTCCAAGCTCATCGTTCTGGCTGGCCCCACTGCCGTCGGCAAGGGAACTGTTGCCGGCTATATTCGCGAGAACTACCCTGACGTGTTGCTCTCCGTTTCAGCGACGACCCGAGCGCCGCGCCCGGGAGAGATTGAGGGAGTCAGCTACTTCTTTGTCTCCGATGACGAGTTCGATGGAATGATCAGGGCTGGCGAATTGCTCGAGTGGGCCAAAGTGCACAACGCGTACCGCTACGGCACCCCCCGCGGGCCGGTCGACGACGCCATCGCTGCAGGTAACAGCGTGCTCCTTGAAATCGATCTGCAGGGCGCTCGCGCCGTTCGACGGGCCATGCCGGAAGCCCGCCTCGTCTTCCTCCTGCCACCGAGCTGGGAGGAACTGGTGCGCCGCCTGATCGGCCGCGGCACCGAAGACGCGGCGGAACAAGCTCGCCGTCTGGAGACCGCAAAACTAGAATTAGCAGCTCAGGGCGAGTTCGATTATCGCGTAATCAACCACGATGTCGGCGACGCCGCTCGTGAGGTCGTAGACTTGATGGAGATCAGCGCTGCATCCAGCATGCCCTAGCGCCCGTTTCTGCTGAATTCCTGCGTGTCCTGCGACGCGTTTGCCCTTTCCATGTACTCGTTCAACAACAGATTCGCACAGGCCCCAGGCCGTGCTTAATTAGGAGTGTGACACCAATGGCGAACAAGCCCACTGGCATCATTGACCCGCCCATCGACGACCTGCTGTCCAAGGTTGACTCGAAGTATGCCCTCGTGATTTTTGCGTCCAAGCGTGCGCGCCAGATCAACGACTACTACGCCGACCTGCACGAAGGCAGCCTGTTCGACAACGTCGGACCGCTCGTCGACTCAACCGTCGAAGACAAGCCGCTCTCGGTTGCGCTGCGCGAGATCAACGACGACAAGCTCGTCTCCCGCCCGATCGTCGAGGCCTAAAACACCCCACCCGAAGCGCGCAGGATGAAGACACCTCGCACGATCGTCGTCGGTATCACCGGCGGCATCGCGGCGTACAAGGCAGTCAACATCGTGCGCGCTTTCGTGTTGAACGGCGACGCGGTGCACGTCGTCGCCACCGCGGCTGCCCTGCGCTTCGTGGGCCAGCCGACCCTGGAAGCGATTTCGCGTAACCCGGTGCACACCGATCTCTACGAGGGCGTCGCCGAGGTGCGTCACGTTGCCATCGGCCAGGGCGCCGACCTCATCGTCGTGGCTCCGGCAACGGCCAACAGCATCGCCAAACTCGCCGCCGGCCTCGCCGACGATCTGCTCGGCAACACGATTCTGGCCAGCACCGCGCCGCTTGTGATCGCTCCGGCCATGCACACCGAAATGTGGAACAACGCGGCCACGGTCGCCAACGTCGCCACACTACGATCGCGCGGCGTCACCATCGTCGGCCCCGGCGTCGGCCGTCTCACCGGCACCGATACCGGTGCTGGGCGCATGGAGGAGCCCGAGACCGTCGTGGCGGTGGCTTTGGCTGTGCTCGACCGACGGCAGCTGGCCTCTGAGCCCGCGGCATCCGCTCTGCACGATCTCACCGGCCGCCGGGTGCTGATCAGCGCTGGCGGCACCAGGGAACCGCTCGACCCGGTGCGGTTTCTCGGCAATCGGTCAAGCGGAAAGCAGGGCGTCGCACTCGCCCAGGCTGCGCTGGCCCGGGGAGCTCACGTCACCCTGGTAGCTGCCAACCTCGAAGTGCCGGTGCCGACCAGCGTCACCACCGTCGTGGTCAACAGCGCCCTGGAGATGCACGAGGCTATGACACTCGCGGCCGAATCGGCCGACGTCATCATCATGGCCGCTGCGGTGGCCGATTATCGACCCAAGACCGTGCAGCTCGACAAAATCAAGAAAGAAGCCGTGGGGGACACCCTTACCCTGGAACTTGTCAGAAATCCCGACATTCTGGCCGGTCTCTCTGCTTCGCGCCGACGGGGGCAGCTGATCATCGGCTTCGCCGCGGAGACTGAAACGGATGCCGATCAGCTGCTCGCGCTCGGCCGCGCCAAAATCTCTCGCAAGGGGTGTGACTACCTGGTCGTGAACCGGGTAGGCCTGGGCGCCGGTTTCGGCACGGAACGTAACACCGTGACGGTGCTCGATCGCCACGGAGTTATAGTGAATGAGGCCTCCGGAAGCAAAGTGTCGGTGGCCAATTGCATACTTGACCTGATCGGCTAGCGTCCGCTGCGACAGGCAACAATTCCTACGTTTTCATTCAAAACTACGTTTTTTAGTAAACAGAGACGGGCCAGATGAGCGATCTTCGCCTCTTCACCTCGGAATCAGTCACCGAAGGTCACCCCGACAAGATCTGCGACCAGATCTCCGACAGCATTCTCGACGCGCTGCTCGCCGACGATCCGCACAGCCGGGTCGCCGTCGAGACGCTCGTCACCACGGGACTCGTACACGTGGCCGGCGAGGTCACCACCGAGGCCTATGTCGAAATTCCGTCGATCGTGCGCAAGTGCATCACCGACATCGGCTACGACTCCTCGGACGTCTGGTTCGACGGCCGATCCTGCGGGGTTGAAATCTCCATCGGTGGGCAGTCGCCCGATATCGCCCAGGGCGTCAACAACGCCTTCGAGACGCGCGAACAGTCCAGCCTCGATGACTTCGACCGGCAGGGCGCCGGTGACCAGGGCATCATGTTCGGTTACGCCACCCGGGAGACCCCCGAACTCATGCCGATCCCCATCTGGATCGCCCACCGCCTGGCTGAACGCCTCGCCTTCGTGCGCAAGAGCGGCGAACTCGATTACCTGCGGCCCGACGGCAAGACCCAAGTCACCATCGGTTATGACGGAATCATTCCGCGCACCGTCGAAACCGTCGTGGTGTCAACCCAGCACGCACCCTCGGTGTCCACCGAGCAGTTGCGCCTCGAGGTTGAAGAACTCGTGATTCGTCCGGTTCTCGACCTGATCGACCTCGATTCCTCGTCGCTCACGACCCTGATCAACCCCACGGGACGCTTCGAAATCGGTGGCCCGCAGGGCGATGCCGGCCTGACGGGTCGCAAGATCATCATCGACACCTACGGTGGATCGAGCCGCCACGGCGGCGGTGCGTTCAGCGGCAAGGACCCGTCCAAGGTCGACCGGTCTGCCGCCTATGCCATGCGCTGGGTCGCGAAGAATGCTGTCGCAGCCGGCCTGGCTGAACGCCTCGAGGTGCAGGTCGCCTACGCGATCGGCAAGGCTTCTCCGGTTGGCCTGTATGTCGAAACTTTCGGCACCGGTGTGTTGCCCGATAAGGAGATCACCGCGGCTATCCGCGCGGTGTTCGACCTGCGGCCGGCAGCAATCATCCACTCCCTTGACCTGTTGCGTCCCATCTACGCGCAGACGGCGACGTACGGTCACTTTGGCCGGGAGCTGCCCGACTTCACCTGGGAGCGCCTCGACAAGGTCGACGACCTGCGTAGCGCCGCCGGCCTCTGAGACCGGCGCAGTCATGACGCACTCCGGCCTCGTCGCACGGGTGCTGATCGAGTCCCCCCTGCCGCAACTGGACCACCTGTTCGACTACGGCGTACCGGCCGAACTGGTGGGCGAGGTGGCGGCCGGCATGCGCGTCAAGGTGCCCTTTCGCTCCGGTGGGCGCGTCGTCGACGCGTATGTGATCGAGTTGTTCGATCCGCGAGCAGCGCGCTCGGAATCCGCCCGTGAAACGGATGTCGCCTTCCGCGGCGCACTCAGTCCGCTCGACTCCCTGGTGTCGACTGCCGTGGTGCTCACGCCAGCCGTCTGGACACTGGCTCGCCGGCTGGCGGATCGCGCCGCCGGGAACGCGAGTGACATCATTCGCCTGGCGGTACCACCGCGGCAGGTGCGCGTGGAAAAAGCCTGGCTGGCCGCGCGGGTCGTCATCTCTGAGCTCGGCAACCGGACCGATTTGCGCACCACCGCGGTCCCGACGGTCGAGACCGACGCCCCGGCGCCGCCAACCGCCGCGATCGCTTTGGCAACACCCGCTTTCGTCGGCTACCCGACCGGTCGCCTCGACAGCGCCATCATGGAGCACCACCGCGTGGCCGTGGCGGCGATCCCCGAACTCGTGCAACTGGCCGACGGGCGCACCGTCGGCCGCTGGGCGCAGACCCTGGCCGAACTCGCCGTGGCCACGGTCGGTGCCGGGCAGAGCGCTATTCTCTGCGTGCCGGACTTTCGTGACCAGGACCAGGTGCAGGCAGTCCTGGACCAACTCGCACCGACGGTGCCGCTCTGCCGGGTCGATGCCCGCCAGCCGAACCCGGATCGGTACCGGGCGTTTCTGGCCTGTCTCGAACCGGTCCCGCGCATCATTCTCGGTAACCGGTCGGCCGTGTACGCCCCGGCGCACGAGCTCGGCCTCATTGCCGTCTGGGACGACGGCGACCCGCTCTACACCGAACCGCTGAGCCCCTACGTGAACACCAGGGACGCGGCCCTGGTACGGCAACAAGACAGCGACTGCGGCCTCGTACTGCTCGGGCACTCGCGCAGCGTCGAAACCCAGCGCCTGGTTGAACTCGGGTATCTCGCCGAAGTGAACCCGGCCGCCGACCGGCACCCGCGCATCATTCCCACCGACTATCAGTCCGAGCCCGACCAGCAGGCCCGCGCGGCTCGTATCCCGTCGGCCGCGTGGCAGGCCGCCCGGGAGGCACTCGTCCACGGACCGGTGCTCGTGCAGGTCGCCAGCCCCGGCTACGCGCCCATGCTGGCCTGTCAAACCTGCAAGAAAGCCGCCCGCTGCACCCACTGCCAGGGCCCGCTCGGGCTCAAATCCGCGTCGGCGCTACCGTCCTGCCGCTGGTGCGGCGCCCTCGCTGCCGGCTGGACCTGCACGCACTGCACGGGAACCAAGCTGCGCGTCGTCACCCTTGGCACCGGGCGCACCGCCGAAGAACTCGGCCGCGCCTTTCCGGGGGCACGGGTGATCGTCGCCGACGGAGAACACACGATTCAGACTCTCGGAGCCCAGCCGGCTCTCGTGATTGCCACCCGGGGCGCCGAACCGGTGCCGACCGGCGGTTACCGTGCCATCCTCATCCTCGACGGAGAGCGGATGCTCGCCCGTGAATCGTTGCGCGTCGCTGAGGACTGCCTGCGCTGGTGGGCCAACGCGGCCGCCCTCGCCGCGCCCGGCGCTCCCGTGCTGCTCGCGGGCGTTGGCGGTGGCCTCGCCCGGGCACTCAACTCCTGGCGGCCGGATATCTTCGCCGCGAGCGAACTTGCCGACCGGCGCCAGTTGCGGTTTCCGCCGGCCGTGCGTGTCGCTTCGGTTACCGGCACCGCCGCCGACGTCGACGCTGCCCTCGCCGATCTCGGCGCGGTGGCAGGCCTCGACATACTGGGCCCGGTCGATACCGAGGCCCCCCTGGTGCGTGCGGTCGTTCGGTTCGGCTACGCCCGCGGCGATGAAGTGGCCCACGCGCTCAAGGCGGCGGTCGTGCGGAACGCCGCCAAACGCCGCAAGCCGAAGTCGGGTTCGTTCCAACCGGCACCTACACTTAAAGTTCGATTCGACGACCCGGAGCTGATCTAAATGAAACTCGTCTTTGCCGGCACGCCCGAGGTCGCGCTGCCCAGCCTCACTGCCCTGGCCAGCTCCGATCACGAGATTGTCTCCGTGATCACTCGAGCGGATGCCCCGCTCGGGCGCAAGCGCACCCTCACCGCGTCGCCGGTCGGGCAGGCCGCGACGCAGCTGGGCTATCCGGTGCTGAAGACCAACCGGCTTGACGCTTGGGCGACCGAGACCATCCGGGCCCAGCACCCCGACCTCGGCGTCATCGTCGCCTACGGCGGCATTGTGCACGAGCCCCTGCTCTCCGTTCCCCGTCTCGGTTGGATCAACCTGCACTTTTCTCTCCTGCCGCGCTGGAGGGGGGCCTCCCCGGTACAGCGCGCCGTCATCGCCGGTGATGAACTCACCGGCGCCGCAGTGTTCCAACTGGTACCAGAACTCGATGCCGGCGACGTTTTCGGTAGTTTTTCCCGGCCGCTCGGCGCGCATTCCACTTCGGGCATACTTCTCGAGGAGCTTAGCCACAGCGGCGCCGATCTGCTTCTGCGGGTAGTTTCTGAGCTCGCCGCTGGCACTGCCCTGGCCGTGGCGCAGACCGGGGAGGTTACGCTCGCGCCCAAACTTGCGCGGGACGACGCGCGCATCGATTTCAGCCGACCGGCAGCATCCGTTTATAACCATATTCGCGGTGTGACCCCGGAGCCGGGTGCGTTCACCACCGTGAACGGCGCGGTACTGAAACTTCTCGAGGTCGCACCCAGTGTCGACCAACCCAACCTGCCTGTCGGAAGTATTGTGCAGCGCGAAAAGATCGTGCTGGTGGGCACAGCGAGCGAACCCCTGGTTCTGCTTCGCGTGCAACCGGCCGGAAAGACAGCAATGAGTGCGAACGACTGGTGGCGCGGAGTGGCAACAGAATCGGTGATGGCATCATGAGTGACGATCGTGCCGGCTCGGCCCGGGCTAACTCGGCCTGGGCTAACTCGGCCCGCGCGGCCGACTCGGAACCGTCGGGCAATGCCCGGTCCCGCCAGGCCCCCGCCGACTTCGTTCAGCCGGCGCGACGCATTGCCTACGAGGTGATCGCGGCCGTGCGGGAATCCGACGCGTACGCGAACTTGCTGCTGCCGACCCGCATTCAACGCGCCGCCCTTAATACGGCGGATGCCGCCCTCGCGACCGAGCTCACCTACGGCACCCTGCGCATGCAGGGGTTCTACGACCGTGTGATCGCCCTCGCTGCTAAGCGACCGGTCAGCGCCATCGATCCGGCCATTCTCGATGTGCTCCGACTTGGCGCCCACCAACTGCTCGCGACCCGCGTTGCGACCCACGCCGCGGTTAACGAATCCGTCTCGCTCGCGAAGCAGGTCGGCTCACGTTCCGCGACCGGTTTCACCAACGGGGTCCTACGCACCATCTCCCGATCGAGCGCCGAGGAATGGCGTGGCCGGGTGCTCGAAGGTGCGGTCAACGTCGATGACCGGCTCGCCGCCGAATACTCCCATCCGGCCTGGATCGTGCGGGCCTTTCGGCAGGCCCTGCGTGCCGAAGGTCACGAAGATGAGCTGGCCGATCTGCTCGCCGCCGACAATATGGCGGCGAAGGTCAATATGGTTGCGTTGCCCGGCCTCGCCACCGACGCCGACCGCGAACGGCTGGGCCTCTCCGATGAATTCTCGCCGGTCGGATTCGTGTTGGACTCCGGAGACCCGTACCACTTGGTGACGGCGACGGCGGGTCGCATTCGAGTGCAAGATGAAGGATCGCAGATCGCCGCTTTGGCACTGAGCCGCGCCCGGCCGATCGTTGCGGGGGAGCGGTGGCTCGACCTCTGCGCCGGACCCGGTGGCAAGGCCGCCCTGCTCGCCTCCGAGGCACGCGCCGGGGGAGCCGTTCTCGTGGCCAACGAGCTCGTTCCCGCCCGGGCGACGCTCGTGCGCACCGCTCTTGAGGCCCTCCCCGAGCCAATTCCGGTGTGGGAAATCGACGGCACCACCATCGGCCAATCGCACCCGGAAACCTTCGACCGCATTCTGCTTGATGCCCCCTGCACCGGCCTTGGTGCCCTTCGGCGCCGACCCGAGGCGCGTTGGCGCAAGCAACCCAAGGACGTCGCTGACCTGGCTGGCCTGCAGTCCGGACTCATCGATGCGGCACTGCTCGCGCTCAAGCCCGGCGGCATCCTCGCCTATGTCACCTGCTCACCGCACATCGCGGAGACGCGGGCGATCGTCGCCCTCGCCGTGCGTAAGGCCGGCGGCGCCGTGACGGCGCTCGACACCGCGGCCGTCGTGCAGTCCTTCAGTGCGGCGAACCTCGACCTGCCCGCCGACACCGGAAGCGTGCAACTGTGGCCGCACCGCCACGGTACCGACGCCATGTTCATCACTCTGCTGCAGCGCTCCGACGAGTAGGCGCCCCGCCGCCCAGACCAGCGGATGCGCGCTCCCGAAACGGGTGCGCGCTACGCCCGCTACCGTAGTGGCTACCGAGATCAGGCGCGGTCATGCGGGCATCCGCTGTCAGGGGCTCGGTCCCACCACCAGCAGATCTCCGACATCGCAGTCGAGCGCATCACAGATCGCCCGCAGGGTTGAATAGCGGATGGCTCTGGCTCGGTTGTTCTTCAGCACCGACAGGTTGACGATGCTGACGCCCACGAGGGAGCTGAGCCGCGTCAGGGTCATGCCACGCTGCTCGAGGAGCTCGTCGAGCCGGCAATGAATGCCGGAGTCCTCATCGGGAACCGCGGGCATCAGACGAGCCCGTCGGAGTCTCTTTGCAACTTCTGCCCGTATCGAAATACCGCGGCTACGGCGAACAGGGCCAGGCCCACCCAGATCGGCCAGAAATCCAGAGTCCATTCGTGGCCTGCCATCGGCAGCCCGATGACCTGACGAATGTCAGTCCAGTCGATCTCGGCTGTGTCCAGACTCCACCCGGTTGCCCTGAGTACCTGAGAGGAGGCGAGGCCGCCCGCGACAGCATCACACACCTGCCAGCCGAGGCCGCCGACGATGATCGAGGTCGCGGTCAGGTTGATGCCGCGGGTCAGTGCCGGACGGAACGGATCCAGCCTGATGATGCTCGTGCAGAGCATAACAACAACGACAGCGATCACAACGTTCGTCGCTCCCTGAAGCGCGTCGCCGGCTGCCAGCCAGACGCGGGTGGCAGTGTCCAGCCCTGCCACGGTCACCACAGCGTGGTCGAACCCTCCACCCACAACGTCGGCGGTCGTCCCCGTGACCTCAACCGTGTTCGGCAGGCCGGGCCAGAATGGCTTGACGGGCAGCCGCACACTCACAGCGTCGCTGAGTAGCCGTTGCAGGGCGTCGGCTACAGTTCCGAACACCGTCACCACCGCATAGAGGATCGCGATGATTCTGGTGACCCGCACCGCCTTGGTGGGGCCGACATCGGTGCCCGGTCGAGATCCCGATCGACGTTCGATTACCACGACGGTCGCTATGGTGCCGAGCACGAGTAAGACGAGGAGAGCAGTCCACCAGGTTAGAGCCGCCATCAGCGTGTCATTTCAGAGTTCTTCGTGTCGTGTTGAATCATCATCATGCTGGACCCTTACGCCATAACGTTTGTCGATACATAACGATAAACGATAACACGATTTAAACAGCGCGAAGTGCGCCCCGAGCGATGACCAAGCATGCTGCCCAGTGTCGAGCAGCGGTGCACCGGGTGCTCGGAGCGCCGCGCGGCAGTGCGAGGAACTCTATGCTCGACGTCTCCTTGTTTCTGCCTTGTGCATAGCTCCTGGTACTTTCGAAAATTTGATCGATAACTCGCACTAAGGCCGGGTCGGGGAGGTTCTTTCTTTGAGCAAGTTTGCACTCAATTTCAGGTTTTTTTCATAATGCACCGGACGGCTCTGCGCCCGGTGAGGCCCCGGCGCACGGGCGGACCCGCCGATATGGACAATGCTGTGCTGCTCTGCCACGCCGGGCGTGTGAGTATCGAGACCTCCGGCTCGGACATCACCATGCGAGACGGCCGGCCCGGGGTCTCCGGGCCCCCGTGTTCGACCCCACCCAAACCTGGCGCCCCGCCGGCCAAAACCGCGCTGCCACCCCTGCCGAAAAACCCAACTGGGAAAAGTAGGCGCCCGCCCCACGTGTACGACGCCGAGACCGCGCCACGTCGTGCACGTGGAGGTCTCGGCAAGGTCGACTAGCGCGGATGTAGATTGTGGCGCCTCGACCACGGTGAGTGCCGCTTGCACGAGCGCATTCCGTAGCTGCTACCTGGCGGTTGGCCGGATCGATCGCGTGCGGCGTCGTGGAATGAGCCTGTCGCAGAGCAGGGCGGCTGACACCCCCACGGCATAGGCGAGGAGATCCACGGGCGCAAACGTCGTGCCGAGAATGAGTCTGGCCGGCGGAAAGACATCGGCCAGGGCAGCCGGCCCTGGGGATAGTTGGGCTGCCTCGATCGTCACGCAAACCAAGTAGGCGATCGTTGCACTGACCTGAGGTCGAAAGCGTGGAGCGATGAACGAAACGGCCAGGTAGGTCAGCACCGCGTACAGAGCGTCGGCAGCGAAATCACCGACCGGTCCATTGTTGGTGAAATGAACCGTCAACCCCATGCCCGTGATGACAGCGCCGGAAGCCAGGAGGCTCCGTCTGCTCCTCGACGCGGGTCTCGTCCCACGCGAATACGGGGATTCCGAGCGTTCCATCCCTTGAGGATAGGGGCCCGTCCCGCGGCACGGTCCTGAGGCAACCACGCGCCGAGCTCTGGCTCGATAGGCTGAGTGGATGGCTAACCGCATCAATCCGAGCATCCTCGCCGCCGATTTCGCCAACCTTGAGAGCGAGCTTTCCCGCATCCGCTCTGCCGACCTCGTGCACGTTGACATCATGGACAACCACTTCGTTCCAAACCTCACCTTCGGGCTGGGAATGGTCGAACGCCTGCAGCAGGTGTCGCCGCTGCCGCTTGACATCCACCTGATGATCGAGGATCCCGACCGGTGGGCGCCCGGCTATGCCGAGGCCGGTGCTTACTCGGTAACTTTTCACGCCGAGGCCACGACGGAGCCCGTCGCTCTGGCCCGTCGGCTGCGGCAGATCGGCGCGCGCGCTGGCATCGCCCTGAAACCGGGCACCGATGTTGCGCCGTATCTCGAACTGCTCCCCGAATTCGACCAGGTGCTCGTCATGACGGTCGAGCCGGGTTTTGGCGGCCAGAGCTTCATGCAATCGACCATGCCGAAGCTCGAGCAGCTCCGCGCTGCCGTCGAAAAGAACGGCCTCGACGTCTGGCTGCAGGTCGACGGCGGCATCACCGAGCAGACGATCGAAATTGCAGCGTTGGCCGGCGCCGACACCTTCGTGGCCGGGTCCAGCGTGTTTGGGGCCGAGAATCCCGCCGCCCAGATCAGCCTGCTGCGGGAGCGCGCGGCCAGCCACCGTCACGGGGCGGGTAACCTAGAGTTGTGAAAACATTCGATGACCTGTTCGTAGAACTAAGCGACAAGGCCGCCACCCGTCCAGAGGGCTCCGGTACCGTACGCGAACTCGACGCCGGCGTGCACGCCATCGGCAAGAAAATTGTTGAGGAAGCCGCCGAAGTCTGGATGGCCGCCGAGTTTCAAAGCGACGACGAAACCTCCGCTGAAATCTCCCAGTTGCTGTACCACCTGCAGGTCATGATGATCGCCAAGGGCCTCTCTCCGGCCGACATTTACCGACATTTGTGACCCACACCGGCGTTCGACGCTGGCTCGAATTCACTCAATAGTCGTGTATAAAAAAACCAAGAGAGTACCCCCCATGCTGAGAATTGCCGTGCCCAACAAGGGCTCGTTGTCTGAAACCGCCGCGCAGATGCTGGCTGAAGCCGGCTATACCGGCCGCCGCGATCCACGCGACCTCGTCACCGCCGACCCGCGCAACGGCGTCGAATTCTTCTACCTTCGCCCCCGCGACATCGCCACCTACGTCGGATCAGGCGCCCTCGACGTCGGCATCACCGGACGCGACCTGCTGCTCGACTCGCACTCGAAAGCCGTGGAGATCGCCGCCCTCGACTTCGGCGACTCGACCTTTCGGTTCGCCGGGCCGGCCGGGCTCTTCACCGAGCTGAAAGACCTCGACGGCCTGCGCGTCGCGACGAGCTACCCGGGCCTGGTGGAACGTTTCCTCGCCACGCACTCCGTGACCGTCGACCTGGTCGAACTCGATGGCGCGGTCGAATCTGCCGTTCAGCTCGGGGTAGCGGATGCCGTCGCCGACGTCGTCTCCACCGGGACGACCCTGCGCAAAGCCGGCCTCGAAATCTTCGGACCGGTCATCCTCGAGTCCACCGCCGTTTTGATCAGCTCCACCAACGACAAGGCTGGAATCGACACCCTGCTGCGCCGCCTCCAGGGCGTGCTCGTGGCCCGCCAGTACGTGCTGCTCGACTACGACATCCCGGTCGCGTTGCTCGATGCTGCCGCAGCGCTCGCGCCCGGCATAGAATCCCCGACGGTTTCCTCCCTTCACGACCCGGAATGGGCCGCCGTGCGCGTCATGATCGCCCGGCTCGACATGAACAACGTGATGGATGCCCTCTACGCCCTTGGGGCCAGGGCCATCCTGGTCACCACCATCCACAACGCCCGTTTGTAAACCGGCGAGAGGAGAACTCGCATGAGTTTGAGTGTGCGCGTCATACCCTGCCTCGACGTGGCCAACGGTCGCGTCGTCAAGGGCGTCAACTTTCAGAATCTGCGCGACGCCGGCGACCCGGTCGAACTGGCGCGACGCTACTACGAGCAGGGTGCCGACGAACTCACCTTCCTCGATGTCACCGCCACGGTGGACAACCGCTCGACGACCTATGACGTGGTGCGCGCGACCGCTGAGCAAGTGTTCATTCCGCTGACAGTCGGCGGCGGCATCCGCACCGTCGAAGACGTCTCCCGGCTGCAGGCGAGCGGCGCCGACAAGGTCAGCGTCAACAGCGCGGCCATTGCCCGCCCGGCTCTTATCGCCGAAATCGCCGACCGGTTCGGCGCTCAGGTACTCGTGTTGAGCCTCGACGTCAAACGGTCAGAACGCACCGAGAGCGGTTTTGTCGTCACCACGCACGGTGGTCGTACCGAGACCGACCTGGATGCCGTGGCCTGGGCCCGGCAGGCGATCGAGCTGGGTGCCGGGGAACTCCTGGTCAACTCGATCGATGCCGACGGCACGAAGGCCGGTTTCGATACCGACCTTATCGCGCTCATGCGAACCAACAGTCGGGTTCCGGTGATCGCCTCCGGTGGCGCCGGTCGCCTGGAGCACTTTCCGCCGGCGATCCGAGCCGGAGCGGATGCCGTTCTTGCGGCATCTGTTTTTCACAATGAACTATTGACCATAGGCGACGTCAAGCGTGAGCTCGCCGACGCCGGAATGCTGGTGCGCTGATGACCGACAAACTTACCGATCAGCTGGACGCCGCTGTATTTAGTGACGACGGGCTGCTTCCCGCCGTAATCCAGCAGTGGGACACCCGCGAGGTGCTCATGCTTGGGTGGATGAACCGGGAAGCGCTCCGCCGTACCCTCACCTCGGGACGCGTGACCTTCTGGTCGCGCAGCCGGCAGGAATTTTGGCGGAAGGGCGACACTTCCGGCCACGCCCAGTACGTACAGTCCGCCGCCTTCGACTGCGATAGTGACACCCTGCTCGTGCAGGTCGACCAGGTTGGAGCCGCCTGTCACACCGGCACGCACACGTGCTTTGACGGGCGCGACCTGGGCGCAATCACTATGGACAGGCCGATGGAATGACCGACAGTACCCCCGTCGCAACCGGTTCGCGTACGGCCGGTTCGACGACGCGCGATCAGTTTGATGCGTTAACCGGGGAGCACCGGGTCATTCCGGTGATCCGTGAACTGTTCGCCGACGGTGAGACTCCCGTTGGTATCTATCGCAAACTGGCCGACGGACTGCCGGGCAGCTTTCTGCTGGAGTCCGCCGAACAGGGCGGAATCTGGTCCCGGTTCTCCTTTGTCGGGGTCTCCTCGTTCGGTGTGCTCACCCAACAGGGCGACGACACCCGGTGGATCGACTACGGCCTCTCCTCCGAGCGTGCGCTCGGCTCCGCAGCCGAACTCGGACCCCTCGACGCTCTGGCCTACCTGTTCGAACGCTGGCAGACACCGCGGCTGCCCGAGCACCCCCCGCTCACGGGCGGGCTGGTCGGCTTCATCGGCTGGGAGGCGATTCGCCAGATCGAACGCCTGCCGCACCAGCCGCCGGCGGACTACGAGGTACCAGGCCAGTCGTTTAGCTTCGTCGCCGACCTCGTCGTTCTCGACCACAAGTACGGAACCGTGCAACTCATCGCCAACGTGCTCAACGACGGCGCCAACACCCCCGAGCAGCTCTGGGCTGACGCGAGCACACGCCTGAATTCACTGCAAACCCGACTCGCCGCGCCCGGAGAAGCCTGGCTGGCCGAGGTCGACCTGCAGGCACCGAGCGCGCCGAGCAACCGCACCACGCGAGACGATTTTCTTGCCGCCGTTAATGTTGGCAAACAGCACATCGTCGACGGCGACGTGTTTCAGGTCGTCATCTCCCAGCGCTTCGACCAGGTCTGCACCGCACACCCCATCGACGTCTACCGCGTGCTGCGCAGCCTCAACCCGAGTCCATACATGTACCTGCTCAGCCTCGAAACGGCGGAGGGAGACCCGTACTGGATCGTCGGGTCCTCGCCCGAAGCGCTCGTCAAGGTACAAGACCAACGCGTCTTCACCCACCCGATCGCCGGCTCGAAACCACGCGGCACAACGCCGGATGCCGACGCCGACTACGCGATCGAGCTGGCCGAAGACCCCAAGGAACGTGCCGAGCACCTCATGCTCGTCGACCTTGCCCGCAACGACCTGCTGAAAGTCTGCACGGCTGGATCGGTCGAAGTGACCGAATTCATGCGCATCGAACGGTTCAGCCACATCATGCACCTGGTGTCCTCGGTCGAGGGCAACCTGGTCGCCGGCAAGACCGCGATCGATGTTTTCCGTGCCACTTTTCCGGCCGGCACCCTGTCGGGCGCTCCGAAACCGCGGGCGCTCGAGATCATCGACGCTCTCGAACCGGCTCAGCGTGGCGTGTACGGGGGAGTGGTGGGCTACTTCGGCTTCGCCGGCGACGCCGACCTTGCCATCGCCATCCGTACCGCCACCATCAAGGACGGCATCGCCCGGGTGCAGGCCGGCGGCGGCGTCGTCACCGATTCCGACCCGGCTTCCGAGTACCAGGAGTCGCAGAACAAAGCGGCAGCCCCCCTGCGCGCTGTCGCCATCGCCAACGCGATGCGGCGTGTGTTCTAATGAACGAACGGATGCCCGCGCGTCGCCTCAAACTCGTGCTCATTTTCACCATTCTGGGCGCGAGCGCCCTGGCAATGTTGGCGTGGACGCAGGTCTGGGTGCACGCCGAAGTGGCACTGCCCGACGCTGGCAGCCAGGTGCTCGAGATCGACGGAGCCGTCGCCGCACCGGCACTGACGGCGCTGGCCCTTTCCGGGTTCGCCCTCGCCGCTGCCCTCACCATCGCCGGTCGCCTCATCAGGGTCGTGCTCGGCGCGCTTGAGGTTCTCCTTGGGTTCTCGGTCTTTCTGGCCGCATACCTCGCGGTCGAGGACCCGTCTCAGGCCAGTGCCGCTGCGGTCACTGCTGCGACCGGAATTGCCGGACACGAATCCATTCAGTTGAGCGTTCTCGGCACGGTGGTTACCCCGTGGCCGTTCGTCGCAATGGGCGCCGCTGTCATTATGGCGGCGACCGGTGTTGCCGTCATCGTGACGAGCGCACGCTGGCCCGGGCCGACTCGCAAATACCAGGCCGTGCGGTTTGAGCCGGTTGCCGACCCCGACGGTTCCCTGCCAGCTTCCCCGGTGACCAGCGATGCGTCGACCGAGCGTGCGCCGGCGGTGACCAGCGATGCGTCGACCGAGCCTGCGCCGGCTGACTCCGTTGGCGACTGGGACGACCTCAGTCGCGGCGAAGACCCGACCGCTCGCTGAGGGCGCGCTGTCGCTCCGCTAGACTTGACCTGCTTGTCAACGCATACAGTGTTTACGTATTTACGAGGAGAACCATGAGCATCGATCTGTCAGATCCCGGACACGGCCACTCCCCGGCGGCCTGGATCGCGGTCATCATCATGCTGGCTGCCTTTACCATCGGCACCACAGCATTCTTCTTTAGCCTCGCCTGGCTCGTCTGGGCTTCCTTCGGGTTGCTTATAGCCGGGCTCATCGTCGGCTACGTACTCGGCAAAGTCGGCTACGGCGTTAGCGCCACGTCGGCCGAGCACTAACCGGCGGCGCTGAGACCTAGTGCTCCAAGAACTTCTCGCTGGTGCGCTCTCTGACGCCGATCAGCGCCTTCTCACTCGTCCGCTCGCGAGAGTGGAGGCTGCGGCGCGCGCCCACGCGCCCGCTCTCGATGCATTGGCCGCCTTGGCCCCCACTGTGCGGGTCAAGATTCTCGCAGAAATCAAGCGGGCCAGTCCGAGCCGTGGCACCCTGGCGTCCATCACGGACCCGGCAGCCCTGGCAGTGTCCTATGAGACGGGTGGGGCGAGCGCTATCAGCGTACTCACCGAGGGTCGCCGTTTTCAGGGCTCACTGACCGACCTCGAGCAGGTGCGGGCAGCGGTAAACATTCCTATCCTGCGTAAGGACTTCATCGGCACGCCGTATCAGGTGTTCGAAGCCCGCGCGGCCGGCGCCGACCTTGTGCTGCTCATCGTGGCCGCGCTCGATCAAGCCACTTTGCTCTCGCTGCATGATCTCATTCGCGAGCTCGGAATGACTGCGTTGGTCGAAACGCACAGTGGCGACGAAGTCAGCCGCGCACTCGACATCGGCGCGAGCCTGGTCGGCGTCAACGCGCGCAACCTGTCCACTTTTGAACTTGACCAGAACCTCTTCGGCACTCTCGCCGACAAAATCCCGTCCGGTGTTATCCGAGTCGCCGAATCCGCTGTCAAGACGGCCGCCGACGTGGCGCACTACCGCGGCGCTGGCGCCGATGTCGTTCTCGTGGGCGAAGCGCTCGTCACGAGCGATCCCATCCGAACCCTCTCTGAGTTTTTGGCGGTTTAAATGTCTCTACGTACACAGCCCGGCCCCTATTTCGGTGACTTCGGCGGCAGGTTCGTGCCCGAGTCGCTTGTGGCGGCGCTCGATGAACTCACGGCGGAATACGAACTCGCCAAGAACGATCCAGCCTTTGCTGCGGCCTTGATGAAGTTGCACGTCGACTACACCGGTCGCCCCTCCATCATCACGGAGGTGCCGCGATTCGCCGAGTACGCCGGCGGCGCCCGCATCATCCTCAAGCGTGAAGATCTCAATCACACCGGTTCCCACAAGATCAATAACGCCCTCGGACAGGCACTGCTCACCAAACGCATTGGTAAGACCCGCGTGATCGCCGAAACCGGGGCCGGCCAGCACGGCGTGGCCACGGCCACCGTCGCCGCCCTGTTCGGGTTGGAGTGCGTTGTCTATATGGGCGAAGTCGACACGGAACGTCAGGCCCTCAACGTCGCACGGATGCGTCTGCTCGGTGCCGAGGTCGTTCCGGTTAAGACCGGCTCGCGCACGCTCAAGGACGCCATCAACGACGCTATGCGCGACTGGGTCACCAACGTCGAGACCACCAATTACATCTTCGGAACCGTAGCCGGACCGCATCCCTTCCCCGCCATGGTGCGCGACTTTCAAAAAATCATCGGAGAGGAAGCCCGTCAGCAGGTTCTCGATCTGACCGGCAGCCTGCCGGATGCCGTCACCGCCTGTGTTGGTGGCGGCTCGAATGCCATGGGTATTTTTCACGCGTTCCTCGACGATCCGAATGTCGCACTATTTGGCTATGAGGCGGCCGGTGACGGCGTTGACACGCCACGCCACGCCGCCACCATCACCAAGGGCCGTCCCGGAGTACTTCACGGTGCCCGGAGCATGCTGCTGCAGGACGAAGACGGGCAGACCGTCGAATCCCATTCCATCTCTGCGGGGCTTGACTATCCAGGTGTCGGACCGGAACATGCCTGGCTTGCCAGCATCGGCCGAGCTACTTACCTGCCGATCACCGATGACGAGGCGATGAGTGCCCTGCGGCTGCTCAGCCGCACCGAGGGCATCATTCCCGCCATCGAGTCGTCCCATGCTCTCGCCGGCACCCTCGAACTCGGCCGCGCACTCGGCCCGGAGGCGACCATCCTGGTCAACCTCAGCGGTCGCGGCGATAAAGACATGGAAACAGCTGGCCGGTACTTCGACCTGCTCGACGAAGGCGCGGAACAGTCATGACGACCCCAATCACCAGCGACGCTGTGAGCACGGTGGAACAGGCCATTGCGCGCCGACGCTCCGAGGGTGGCGGAGCCCTCATCGGCTACCTTCCGGTTGGTTTTCCCACACTGAGTGAGAGCATCGATGCCGCAGTGGCCCTCGTTGCCAACGGGGTCGACATCATCGAACTCGGGCTGCCGTACTCCGATCCGGTGATGGATGGCCCCGTCATTCAGGCGGCCACCCAGCAGGCATTGGCCAACGGGTTCAAGCTGCGCCACGGGTTTGAAGCGATCAGTGCGATTACTGCACAGGTCGATGCGCCCATTCTCGTCATGACCTACTGGAACCCGGTTGTACAGTACGGCGTTGAACGATTCGCTAACGATCTGCGCGAAGCCGGCGGTGCCGGTCTCATCACACCAGACCTCATTCCCGACGAGGCTGCCGTTTGGATGGCCGCAAGCGAACGCACCGGTCTGGATCGGGTCTTCCTGGCCGCACCTTCCTCCTCGGATAAGCGGCTGGTGCAGGCGATTGAAGCGAGCCGTGGCTTCGTCTATACGGTCTCGACGATGGGGACCACCGGGGCTCGCGCGGGTGTCGATGCCGCCGCTCGTATTCTGGTGGAGCGGCTGCGCGCAGCCGGCTGCACGAGCGCGTGCGTCGGCCTCGGCATCTCTACCCCCGAGCAGGTGCGCGAAATTCTCGGCTACGCCGACGGCGCCATTGTCGGGTCAGCCCTTGTGAAAGCACTGACCGACGGGGGAGTGCCCGCCGTTGCGCGTCTGGCTCTCGACCTCGCCGCCGGCGCGAACGATATTCGCCCCGCTTCAACCCCCGGGTAAGTCAGGCGCGCTCTACACTGAATAGTTCGAGGCGATCGATTCGCTCCAGGTGACGTGAGTCACGATGAAAGGTAATACCCCGGTGTCTTTGAATCTTCTCAGCGCGAGTATCCCGAGTCCCGATTGGAGTTTCTTCGACCTCGGTCCGTTCCGTATTCACGCCTACGCGCTGTGCATTCTCGCCGGAATCATTCTGGCGACGATCATCACCTCCCGCCGCCTCACCAAGCGCGGTGCCGAGCCGGGAGTCGTGCTTGACATCATTCTCTGGGCGGTTCCACTCGGCATCGTCGGCGCTCGTATCTACCACGTGCTCACCCACCCGGGAGACTACTTCTTTGAGGGCGCTGACCTACTCCGCACGCTCTACATCTGGGAGGGCGGCAACGCCATCTTCGGGTCGCTGATCGGCGGCGCAGTTGGTGCCTACATCGGCTGCCGGATGGCCGGCATCCGCTTCTGGACCTTCGCCGACGCCGTCGCACCCGCCCTGCTCGTCGCCCAGGCCACCGGTCGGCTCGGCAACTGGTTCAACCGAGAATTGTTCGGGCTGCCCACGACTCTGCCATGGGGCCTCGAAATCGAGCCGACCAATCCTGCTTTCCCGGTTGGGCTGCCGGCCGACACACTGTTCCACCCGACTTTCCTTTACGAAATCATCTGGAACCTGCTCGGCGTTGCCGTCATCCTCTATCTGGAACGCAAATTCCGGCTCCGTTTCGGCCAGACGCTGGGTGCCTACCTCATCTGGTACGGACTAGGGCGCAGCTTTTTTGAGTCGATCCGCATCGACCCGAGCGAAATCTACTTCGGAATCCGTACCAATGTCTGGGCGGCCGTTGCTGCCATCGCTCTGGGCCTGATTATCATTCTCGTACAGCGCCAGCGCCACCCTGGACTTGAGCCCAGCCCGTATTCGCCCGGCCGGGAATGGATCGGGTCGGACGCTGGGGTAGAATCGGAGGACAGTGATTCGGATGATCTTGATCAAAGCTCCGCGAATCAGAGCGATGATGCCGATGAACGCACCGAATCACCCGAAGCTCCAGCCACAAGCACGAGCGCTTCGCGTCTGTAGAGTCACGTCGCTGCATCCCAGCTGACACACACGTAGCGTCGCCAGCTGATGGGCTTGACCCGAACAGGGCGACGGTTACAGTTTTTCGCACTTCTCCTTCGGGCCAGCGTCGTCCCTTCCTGCCAGTCATCTCGTGAGGACGGTCTCAATGGCGCAGAAACCTCTCTACTCCCGCTTCAGCAACATGCCCGAAGCATCCGGTTTGTACGACCCGGCGGCCGAGCGCGACGCGTGCGGCCTGGCCATGGTAGCGACCTTGCGGGGCACCGCCGGACACGACATCATCACCCAGGCCCTCGATGCCCTACGCAACCTGGAACACCGTGGTGCGGTTGGCTCCGATGCCGGCACCGGTGACGGCGCCGGTATCATCACCCAAATACCGGATGCTTTTCTGCGCGCCGTCACAGAGTTCGCTCTTCCCCCGGTCGGGCACTACGCCGTCGGAAACGTCTTTTTACCGACCGACCCAACCGCTCGCACCGCCATCAAACGTGCCATCAGTCTCATCGCCGACGAAGAAAGCCTCACCATCATCGGGTGGCGCGAGGTCCCGGTGCACCCTGAAGACCTCGGCATCCAGGCCCGCGCGAACATGCCGGCGATCCAGCAGCTGTTTGTGCAGAGCACCCGCACCACCGAGTCGGGCGAGCCGTTTGCCGACATCGCACTCGATCGTCAGACCTATCGACTGCGCAAGCGTGCCGAACGCGAACTCGAGATCTACTTCGTGTCGCTGTCCTGCCGCACACTCGTCTATAAGGGTATGGTCACGACCCTGCAACTCGAACCGTTCTACCCGGACCTGTCCGACGAACGCTTCGCCTCGACGCTGGCCTTGGTGCACTCGCGCTACTCAACGAACACGTTTCCTTCCTGGCCGCTCGCGCAGCCGTTCCGCATGATCGCTCACAACGGCGAGATCAACACGGTGCAGGGCAACCGCAACTGGATGCGCGCGCGCCAGTCCCAACTCGAGTCCGAGCTGCTCGGTGACGTCGCACCGCTGCTGCCGATCGTCACCCCGGGTGCGAGTGACTCGGCCTCCTTCGATGAGGTCGTCGAACTGCTCAGCCTGTCGGGACGATCACTGCCGCACGCCATCATGATGATGGTGCCGGAAGCCTGGGAAAACCAGACCGACCTCGACGACGAACGTCGCGACTTCTACGAATACCACTCCATGCTCATGGAACCGTGGGACGGCCCCGCCGCGATCGTTTTCACCGACGGTTCCCTCGTCGGCGCAACGCTCGACCGCAACGGACTGCGCCCCGGACGCTACCTCGTCACCGACGACGGCCTCGTCGTGCTCGCGAGCGAGATCGGCGTGCTCGGCATCGATCCGGCCCGGGTCGTGCGGAAGGGCCGCCTGCGCCCCGGCCAGATGTTCTTGGTCGACACCAAGGCCGGCCGCATCATCGACGACCGGGAGATCAAGGCAGAACTGTCCGCGAGCGAACCGTGGGGAGACTGGCTCGAGAAGGGGCGCATCAACCTCAAGGATCTTCCGGAGCGAGAGCACATCGTGCACCCGCCGGCCTCGGTAGTGCGTCGTCAGCGCACCTTCGGCTACACCGAAGAAGAGGTGCGCATTCTGCTCGCCCCGATGGCCAGAACCGGCGCCGAACCGCTGGGCGCCATGGGTAGCGACACCCCCATCGCCGTGCTCAGCGACCGTCCGCGTCTCATGTTCGACTACTTCACCCAGCAGTTCGCACAGGTCACCAACCCCCCGCTCGACTCGATTCGCGAAGAAGTCGTCACGAGCCTCAAGCTCGCTCTCGGGCCGGAGCGCAACCTGCTCTCCGCCGGTCCGGAGCACGCCCGCCAGGTGATTTTGGACTTCCCGGTCATCGATAACGACGAACTGGCGAAGATCCAGCACATCGACCCCGCCATCGGCAGCCGCACCACAACGACCATTCGTGGTCTCTACCGCGTCGAAGAAGGTCCAGACGCGCTCTCGAAGCGCCTCGCCGCCATCTGCGTCGAGGTCGACCACGCCATAGAGGCCGGCGCGCTGTTCATCGTGCTGAGTGACCGCGATTCCAACAAGGATCTCGCACCCATCCCTTCGCTGCTCATGATCGCGGCCGTGCATCACCACCTCATTCGCACCGAGAACCGCATGAAGGTCGGAATCGTGGTCGAGGCCGGCGACGTACGCGAAGTGCACCATGTGGCCCTGCTCATTGGGTACGGCGCTTCCGCCGTCAACCCGTACCTGGCCATGGAGACCTGCGAAGACCTTGTGCGCAGCGGCATCATCACCAACGTCACGCCCGAGAAGGCGGTGCGCAACGTCATCAAGGCCCTCGGCAAGGGCGTGCTCAAAATCATGTCCAAGATGGGCATCTCCACCGTGTCGTCCTATGCCGGTGCCCAGGCCTTCGAAGCCGTCGGCCTCGCCCAGTCGTTCGTGGATCAGTACTTCACCGGCACCACGAGCAAGCTCGGCGGCGTCGGCATCGACGTGATCGGTGTCGAAAACCTGGCGCGGCACGCATCCGCCTATCCGATGGACGCCGCCGTGACCGCCCACGAGCGCCTCGCGACCGGCGGCGAATACCAGTGGCGCCGCGATGGTGCCCCGCACCTGTTCAACCCGGAGACCATCTTCCGTCTGCAGCACGCCACCCGTACCCGGCGCTACGACATCTTCCGCGAATATACGAAAATGGTCGACGATCAAGCCGAATCCCTGATGACCCTGCGGGGCATGTTCACGCTGAGCCCTGGCCAGCGTCGTCCGGTGCCCCTCGACGAGGTCGAATCGGTCTCCCAGATCGTCAAGCGGTTCTCCACCGGCGCGATGAGCTACGGCTCCATTTCCCAGGAAGCGCACGAGACCCTCGCGATTGCCATGAACCGCCTCGGCGGTAAGTCCAATACCGGCGAGGGCGGCGAAGACATCGACCGTCTGCTCGACCCGACGAGGCGCAGCGCGGTGAAGCAGGTTGCGTCCGGTCGATTCGGTGTCACGAGCATGTACCTGACCCACGCCGAGGACATCCAGATCAAACTTGCCCAGGGTGCCAAACCCGGCGAAGGCGGCCAGCTGCCTCCCACCAAGGTGTACCCGTGGATTGCCCGCACCAGGCATGCCACTGCCGGCGTCGGTCTCATCTCGCCGCCACCGCACCACGACATCTACTCGATCGAAGACCTCAAGCAGCTCATCTTCGACCTGAAACGGGCCAACCCGAAGGCCCGCATCCACACCAAACTGGTCAGCCAGTCGGGGATCGGAGCCGTCGCGGCCGGTGTCGCCAAGGCCCTCTCCGACGTGATTCTGATCAGCGGCCACGACGGCGGAACGGGCGCGAGCCCGGTCAACTCGCTCAAGCACGCAGGTACGCCGTGGGAACTCGGTCTCGCGGAGACCCAGCAGACGCTCATGCTGAACGGCATGCGCGACCGGGTGGTCGTGCAGGTTGACGGCCAGCTGAAGACCGGGCGTGACGTGCTCGTCGGTGCCCTGCTCGGCGCCGAGGAATTTGGTTTCGCCACCGCGCCGCTCGTCGTCTCTGGCTGCATCATGATGCGCGTCTGTCATCTCGACACCTGCCCGGTCGGCGTTGCTACCCAGAACCCGGAGTTGCGCAAACGCTTCGCCGGTCAGGCCGACCACGTGGTGAACTTCTTCGAGTTCATCGCGCAGGAGGTACGCGAGTACCTGGCCGAGCTCGGATTCCGCAGTCTTGACGAAGCCATCGGCCATCGTGAAGTGCTCAACGTGAACCGCGCGGTGACTCACTGGAAGGCGCAGGGGCTTGACCTCTCACCCATTCTCAGCGGTCCGGACTTTTCCGAGAGCGAACCGCGCAAGTGGGCCCGCGCCCAGGAGCATGAACTGGAGAAGCACTTCGACAACGAGCTGATTCGTCGCAGCCAGAGCGTGCTCGAGCACGGAGGCACGATCAGCATCGACCTGCCGATCCGCAACACTGAGCGCGCCGTCGGAACCATGCTCGGCAACCAGGTCACCCTGCGGCATGGCGAAAACGGCCTGCCGGCGGGCTCGATCGAGGTCACCCTGACCGGGTCTGCCGGGCAGTCATTCGGAGCGTTCCTGCCGAGCGGCATCACCCTGCGGCTGGAAGGCGATTCCAACGATTACGTCGGTAAGGGGCTGTCGGGCGGGCAGATCATCGTTCGCCCCGATCGAACCAGCCAATTTCCGGCCGAAGACAACGTCATCGCCGGGAACGTCATCGGTTACGGGGCGACCCAGGGCAGCCTGTTCATTCGCGGCATTGTCGGCGAACGATTTCTGGTGCGCAACTCCGGTGCGATCGCAGTCGTGGAAGGCGTGGGCGACCATGCCCTGGAGTACATGACCGGCGGCCTGGCCGTCATCCTCGGTGAGACCGGGCGCAATCTCGGAGCCGGAATGAGCGGCGGAACGGCCTACGTCTACGGGCTCACCGCCGAACGGGTCAATCGTGACGCACTGACCTCGGGGGAGTTGCGCCTGCTGGCGCTCGAAAGCGTCGACCGTGAGATCGTGCGCGACCTGCTCGAACAACACCGGGACCAGACCGACTCTGCGCTGGCCAAGCGAATGCTCGACAACCTGGAAGAAACCATGAATACATTTGTCAAGGTATTGCCGCGCGACTACGCGGCCGTACTGGAGACCCGACAAACGGCCGTCGATGAGGGACTCGATCCCGACGGACTCGTTGTCTGGAATCGAATTCTGGAGGTAACCAATGGCTGATCCGAAGGGATTCCTGAAGACCACGGAACGTGAGCTTCCGGCTCGCCGGCCGGTGGCCATCCGCTTGATGGACTGGAAAGAGGTCTACGAGCAGGGTGACAGTGCCGTGCTCAAACGGCAGGCCGGCCGCTGCATGGACTGCGGCGTACCGTTCTGCCACCAGGGCTGCCCGCTCGGCAACCTTATTCCCGAGTGGAACGATCTGGTCTGGCGCGACGAAGGTCGAGCGGCCATCGAACGCCTGCACGCGACGAACAACTTTCCCGAATTCACCGGTCGGCTCTGCCCTGCCCCGTGTGAATCATCGTGCGTGCTCGGCATCAACCAGCCCGCCGTCACGATCAAGCAGGTCGAGGTGTCGATTATCGACCAGGCCTTCGCGAAGGGCTGGGTGCAGCCGCAGCCACCCGGACGCCTGACCGGTAAGACCGTCGCGGTCGTCGGCTCCGGACCGGCCGGGCTGGCTGCCGCCCAGCAACTTACCCGCGCTGGCCACACCGTCGCCGTGTTCGAACGCGACGATCGCATTGGCGGGCTGCTGCGCTACGGCATTCCCGACTTCAAAATGGAGAAGAAGCACCTCGAACTACGCCTCGCCCAGATGACGGCCGAAGGCACGCGCTTTCGTGCCAACGTCAACATCGGCGTGGATATCACGTGGGACGACCTGCGTGCGCGCTACGACGCTGTTGTGGTGGCGACCGGCGCGATGGTGCCGCGTGACCTGCCGATTCCGGGGCGCGATCTGCCCGGAGTGCACTTCGCCATGGAGTACCTGGTTCAGCAGAACAAGATCGGCGCCGGCGGAAGCATCGAAGCGCGCATCGACGCAGAGGGCAAGCACGTCGTTGTACTCGGCGGTGGTGACACCGGTGCCGACTGCATCGGCACCGCGCATCGCCAGCTGGCAGCATCCGTCACCAACCTGGCGATCGGCAAGCAGCCGGGCACGACCCGCCCGGAAAGCCAGCCCTGGCCGATATCGCCGACCCTGTTCGAGGTTTCCAGCGCGCACGAAGAGGGCGGCACCCGCCAGTACCTCGCGTCAACGGTCGAATTTCTCACCAACGACTTCGGCGAGGTACGAGCCATTCGTATCGCCGAGACCGAGTACCTTGACGGACGCCGCGTTCCCAAGGCCGGTTCGGAGCGGGAGATTCCGGCAGACCTGGTGTTGCTTGCGATGGGCTTCACCGGTCCGGAACAAGACGACCTCGGCCACCAGCTGAAGGTTCCCTTCGATGAGCGCGGCAACGTTGAGCGGGACGAAAACTACCAGACCAGCCAGGAGGGTGTCTTCGTCGCCGGCGACGCCGGTCGTGGCCAGTCGCTGATTGTCTGGGCCATTGCCGAGGGACGCGCCGCCGCCGCTTCGGTCGATGCGTTTCTGGAAGGACAGACGCAACTGCCGTCTCCCGTCAAGCCCACGGACCGCTCGTTCGCCCTCTAATCCACCAGCCTTCCTGCACCACGTCGAAATGCGCCTGAATAGCGCGGAAATCGGAGATTCACCAGAATGAGACGCGCAAAAATCGTCGCCACCCTTGGGCCGGCAGCTGCCAGTTACGAGCAGATCAGGGCCCTCATCGACGCGGGTGTCGACGTGTGTCGCATGAACCTGAGCCACGGCAACTATCAGGTGCACGAGAGCGTTTACGCCAATGTGCGCAAGGCCGCCAACGATTCCGGCCGTGCCGTCGCCGTCATGGTTGACCTGCAGGGTCCGAAAATTCGCCTGGGCAAATTCGAGGGCGGCCCGTATGACCTCGCCGTCGGCGACATTTTCAAGATCACCACCGAAGACGTACTGGGTACCAAAGAACTATCCGGCACCACGTTCAAGGGACTGCCGCACGATGTGCACCCCGGCGATTTTCTGCTTATCGACGATGGCAAGGTCAAGGTGCAGGTCGTCGAAACGGATGGCGTCGTCGTCACGACCAGGGTGATCGTCGCCGGCCCGGTCTCCAACAACAAAGGCATCAACCTGCCCGGCGTGGCCGTCAACGTTCCCGCCCTGTCGGAGAAGGACGAAGCCGACCTGCGCTGGGGCCTCCGCCTCGGGGCTGACCTGATCGCGCTGTCCTTTGTACGCAGCGCCGACGACATCGTGCGCGTGCACGAGATCATGGCCGAAGAAGGTCGCCGGGTTCCGGTGATCGCCAAGATCGAGAAGCCGCAGGCGGTCGACAACCTCGAAGAGATCGTTGACGCCTTCGACGCGATCATGGTAGCTCGCGGCGACCTCGGCGTCGAGCTGCCGCTCGAGGCCGTGCCGATCGTGCAAAAGCAGGCTGTTGAGATCGCTCGTCGCATGGCGAAGCCGGTCATCGTGGCCACGCAGATGCTCGAATCCATGATCCTCAGCCCGGTACCCACCCGGGCCGAGACCAGTGACGTCGCCAACGCCGTGCTCGACGGTGCGGATGCCGTCATGCTCAGTGGTGAGACCAGCGTCGGAGAATACCCTGTTGTCACGGTGCAGACGATGGCCCGCATTGTGGAGTCCACCGAGGTGCACGGACTCGAGCGCATCGGCAAGCTGACCAACAAGCCGCGCACGCAGGGCGGTGCCATCACACTGGCCGCCATCGAGGTCGCCGAATTCGTCGACGCGAAGTTTCTCTGTATCTTCACCGAGTCCGGCGACTCTGCCCGCCGTATGTCGCGTCTGCGGTCAAAAATTCCGATGCTGGCGTTCACCCCGGAGGCGGGCATCCGTCGTCGCCTCGCCCTCACCTGGGGCATCCAGACCTACCTGGTGGACCCGGTGACCCACACCGACGCGATGTTCGGCCAGGTGGATGACATCCTCATTGGCCAGGGACTCGCGCAAATCGGTGACAAGGTCGTCGTCATCTCCGGTTCCCCTCCCGGAATCGTCGGTTCGACGAACGACATTCGCGTGCACCGCGTGGGCGACGCCCACAACGAGGTCGCGCCGGCGTACGTCAAGAATTAACGCTTGAGACCAAAGCCCCGCGCCGTGATTTCTACGGAGCGGGGCTTTGGTCGATATCGACGACTCGTTCACCATGAATCTGTGGCACGGCTGTTATTGAAGTCGCTGTAAAAAAAATAAAACTTGTTTGACCAGGGATTTAACAGATGAAAATTTGTACCGGTGGTGGGACTCGAACCCACACGTCCTTGCGAACAAAGCATTTTGAGTGCTCCGCGTCTGCCATTCCGCCACACCGGCTTACAACTACTAGATCAGAATACCGTAGGCTTTTACCCGTGACCGACCAAGACAGCACCCCCACCCCTCCGCGCCGCGTTGTCGTCGCTGAGGATGAATCCCTCATCCGCCTCGACATCGTCGAGATTCTGCGCGACAACGGCTTTGAAGTCGTCGGCGAAGCCGGTGACGGAGAAACTGCGGTCGCCTTGGCACGGGAACTCCGCCCCGACCTGGTCATCATGGACGTCAAGATGCCCCAGCTCGACGGCATCAGCGCAGCCGAACGCCTCTCCAAAGAACACATTGCACCCGTTGTGCTGCTCACAGCGTTCAGCCAGAAGGAACTGGTCGAGCGCGCCACCGAAGCCGGCGCTCTGGCGTATGTCGTCAAGCCCTTCACCCCCAACGACCTGTTACCTGCAATCGAGATCGCCCTCTCGCGCTACAGCCAGATCATCACCCTCGAAGCCGAGGTTGCCGACTTGGTCGAGCGGTTCGAAACCCGAAAGCTCGTCGATCGGGCTAAGGGCCTGCTCAACGAGAAGATGGGCCTGACTGAGCCGGAGGCCTTCCGCTGGATCCAAAAAGCGTCGATGGACCGTCGCCTCACCATGCACGACGTGTCTCAGGCGATCATCGAACAGCTCAGCGCCAAGAAGTAATCGCAGTTTGCGCAGAGAACGGCCCGGCAAATTCTGCCGGGCCGTTTTGCGATCCAGCGGTCTGCACCGGCGCGGCTCCTTATGGACCGCGTGTCGGTGGTGCCCGTTAGTCTCGAAATAGACGAAGGGCGGGCGCATGTTCCTACTGGGTGAGAGCGTGGTAACCAGTGCGAGTGACCTGAGTGCGGCATCCGTTTGCGAGTTTGCGTTCCTGCGCCGTATCGACGCGAAACTGGGCCGCATTGACAGCGTGCCGGAACCGGTTGATGCCATGCTCGAACGCACGTCCCGGCTTGGCGACGAGCACGAACATCGGGTGCTCGAACGCTACCGGCAAAACTATTCGGTCGTGGAGATTGCCCGGCCAGAGCGCATATCGCGGCCCGACCTCGAAGCAGCAGCCGACAACACGCGGCTGGCCTTCGCCGGGCACGCCGACGTGATTTTTCAGGCAACCTTCTTCGATCCCGATTTTGGCCCACCGAACAGAGATGGCCCCATCGCCTTCCTCGGATTCGCCGACTTCATCGTGCGGCGAAGTGATGAAACCTGGCTGGTGCAAGACACAAAACTTGCCCGGCACGCCCGGGTTGCCGCCCTGTTGCAGCTGGCCGCTTACGCCGAACAACTTGAACGCATTGGGGTCGAGTCGGCTGAGACCGTCGAGCTGTTGCTCGGCGATGGCTCCGTCAGCGTGCACCAGCTGGCAGACATTCGCCCGGTGTACCGCAAGCGCAAACAGCGTCTCGTGCAGATCATCACGGAACGGCTCGGCGATACTGCTTTCGTCAGGTGGGGAGACCCGCGCTACACCGTGTGTGGTCGCTGTGCCACCTGTGAGGTAGAGGTGCACAGACACCGCGACCTGTTCCTCGTAGCCGGAATGCGGCTGACGCAGCGCGCGCGCCTGGTGTCCGGTGGCATCTGCACCGTTGCGGAGCTGGCAGTATCCAACGGTGGTATTGACGGCATGGCCGATGTCACGCTCGCCGCCTTGCGCCAACAGGCGCGGCTGCAGCTCCAGGCGGTGGCGGGTACGGCCCCGCCAGTCGATGTGTTGAATCCCGGTGCACTGGCCGCGCTGCCCGAGCCTAACCCCGGGGACATCTTCTTCGACTTTGAAGGTGACCCGCTCTACACAGAAGACAGTGGCACCGAGGGTGCGACCACGCAGTGGGGACTGGACTACCTGTTCGGCCTGGTCGACGTCGATGAATGCTTTCGCGCTTTCTGGGCGCACTCTTGGCGTGACGAGAAGCAGGCTCTCGTTGACTTCCTGGCCTACGTCGACAAGCGTCGCACCGAGTTTCCGGGTATGCACGTCTATCATTACGCCGCCTACGAGCGCACCCACCTGCTCAGCCTCGCCGCCCGGCACGGCGTCGGCGAAGAGCAGATCGACCAGCTGCTGCGCGAGAACGTGCTGGTCGACCTGTACCCGCTCGTGCGCAAGACCATGCGTGTCGGGTCCCGTTCATACTCGATCAAGAAGCTCGAACCGCTCTACATGGGCGCCGAACTGCGGGGCGGCGAGGTCACTAACGCGGCGGATTCGATTACCGAATATGCCGGCGCTCGAGAGCTGCACGCGCACGGCGACCGGGCCGTAGCGCAGCGCATGCTGGATTCCATCGCCGACTACAACCGCTACGACTGCGTGTCGACGTTGCGCCTGCGCGACTGGCTGCTCGCCCTCGCCCGCGCAGCGGGCATCCGTTTTGCCGGCACGGAGCCTGAAGCGGATGCCGACACGCTCGAGCCGTCGCCGGTGCGCGACGCCCTGCTCGCCATCGCGGCGACGGCTGGCCACATGTCGCGCAGCGCTGACCAGACCGCGGCGGCCTTCGCTGCCGCCGCGATCGACTACCACCGCCGGGAACAGAAAAGTTTCTGGTGGGGACACTATTCTAGGCTCGAATACCCCATCGACGAATGGCAAGACACCCGCGACGTGCTCATAGTCGACCGCGTTGACGTCGACCGTGACTGGTTTCGCGAGGGCCAGCAGCGCGTCGATCGTCGCCACCTGTGGCTTCGGGGGCGTCTGGCACCGGGCAGCAGCATCAAACCGGGTGACCAGGCCGGGCCCTACCTGCTCTACGACTACCCCGGGCCTTTCGCCAACCCCGACACCTCGGCGGGGGCTCGCACCCACCGAGCCGTAAAAGTGCTCGAGGTCGCCGACGACGGCGGAATCCTGGTCGAAGAGACCCTGCTCAAAGATGTCGCCCGCTACGACCACCGACCGAGCGCACTCACACCGGCCGCCCCGCCTCGACCGCTCCAACAGAAACCCGCCATCGATGAGTGGGCTCGGGCGATCGTTGACGCCCAGCCAACCTGGCCGCGCGACCCGATGGTCGACATTTTGCGTCGCACCCCGCCGCGCACCCGTACAGGAGGCCTGGCGGCCGTCGCGGTCGATGGAGAGACCATAGACGCGGTCTTGGCAAGTCTTCGTGACCTCGACGGGTCGTACCTTGCGATCCAGGGGCCACCCGGCACCGGCAAAACCTACCTCGGCGCCCACGTGATCACGGCGCTCGTGCAGCAGTACGGCTGGAAGATTGGTGTCGTCGCCCAATCCCACGCCGTCGTGGAGAATCTGCTCGGCGCTATCGTCACGGCCGGGCTCGATCCTGCCCTGGTCGGAAAGGCGGCCAAAACGGGGGCTGACCCGGCGCAAGCCGGGTACACGGTGCTGCCCAAAGACGGCCAGCTGCTCTTTGCACTCGACCACGCCAACTCCGGATTCGTCGTCGGCGGCACTGCCTGGGACTTCAGTAATCCTGCTCGTGTGCCTCGGCACAGCCTTGACCTGCTCGTCGTCGACGAGGCCGGCCAGTTTTCGCTCGCCTCGACCATTGCGGCGAGCGTCGGCGCAAAGAACCTGTTGTTGCTGGGCGACCCGCAGCAACTGCCGCAGGTGAGTCAGGGCACGCACCCCGAGCCGATCGACCAGTCAGCGCTCGGCTGGGTCGCGGCCGGCCACGACGTGCTCGCAGCGACGCGAGGATATTTTCTCGCCGAGAGTCGCCGCATGCATCCGGCGGTGGCAGCTCCGGTCTCCCGACTCTCCTACGGCGGACTCCTGCGTGCCAATCCGATCACTTCGACCAGGTTCCTCGCTGGTGTCACGCCCGGGTTGCACGCCGTTCCGGTCGAGCACACCGGCAATGCCATTTCATCAGTCGAAGAGGGAGATGCCGTCGTGGCCCTCGTTCGTAATGTCCTCGGCCGGCCCTGGACCGACCCGACCGAGTGCCGCAGCGAGGATCCATTGGGCGAAGCCGACGTGATCGTCGTGACGCCCTACAACGCCCAGTTGGCCCTGGTGCACGCGGCACTGGCCGCTGCCGGCTATTTCAACGTGAGGGTGGGCACGGTCGATAAGTTTCAGGGTCAGGAGGCGGCCGTCGCGATCGTCACGCTCGCGGCCAGTTCGGCCGACGACGTGCCGCGCGGCCTGGCCTTCCTCATTTTGAAGAACCGGCTGAACGTCGCTATTTCGCGGGCCAAATGGGCCGCGTACCTGGTCTATTCACCGTCGCTGACGGCGCACCTGCCGGTGACGCCCGCTGGCCTCGCCGAACTCAGTGCGTTCATCAGCCTGGTTGAGCCAGACCCGGGCCAAGATCTAGGCTGACGGCGGCAGGTCTTTGATGATGTTCGTGATGCGAATCGTCGAGCAGCGCCGGCCGGCATCATCGGTGACGACGATCTCGTGGGTGGTGAGCGTGCGGCCAAGATGAATCGGGGTGCACACCCCCGTGACGTAGCCGGACGTTGCCGAGCGATTGTGCGAGGCGTTGATTTCGATACCGACGGCGAGTTTTCCCGGTCCGGCATGCAGGTTCGCGGCCATCGAGCCGAGCGACTCACCGAGCACGACGTAGGCGCCGCCGTGCATGAGCATGGCCGGCTGCGTGTTGCCCGCCACGGGCATCCGTGCCACAGCCCGGTCAATGGTGAACTCGGTGAACTCCAGCCCCATCTTGTCGGCGAGATCCCCGCAGCCGCGCTGCTGAACCCAGGCGAGTGCGTCGTCAGTCGTATTGAACATGATCACCTTTGGTCGGGAAGCCCACGCGGGAAGACACTTGTAGGCTAGGGGAGTGTTGGACTCCGAAAAGCCTACCCTGATGATCATCGACGGCCACTCCCTGGCATTCCGGGCGTTCTTCGCCCTGCCAGTGGACAGCTTCCAGACCCGTGCCGGGCAGCATACGAACGCCATCCACGGCTTTCTGTCGATGCTGCTCAGCCTGCTGCGCAATGAGAAGCCGACCCACCTCGCCGTCGCCTTCGACATTTCGCGCGCGTCCTTTCGCACCAGGGAATACCCCGAGTACAAGGGCACGCGTAATGCGACGCCCACGGAGTTCCTCGGCCAGATTCCGCTGCTGCAGGAAGCCCTCGCCGCGATGAACATCACGACCATCACCAAGGAAGACTTCGAGGCCGACGATATTCTGGCGACCCTGTCGGTGCAGGGTACCGACGCCGGCTACAACGTACTGGTCGTCTCCGGCGACCGGGATGCGATCCAGCTCGTCAACGAGACCGTCACCCTGCTCTACCCCTCCAGTCAGGGCGTGTCGGCGCTCACCCGCTACGACCCGGCCCGGGTGCGCGAGCGCTACGGCATCGAACCGGAGCAGTATCCCGACGTCGCCGCACTCGTCGGCGAAACCAGTGACAATCTCATCGGCATCAGTAAGGTTGGCGAGAAGACGGCCGTCAAGTGGCTCGGCCTCTACGGCAGCCTCGACGGCATCCTCGAACACGCCGACGAGATCAAGGGCGTCGTTGGCAACAACCTGCGCGAGCAGAAAGAGAACGCGATTCGCAACCGCCGTCTCAACCGCCTGGTCACCGACCTGGAGCTGCCCGTGGCTGTTGCCGCCCTGGAACGCGGGGCCATGGACACGGATGCCGTGCGCGACATCTTCACTCGTCTCGAGTTTAAGACGCTACTCGACCGGGTGCTCAAGCTTGCCGGTGAAGACCCGGCGGCGGAAGGCTCCGCTCTCGTTGCCGCCATCGACGAGCTTCCAGCGGTGCAGTCGCCTGTCGCGCAGGACCTGCTGGACGAGGAGCTGCAGTCCTGGCTCGACCGGGCAACGGCGGCCCACCCGGCGGGACTCGGACTCACCGTCGAGGTGCAGGACGGCAAGGCGATCGGTTTCGGCCTGGCCACCCCGACCGAAACCATCAACCTGCCGTGGCAGCAGGGTCGCAAAGACTACGCCCCGCTCGAAGCCTGGCTGGCGAGCGATGCCCTGAAGATCATGAACGACGCCAAACACCAGGTGAAGGCCCTGCGCAAAAGCGGCCTGGCTTTCGCCGGCCTGGCCTTCGACACGCTGGTCGGCGCCTGGCTTGTCCGCCCGGGCGGTCCGGACAAGTCCCTGGCCGACCTTGTGTCACGGTACCTCGACGAAGTACTGCCGGTGGCCGATCCCAACCAGCTCGTGCCCGACGAGACCCAGCAGGCTGGCGCCCCCGCCCACGCCTGGTATACCCTGCGGGTGTTCGCCGCCGTCGAAACCGCGCTCGATCCCGGCTCTCTCAAACTGCTGCTGGAGATCGAGCTGCCGACCCTGCTGGCCCTGGCCGACATGGAACTCGCCGGCGTCAGCGTCTCACACGAGCAACTCGCCGAACTATCAGCCGAGCTCGGCGTCAGCACGGCGAGTCTCGCCGCGGCGGCCTACGCCGAGATCGGGCGCGAGGTCAACCTCGGTTCACCCAAGCAACTGCAAGACGTGCTGTTCGAGCAGCTTCAGATGCCGAAGACGCGCGCCAACAAGACTGGTTTTTCAACGGATGCCGGCGCCCTGGCCGACCTTCAGGCGAGCAACCCGCATCCGTTCCTCGATCTGCTGCTAAAGCATCGCGACGCTACCAAGCTGCGCCAGATCGTCGAAACCCTCGACAAGGCCATCGACACGACCGGCCGCATCCACACGACGTACGTGCAGATCGGTACCACGACCGGCCGGATCTCCTCGAACGATCCCAACCTGCAGAACATCCCCGTGCGCACCGAGGAGGGTCGGCGCATTCGTGCCGCTTTCCAAGCCGGCGTCGGTAGCGAAAGCCTGCTCACTGCGGACTATTCGCAGATCGAGATGCGCATCATGGCGCATCTCTCCGAGGACGCGGGGCTGATCGAAGCCTTCAACGCGGGAGAAGACCTGCACCGTTTCGTCGGTTCGCGCATTTTCGGTGTCGACCCCGCCGATGTGTCCGGTGAGATGCGCAGCAAGGTCAAGGCGATGAGCTACGGGCTCGCCTACGGCCTGAGTGCCTTCGGCCTGTCCAGGCAGCTGCGCATCGACACCAAAGAAGCCAAGCAGCTCATGACCGACTACTTCGAACGGTTCGGAGCGGTGCGGGACTACCTGCGTAACGTTGTCGAGCAAGCCAAGGTTGACGGCTACACCGAGACCATCTACGGGCGGCGCCGGCCGTTCCCTGATCTGGCCAGCCCGAAACGAGTGCTGCGCGACAACGCGGAACGCGCGGCTCTCAACGCTCCGATTCAGGGTTCGGCGGCCGACATCATGAAAATCGCCATGAACGGTATCGCCGCGGATCTGGCGGATGCGTCGATGGATTCCCGCATGCTCCTCCAGGTACACGACGAGTTGATTTTCGACGTCGCACCGGGGGAGTGGGACGCCCTGCGCCAGGTCGTCACCCACAACATGGAGTCCGCCGCCGACCTGCTCGTTCCGCTGACGGTGCAGGTCGGTCGCGGACCCAACTGGGACGCAGCCGCCCACTAGTTCGTTGCGGGTTGACCGGCCACTTTCCCCAATTGGGGGGCCCAGACGCAACACCCGTGTCCTAGGCTCGGGGCATGACACACGACATCCAGCGCACGCCAACGGCCATCGACCAGATCGCTGAAGAGTGGGTGGACACCCTCGTCGACCTCGACCCCACGGTGGGTACCTACATCGGCCGCACCGAGGGGGACGGTCGCTACGGCGATTATTCCCCGGCCGGCCACGAACGATTCATCGCCGAGGCGAAGAAGACCATTGCCCAGTTGGATGCCGCTCACCCGGGTGACAGCGTCGATGAAGTCACCCAGACCGACCTGCGCAGCGAGTTGGCGCTCACTGTGGAAAGCGCCGACGCCGAGTTGCAGCTGCGCGACCTCAACGTCATTGCCTCACCGGCGCAGGAGATTCGCGAGATCTTCGACCTTATGCCGACCAAGACCGTTGACGACTGGGCCAACATTTCGTCGAGGCTCGGCAACCTGCCCGCAGCCATCGACGGCTATATCGACACCCTTCGCCTCGGCATCGAACGCGGCGTGACGCCGGCTCGCCGGCAGGTGCGGGAGGTGCTCGCCCAGGCGAAGCGCCACGCTGCCAGCGACGGGTTCTTCGCCGAGTTCACCGCGAACGCAACGACGGACGAGGGCACACTGCCAGCATCCCTGGTCACGGACCTCGGTGTGGGCGCACGCCTCTCCGCGACCGCCTACGACAAACTGGCCACCTTCTTCAGCACAGAACTTGAGGGCAAAGCCACCGAAAACGACGCAATCGGTCGGGATCTGTACACCCTCGCCTCTCGTCGTTTCTTGGGCGCGACGGTGGATCTCGACGAAACCTACGAATGGGGCATCGAAGAACTCGCTCGTATGGTGGAAGAGCAAGAAAAGATCGCCGACCAGATCAAACCAGGCGCGGGCGTACTCGAAGCCATCGCCTACCTCGACACTGACCCGAAACGTAAACTGCACGGCACGCAGGCCTTACAGGAATGGATGCAGAAAACCAGCGACAAAGCCGTCGCTGACCTCGCCGAAACCCAGTTCGACATTCCCGACGCGATCAAGACCATCGAGTGCATGATCGCGCCCACCCAGGAAGGCGGCATCTACTACACCGGCCCCACCGATGATTTCTCCAGGCCCGGACGCATGTGGTGGTCAGTACCCGTCGGTGTGACCGAATTCGACACCTGGCGCGAGCTCACCACCGTCTATCACGAGGGTGTGCCCGGCCACCACCTGCAGATCGGCCAGGCCGTCTATAACCGGGCCAAGCTCAACACCTGGCGCCGACAGCTGGCCGGCACCTCCGGGCACGCCGAGGGCTGGGCGCTCTACGCCGAACGACTGATGGAACAACTCGGCTACCTCGACGACCCGGCAGACCGTTTCGGCATGCTTGACGGCCAGCGGATGCGCGCCGCTCGCGTCGTTCTTGACATCGGCGTGCACCTCGGCAAGACCCGGCCAGACGGTTCGGGCCCGTGGACTTCGGACTATGCCTTCCAATTCCTCGGTCAGAACGTCAACATGAATGAGAGTTTCGTGAAGTTCGAGGTGAACCGCTACCTCGGCTGGCCGGGCCAGGCGCCGTCGTACAAGGTCGGCCAGCGCATCTGGGAGCAGCTTCGCGACGAGTGTGCCGCTCGCGAGGGAGCGAAGTTCAGGGTCAAGGAATTTCATCGTCGTGCCCTCGACCTCGGCGGCGTTGGTCTCGACACCCTGCGGTCGGCCCTGGCATAACAGCCGGGGGCGACGCAGTCCGCATCGAGCATATAAGGCTCGGTAAACTGGGCAGGTGCGTCCCCCCGAGTCGTCCCCGTTCGACACCGGCACTGTATCTGCACCGGAACAGACAGTGACTGCACCCGCTCCATTCCAGCTCCGGCCAAAGTGCCGCCGAGCCGTGATTGATCGTTCGGGCATCCGTTTTTTGTTTCTGGCTCCGGCGGGGGTGTCGCTGCTGCTCGGGCTGTATGCCGCGGCGGCCCTGCTCGGCTTCGACGTGCCGCCGCTCGCCGACCGCCTGGCCGCATCGCACGGCGCGCTCATGGTTTTTGGCTTTGTCGGAACCCTGATCGTGCTCGAACGGGCCGTCGCGATCAAGATGTGGTGGGCCTTCTTTGCGCCGGCCCTGCTCGGCCTTGGCAGCCTGCTCGTGCTGGCGCCGCTGCCGATCTGGATCGGACGCACCGCAATCGCGGTCGGCGCGCTCGGCCTGCTGCTGATCTACCGCAGCATCTGGCGCCGTCAGGCGATGACGGCCATTGCGATTCAGTTCCTCGGCGGCGTCAACCTGCTCGTCGCGGCGATTCTCTGGCTCGCCAACGTTCCGGTTGCCCACCTGATACCGGCGTTCAGCGCCTTCCTCGTGCTTACCATCGCCGGGGAACGCCTCGAACTTGCGCGATTGTCCCTGCGCGGCACCCATCCCGGGCGTGCCCTGCTCTGGGCGTCGCTGACGTTGACCGGATGCGTCTCGCTCGCCCTGTGCGTGCCAGCGTTCGGCTATCCATTGTTTGGCCTGGCTCTGCTCTGCGTGGTGTCCTGGCTGTTCCTGCACGATGTCGCGCGCCGCACGCTGGGATCGGTCGGGCTGCCGAGGTACATGGCAGCGTGCTTGCTCAGCGGGTACGCCTGGCTGGTCGTCGCCGGTGTCATCTGGCTCGTCGGCGGCGCCGCGACAAGCGGCCCGACCTACGACGCTGTCATTCACGCGGTGCTGCTGGGGTTCACACTGTCGATGATCATGGCGCACGCGCCCGTCATTCTGCCGGCCGTGCTGCGCCGCCCGCTACCGTACCGGCCGATCATGTACCTGCCTGTAGTGCTGCTGCACGCCTCGCTCGTGCTGCGGGTGCTGTTCGGTGATGCGCGCGGCTTACCCCACCTGCTCCAGCTTGGCGGATCACTCAGCATCACCGCCCTGCTGCTGTTCATCGTCATCGCTGGGGCCTCCGCGGTCCTTGGCCCGGTACGCCAGGGGAAGCCAGCGCGACCTGTTCAGAGAGACCGTTCATGAGTCCCGTCACGGCCCGGGTGTCTGCCCGACGCACCTGGTATCTGCAGACGAACGCCGTTGTCGCTGCCTGGCTCGCCGTGCTCGGCGTTGTTGTTCTGGCCCATCAGGGCATTCCGGTTGCCGACTGGCTCATGGTGCATCTTTTACTGCTCGGCGCAGTCAGTACTGCGATCATCATCTGGAGCCAGCACTTCGCCGACACTCTGGTGCGGCGGTCGGCACTGGGCGGGCGCCGGTCGCTGATCATTCGCCTGGTCGGGCACACGCTCGGGGCCATTCTCGTGATAATCGGCATGATCGTGAACCTGTTCGTTGTGGTTCTTGCGGGGGGCGTGCTGGTCGGCGCGGTTGCGGTGCTGCACGCGGCGCTACTGGGCCGTGAGCTCCGCCGGGCGAAACCCACCCGCTTCGGCTCGCTCGTGCGCTACTACGTCGCAGCCGCTGTGAGCCTCCTGGGTGGTGTGTGCCTCGGCATCTGGATGGCGAACCCGGGAACGGGCGCCGACCTGCACGCTCGCCTCTACCTGGCGCACATCGCTCTCAACGTGCTCGGCTGGATCGGCCTGACCGCGGTCGGAACCCTCCTGTTGCTCTGGCCCACGGTGCTGCGCACCCGGCTCGGCGATGGAACGGATGCCGCCGCCCGTACCGCCCTTCCCCTACTCACCGCAGGCGTGGGGGTGGTCGCCGGTGCCAGCCTGGCCGGAGTGCCGCTCGGTGTCGGTGCAGGCGCCCTGCTGTACCTTCTAGGTCTCGTACCCGTTGTGCGGGAGGCAGTGCGGCAGGCCCGGCACGCGCCGCCGACGACTTTCGCCGGCTGGAGCCTCGCCGCCTCGATGGCCTGGCTGGCGTTCAGTGTTGCGGCGCTTGGCGTCGTGGTAGCGACCGCGGCGACCCCGATCGACGCCGTAGCCCGCCTCGGCTGGCTGGTGATTCCGTTGCTGGCCGGCTTCAGTGCGCAACTGCTGCTCGGCGCCCTCAGCTACCTGATTCCGATGGTTTCCGGCGGCGGACCGCAGGCCGGCAAGGCCGCCGCCGTCGAACTCAACCGGGCGCCGTTGTTTCGCCTGCTCGTCGTGAACGGCGGCATTGTGCTGTACCTCCTGCCGGTGCCGAGCCTGGTCAAGGTCGTACTGTCCCTGTTGGTGTTCGGGGTGATGCTGAGCTTTCTGGTGCTGTTGGTGCGCGCGGTCGTGGCAGGTGGGCGCATCCGCTCTCGCGCCGGGTCCGCTCCGGTCGCCGGTTCCGCCGCGGTGCCGGCCGGCGGGGCGCGTTCGCGCCGCACGCGTAGTGGGATGGCCGCCGGCGCGGTCGGTGCACTCGTGCTGGCCGTCACCGTGGGGGTTGTCCTCGACCCGGTCACGGCCGGGGTGGGTGCGGCATCGGTCACCGCTCAGGGCACCGTGGCCAGCGCCTCGGGCGAGGTCACCGAGGCGACCGTGACCATGCTCGACATGCGATTCGCGCCCTCGAGCCTGACCGTGCCCGCCGGTAACCGGCTCGAACTCACCGTCACCAACGGCGACACCGCCGTGCACGACCTCACCCTCGCGAGCGGTTTGACATCGGGCCGTGTCGCGCCCGGGGAGACAGTGATCATCGACGCCGGAATCACGGCCGCCAGCAGTGAAGGCTGGTGTTCCATAGCCGGCCACCGCCAGATGGGTATGGTGCTGCAGATCATCGTCACCGGCTCCGCAGAAACGGATGCTGCGGCCGACCACTCCGGTTCCGATGCCACGGGTTTAGAAGTATCCGCCGCCGACGACCTCGGAACCCAGCCGGAGCCCTCGCCTGGATTCGAGGCGCGCGACCCCTCCCTGCTGCCCGCGTCCGCCGAAACCCACCACGATTACACTTTCCGGGTCGGTGATACCCAAGTCGAGGTCGCCCCAGGGGTAACCCAGACCCTCTGGCCGTTTAACGGCACAGCGCCCGGCCCGACCCTGCGCGGAAAAGTCGGGGACACCTTCACGATCACCCTGGTCAATGAGGCCACGACCGGTCACTCCCTCGACTTCCACGCCGGCGCGCTGGCCCCCGACGGTCCCATGCGCACGATAGAGCCGGGCGAAACCCTTGAGTATGCCTTCACCGCCACGCGGTCGGGTGTCTGGCTGTACCACTGCTCCACGATGCCGATGTCGCTGCACATCGCCAACGGCATGTTTGGGGCGGTCGTCATCGATCCCGCCGGGCTCGACCCGGTCGATCGGGAATACCTGCTCGTGCAATCTGAGTTCTACCTCGGGCCGCAGGGCGGCATTGCCGATTCCGACAAAATCGCCGCAGCCGTCCCCGACCTCGTCGTCTTTAACGGCTACGCGAACCAATACCAAGAGCAGCCGCTCCGCGCAAAAGTGGGGGAGCGCATCCGCATCTGGGTACTCGACGCCGGACCCAACCTGGCGAGTTCCTTCCACATCGTCGGCGGCCAGTTCGACACGGTCTACGCGGAAGGCGAGTATTTGCTGCGTAACGGCGGCAGCACCGGCACCGGCGGCAGTCAGACGCTCGGGCTCGCGCCGGCGCAGGGCGGGTTTGTGGAGCTGCGCTTCCCCGAAGCTGGCACCTATCCCTTCGTGACGCACGCCATGACAGATGCTGAACGCGGCGCCGCCGGGCAGATCATGGTCGTCCCGTAGCCGCTTTGCGGCGGCAGGGCACCCGCGTTGGACATCGAGTTGCTCCTCGTCGCTTCGGGTGGCTAGACTAAGGTGTCACAATCGTGACGCCTATCCGCTGCCATGCGCGGAATGTTCCCCGGTTTTTCTGCACCGCCGAGCATCAATAACACTTGCACAACTTTTTGCGTGTGGCCCGATTTTGTCCATCCTGGAGCAACTACTACATGACAATCGCAACGACCGAACGGGCACCCAAGCAGGTCGCCATTAACGACATTGGATCTGCTGAAGACTTTCTTGCCGCGGTCGAAAAGACTCTGAAATTCTTCAACGACGGAGACCTCATCGAAGGCACCGTTGTGAAGATCGACCGCGACGAGGTTCTCCTCGACGTTGGGTACAAGACCGAGGGTGTCATTCCCTCCCGCGAACTCTCCATCAAGCACGACGTTGACCCCTCTGAGGTTGTCAAGGTCGGCGACCTGGTCGAGGCCCTCGTTCTTCAGAAAGAAGACAAAGAAGGCCGCCTCATCCTCTCCAAGAAGCGTGCTCAGTACGAGCGTGCATGGGGCGACGTTGAGAAGATCAAGGAGTCCGACGGTGTTGTCACCGGTTCGGTCATCGAGGTCGTCAAGGGTGGACTCATCGTCGACATCGGCCTGCGCGGCTTCCTACCGGCATCGCTCATCGAACTTCGCCGTGTTCGCGACCTGACCCCGTACCTGGGCCAGGAGATCGAAGCGAAGATCCTCGAGCTCGACAAGAACCGCAACAATGTCGTGCTGTCGCGTCGCGCCCTGCTCGAGCAGACGCAGAGCGAAAGCCGCACCACGTTCCTCAACAACCTCCAGAAGGGACAGGTCCGCAAGGGCGTCGTCTCCTCGATCGTCAACTTCGGTGCGTTCGTCGACCTCGGCGGCGTCGACGGTCTGGTTCACGTTTCCGAGCTCAGCTGGAAGCACATTGAGCACGCCAGCGAGGTCGTTGAAGTTGGCCAGGAAGTCACCGTCGAGATCCTCGAAGTTGACCTCGAGCGCGAGCGTGTCTCGCTGTCGCTCAAGGCTACGCAGGAAGACCCATGGCAGGTATTCGCCCGCACCCACGCCATCGGCCAGGTTGCACCGGGTAAGGTCACCAAGCTCGTTCCGTTCGGCGCGTTCGTTCGCGTTGCCGAGGGCATCGAGGGCCTCGTGCACATCAGCGAGCTCTCCGGCAAGCATGTCGAGCTCGCCGAGCAGGTTGTCTCGGTCGGCGACGAGGTCTTCGTCAAGGTCATCGACATCGACCTCGAGCGTCGCCGCATCTCGCTGAGCCTCAAGCAGGCCAACGACGGCGTCGACCCCGACGGCACCGAGTTCGACCCGGCGCTCTACGGAATGCTCACCGAGTACGACGACAAGGGCCAGTACAAGTACCCCGAAGGCTTCGACTCTGAGACCAACGAGTGGCGCGAAGGCTTTGACGAGCAGCGCGAAAAGTGGGAGCAGGACTACGCTGCTGCCCAGGCTCGCTGGGAAGCCCACAAGAAGCAGGTTTCGACCGCGAACGACGAAATCGCTGCCCCCAGCGACGTCGCACCGGCCGGATCGGCCTTCTCGAGCGAGTCGGCTGGCGCCGGCACGCTCGCCGACGACGAAGCACTCGCGGCCCTCCGCGAGAAGCTCTCCGGCGGCAACTAGCACCACAGCACGACGCTCAACAGCGGGCCGCATCCTTCGGGGTGCGGCCCGCTGTGTTGTATAACCGATGGATCGGACACCAACGGTTGACGCACCGACTGCGGCTAAGGCAGATGCCTGAGTCTGCTGTGCATCCGTCGAGGTCGTGGTTGTGTGCGGCCTGACCGTAGGACTCTGGACACTTCGTGCTATACCTGATAGTGAGGATATTTCCTCCTCCTTAGCGCGTCCCGATATCTTCAGGATTGCCGCGCACTTCCAACTTCCCCACGAAAACCTGTTTTCTGGACGAATTCGCCCGTGCACACCAGTTCCACGAATCACAGCCCCATCGGAGCATTTCATGAAAAGTTTTCGTCCCTCAGACAACGGCGGCACGGGGGGCGACGCTCCCTTCGATGTAGCGCCGTCCAGCCACACCGAAGCCATCATCAGCAACAACACCGTAGCGAGCCACTCGACAGCACTCGTCGTCGAGACCGATCCCGAATCAGCCGAGCTCCTCCGGCTGCTCCTGGAGTCGGACGGATTTCGGGTAATCACGGTTGCGACCGGCGAGGAAGCTCTCGATATCGCTCGGCGAGTTCCGCTGAGCCTGATCACCCTCGATGTGCATCTTCCCGGAATGGATGGTTGGAAATTCCTGTTGAAGCTGCAAGATTCACTGGGGCAGGAATCCGCACCGGTCATTGTTGTCGGTGGTCGGACGGATATGGGCATGGCGCTGAGCAGGGGGGCTGCTGCCGTCCTGGAGAAACCGCTCCAGCCGGCCGAGCTGCAGACTTCTCTCACCCTGCTCGGCCTCCGCAGCCGTGAAGCACTCCTGGCCGAGATTCAGCGGGCCCTCAGATAGGTCGATGCCCGCAGTCCTCTTTCGGTGCAGGTGGTCGCATCCGCTCGTCACGCGCGGCGGCGTAGCGGATAGCATGGCGGAATGTATTTGATTGGACTGACCGGCGGGATCGCGTCGGGCAAGAGCACAGTGGCCAAGCGCCTGGCCTCCTGGGGCGCAGTGGGGATCGACGCCGACCAGCTGGCTCGTGAAGTGGTTGAACCCGGCACGCCCGGCCTCGCCGCGATTGCCGCCGAGTTCGGCGACACGATCTTGCTGGCCGATGGCACGCTGAATCGACCGGCGTTGGGCGCCATCATTTTTTCCGATGCGAGCCGGAGAGAGCGACTGAACGCCATCACGCATCCGGCCGTTCGACGACTCACCCGCGACCGGGTCGCCGCTGCGAGTGCCGTCGACCCGCACGCCATCGTCGTGTACGACGTTCCGCTCCTGGCGGAGGCCATCGCCGGCGGTCTGGTCACGTTTGATCTGATCGTCGTCGTGCACGCAGATGCTGTGACCCGAATCAAGCGCATGGTGGACTTACGCGGACTGACGCGTGAGGAAGCTGCCCACCGCATTTCCGCGCAGGCCAGTGATGCAGACCGTCTCGCCCTGGCCGATGTCGTCATCGACAACAACGGCACCGTTGAAGCGACCCTGGCTCAGGTCGACGCCCTGTGGACTCGCGTACGGGCGGACGAAGCTCGCACGGTCGCAGAGTCCGACGGCACCCGCACGCCGTGGTCTGCCCGCCGAGGCTGACTGTCAGACCCCCTTTGTAGAATGGGAGCATGGAACCCACTCGCTCTGTGAACCCGTTTGAAGTGGTCAGTGAGTACACGCCGAGCGGCGACCAGCCCTCCGCCATCGCCGACCTGACCGCCCGCATTAATGCCGGCGAAACAGACATCGTTCTGCTCGGCGCCACCGGAACCGGAAAATCGGCCACAACCGCCTGGCTGATCGAGCAGGTGCAACGCCCGACGCTGGTACTGGCCCACAACAAGACCCTCGCAGCCCAGCTGGTCAACGAGTTTCGCGACCTCATGCCCAACAACGCGGTGGAGTACTTCGTCTCGTACTACGACTACTACCAGCCAGAGGCCTACGTGCCGCAAACGGATACGTTCATCGAGAAAGACTCCTCGATCAATGAAGAGGTGGAACGGCTGCGGCATTCCACCACCAATTCACTGCTGAGCCGGCGCGACGTCATCGTGGTCTCCACCGTGTCGTGCATCTACGGGCTCGGCACGCCGCAAGGCTACCTCGACGCCATGATCGCGTTGCAGGTAGGCCAGAAAGTCAGCCGCGACTGGTTGGTGCGCAAATTCGTGGCCATGCAATACAAGCGCAACGATGTCGACTTTTCGAGAGGTAATTTTCGCGTGCGCGGCGACACGATTGAGATCATCCCGATGTATGAAGAGCTCGCTATTCGCATCGAGATGTTCGGCGATGAGATCGAGGGGCTGTACAGCCTGCATCCGCTCACCGGTGACATCGTCAAGAAACTCGATTCGGTCTCCGTTTTTCCCGGATCGCACTATGTCGCAAGCGACGACGTCATGCGCCGTGCCATCGGCACTATCGAGATCGAACTCGCGGAGCGCCTGGAGGTGCTCGAACGTGAGGGCAAGCTACTCGAAGCCCAGCGGCTGCGGATGCGCACCACCTTCGACCTCGAGATGATGGAGCAGATCGGGTTCTGCTCCGGCATCGAAAACTACTCCCGTCACATCGATGCGCGCGAACCGGGGGAGGCTCCGCACTGCCTGCTCGACTATTTTCCCGACGACTTTCTCATGGTCATCGATGAGTCACACGTGACCGTGCCGCAGATCGGCGCTATGTACGAGGGAGACTCCTCACGTAAGCGCACCCTGGTCGACCACGGCTTTCGGCTGCCGAGCGCACTCGACAACCGCCCGCTCAAGTTCAACGAATTCAAGAACCGGGTCGGTCAGACCGTTTACCTGTCGGCCACGCCGGGCAAGTACGAGATGGGTATCGCCGACGGCATCGTCGAACAGATCATCCGCCCGACCGGCTTGATCGACCCACAGATCATCGTGAAGCCGAGTGCCGGGCAGATTGACGACCTGCTCGAAGAAATCAAGAAGCGCACCGAGCGCAACGAACGCGTGCTCGTCACGACGCTCACCAAGAAAATGGCCGAGAACCTCACGGACTTCCTCACCGAAGCCGGCGTGCGCGTGCGCTACCTGCACTCCGACGTCGACACGTTGCGCAGGGTGGAACTGCTCACCGAATTGCGAGCCGGCATCTACGACGTGCTGGTGGGCATTAACCTGCTGCGTGAGGGCCTCGACCTGCCAGAGGTGTCCCTCGTCGCCATCCTTGACGCCGACAAAGAAGGCTTCCTGCGCTCGGCCACGTCGCTCATCCAGACCATCGGGCGGGCCGCCCGCAACGTGTCCGGCGAGGTGCACATGTACGCCGACCGGCTGACGGCATCCATGGAGAAAGCGATCGACGAGACCGACCGTCGACGGGAGAAGCAGGTCGCCTACAACACCCTGCACGGCATCGATCCGACGCCGCTGCGCAAACGCATTGGCGACATCACCGAGGCGCTCGCCCGTGAGGAGGCCGATACCGCCGAACTGCTGGCCGGCCGCGATGCCCGGCGCAAGAGTTCCACTCCTAACCGGCGGGTCGGCCTGGCCGCGAACGGCGCCAACGACCTCGAATCGATCATCGCCGACCTGAACTCGCAGATGCTCGAGGCTGCCGGGGAGCTGAAGTTCGAACTGGCCGCGCGCCTGCGCGATGAGCTTTCCGAGCTCAAGCGCGAGCTGCGGCAAATGGAGAAGGCCGGCCACCTGCAGTAGCCCTGCCTTGCGCGCCTCCGAACGGGGTGCCGTCACCGAGCCCTGTTGTCGCGGCACCTGGTGGGGATCACGGCACGCGTTCTTAGGGGTGCCGCGATCCTGAACGAGTGCCGCAAGTCGGGGTCGTCCCTCGGCCGGCCGGCTTGAGCGTCGCTGCACTCGCTGGAGATCGCGGCACCCTTACGAACGAGTGCCGTCAGTGCTAACGAGTGCCGCGAGGGCGGATGCCCGATGCCCCTGCGATTCAGTCGAATGCGGCCCGATTACTGAACCGGGTGCGGTTGCCGCCGGCAGTGAGGGCACCGCCGACCGCGACGACCGCCGGTAGCGCCACCACGACCAGCGCGAGTTGCAGCCACGGGGGAGTGAACGGCAGCAACGAGAGCCCCGCGGTGTCGCGGGTCAGCGACAGTGCAAGCGATGGAACCAGCCCGAGCAGCACCCCGATGATGCTGCCGAGCCCGACGATCACCACGGCCTGCCAGAAGCCGAAGGCCCGTCGTACTCGCGGCGACGCGCCGAGTGAGGTGAGCACCGCATTGTCGCGATGCCCGTCGGCGCGGGAGAGTCCGATGGTGATCGACGCCGTGACCAGGGCGATGATCGCCGTGAGAGCGAGCAGCGCCCAGGTCCACGACGCGCCATAAGTTTGCGGGCCCGATTCGCGTATAAGGGAAAATTTCGGCGAGATGGCTGCGAGGGCACCCTGGGCGTGGTCGAATTCGGCTTGGGTCGGTGCCGCACCGATATTGCTGAGCACCATCGACGGCCGGTACGCGAGGTTGGACGCGTCGGCTGTGGCAGTCAGCATGAACACGGCGTAGGGCAGGGGATGCTCGGGCTCTTGCACGCTCCCGGCCAGCGTCACGCTGCGAGCTGGCTTCAGGGTGGAGTTGAGCTCGGTGATCCAGTCGATCTGAATGCTGTCGTCGACCACGTATTGTGCGTAGGTGGCGACAGCTCCACCGGCGGCGAGCGTTGCCTGGGAATCCTCTGAGACGGGTTCGCCGAGGATCGCGGCAAAATCTTCCAGGTCGCCAACCCAGATGTGGTCGTTTGTGCTCGACATCATGAACGTGTCGAGATAATAGGGCGTCGGGCAGCGGATATCGGTGCGGTTTTCCGCCTCGGGACTCGAGCCCAGGCGACTGGCATCGCTCGGGCAGACTGTGTCGGGGTTGATCCGTGGCAACGCAAAGGTGGGTGTGGCAGGGGCGCTCCCACCGGCATCCGCCTCTCCGAAACCCATCGGCGGCTCCTCGGCGCTACTCAAGAGGCGGGCCTGGGCGCTCAGAAAACTGCTGTCGACGGCGGCAACGACCTCGAGACCGGTTGTCTGCAGCTCGTAGCCGTACGGTGGCTCATCGACGGAGGTGTTCAGGCTCACCCACGCCGTGTCCAGCGGGGCGCCGAAAACGTAGTTCTTGGTCGAGTTCAACTGGAAGGTCGCCACGAGACTCATCGCGAACGTCGCGACAAAGACGCAGCTCATGATGGCGGCGATCGCCGGAACGCTGCGCCCCGGGTTGCGGGCCACATCTCTCGTGGCCAGGCGCGCAGCCGGCCCGAACCGCGAGGCGGTTCGGGCCGCCCACCGCAGAATGAGCGGAGCGACGAAGACCGCGCCGATCTGCATGATCACCGGGCCGCCGACGATGAGCCAAATTCCGAGAGTGGCCAGGCCGGGGCGGTAGGCGGGCACGTAGGCGGCCAGTTCGACAAGTCCGCCGGTGACGACGATGACCGCACCGATGGCCACGAGAACGAGTCCGGCCACCGGCCGTCGACGCGTGACCCGCGGCGGAGGCTGGGCACCGCGCAGGGCCGCCAAGACGTCAATGCGGCCAGCCACCCGGGCCGGCACTGCCGCTGCACACCAGCCGGCGAGGATCGCAAACACCGCGATCACGAGCATGGAAACCAGATCTAGGTGAAAACCCGGGTACCGGGCTGCGCTGCCGTTCGCCGAAATCTGCATGAAAATCCAAGCACCAGCGAGGCCGAGCACCGTTCCCAGTGCCGCTCCGAGAGCGCCGAGAATGACTCCGCCGAACGACATCACGCGAAACAGCATCCGTTTGTCGCCGCCGACGCTCGCGAGGGTTGCGAGCGTGCGCTGCTGGGTGCGGGCGCCGACAGTGAACGCGGCCCCTGCGAGCAGTGCCACCTCGAACAGGGCGAATCCGCCGAGCAGGGCGATGAAGAGATTTTCGAAGTCGCGGGAGAAGCTGCTATCAAAAGGGGAGCTGCCTGCGGGCGGCGGGTCGAGCAGCACCGTGCGCGAAAGAACGGTTGCCCCGCGCGGGTTTAGCTCACCGATCTGGCTCCAGGTGAGTGGGGTGTCGGGCAGGTACCACTCGGTCATCAGGTCGGCATCGTCGGGCATGACGCCGTCGAAGGCGCCGGGCATACCGTAGAACGCCACGATGCTGTCGTCAAAATGGGCGTAGCGAATCGTGCCGACGATGGTGAACGATGCGGCACGGGGCGCGGTCATGACGGCCGTCGACCCGATCTGTGCTCCGAGGCGGTCGAGCGCCGCGGCGGTCACCATGATCTCGCCGTCGTTGGTCGGCGCTGAACCAGACGTCACGTCGTACTTGCCGGCAAACGCTGCTTCCCAGGGCTGGCCCTGTACGGCATTGAACGAGCCGAGCCCGTCCTTCGTCTCCGCAACGACGTTCGTCTTCCGAATGGACAACAGGTGGGTACCAGCGGGGAACAGCGACGCGGCGGTGACCGGCGTCGGCTCGATCGACTGCGCGGCGTCGGCACGGATGACCTGATCGCTGTGACCCGAAAACCGGTCATTGATCGGGTCCTGGGTGAACTGCGGGTCGGGTGCTGCGGCGATCACGACACGCGCCTCAGTCGACCCAAGTTCGAGTACAACGTGCTCAGCGGGTGTCGCGACATTGCTCGCGGTCACGGTCGTAATTCCCACCATCCCGACAACGGGGATCGCCACCAGCAGTGCGATCAGCGCGCTGCGACCGCGGGACTGCCCGGCCATCCGCCGCGCGATCCGAAAGGCGACTCGAGTAGATCCCGAGCGCGCTCCAGCGAGCGAATTCGGCTCAACATTCATACCGGCAGCCCGCTCAGCAAGCTTGTTACAGCGGATGCCCGCGACTCGTCCACGATCCGCCCGTCCCGCAGAAAAACGATCCGGTCAGCCCAGGCCGCGTGGCGGGCATCGTGGGTGACGAGAATGCCGCCGGCGCCAGCGTCGACCCGGGAACGGAGCATCCGCAAAACGAGCTCACCAGTCGTGCTGTCGAGGGCTCCCGTGGGCTCATCGGCGAGGATCAACGACCGGCCGCCGACGACGGCGCGGGCAATGGCAACGCGCTGCTGCTGGCCGCCAGACAGATCGGAGGGGAAATGACTGGCCCGGTCGCTGAGCTCGACGATTTTGAGGGCGTCAAGAGCGGGCCGGTGCGCTTTCTTTGAGGTCCATCCATCGAGTTCAAGCGGCAGGCTCACATTCTCGAGGGCGGTCAGTGAGGGAATCAGGTTGAAGTCCTGAAACACGAAGCCGAGGCTGCGTCGCCGCAGGGTAGCGAGCTCCCGGGCCGAAAGCTGGCTGAGCCAGTGCCCCTCCACGATGACCTCGCCGGAGGTCGGCGGAGTGAGCCCGCCGGCCACGGTCAGCAGGGTCGATTTTCCCGAACCGGATGCCCCCATCACCGCCACGAGTTCGCCGCGGCTCACCGACAGATCAACGCCGGCGAGTGCCGTGATCGCAGTCTCGCCATGGCCGTACTGCACGGAAACACCGTCGAGCTGTAGCAGCAGATCGGTGTCGGTCATGCGTGGGCCTGTACAATCCTGGCCGGCCGGCCGCGCTTGGGCACGTCGGTGTTGAGGGGCAGCGGATCCGCCAGCCCGGCCGCCCGTGCCCGCGCGAGCCGGTGCTCGGAGTGGTCGAGCCAACGAGCCTCGGCCTCGGCTGCGAAGATGAGCGAGTCGATGACGAGAAGCCAGGCCAACTGCTCGGACGATTCGGGGTCGGCGGTGGCGTTCTTGGTGCGGGTCAATTCCTGCAGGGTGCGCATTGTAGCGGTGCGTTGCACCTGAATAACCTGGGCGATGTCCACGCCGGGCAGCGTCACAGCGATCGCGAGCTTGATGGCGAGCTCGTCACGGGTGGCCATGGTGCGCACTACGGGGGAGCCGAGCCAGTCGGCGACCTCCGCGCGGCCGGTATCCGTTATCTCGACGTAATTCTGACCGTCTGCGTCGATATCAGCCTTCTGTACGAGGCCATCCCGCTCAAGGCGGTCGAGCGTGTTATAAATTTGGCCGACGTTGAGCGGCCAGGTCGACCCGGTGCGACGGTCGAATTCGGCCCGTAACTGGTAGCCGTAACACGGCCCCTGGTTCAGGATGGCGAGCAGACTCTGGCGAACAGACACACGACCTCCGGTTTTTTCGCAGCTATTAATTACTGAGTATATACATACCCGGCAACCCCGCGGGTGATCTTGTGCCACGTGTGGGAACACGCAGCACGGGTCGCGACCGGGGGCAGGAGGCCAAACACGTGCTACAAGCGCAATCCACGGGCAAAAAGGGCCCTTTGTACAGCAGTGTCGGTGGCGTTGCATAGACTCGATAGGTGTCAATTACGAAGGTAGAAACCGGTCCGAAACTCAGTGTGCGCGGAGCGCGCGTGCACAATCTTCACAACGTTGATCTGGAGATTCCGCGCGATTCGCTCGTGGTCTTCACCGGTCTCTCGGGTTCGGGCAAGTCGTCGCTCGCCTTCGATACCATTTTCGCCGAGGGGCAACGCCGCTACGTCGAGTCGCTTTCGGCCTACGCCCGGCAGTTCCTCGGGCAGGTTGACCGGCCCGACGTGGACTTCATCGAGGGCCTGAGCCCGGCGGTCTCGATCGACCAGAAGTCGACCAACCGCAACCCGCGGTCCACGGTGGGTACCATCACCGAGATCTACGACTACATGCGCCTGCTCTGGGCCCGAATCGGTGTGCCGCACTGCGCCGTCTGTGGTGAGATCATCCAGTCCCAGACCGTACAGCAGATCGCCGACCAGCTCATGGAGCTAAAGGCGGGCATCCGCTACCAAGTGGTCAGCCCGGTCATCTCGCAAAAGAAGGGCGAGTTCGTCGACCTGTTCCAGGAACTCGCCGGTGGCGGTTATTCCCGCGCGATCGTTGACGGCACGCAGATTCAGCTCAGTGAACCGCCCACGCTCAAGAAGCAGCAGAAGCACGACATCGCCGTCATCGTCGACCGCCTCGTCGCCGGTCCTGAACTGCTTTCCCGCCTCACCGACTCGCTCGAAACAGCGCTCAAGCTCACCGACGGGCTCGTCCAGATCAACTTTCTCGACGAAGAAGGCGACAAGGCCTGGCAGAACTATTCGGAAAAGCTGTCCTGCCCGAACAACCACCCGGTGCAGCTGACCGAAATCGAACCGCGCACGTTCTCGTTCAACGCCCCGTTCGGCGCCTGCCCCGAGTGCTCGGGCCTCGGCACGCGCATGTCGGTGGATGAAGACCTGCTGCTGGGTGACCCCGACCTGAGCATCGCGGAAGGCGTCGTGCTGCCCTGGACTACCCAGGGCAAGGGCCTGTTCCAGTACTACGAGAAGCTGCTCGACGGCCTCGCCCGCGACCTGGACTTCTCCCTCGACACCCCGTGGGGCGAATTGTCCAGCGAGGTACAGAACGCCGTCATGCGCGGGGACAACTTCGAGGTGCGGGTCAAGTGGAAGAACCGCTATGGCCGGGAGATGAGTTACACCTCCGGTTTCGAGGGTGTCGTTCCCTACATCGAACGCCAGTACCTGCAGGCCGAGAGCGACACCCAGCGTCAGCGCTGGTCCGAATACCTGCGCGAGGTCGACTGCCACGTCTGCAAGGGCACAAGGCTCAAGCCCGAGGTTCTCGCCGTGCTCGTGCACGAGGCGAGCATTGCGGATGTCTGCGCGCTCAGCTTGAGCGACGCGCGCGAATTCATGGACACACTCACGCTTACCGACCGTGAGGCTGCCATTGCCGCCCAGGTCTTGCGCGAGATTCGGGCACGTCTCGACTTTCTCATCCGGGTGGGGCTGAACTACCTGAACCTTGCTCGCGCTGCGGCGACCCTCTCCGGCGGCGAGGCGCAGCGCATCCGCTTAGCGACTCAGATCGGCTCCGGCCTCACCGGGGTGCTCTACGTACTCGACGAGCCGAGCATCGGCCTGCACCAGCGCGACAACCGCCGTCTGATCGAGACCCTCGTCACCCTGCGTGACCTCGGCAACACGCTCATCGTGGTCGAGCACGACGAAGACACCATCAAAACAGCCGACTGGGTCGTTGACATCGGGCCGGGCGCCGGAGTCAATGGCGGGCACGTCGTGCACTCCGGATCCTACGAGGGTCTGCTGGCCAACACGAAATCGCTCACCGGAGACTATCTGTCCGGGCGCAAGTCCATCGCCACGCCGAAGACTCGCCGCCCGATTGATCCGGAACGATTGATCGGCGTCACCGGTGCCGAGGCGAACAACCTACAGAAGGTCTCGGTGACCTTCCCCCTCGGCACGTTCACCGCAGTCACCGGGGTGAGCGGCTCCGGCAAATCCTCGCTCGTCAACGACATTCTCTACCGGGTACTCGCCAACCGGCTCAACGGTGCCCGTAAGCTGCCCGGCAAGCACACCAGGGTCACCGGCCTGGAGCAGCTCGATAAGGTCATCCACGTCGACCAGGCACCGATCGGCCGAACGCCCCGCTCCAACCCGGCCACCTACACCGGCGTGTTCGACAAGATCCGAACGCTGTTCTCCGAAACCATCGAATCCAAGACTCGCGGCTACCTGCCCGGCCGGTTCAGCTTCAACGTCAAGGGAGGGCGCTGCGAAGCTTGCTCGGGTGACGGCACAATCAAGATCGAAATGAACTTTCTGCCGGACGTGTACGTAGCCTGCGAGGTGTGTGGGGGAGACCGGTACAACCGAGACACCCTCACCGTGCACTACAAGGGCAAGAACATCGCCGAGGTGCTCGACATGCCGATCAGCGAGGCGGCCGATTTCTTCGAACCGATCTCGTCAATCCACCGTTTCCTGAAGACGCTCGTCGAGGTCGGCCTCGGCTATGTGCGCCTCGGCCAGAGCGCCACGACCCTGTCCGGCGGCGAAGCCCAGCGGGTCAAGCTCGCCACCGAGCTGCAGCGCCGCTCAAACGGCCGCAGCGTGTACGTGCTTGACGAACCCACGACGGGCCTGCACTTCGAAGACGTGCGCAAACTGCTGCTCGTGCTCAACAGCCTGGTCGACAAGGGAAACACCGTTATCGTCATCGAGCACAACCTCGACGTTATCAAGTCGGCCGACTGGGTGATCGACCTCGGACCAGAAGGCGGGTCCGGCGGCGGCAAGGTGCTCGCTACCGGCACACCGGAACACCTTGCAACGGTCAAGAAGAGCTTTACCGGTTCTTTCCTGAAGGAGGTCCTGGCGGCCGGCTAGGCGGTCACCCGGTCATGTCTGATGCCCTGAGCTATCGTCCGAAAACGGGCGAGATTCCCACGACCCCTGGGGTATACCGGTTTCGCGATGCGACCGGGCGCATCCTCTATGTCGGCAAGGCCAAGAACCTGCGGGCCCGGCTGAGCAACTACTTCGCCCCGCTGCACAGCCTGCACGAACGCACCCGGCGCATGGTCACCACCGCGACCGGGGTCGAGTGGACGGTCGTCGGCACCGAGGTCGAAGCCTTGCAGCTCGAGTGGATGTGGATCAACGAATTCGATCCGCCGTTCAATGTGCAGTTCAAGGATGACAAGTCCTACCCGTATCTCGCCGTTACCCTGGGCGACGAGGCGCCGCGCGCCCTGGTAACCCGTACAGAGGGCATCAAGGGTGCTCGCTATTACGGTCCGTACCCCAAGGTGTGGGCGGTGCACGAAACCATTGAGCTCATGCTCAAGGCTTTTCCCATCCGCACCTGCAACAACGCCAATTACAAGCGGGCGATGCAGAGCGGCAAGCCGTGTTTCGCCGGCCAGATCGGTCGATGCTTCGGCCCCTGCTCCGGCCTGGTTTCGATGGCGGATCACCGAAAAATCGTCAACGAGTTCGTCAGCTTCATGGGCAGTCATGACAGGAAGCTCATCAACGAACTCACCCAGGAGATGAAAGACGCAGCGGCGGCGCAGCAGTACGAAATCGCCGGCAAACGGCGCGATCAGGTGCGGGCACTCAACGCCGTCCTTGAGAAGAGCGCGGTTGTGCTGCGGGACAACGTTGACATCGATCTGTTCGCCATCGAGCAGGACGAGTTGGCCGCAGCCGTGCAGCTGTTCATCGTGCGGGGCGGGCGCATCCGCGGTGTGCGTGGCTGGATGGTTGACAAGGAGCTCGATGTCACCATGAGTGAACTCATCGACTCCATGATGCAGACGGCCTACAACCATGACGCATTGCCGCCGCGCGAAATCGTGCTCCCCGAGCTGCCAGAAGATGCTGAGGCCCTGGAGGCGTGGCTGGCAGACCTGGCCGGTCGTAAGGTGCGGCTCTTAGCCGCCCAGCGCGGTGAGAAGGCAGCTCTGCTCGTGACGGCGAGCAACAACGCCAAGCAGGCGCTGATGCTCTACAAGACTCGGCGGAGTTCAGACTTCGTCGCACGTTCCAAGGCCCTGGAGGATATTCAGGACGCCCTCGAGATGCCGGACGCTCCGCTGCGCATGGAGTGCTACGACGTGTCGCACCTGAGCGGCACCAATATTGTCGCGTCCATGGTCGTCTTCGAAGACGGGTTGCCCCGCAAAGACGAATACCGACGCTTTAACATTCCCGAATCTACCGACGACACCGACTCGATTTATCAGATTCTCACTCGACGCCTCGCCTACCTGAAGCCAGAGTCGGTTGCCGCGGATGCACCAAACTCCGCTCCAGACACCGTCGAATTGAGCGACATCGGCCAGGTCGAGCAGAAGCGCGCCAAATTCAAATACCTGCCCAACCTGCTCATCGTCGACGGTGGGCAACCGCAGGTAGCCGCCGCCAAACGCGCCCTGGCCGAATCGGGCGTGACCGGAATTCAATTGTGTGGGATTGCCAAGCGGCTCGAAGAAATTTGGCTGCCCGACTCCGACTACCCGGTGATTCTGCCCCGCAACAGTGACGCGCTGTTTTTAATCCAACGCATCCGCGACGAAGCCCACCGGTTCGCCATCACGCACCAGCGCATTCGTCGCAAGAAGGATATCTCTTCGATTTTGGGTGAGATCGCGGGGCTCGGGCCGGCCCGGGTGAAAGTTTTGTTGCAACATTTCGGTTCGGTAGCGCGCCTCAAGGTGGCTTCGGTGGCGGAAATAGCGGATGTCCGCGGCATCGGCCCGGTGCTGGCCGAGTCGATCCATGCCCACCTGCGCGCCTGAACGTAACCCGAAACCGGCCAGCGCTCGGTAGGCTTGCTAGTCCATCAACTTCTCATTAAGGCGATTTTCAAGAATGACTACGGACCCGGACAAGCAGGAAGTGCTGATCGTCACGGGAATGTCCGGGGCAGGACGTTCCACCGTCGCCAACGCGTTGGAAGACCTGGACTGGTACGTCGTCGACAATCTTCCGCCGCAAATGCTGCGGCCCCTGGTCGATCTGGTTGAACGGGCTGGCACGAATTTGCCCAAGATCGCCGCCGTCGTGGACATTCGCGGTCGCGATCTGTTCGGCGATTTTCTCGAAACCGTGCAGCAACTGCGTAGCAATACCCAGGTGCAGGTTATCTTTCTCGAGGCCAGGGACGACGCGCTCGTGCGCAGGTTTGAATCCGTGCGCCGACCTCATCCGCTTCAGGGCGACGGCACCCTTCTCGACGGCATCTCGGCAGAGCGTTCTCGGTTACTCGCCGTGCGGGAGTCGTGTGATCTTGTTGTCGATACCTCGGATCTGAACGTGCACCAGCTCGCGACGACGATCACCGAACGGTTTGCGGGCGAGGGGCGAGCGGGGCTGCAGCTGACCATCATGAGCTTCGGCTTCAAGTACGGCCTGCCGACGGACGTCGATCTGGTCGCGGATGCCCGCTTTTTGCCGAACCCGTTCTGGATCCCCGAATTGCGTGCGCACACCGGCGTCGAGCCAGAGGTGAAAGACTTCGTACTTGCCCAAATTGGGGCCCTCGATTTTATCGACCATTACGCCGCAGCCATGGCGCCGGTGTTGGCCGGCTACCAGCGAGAAAATAAACGTCACGCCACCATCGGCATCGGCTGTACCGGAGGCAAGCACCGCTCCGTTGCGATGGCTAGGGAACTGGCCTCTCGGCTCGAAAAACTTCCCGGTGTCGCGGTCAATATCAAAGACCGCGACCTCGGACGCGAATAAGCGGGCCCGGGCGCAGCATCCGGCTCCCCAGGCTTTCACCACTCAGACATAACGCAACTGATCAACAGAATGGAAAAGCGATTGGCACTCACCGCCGACGTTAAAGATGAACTTTCGCGCGTGGAGGTCTCCAAGACCACCGTGCGCGCGGCCGAACTGGCCACGATTCTCCGGTTCTCCGGCGGATTACACATGATCAGCAGCCGCATCGCAATCGAGTCCGAACTCGACACTGCCATCCTGGCTCGCAGGGTGCGCAAAGATCTCGCGGAACTGTATGGGGTACGCAGCGCCCTGCAGGTCATCGCTGCCACCGGCATCCGTCAGTCCAGCCACTACCTCGTCCAGGTCATCGAGGGAGGCGAAACACTCGCGCGGCAAACCGGCCTGCTGGATGCCCGCCGCCGGCCTATTCGCGGTCTGCCCAACCGTTTGACCACGGGCTCGAAGGAAGAAATCGCCGCCGTCTGGCGCGGCGCTTTCCTCGCCCACGGCACCCTGACCGATCCGGGCCGATCGGCGGCGCTGGAAGTCGTCTGTCCCGGCAATGAGGCAGCCATGGCTCTCGTCGGAGCGGCCGGACGCCTCGGCGTCGCAGCCAAAGCGCGCGAGGTTCGAGGGGTGCACCGCGTCGTCATCCGCGATGGCGACGCTATTGGGGCCATGCTCGTGCACATGGGTGCCACCAACACGGTGCTCAACTGGGAAACCCTGCGTCAACGGCGCGAAGTGCGGGCCACCGCGAACCGATTGGTCAACTTCGACGACGCCAACCTGCGTCGCTCCGCCGAAGCGGCCGTTGCAGCCTGCGCCCGAGTGCAGCGAGCGATGGATATCCTCGGTGAGGATATCCCCGAGCACCTGCGTTACGCGGGAGACCTGCGTCTTAACTTTCGTGACTCCAGTCTTGACGAACTCGGCCACCACGCCGAACCGCCAATGACCAAGGACGCCGTCGCCGGCCGAATTCGACGTTTGCTCGCTATGGCAGACAAGAAAGCGGTCGAACTCGGCATCGAAGGAACCGACGTCGGCTATCCCATTCACCCCGACGACCTAGCGCCCGTGTGAATCGAACCATGATCGTGCACGAGGTCTTGAATTCTGTGACTTCGAACGCGCGCGGTTAGACTGGATTGTCGCTTACAACGCCGCCTCATCTGGTGTGGCGGCACAACCCACAAGGAGATAAGTAATGGCTGAATACACCCTCCCCACCCTTGATTACGACTACGCGGCCCTCGAGCCCAGCATCAGCGGCACCATCATGGAACTCCATCATGGCAAGCACCACCAGGCATACGTCACCGGCGCCAACACGGCACTGGCCCAGCTCGCGGAGGCCCGCGACAGCGGAAGCCTCGCGAACGTGAACAAACTGCAGAAGGACCTCGCCTTCAACCTCGGCGGTCACGTCAATCACTCCATCTTCTGGACCAACCTGTCCCCGAACGGCGGTGACAAGCCGGTCGGCGAGCTCGCTGCAGCGATCGATGACAACTTCGGTTCCTTTGACAAGTTCCAGGCGCACTTCACCGCGGCCGCGCTCGGCGTTCAGGGTTCCGGCTGGGCAGTCCTGGCCTGGGACTCCATCGGGCAGCGCCTGATCATTCAGCAGTTCTTCGACCAGCAGTCCAACTTCGCTGCCGGTACGGTTCCGGTCCTCATGCTCGATGTCTGGGAGCACGCCTACTACCTCGACTACCGCAACGTGCGTGCTGACTACGTCAAGGCCTTCTGGAACATCGCCAACTGGGCAAACGTGCAGGAGCGTTTCACCGTCGCACGCGAGAAGACGAACGGCCTGCTGCTACTCTCGTAGCCGGTTGGTGCCCCGTGCGATACGGGGCACCACCATCTTTATCCTGCATTCTTTTCACCGCGCCTCGCGGCGCCCTTTCAGCAACAGGAGCTATTTGTGTCCGTAAAGATCGGCATTAACGGATTCGGCCGCATTGGTCGTAACTACTTCCGAGCGGCCCTCGCCAAGGGTAGTGACATTGAAATTGTCGCCGTCAACGACCTGAGCGACCCCGCGTCGCTCGCGCACCTGCTCAAGTACGACTCCGTCGGTGGTCGACTGAACGCCACCGTCGAGGTCGACGGTGACAACATCATCGTCAACGGCAAGCCCATCAAGGTACTCGCCGAGCGCGACCCGGCCAACCTGCCCTGGGGCAGCCTGGGCGTTGAGATCGTCATCGAATCCACCGGCCGTTTCACGAAGGCGGTCGACGCCCAGAAGCACATTCAGGCCGGCGCCAAGAAGGTCATCGTGTCGGCTCCGGCTACGGGAGCTGACGTGGCAACGCTCGTGCTCGGTGTGAACGAAGACACCTACGACTCTGCGATCCACGACATCATCTCGAACGCGTCCTGCACGACGAACTGTCTTGCGCCACTGGTCAAGGTGTTCCTGGACAACTTCGGCATTGAGCGTGGTCTTATGACCACGATCCACGCCTACACCGCAGACCAGAACCTGCAGGATGGCCCCCACAGCGACCTCCGTCGCGCCCGTGCCGCTGCGCTGAACATCATCCCGACCTCGACCGGTGCCGCTAAGGCTCTTGGCCTGGTCATCCCGGAGAGCATTGGCAAGCTCGATGGCTATGCGCTCCGCGTTCCGGTTCCGACCGGTTCGATCACGGACCTCACCCTCACCGCCTCCCGCGCGGTGACGGTCGAAGAAGTGAATGCCGCCTACAAAGCCGCAGCCGAAGGCCCGCTCAAGGGCATCCTCAGCTACACCGAGGACCCGATCGTCTCCAGCGACATCGTCGGCGACCCGCACTCGTCGATTTTCGATGCTGGCCTCACCAAGGTGATCGGTGACCAGGTCAAGGTTGCCTCCTGGTACGACAACGAGTGGGGTTACTCCAACCGCCTCGTGGACCTGACCGAGTTCGTCGCCGAGCGACTCTGACGGCCGCGCGGTGACGTTACGCACCATTGACTCGCTTGGTTCACTGACCGGCAAGCGGGTTATTGTCCGCTTCGACCTGAATGTTCCGTTGAAAAACGGGCAGATCACCGACGACGGACGAGTGCGGGCATCACTGCCCACCCTCAACGCCCTCGTTACCCAGGGCGCCCGCGTGGTGATCGTTTCTCACCTCGGGCGCCCCGACGGGGCCGTTGATCCCCAATACAGCCTGCGGCCCGTTGCCGCTCGCCTGAGCGAACTGGTGAACCTCCCGGTAGCTTTCGCCACCGATACCGTCGGCGACGCGGCGACGCGGTCCGTAGCGGCCTTGCAGAACGGCGACATCGTCGTTCTGGAGAACCTGCGGTTCAACGCCGGTGAAACCAGCAAAGCGGATGCCGAGCGCCTCGCGTTCGCCGAAAAGCTGGCACTGCTCGGCGACGCGCTCGTCTCCGACGGCTTTGGCGTCGTGCACCGCAAGCAGGCGAGCGTGTTCGATCTCGCCTCACTGCTTCCAAGCGCTGCCGGCCTGCTCATTGCGGCCGAGCTTGACGTGCTTGATCGGCTCACCGAAAAGCCGGAAGCGCCCTATACGGTCATCCTCGGCGGTTCGAAGGTGAGCGACAAGCTCGGCGTGATCGGGCATCTGCTTCCCCGAGTGAATTCTTTGCTCATCGGCGGCGGTATGCTCTTCACCTTTCTGGCCGCCCAGGGGCACAAGGTCGGCGCCAGCCTGCTGGAGATCGACCAGATCGAGACAGTCCGAGGCTACCTGGCCGAAGCCAAACGTCTCGGCGTCAAGATCGTGCTGCCGACCGACGTCGTCGTGGCGTCGAAGTTCGGTGCAGATGCCGAATACGAGATCACCCCGGCCGACGGCATCGAGAACACTCTCTTCGGTGCGGCCGGACTCGGCTTGGACATCGGACCGGACACCGCTAAAGCGTTCGCCGAGATTATTCGCGCGTCGCAGACGGTGTTCTGGAACGGGCCGATGGGTGTTTTTGAACTGGCACCGTTCGCGGAGGGCACGCGCACCGTGGCCGCAGCACTCACCGAGGTCACCGGCCTCAGCGTGGTCGGTGGTGGCGACTCTGCCGCTGCCGTGCGCATTCTCGGTTTCAACGACGACCAATTCGGTCATATTTCTACCGGCGGCGGCGCGAGCCTCGAATTTCTCGAAGGCAAGCGTCTCCCAGGACTGGAGGTCCTCGGATGGCAGTGAACATCAACCCTCGGCGCACACCGCTGATTGCGGGCAACTGGAAAATGAACCTGGACCACCTCCAGGCAATCGCTTTCGTGCAGAAGCTCGCCTGGAATCTTAAGGATACCGGCCACGATGTCGCCGCGGTCGAGGTAGCCGTGTTCCCGCCCTTCACGGATTTGCGCAGCGTGCAGACCCTTATCTCGGCCGACAAGCTTTCGCTCGCCTTCGGCGCGCAAGATGTCTCGGCACACGATTCAGGGGCGTACACCGGTGAGATTTCGGGTGCTTTCCTGGCCCAACTGGAGTGCCAGTACGTCATCATCGGTCACTCCGAACGCCGCACCCTGCACAACGAGTCCGATGAGCAGGTCGCTTCTAAGGTGACCGCAGCCCTCAAGCACAACCTCGTGCCGCTGATTTGCGTCGGAGAGAGCGCCGAGGACCTCGCCGTTCATGGGCCCAGCGCGGTTCCGGTCGCTCAGCTGCGGGCTGCTCTCGCGGGCGTTACGAACGCGGCGGACATCGTCGTGGCCTACGAGCCGGTCTGGGCCATTGGCTCCGGACAGGCTGCCACGCCGGAGCAGGCCGAGCAGGTAGCGGCCGCGCTTCGTGGCGTCCTCGCTGAGACTCTTGGTCAGGATGTAGCCGACAAGACCCGCATCCTCTACGGAGGTTCGGTCAAGCGCAGCAACATCGCCGCATTCATGCGGGAACCCAATGTCGACGGAGCGCTCGTCGGTGGTGCGAGCTTGGATATCACTGAGTTTTCCAGCATTGTTCGGTATCAGAAGCACGTCGGCCGTTAAACCGACGCGCACCCGACAGTGAGGAGAGAGGTGGTTGCCCGTGTGGCAACCACCTCTCTCCTGCCTGCAGAGTATAATTACGAGGGTCTTGGCGCCCGAGTTGCGCCCACCGTGTTTTGAAAGGTTTCGTGTGGAGATTCTCCAGGTCGTCATGCAGGTGCTCGTTGGAATCACGAGCCTCCTGCTCACCATGCTCATTCTGTTGCATAAGGGACGGGGCGGTGGGTTGTCGGACATGTTCGGCGGCGGCGTAACTTCCAACCTGGGGGCATCGGGTGTTGCCGAACGTAACCTCAATCGCATCACTGTCATTCTGGGTCTGCTCTGGATCTCGTGCATCGTCGTTCTCGGATTGATCACCAAGTTCGACACCGGGGCTTAACTTTTCGCCCCGTGCGGGGTTAGCCTGAGCTCTACGGGCACAGATTTTGACCGCAGATCACAACAGCAGTAACACCAATAACAGCTCGAACCTGCAGCGCACAACTGCACGAGTCAACGGAGGAACAAGATGGCATCAGGCGGAAGCGCAATTCGTGGCTCGCGTGTAGGCGCAGGCCCTATGGGTGAGCAGGACCGCGGTTTTCACGCGGATCGCATCAAGATCTCGTACTGGGATGCGCTCGGGAATGAAACCGTACGGTATTTTGCGGCGAGCTTGCCAGACGAAGAAATTCCCGTCACCATCGACTGCCCGTCATCGGGGTTGCCTGCCGGGCGCGACAAGGAGAATCCTCCTTCTGTCGTCAAGCTCGAGCCGTACAAGACGCACCTCGCTTACGTCAAGGAACGACGTACCGAAGAAGAGGCCGACTCGTTGCTCGAGGAGGCGCTCAACCAGTTGCGCGTTCGTCGCGGCAAGTTGTCGCCGACCAACTGACGCGGGAGCGCGAAACACCGGTTCTCAATTGTTCGAGAACCGGTGTTTTTTATGCCCGGCCGCTGGTAGGGGGAGCGGCGAAATCGGCTGGCGGGAAACTAGTAGCCCGGAGCGATGAGACTTTCGGGCACCTGAGCTGCTGCGTCGTTGTCAACGAAGAACACGGTTCGGTACCGGCCTTTGATTCCTGCAGCGGGTACCTCGTCGCGACTCGCTCCGGCGAGGGCCAGCCCGAGCGCCGATGCCTTGTCCGATCCGGCCAGCACCAGCCAGACGCGATCCGAAGAGTTGATTACGGGTCGGGTTAACGACAGCCGGGCGGCCGGCGGCTTGGGGGAGTCCCGCACGGCGACGACGCTGGCTTCACTCTCGCGGATACCCGGTCGGTGTGGGAACAACGACGCAATGTGCCCGTCCGGTCCGACTCCAAGAAAAGTTACGTCGATTCGGGGGTACTGGGCTCCGGCAGGAGCACGAGCCAGTAACTCCGCCGCGTAGCGTGCGGCCGCAGCGTCGAGCGCATCCGTACCGGCTTCGACCGCATCATCTGACGCCCCGAAGGCGTGAATATTCTCCGGCGGCACCGAAATATGGTTCAAGAGGGCTTCGCGCGCTTGCAACTCATTACGTTCCGGATCGTCGCGAGGCAGCCAGCGATCGTCGCCCCACCAGAAATTTACCCGGGACCAGTCGATCGTGTCGCGTGCAGCCGATTCGTTGATGGCAGCCAGAACAGCGATGCCGACGGAACCGCCGGTGAGCACGACATTCGCCTCGTTCTGCTCGTGCAGAACGTCAACCATATTGGTGAGAAACCGTGCAGCGACCGACCCGGCCAGGGCGTGCTTGTTTTGGTGCAGCAGCACGCGTCGGTCATGTGTCACGGTTAAGCTCCGGTCTCCTGGCTCACCACTTTTTTGAGCTGCGGTAACCCGCGGGTGATGACCTCACCATACAGCTCATCGGGATCGAGGCGGCGCAGTTCGTCGGCCAGACAGTCACGCAGGCTGCGGCGCTTGAGCGTCAGGTCCTGCAGCGGCTGCCCGGGCTGGCTCAGTGTGGCGATATCAGGAACCTCTCGTTCGAGTGAAATCGCTCCCGATGCTCGCACCAGGTGGACGCCGTGCAAACCATTAGCCAAGGGGCCGGTGGTCAGCTTGCACTCCACGGGCACCTGCAGCTGCATCTGGAGCCAGGCGGCGAGCAGCGTGGTCGAAGGGGACGCCGCGGCGCCAATGACCTGAATACCGATGATGGGCTCGTAGGGCGGCTGATCCAGAACCGCGGCTAGTTGGGCGCGCCAGAGCGTCAGCCGAGTCCAGGCAAAGTCAGTGTCGCCTGGCCGGTAGCTGCCGCAGAGCTGGCGCAGTGCTGCCTGGGGGTCCGGCTGGGCCGAGGCGTCCGTAATGCGCCGATAGGCGATCCGGCCGAGGGGGGAGTCACTGGGAACGGCGGGAGCCGTGCCTGGCCACCAGGCGACAACCGGGGCGTCCGACAACAGCAGACCGGTAACCAGACTTTCCGGGTCGGCCGCTGCCTCGCCATACACGCGCAGAACGATGACCTCGCTCGCACCGGCGTCGCCTCCGACCCGAATTTCGGCATCGACCCGTGCCTTGCCACTGGTCGTATCGTGTTCCTGCGTCGAAACGACGATGACGCGCATCGGGTGTTCCCTCGACGCATCGTTGGCCGCTTCAATGGCCTCTTCCTCTTGTCCGAGATTTGACGCGATAATCAGAGTCAGCACTCGCCCGAGGGCGACGGCGCCACCCTCTTCACGAATTCGCACGAGCGCCTTCGAGATTTTCGCGGTCGTGGTGTTGGGCAGATCGACGATCATGGTCGCCTCCAGGTTCGGCCGTCGCGGGCCAGCAGTTCGTCAGCGGATGTGGGTCCCCAGGTTCCGGGGCGGTAGGGCTCTGGCTGTCCTTGCGTAGCCCAGTACTCTTCGATCGGGTCGAGAATTTTCCAGGATAATTCGACCTCTTCATGGCGGGGGAACAACGGCGGGTCACCAAGCAGTACGTCGAGGATGAGCCGCTCGTACGCTTCCGGGCTCGCCTCGGTGAACGCGTGCCCGTAACCGAAGTCCATAGTCACGTCGCGAACCTGCATGACGACACCCGGAACTTTCGAGCCAAAACGGATGGTGACGCCCTCATCGGGCTGCACCCGAATGACCAGGGCGTTGTGGCCCAGTTCGGCGGTCTGGCCTGGTGCGAACAGGTACTGCGGCGCTCGTTTGAAGACCACGGCAATTTCCGTTACGCGACGACCCAGGCGCTTACCGGCCCGCAGGTAGAACGGAACGCCGGCCCAGCGTCGGGTGTCGATTGTCAACCGCATGGCAGCGTAGGTTTCGGTGACGGAATCCGGGTCCATGCCGTCTTCGTCCAGGAAGCCGACGACCTTTTCTCCGCCCTGCCAGCCACCGGCATACTGCCCGCGGGCGGTGCCGAGGCCGAGGTCGGCGGGGAGTCGAACCGAGGCGAGTACCTTTTCCTTTTCGGCGCGCAGGTCGGCGGCGTCGAAGGAGATTGGTTCTTCCATGGCCGTGAGCGCGAGAAGCTGCAGCAGATGGTTCTGGATGACGTCGCGGGCGGCGCCGATGCCGTCATAATAGCCGGCCCGACCTCCCACGCCGATGTCTTCAGCCATGGTGATTTGAACGTGTTCGACGTGATTGGCGTTCCACAGCGGCTCGAACATCTCGTTGGCGAAACGCAGCGCGAGAATATTCTGCACGGTCTCTTTGCCGAGGTAGTGGTCGATCCGAAAAACCGAGTCCGGAGGAAAGACCGACTCGACGACATCATTGAGCTGCCGTGCCGTCGTCAGGTCACTGCCGAACGGCTTTTCGATGACGACGCGACGCCATTGCCCATTCTTCTGCTCGGCCAGGCCGGATCGGCGCAGCTGCTCTGTCACTTGCGGGAAAGCTTTCGGCGGAATGGCCAGATAGAACGCGTGGTTGCCCATCGTGCCGCGCTCACGGTCCAACTCGTCGATGGTTTGGCTGAGACGCGCAAATGCCTCGTCGTCGTCAAAAGTTCCAGAGACGAAACGGATGCCTTCGGCCAGCTGCGCCCAAACATCCTCGTGGAACTCTGTGCGGGCATGTTCCTTAACGGCATCATGCACGACTTCCATGAAGTCTTCGTTGTCCCAGTCTCGGCGGGCAAACCCGACGAGGGCGAATCCAGGTGGCAGCAAGCCGCGATTGGCGAGGTCATAGACCGCGGGCATGAGTTTCTTGCGCGCGAGGTCACCGGTGACGCCGAAGATAACGAGGCTGGATGGCCCGGCGATACGGTTCAGACGATAGTCGGATGGTGACCTGAGCGGATTAAACTCCGGGGTAATTTCCACCGGGGACATGCAGCTCCTTTTACGGTTTAGTGCAGGAAAGTTGAGAATGCAAACAGGGGATGCTGCAAAGAGAATAGTGCGTTGGCCTGATTGGTTCCTCGTCGGGCGTTGCTCGCGAAGAACCAATCAGGCGTTCGGTTTGTTGGTTTTACTAGGCCAAAGCCCGGAATAATGTGGAGATATTTTGCTTGGGCTGCGTCAGGGTCAACGTCAACACCGGGCGCCCGTGGTCGGCGAGCACGCTCGCATCACCGCTGGCCTGCGCCTGAATGAGTTCACCGAAGGTGAAGGGACGCTCCGGAATTTCGAGATCCTCCGCCGGCGTGGCCAGGATTTGCAGGTAAACGGCCGTTGCCGGTCCGCCCTTGTGGAACTGCCCGGTGGAGTGCAGAAAGCGCGGTCCCCAGCCGAACGTGACCGGACGCTTCGAGAGTGTGGCCAGTTTGTTGCGAATTTCGGCCAGTTCCGGCAGGGCCAGTCGGTCTACGTAGGCCTGGACAGCAACATAGCCGTCGGGGCCGAGTTCTTCGAGAAGCGCGTCGATTGCCGAGGCGAGGTCGCTCGCCGCACCGATAACGTGCGGCGTACCACGCACTTCGATACCGTCCGCGATGAAGGCGGCCGGTATCGGCGCGGGGCGAACGTCGAGCAACCCTCGCGTAGCGATCTTGGCGGACTCCACGTCCGGCTGGTCGAACGGGTTGATACCGAGCAAACGGCCCGCTACGACAGTCGCGTATTCCCAGACTAGAAACTGAGCTCCGAGGGTTCCGCTGACGCGAATCTCGTCGCCGGTTTCAACGAAAAGGTCGGTGCCGGCGTCGGCCACAACCCGAACGAGTTGCAGGTCCGGCAGAGCCTCGGTCAGCTCGGGAGCATCGAGAGCGAGAACGACGGGCAAAATGCCGGTGCCGAGCTTGCCGGTAGATTCAGCGATCAGTTGTTCGACCCAATCGGCAAAGCCCACAATGTGGGTGCCGTCTGAGACGATGGCGAGCTTGTCCCGACGAGGGCTGGCAGCGGCGATGGCCGCTCCGAGCACGAGGCCCGGATTCTCGGGCGAGTCAACGGCCAATGCCAGCGAGATGGATTCGGCCTCGTCGAGGAGCGCACCAATGTCAACACCGGCCAGTCCCGACGGAACGAGACCAAACGCGGTCAGCGCCGAGTAGCGTCCGCCGACAGTGGGGTCGGCGTTGAACACGCGGTAGCCAGCTTCCCGAGCGGATGCCTCGAGCGGTGACCCCGGGTCGGTCACGACGATAATGCGTTCGGCCGGGTCGATTCCGATATCCCGGTACGCACGTTCAAACACGCGGCGCTGGCTGTCGGTTTCAACCGTTGAGCCGCTCTTGGACGAGACGACGAGCGCGGTTCCGGCCAGATTGTCGTTCAATGCGGACAACACTTGACCCGGGTCGGTCGCGTCGAGCACAGTGAGGTCCACTCCAGCGGTGCGGGTGATGACCTCGGGAGCGAGCGATGATCCGCCCATTCCGGCGAGGGCGATCTGGGTGACACCACGGGCGTGGAGGGCAGCCCGCAGCTCGACAATCTCAGCCACGAGTGGGCGGGACACTGCGGCAGACTCCGTCCAGCCCAGACGCAGCGCGGCCTCAGCTTCGACGGCAGGGCCCCACAGTGCGGGGTCCTGGGCAGTGATGCCCGACGCGACCAGGTCTGTGATCAGGGTCGGTACGGTGGCGCGCACAGCATCAGCTGCGGCACCACTCACCGAGATTCGAAAGCTCACTGGGCGACCGAGGGAGTCGAGGCGGCCGTGAGGGCCGTCTGTACGGTATCGAGCAGTTCGTTCCACGACACCTCGAACTTCGACAGGCCTTCCTCCTCGAGCTGGCGGGTGACGTCGTCGTATGAGACACCCTGCGCGGCCAGCGCGTCGAGCACCGCGTTTGCGGCGGCGTACGAGCCGGTAACCGAGTCAGCCGGAATGACTCCGTGGTCGGCCGTGGCCTGCATGGTCTTTTCCGGCATCGTGTTGACGACTTCGGGGGCGACTAGCTCGGTGACGTACAGGGTGTCGGGAAGGCTGGCATCCTTGACACCGGTCGACGCCCAGAGCGGACGTTGCTTGGTGGCTCCGGCCTTGATCAGGCCGAGGGCGCGCTCACTACTGAACGCCTGCTCGTAAACCTGGTAGGCAAGCTGGGCATTGGCGACGCCGGCTTTGCTCTTCAGCGCGAGGGCTTCGGGGGTGCCGATAGCTTCAAGGCGAGCGTTGATCTCGGAGTCGACGCGCGAGACGAAGAACGAGGCAACGGAGTGAATAGTAGAAAGATCGATGCCGGCAGCTTTGGCATGCTCGAGACCGGCCAGGTAGGCGTTGATCACCTGACGGTGGCGCTCGAGGCTGAAGATCAGGGTGACATTGACGCTGATGCCGAGGGCGATCGTCGCCGTAATGGCTTCCAGGCCTTCGAGCGTCGCCGGAATCTTGATCATCGCGTTGGGGCGGTTGACCTTGGCCCATAGCTTCTGGGCTTCGGCGACCGTGCCGGCTGCGTCGCGGGCGAGGCTCGGCTCAACCTCGATCGAGACGCGTCCATCCTGGCCGTTGGTCGAGTCGTAGACCGGGCGAAAGATATCGCAGGCAGCGGCAACGTCGTCCGTGGTGATGGCGAAAACGGAGTCGATGACGTTCGTGCCGGCGGCGGCCAGCGTCGCGACCTGGTCGGAATACGCCTCGCCCTTGGCCAGGGCGCCGGCGAAGATCGTCGGGTTTGTCGTGACGCCGACGACGTTGCTGTTCTTGATCAGGTCTTGGAGCCCGCCGGAGTTGATGCGTTCGCGGGAGAGGTCGTCGAGCCAGATACTGACGCCGGCTGTGGACAGCTGGGCGAGGGGTGTCGGATTTGTCATAGTTGAAATCTCCTGGTCGTGCTGCCGTCAGGCAGCTGGGTCGTGCAGTGTGTGGAGAGGTTGACGATGTGCGGTGCTGACCCCGTAGTAGGGGGCAACATCAGGCTGCGCTAATTGATTCCTTGGCAGCGGCAACCACGGCTTCGGTGGTGATTCCGAATTCGCGGAACAGCGTCTGGTAGTCAGCGGATGCCCCGAAATGTTCGATCGAGATGCTGCGACCCGCGTCGCCGACGTAACCGCGCCAGGTCAGCGCGAGCCCGGCCTCGACCGATACCCTGGCGGTGATGGCTGCGGGCAGCACCGACTCGCGATATTCGCTGCTCTGCTCCTCGAACCATTCCAGGCAGGGGGCGCTGACCACGCGGGCGTTGATGCCTTCGAGGGCCAGCTGGGCGCGGGCGTCAATGGCGAGCTGCACCTCGGACCCGGTTCCGATCAGGATGACGTCCGGAGTTCCGCCGGCCGCTTCGGCCAGCACGTAGGCGCCGCGGGCGACATTCTTCGCCGAGGCGAAGATTTCAGCGGATGCTGCGCCTTCGCCGCGCTCGTACACCGGAATGTTCTGGCGGGTGAGGGCGATGCCGGCCGGACCGCCCCGGCGTTCCAAAATGGTCTTCCAGGCCCACGCGGTTTCGTTGGCATCGCCGGGACGCACCACGTCAAGCCCGGGGATGGCACGCAGGGTGGCGAGCTGTTCGATCGGCTGGTGGGTGGGGCCGTCTTCGCCCAGTGCGACGGAGTCGTGGGTCCAGACGAAGATTGACGGCGCTTTCATGAGCGCCGCGAGACGCACAGCGGGGCGCATGTAGTCGCTGAAGATGAGGAACGTCCCGCCGAACGGACGCGTGTTGCCGTGCAGCACGATTCCGTTGAGAATAGCGGCCATGGCGTGTTCGCGAATGCCGAAGTGCAGCACCCGGCCATACGAGTTGCCGGTCCATTCGCCGGTGGAGTGCTCGCTCGGAATGAACGAGGCTGCGCCGCCGATAGTGGTGTTGTTTGATTCGGCGAGGTCGGCCGAGCCCCCCCAAAGTTCAGGGATGACGCCGCCGAGGGCGGTGAGCACCTTGCCGGAGGCTGCACGGGTCGAGACTGCGGTGCCGCCGGGGAAGACGGGGAGGGCCTCGTCGACGCCGTCGGGCAGGTCGCCGGAAAGCACGCGGTCGAGCAGCACCTTGCGCTCGGGATTGGCGGCGGCCCAGGCATCGAACTGCACGGTCCACTGCGCATGCTGGGTCGCACCGCGTTGCCGGGCCAGCCGGGTGTGAGCGATGACTTCGGGGGCGACCTCGAAGGTCTTCTCCGGATCGAAGCCGAGAACGGTCTTGACGCCGGCGAGTTCTTCGGCGCCGAGGGCGGAGCCGTGGATCTTGCCCGTATTCTGCTTCTTCGGGCTGGGCCAACCGATGATCGTCTTCAAAATGATCAGGCTGGGCTTGCCGGTTTCGTTCTGGGCAGCCTCGATGGCCGCATTCAATTCGGCGACGTCTTCAACGTAGGAGCCGGTCTTCTTCCAGTCCACGGTCTGCACGTGCCAGTCATAGGCGGCATAGCGCGCGGCAACGTCTTCGGTGAAGGCGATATTGGTGTCGTCCTCGATCGAGATCTGATTGCTGTCGTAAATTGCAATCAGGTTGCCGAGCTGCTGGTGGCCAGCGAGAGAGGATGCTTCGCTCGTCAGGCCCTCCTGCAGGTCGCCGTCGCCGGCAATGACGTACACGAAGTGATCGAACGGGCTGGCGCCGGTGGCGGCATCCGGGTCGAACAGGCCACGCTCGAAGCGGGACGCGTAGGCAAAGCCAACAGCGGAGGCAAGTCCCTGGCCGAGCGGGCCTGTGGTGATTTCGACGCCGTCGGTGTGGCCATATTCCGGGTGGCCGGGGGTCTTGGATCCCCAGGTGCGGAGGGCCTTGAGGTCTTCGAGCTCGAGGCCGTAGCCGCCGAGGTAGAGCTGTACGTACTGGGTCAGCGAGCTATGGCCGACCGAGAGAATGAATCGGTCGCGACCGATCCACTCGTTGTCGGACGGATCGCGGCGCATGACTTTTTGAAACAGAAGGTATGCGGCCGGAGCGAGGCTCATTGCCGTACCCGGATGCCCATTCCCAACCTTCTCAACGGCATCGGCCGCCAGAATGCGTGCGGCGTCAACCGCCTGATCGTCAACGGAATTCCATTGGAAAGCTGCCACGTCACGTAACCCTTCATTGAAGCGAAGGCGGGTTGAGCTCAACCCATCCTTTGATAGTTGTGCAAGTGCCGGCAACCGTCTCGCACGGCGGACCCGCGTATTTTGTTACGCGGGACTGCAAGCGAAATATCACCCCCAGCGAGTTGGCCTGCTTTACGCTGCCATCTCCCACCCGGGGGCTCGCCGAACTACTGATTCACTGTGGGGAGCGCATTAAGTATACGCATCGAATGCGCCGGGCGTTCGTTAGGACGTGACCTGTCATTTGCAGCGACGGGCCACCGGGTGACCTAGAATTGGAGGAACTGCCTAGCATTCGAGGATTTATGGACGTCGCACTTCAGACCATCGAGAGAACTCCGCGTACGTTGAAGCGCACCCTCAAGGCTTATGTCTCTCTGACTAAACCGCGAGTAGTCGAGTTGCTCCTGGTGGTCACCGCGCCCACAATGCTTCTTGCCGAGCGGGGAATCCCCAGCCTCTGGCTAATTCTGGCGACGCTCGTGGGCGGGTCGCTCAGCGCCGGATCCGCGGGTGCCTTCAATTGCTACCTCGACCGTGACATCGACCGTCTCATGAAGAGAACGAAAAATCGTCCGCTCGTCACCGGCGAGCTCAGCGACCGAGAAGCCTTGATCTTTGCGTGGGCCTTGGGCGCGGCATCCATTTTATGGCTGGGTCTGCTGACCAACTGGCTGGCGGCGGCGCTGTCGTTCGGCGCGATTCTGCTCTACGTTGTCTTTTACACGATCATTCTCAAGCGTCGTACGCCGCAGAACATCGTTTGGGGCGGTGTGGCTGGTTGTATGCCCGTCCTCATCGGCTGGGCGGCCGTGACCGGCGAGCTGTCCTGGCCGCCGGTTATTCTGTTCATGATCATCTTCCTGTGGACACCGCCGCATTACTGGCCGCTGTCAATGAAGTACCGCAGTGACTACCTGGCCGCTGGCGTTCCAATGCTCGCTGTCGTGCGTGGTCGCGCCCAGGTGGGCCTACAGGTCATTCTGTATGCGTGGGCTACCGTCGCCTGCTCGCTTCTGCTCATTCCGATCGCCGACATGGGCGTGCTGTACACCTGTATCGCTCTTGTCACAGGCGGCTGGTTCATCTACGAGACACACCGACTGTACAGCCTTGCAATCCGGCACGAGCACGTGTCACCGATGCGCGTCTTCCATGGCTCGATCGCCTACCTGACACTGCTGTTCGTGGCTGTTGGAGTGGATCCGCTCCTGCCGTTCTAAGCGCTGTACGCTGCCGCGGTCGAGGCTAAACCCGACGGGATAGCCGGTTGTCTATCTTCGCAACGTCGGCCGAGTGGATGACAACCGTCACGACTCGTCCGGCCAGGGCCAGGCTCGTGGCAGTGAAGTCGGAGGCCGTCACCGTGATGGCTGGCAGGGCAGTGTCATCGACGATCAGGCTCGACCGGTGGGCAAGCGCGAGTTCAATTTCGGACTGCTGTTGAGTGTGTCGGTCAGCCCACAATTGCGACCCGAAGTCATGGGGGTTTTTGGCGTAGTTCATCACGATGTACTGCAGATGTTGGTTCAAGGCATCCCGAATCGGGTCGCCGCCGCGATTGGTGGAGCCGGGCACGTCTGTGAAGACGAATCCGCGCAGTTCGGCGATACCCACCGGACCGGCCGGAGAATCCTCGAACCAGAAATTCCCGGTGGGGTCCGCGAGCCAATAATGCGCCTGCGCTTCCAGCGTATGGCCGTGGTTGCCGTACCAGCTCCAACCGCGTTCCTGAAGACGGGGTTGATTCACGAAACCGAACACCGGCGGACCGAACAGGGCGAGGCGCGCGCCGTCGTCTGGCGGTTTCGACCTGGCTCCCGGTGCGAGATGCATGTCTGGAGAGTACACCGGCGACCACCGCCGGGGGAGAGCCACGCGGTAATTTTTCAGCCGTCGTGTACCGTCCCGCCTTTGATTGGCAACCTCATCAAAGATTGCGGCATTCGGCGAAGATCGCAGGTTATCCGCGGCGGCTGCTGAGCTCGCTCGTGCCGATGACTTTGGTATCGTCCGGCGTGATTCCGGTCGGGGCCTTGAGGTTCAGCACGAGCGCCGTCATCGCTGCGGCGAGTACGCAGGCCAGCACCATGTGTAAGCCGACCAGCACGGGGGGCAGCCCCAGATTGGCCTGGAGCAGGCCCACCAAAATTTGCACGAGCTCGATCACGAGCAGGGCGACGACGAATCTCCGCACGGGGAGCTTGCCACCAACGGACGCTGCGAGCAGCACGATCGTCAAAACCAGCGTCGCATAGCCCGGCCAGGCGTGCAGGTGTTCCAGCAATTCAGCGTTGAAGCCCGTGCGTCCCGCGTCGGCATCACCCGAATGCGGTCCGGAGGCGGTGGTCAACACGCCCATTATCACCGTCAACGCCACGACGAAGCTGGTGGCGTGGGCCAGCCCGGCGAAGCCGACCGGAACGACCAGGGTACGCGGTCCCGGTGCAAGATAGACCCGGTGCACGAGCACGGTCGCCAGGCAGACCATGATGAGCGACACCGTGAAGTGGAAGCCAACGATAAATGGGTTGAGACCGGTCCACACGGTGACGCCGCCGACGAGTGCCTGCGCGAGAACGCCACCGACGAGAATCACGGCAAGGACAAACAGGTCCTTGCGTTCCCTGCGCAGACGCCAGAGCAAAACGACGGCCGCGATCGCAATGATTCCGATCAGCCCGGTCATCAAACGGTTGGCAAACTCAATGACACCGTGGAGGCCCATCTCCTCCGTCGGCACGAGCGAACCGACGACGCAGTTCGGCCAGGTCGGGCAGCCGAGCCCGGAGCCAGTGAGGCGCACGGCGCCGCCGGTGCCGACAATCACTATCTCGGACAACAGTGACAGCCAGGCGACGACCCGAATACGTGCGCCGATAGCGCTGGGTAACCTTTGGTAGATGGAATTCACCGGTTCTGCTCCCACTGTCTTACTCATGATCGCGTGCATTCTGATTGTGCCCTGTGCGAATGTGAATCAACCGGCAAGCACGCGTATCCTGCCGATCAACCTGTAGAATTGGGATTTCCATGGAGATCTCTCTTACGGTCATAGTGACTGCACGAGGTCGACCGGAACCAAACAGTGGCCGAACGGGCACTGGCGGCTCGGGTTCGATTTGGCTCTATGAACATTCTAGGTACGCAACGTAGCTGTCCACGCAACCCGTTCCCCGTGGTCTCCACTGAGATCGCCCGGGAATCACCGGACTAATATCCGGGTTGTGCTGGGTAGAGAAGAGGTAATTATGTCGGATGTCCTGCTCGACCGTCCCGACCTTGAGGGGATTGGCACCTACGAATTCGGGTGGGCCGATTCAGACAAGGCCGGCGCTTCCGCGCGCCGTGGCATTTCTCCTGAGGTTGTCACAGACATCTCGAACCTGAAATCCGAGCCGGACTGGATGCTCCAGCGACGGCTGAAAGCCCTGCAGTTGTTTGAACGCAAGCCCATGCCCACGTGGGGCGCCGATCTTTCTGAGATCGATTTCGACAACATCAAGTACTTCGTGCGGTCTACGGAGAAGCAGGCCCAAACCTGGGAAGACCTGCCCGACGACATCAAGAACACCTACGAGAAGCTCGGCATCCCCGAAGCGGAGCGCCAGCGCCTCGTCTCCGGTGTGGCAGCCCAATACGAGTCCGAAGTGGTCTATCACCAGATCAATGAAGAACTTGCAGCCCAGGGCGTCATCTTCATGGACACCGACACGGCGCTCAAGGAGCACCCGGAGTTCTTCGAGGAGTACTTCGGCACCATCATTCCCTCCGGCGACAACAAGTTCGCCGCGCTCAACACGGCTGTCTGGTCAGGCGGATCGTTCGTCTACGTTCCGCCCGGCGTGCACGTGGAGATTCCCCTTCAGGCCTACTTCCGCATCAACACGGAAAACATGGGCCAGTTCGAGCGCACGCTGATCATCGCCGACGAGGGCAGCTACGTGCACTACATCGAGGGCTGCACGGCCCCGATTTACAAGTCGGATTCGTTGCACTCCGCCGTCGTTGAGATCGTTGTGAAGAAGAACGCTCGCGTTCGCTATACAACCATCCAGAACTGGTCGAACAACGTCTACAACCTCGTCACCAAGCGGGCCACGGCCGGCGAAGGCGCCACGATGGAGTGGATCGACGGCAACATCGGTTCCAAGGTCACCATGAAGTACCCGTCCATCTACCTGATGGGCGAGCACGCCAAGGGCGAGACCCTGTCCGTGGCCTTTGCCGGCCCCGGTCAGCACCAGGACGCCGGTGCCAAGATGATCCACATGGCGCCGTACACGCAGTCGTCGATCGTCTCCAAGTCCATCGCTCGCGGTGGCGGGCGCAGCGGGTATCGGGGTGAGGTTCGAGTGGATGCCTCGGCACACCACTCCGCCAATACGGTGCGCTGTGACGCACTGCTGGTTGATACCCAGTCACGTTCGGACACCTACCCGTCCATCGATATCCGGGTGGACGACGTTCAGCTCGGCCACGAGGCCACCGTCTCCCGCGTGAGCGAGGAGCAATTGTTCTACCTGATGAGCCGTGGTATGCCCGAAGACGAGGCCATGGCCATGATTGTCCGCGGATTCATCGAACCGATCGCACGGGAGCTCCCGATGGAGTACGCCCTCGAACTCAACAAGCTCATTGAAATGGGCATGGAAGGATCCGTCGGCTAAATGTCCGCCGCTTCAGCGCTTTCGAAGAGCGCTTCAAAAACTGTGCCCGCACCATCCACACCCGCTGCCGAGTCGGTTCTGCCGGCCGGCCAGCACGGAATCAAAGAACACTCCGACGGGCGTTTCGGCTACGTGCCGGTGCAAACCCGCTCGGATCGCTTCAAGAGCGTCAACGTCGCCGACTTCGAGGCCGTCACCGGCCGCGAAGCCGTGTGGAAGCACTCGCCCGTCGCGAAATTCACCGACCTCACGGCCGGTGTCCTCGACGGCTCTCGCTATGAAATCGGGTCGACCCCGTCAGCGGATATTTCCGTTGAGTGGGTGCCCAGAACGGATGCCCGTATCGGGACCGCTGGTCTGCCGGAAGAACGCGCAGCAGCCAATGCCTGGTCGGCGTTCGACGACGCCCTCGCCATCACGGTGAGTGGCGAAGAAGCCAAGGAAATCACGGTCACCCGGTCGACCCTCGGCAGCTCCGCCCGCGGTGCCCACACGATCATCGAAGCCAAGCCGTTCAGTCAAGCCACGGTCATTCTGCAGAACACGGGCGACGCCCGGCTCACCGAAAACTTGGAGATCATTCTCGGTGAGTCCGCGAACCTCACCGTTGTCTCATTGCAGGAATGGGACGACTCCGCGGTGCACCTGGCCAACCATTTCGCATCCGTCGGCCGTGACGCCCGCCTCAAGCACGTCGTTGTCTCGCTCGGCGGCAGTATCGTGCGGGTCAACCCGTCGGTGCGTCTGGCCGGACCCGGCTCCGACACGCTTCTCCTCGGACTCTACTTCGCGGATGCCGGCCAACACCTGGAACAGCAGGTGTACGTCTTCCACGACGCACCGAAGAGCCGCAGCCGCGTGAACTACAAGGGAGCGCTGCAGGGCCAGGATGCCCGCACGGTTTGGATTGGCGATGTGCTGATCGGCAACAAGGCCGCAGGCACCGACAGCTACGAACAGAACCGCAACCTCGTTCTCACGGAGGGTACGCGCGCCGATTCCATCCCCAACCTGGAGATTGAGACCGGCGACATCGTGGGGGCTGGTCACGCCAGCGCCACTGGACGCTTCGATGACGAGCAACTGTTCTACCTTCAGGCTCGCGGCGTCACCGAAGAAGAAGCGCGACGACTGGTCGTGCGCGGATTCCTCACCGAGGTCGTGCAGCAGATTGGTTCCCCCGAACTTGAAGCTCGGTTGCAACTTGCAATCGAAGCCGAACTTATTGGAACGGACGACAAGTAAGCATGACCGCAACGAAGATCTGCGCTCTCGATGAGCTCGAAGTAAACCAGGCCGTTAAGGTCGAAATCGACGGGGTCGCCATCGCTCTCGTGCGTGACGCCGCCGGCGACGTGTTCGCCATCGGTGATACCTGCACGCACGGTGATATTTCCCTGTCGGAGGGATTCGTGGAAGGCCAGACTCTCGAGTGCTGGGCCCACGGTTCGATGTTCTCCCTCACCACGGGCAAGCCGCTGTCTCTGCCGGCCTACGACCCGGTCCCGGTTTACAACGTTGAACTCATCGACGGTTTCGTCTTCGTCGATCCGTCCGTCACCGTCGCGGTATAAATCTGCTCCAAGCAGTTCCGCCCCATCAACTCAAAGAATTTAGAAAGGGATAAGACATTCATGTCTGTTCTTGAGATCAAAGACCTGCACGTCAGCGTCGAGACCGACCAGGGCACCAAGCAGATTCTGCGCGGCGTCGACCTCACCATCAATGAAGGCGAAATCCACGCCATCATGGGCCCGAACGGCTCAGGCAAGTCCACCCTCGCCTACACAATCGCCGGTCACCCGAAGTACCACGTCGAGAGCGGCTCCATCCTGCTTGACGGTGCCGAAGTGCTCAAAATGACAGTGGATGCCCGTGCTCGCGCCGGCCTGTTCCTTGCCATGCAGTACCCGGTCGAGATTCCTGGTGTGACCGTCACCAACTTCCTCCGCACCGCGAAGACTGCCATTGAGGGTGAGGCGCCTCCAATCCGTACCTGGATCAAGGACGTGCGCCAGGCCATGACTGACCTGCGCATGGACAAGGCTTTCGCCGAACGCAACGTCAACGAAGGCTTTTCCGGCGGCGAAAAGAAGCGCAACGAGATTCTCCAGCTCGAACTCCTCAAGCCCAAGTTCGCCGTGCTCGACGAGACCGACTCGGGACTCGACGTTGACGCACTCAAGATCGTGTCGGAGGGCGTCAACCGTGCCAAAGCCAACACCGGCCTCGGATTGCTCCTCATCACGCACTACACGCGCATCCTGCGATACATCCACCCGGACTTTGTGCATGTCTTCGTGAATGGCCGTATCGCCGAACAGGGCGGCCCTGAGCTTGCTGACCGCCTCGAGGACGAGGGCTATGATCGCTTTCTCGTCCCGTCGAACGTAGGCTAATCGTATGGTTTCAACACTGAGTCCGGCGCGCTTCGATGAAATCGAAGAGGCCCTTAAAGACGTCATGGACCCCGAGCTCGGCATCAATGTGGTCGACCTCGGACTCATCTACGACCTCGGCTGGGACGATGAGAACAATGCGCTCATCATCCACATGACCCTCACCTCGGCCGGCTGCCCGCTGACCGATGTGCTCGAGGAGCAGACGGCCGAGGCCTTGGATGGCGTCGTCGATCAGTTCCGGATCAACTGGGTCTGGATGCCGCCGTGGGGTCCCGAAAAGATCACAGACGATGGTCGCGACATGATGCGAGCCCTCGGCTTCGCGATGTAACTCCCGCTCGATTTGAAGGCCCCGCCCGTACCAGCAGGCGGGGCCTTTTTAGGTCCCTGCCCGCCAATCGATAGGGGTTAGTAGGTCATTCTACTGAGTAGACTGGTATGCTAATACACATGGATATCGGGGAAAACGGGGCAGTGCGGCGGAGGGTGGCCCAAGCGGCGAGTACACGCGCCGAAATCGTGATGGCGGCGGGAAGGCTGATGCTCGAGCGCGGGTATGTCGGCACTTCGGTGGCGGCGATCGCGGGAGAAGCCGGTGTCGTCGTGCAAACCATCTACAACTCGGTGGGGTCGAAGGCCGAGCTGCTGGCAGCGGTACTCGATAGGGTCGCTGCAGAACCGGGGGCACCGGCACTGCTGTCTGGCGCGACCCGGGAACGCATCGCTGAGGCACGCACGGCAACCGAGGTCATTCGCATTTTGGCCCGATCGAGCGCACTGGTGAACGAGCGCACCTCGGGAATCTTGCGCATCGTCAGCGAAGCGGCCGTGGTCGACCCCGATGTGGGGGAGTTCGAGCAGAAGCGCGACGCGGCGAGGCTTCACGGTTTCGGTGAGGTGGCGGCAGCGCTGCGCGAGAAGCGCGGCCTACGCGGGGGACTGAGCGACCACGAGGCGGCGGCGACAATGTGGGCGCTGGCGCATCCACAGACCTATCGCTCACTCGTTTTGTCGCTCGGCTGGTCGACCGAGGCCTACCTGAACTGGCTGGAAAAGTCGCTCCTGGCTGCCTTGCTGTAGCCATCCGTGTGCCGAGCACAACCTGAAGGCAAATATACTAGTGAGTTGGACCACTTTGGCCCACCGCAGATTACATGAACACCACCACACCCGTACACACACCCCGAATGGACTATTGCTGTGCTCAACGTGCAAGATCTCGAAATCCGCGTTGGAGCGCGCGTGCTCATGGAGGGCGTCAACTTCCGCGTCGCGAGCGGCGACAAGATAGGTCTCGTCGGTCGTAACGGAGCCGGCAAGACGACCCTGACGAAGACGCTCGCGGGGGAGACGAACCCGACCAAGGGTTCGATCAGCCATTCCGGTGAAATCGGTTACCTGCCCCAGGATCCGCGCGCCGGAGACCCGACCATGCTCGCCCGCACCCGTATCCTGGACGCGCGCGGCCTCGGTACCATTGCGCTCGGCATGCACGAGTCCAGCCTCGCCATGGCTGACCCTGATCCCAAAATCAGCGCTGCCGCTATGAAAAAGTATGGTCGCCTGACGGATGAGTTCAACGGTTTAGGCGGTTATTCCGCTGAGGCCGAGGCCGCGTCGATCGCCAGCAACCTGAAACTGCCCGACCATATCCTCGACCAGGCCCTCAGCACCCTGTCCGGTGGTCAGCGTCGTCGCATCGAACTGGCGCGCATCCTGTTCTCGGCCGCCGAGATGATGATCCTCGACGAACCCACCAACCACCTCGACGCCGACTCGGTGGCGTGGCTGCGCGAATTCGTCAAGAATTACAAGGGCGGTGTCATCATCATCAGCCACGATATCGAGCTCGTCGGAGAAACAGTCAACCGCGTCTTCTACCTCGATGCGAACCGCATGATGATCGACATCTACAACATGAACTGGAAGAACTACCTACTCCAGCGCACAGCGGATGCCGACCGCCGCAAGAAGGAACGCTCCAACGCGGAGAAGAAAGCCTCAACCCTGCAGTTGCAGGCCGCGAAGTTCGGGGCCAAGGCCAGCAAGGCCGCAGCCGCCCACCAGATGGTGGCCCGCGCTGAGAAGCTCCTCTCCGGGCTCGACGCCGTGCGTGCCGTTGAACGTGTCGCGAAGCTGCGGTTCCCTGAACCAGCACCCTGCGGTCGAACGCCGCTCATGGCCAAGGACCTGTCGAAGAGCTATGGTTCGCTCGAAATCTTCACGGCCGTCGACCTCGCCATCGACCGCGGATCCAAGGTTGTCATTCTCGGCCTCAACGGTGCCGGTAAAACTACGCTGCTGCGCATGCTCGCGGGTGTCGACGAATCCGATACCGGTTCGATCGAACCCGGGCACGGCCTGCGGATCGGTTACTACGCGCAGGAACATGAAACGATCGACGTCAAACGCAGCGTGCTCGAGAACATGGTTTCTTCCTCGCCCAGCATCACCGAGATGGAAGCCCGGCGGGTACTCGGCTCGTTCCTGTTCACCGGCGACGACTCCAACAAGCCGGCCGGTGTGCTTTCCGGCGGCGAGAAGACCCGTCTTGCCCTGGCCATGATCGTCGTCTCCGGCGCCAACGTGCTGCTGCTCGATGAGCCCACTAACAACCTTGACCCGGCCAGCCGCGAGGAAATTTTGGACGCTCTGGCGCACTACGCCGGTGCTGTTGTACTCGTGAGCCACGATGAGGGCGCAGTGCAGGCCCTCAATCCGGAGCGCGTGTTGATCATGCCCGAAGGCACAGAAGACCACTGGAACAAGGATTACCTCGACCTCATCGAGCTGTCCTAACTGATTCTTTGATCCGGCGTACCTCGCCGGATTCGACTCAAAGGAACCCTGCGTGTTGCCGCTCGCGAAATCACTGCGCATCGCGCTGGTGTGCCTGCACACCTCACCGGGTGCGGATCCCGGTGCCGGTGACGCGGGCGGTATGAACGTCGTCGTACGCCATCAAGCGGAAGCTCTTGCAGCCCTGGGGCACTCCGTGAGTATTCTGAGCCGCCGTTCAACGGCGAATCAGCCAAGAGCGATGGAGCTGGCTCCGGGCGTGATCCTGGAGTTTCTTGACGCGGGTCCGGCAACTGCACTGCCGAAGGGCGACCACGAACACTGGATCGAGAAGTTTTCGGCCCAGCTGGCGGCAAGACCGCCGTGGGACATTGTCCACTCGCATCACTGGTTTTCCGGCATGGCCGCTTTGCTGGTAGCGAGGAAATGGGGCGTTCCGCACGTACAAAGCTTCCACAGCATCGCTGCCGACGAATCGACGCCGCTCTCGGCGGGGGAGCGTGCCGAGTCACCGGGACGGATGCTCGGTGAGGCATGGCTGGCACGTGAATCGGATTCACTCGTCGCGATCAGCGCGTCCGAGGCGGCAACGATCACTGGGCGGCTGGGCGGTGCCGTACACCGCACGGCCATTGTGCCGCCCGGTGTCGACAGCAGCATGTTCTCGCCGAGCATGCCGGTTGATCTGGCGGTACAGGGCGACGGCCGCGGTTACGTCCTCGTCGCAGCCCGCCTGCAACCCCTCAAAGGCCTCGACCTGGCCATTGCTGCAGTCGCAGCCGTGCCGGCGGCCATTCGTCCGACGCTCGTGATCGCCGGTGCTGCTTCGGCCGACTACGACGGCTACGTTGACGAGTTGAGGGCGATCGCCGAGCGGGTCGGGCTCACAGATGAGCTTGAGCTGATCGGTCCGCAGTCCAGGGTCAATATGAGCGCCCTGTTTCGGGGTGCCCGGCTCGTGCTGGTGCCGTCTCACTCGGAAACCTACGGGCTCGTTGCCCTCGAAGCTGCCGCGAGCGGTGTGCCCGTCATTGCCGCAGCATCCGGCGGCCTGCGTGAAGCCGTTGCTGACGGGGTGACCGGTCTGGTGCTGGAATCGCGTGAGCCACTCGTGTGGGCCGACGCGATCGCTGACGTACTGACCGATCCGCAGCGGGCGCGGCAACTCTCAGTGGCGGCGCGGGAGCGCGCACTTGGTCTGAAATGGGCCCGGTCGGCTGCGTCGCTGCTCGAGGTCTACCGGGGGCTGCTCGCGTGTGACGCCCCCGGGAGAAAACTCAGTACGCGTTCGCCCGGCCGCACGCAGCACCGAGCGACGTCCCCTGACGTTTCTTTCGATTAGGTCAGTTGGCGTCGAGCAAAGCGTCTTCAATTTCCGCATCGTTACGCGGTTTTGCGGCCCGCTTGCGGGCACGCTCGTCGGCGCGTGCGCGTTCTTCTGGATCTTCGGCGTTCACGCTGCGGTATTCCTCGCGGAGTGCCCAGCCGAGGCCGATGAAGGCGAGCAGGCCGAACACAAACCACTGGAAGGCATACGACAGGTGGGGACCCTCGTCGCGTATCGGTTTGACGACAGCGGTCGGACGTTCCTCGCTGGGCAAGGGGCTTTCCGAGTCCATCAGACCGTACGCACCGGTGTAGGTGGGCTGGTTGAGCCGCTCGGCAATGGACGTGAGGTTAATCGTCGCGACTTGATTGCCGCTCGCCGTGCGGCCGGGCAGGTCGGGTTCGGTGGCTTTGAGCCGGGCTACGACGGTTACGGTTCCGCTTGGCGGTGCCGGGACCGTGTCGGGAGCATCCTGCTCCTGGCCGGTCGGCAACCAGCCGCGATTGACGATGAAAATCGTGCCATTGGAAAGCATTAGCGGGGTCAGAACTTCAAAGCCCGGATTAACGTTGAGGGGGCGGTTCCGCGCGAGCATCTCGTCGTCGACGAGATAGGTACCGGTAAGTTCCACCGGCATCCACTTCTGGGATTCGTCGAAAGCTGTCAGATCGGGAAGCGCTTCGGCGATGGGAACGGGGTTCGCGTCAAAATTGGATTCGATCTTGAACAGCTCGGTAAGTGCTTGATCACGCCGGGCGAGTTGCCAAACGCCGAGTCCGGAACACACCGCCGCGAAGAGAATGGTGAGTGCCAGATACCCGGCCCAGCGTCGGCTGAAAGCGAACTGCCAGCCCGTCATTGCGTATCTCCAACGTGCTCTGGTCCGGTAGACCCAAGCATGCTCACACTCAGGGGAAAATCACGGGCGGCCAGAAACTCACGCAGGTAGTCGACGTGATCGTCGCAGGCCAGCCAGGTTTTGAGGCGGTCGGTCGAGTGGATGCGTGGGTTGCGCCAATCGAGGCGCCAACGTCCTGGATTTCGGCAGTCGGCGCGCGAGCAGGTAGATGTTTGCAGCGGAGCGCCCAGTCCGATCATCGGACCGCGCTCAGCGGCCTCGCGAGCGTTCACTTAGCCTCATCATCGGTGTTGCGGTACGTCGCGACGGTGCCGGGCCGTAACACTTCGGGACCGCGTGGGGTTATCTTTACGTTCGCGACCACGACAGCGAAGTAGGGAAGCGCAATCGCACCGATGGCGCAGATCAGCAGCCACCAGCCCTGCACGAACAGCATGAGCACAATGCAGATGATACGCACTCCCATCGCAATGGAGTACTTGATCATCCGGTTGCGTCGCTCAACCTCCGGGGAGGCGGGGAGCGAGGTGATCGACTGCTGCTTCATGGGTCCATCGGGTTCGTCAGTGGGTCAGCGGGTTGGTCAGCGGGGGGGATAACCCGCCTCAACCAGCCTACGACTGTGTGACCTGATTCCTGCACGCCTTAAACTTGAATCTGCCGGGTATTTTGTAAAACTCGCCTTCGGCAGCCCACAGCTCGGTTCACAACAGAAGAGGAACTTTATGACAACGGCTCGAACAGTGCTCGTCACCGGCGGTAACCGCGGTATCGGTTTTGCCATCGCGGAAGAATTTCTCGCCCAGGGCCACCGCGTCGCTGTGACTTCACGGTCTGGTCACGGACCGGCCGGCAGCCTCACCGTGCGCGCCGACGTGACCGATGCTGCGTCGATCGATGCAGCGTTCACCGAGATTGAGGCGACATACGGTCCGGTTGAGGTCGTCGTTGCGAACGCCGGAATTACCCGTGACACACTGCTCATGCGCATGTCCGATGATGACTTCACCTCGGTGATCGACACGAACCTCAGCGGGGCGTTTCGCGTGGTCAAAAGGGCGAGCAAGGGCATGCTCAAAGCTCGCTACGGACGGATCGTCCTCATATCCAGTGTCGTCGGACTCTATGGCTCCGCAGGCCAGGTGAATTATTCGGCATCGAAGAGCGGGCTGATCGGCCTGGCCCGTTCGATCACACGCGAGCTCGGTGCTCGCGGCATTACCGCCAACGTCGTCGCTCCAGGTTTTATCGAAACCGATATGACCGCTGCTCTTCCCGAAGCACAGCAGGCGGACTACAAGCGCAACATTCCGGCCGGTCGCTTTGCCACTGCGCTAGAAGTTGCTCGTGTCGTCACCTGGCTGTCCGGCGACGATGCCGGGTACATTTCGGGTGCCGTGATTCCCGTCGATGGCGGCTTGGGAATGGGCCACTGAGCAAACAGCGAAGCGGTGCAGCCGTATCAGCCGCGCAAACCCAGCAACGGCAGTACCTGACTGAGATTGCAGCGGTCGATCACGAGGTCGGCCTCACGCTTGACCCGTGGCTTGGCGTTGAACGCGACGGCGAGTCCGGCGGCGTCCATCATGCGCAGGTCGTTGGCGCCGTCCCCGACTGCGATGGTCTGCGACAGGGCGATGCCGTTTTGTGCCGCCCATTCGCGCAGGGCGACCGCTTTCGCCTCGGCGTCAATAATTGGTCCGAAGACCCGCCCGGTCAAACGGCCGGCTTCGACTTCAAGTCGGTTGGCACGCCAATGGTCCACACCGAGGTCGGCCGCGAGGGGGTCGAGCAACTCGTGAAAGCCGCCGGACACCACGGCGACGATGCCCCCTCCGGCATGAATACCGGCAATCAGCTCGTGCACCCCCTCAGTCGGGCGGATGCGCTGGGCCACCTCGGCAAACACGGCGTCGGGCAGTCCCGCCAGGGTTAAAACTCGTTCGCGCAGGCTTTTGGCGAAATCAAGTTCGCCACGCATTGCACGTTCGGTTACGTCGGCTACGAGATTTCGCGAGCCGGCGGCATCCGCCAACAACTCGATCACCTCATCCTGAATCAGGGTCGAGTCGGCATCGAGGACGACCAGAAATCGTGGTGCAGTAGCGGAGATCACGGAGTAACGAGCACGCCCTTGCCGACGACGGTGATGCCGGATTCAGTCACGCTAAAACCGCGCGCGAGGTCGCGATCACGATCGACACCGACCGTGGCACCGGCCTCGACGATGACTTCCTTGTCGAGAATGGCGCGACGCACGATCGCACCGGGTCGAATCTGCACGCGGTCAAACACGATCGAGTCAACGACTTCGCAGGCCGACCCGATCGCAGTCCAGGGTCCGAGAACGCTGCGCTCGATGTGGGCGCCGGAAATAACGCACCCCAGCGACACAATCGAGTCGATCATGGTGCCAAGAGCACCCCGGCCGTCCCGCACGAATTTTGCTGGCGGCGAGTTCAACTGCATGCTGAAAATCGGCCACTCGTGGTTGTACAGGTTGAACACGGGAAGCGCGGAAATAAGGTCCTGGTGGGCCTCGAAGAACGAGTCGATCGTTCCCACGTCGCGCCAGTAGTACCGATCGCGATCGGTTGACCCTGGTACCACATTGCGCTGGAGGTCGTACACACCGGCGTCGCCGCGGGAGACAAAATCGGGAATGATGTCACCGCCCATGTCATGGCTCGAATCGGTACGCTCACCATCGCGCAGTACCGCCTCGATCAGGGCATCGGTGTTGAAGACATAGTTTCCCATCGAAGCGAACACCTCGTGGGGGGCGTCGGCAAGCCCGACGGCGTCCTTGGGCTTCTCACGAAAATCGGAGATCAGGCCAGGCGTGGCGGCATCCACTTCGATGACGCCGAACTGGTCGGCTAGGCCGATGGGCTGGCGAATCGCGGCGACCGTGGCCGACAGGCCAGACGCGATGTGCGCTTCGATCATCTGGCTGAAATCCATGCGGTAAACATGGTCGGCACCGACAACGACAACGATGTCGGGTTTCTCGTCGTGGATGAGATTCAGACTCTGCAGAATCGCGTCGGCCGATCCGCTGAACCAGCGCTTGCCGAGCCGCTGCTGAGCGGGCACGGATGCGATGTACGAGTTAGACAAACCACCGGAGACATGCCAAGTCTGGGAGACGTGGCGGTCGAGACTGTGTGACTTGTACTGGGTCAACACAACGACCTGGGTGAGGCCCGAATTGATCAGGTTGGACAGGGCAAAATCCACCAGGCGGTAATGCCCTCCAAAGGGTACCGCTGGCTTGGCGCGGTCCTCGGTCAGCGGCATCAGCCGTTTTCCCTCACCACCTGCGAGTACGATTCCAAAGATTTTCTTGGCTTTCATGTGTACAGAGTAGGGCCAACCGGGCAGCTCGAGTTGCACGGCGGATGTGCGTCGGGTTCGGCTGCGCTACCTTTGCTCCATGCGAGTGGATCTGATGACCAAGGAATACCCCCCGGAAATCTACGGGGGAGCGGGCGTTCACGTGATGGAACTCGTGCGTGCTCTTCGTGAAGATATTGACGTGTCGGTGCGGTGTTTCGGTGGGCCCCGCACCGATACCGACACCTTTGCCTATGAAGTTCCGGCGCAGCTGGCCGGCGCCAACGCCACCCTGAGTACCCTCGGTGTTGACCTGCAGATGGCCCAGGACGCCGCTGATGCCGACCTGGTGCACTCGCACACCTGGTATGCCAATGCGGCCGGGCACCTCGCGAAGATGCTGCACGGAATCCCGCACGTCGTCACGGCCCACAGTCTCGAACCCCTGCGGCCGTGGAAGGCCGAGCAGCTTGGCGGGGGCTACCGCGTCTCGAGCTGGATCGAGAAAACGGCCTTCGAGGCAGCGGATGCCGTGATCGCCGTCAGCGACGGCATGCGGCGCGATATTCTGCGCAGCTACCCGGTACTTGATGAGAGTCGGGTGCACACGGTGTACAACGGTATTGACCTTGACCGCTGGAAGCCCAGACTCGACGCAGACTTCGTCCGGGAGCTTGGCATCGACCCTGAACGACCATCAGTCGTGTTCGTCGGTCGCATCACCAGGCAAAAGGGTCTGCCGTACCTGTTACGTGCCGCCGCGTTGCTGCCTCCAGAGGTGCAGTTCATACTGTGTGCCGGAGCGCCGGACACTCCAGGAATCCTGGCCGAAGTGACCGCTGGCGTCGAGGCGTTGCAGCGGGAACGGTCGGGGGTCGTCTGGATCAACCGACTCCTCGCCCAACCAGAGCTCGCCGCGGTGCTGACGCACGGCACAGTCTTCGTTTGCCCGTCCATTTACGAACCACTGGGAATCGTCAACCTCGAGGCAATGGCCTGTGGACTGGCAGTTGTCGGTACCGCTACCGGTGGTATCCCCGAGGTCGTCGCCGACGGTCATACCGGGCGGCTGGTGCCGATTGAGCAGCTCACCGACGGCACGGGCACGCCACTGAATCCCGATCAATTCGTCGCTGACCTGGCCCGCATCCTGACAGAGGTGGTGAGCGATCCGGTCCGAGCGGCTGAAATGGGACGTGCTGGCCGCCTGCGCGCCGAGCGCGAGTTCGGCTGGAGCCAAATCGCCACCCGCACTCGGGAGATCTACGCGTCTCTACTTTGACTCACCCCGTTAGGGGTGGCGGTCTCGCTCCGGGGGTGGGCCCGGCGTATTTCTGCGTCGACCCCGCCCGATAACATGGCTGTATGGTCAACGTTTTGCATTTCACCGACGTCTCGGTCGTCCGGGGTGGCACCCCCATCCTCGACTCAGTGAATTGGAGCGTCGACGACGACCAACGGTGGGTCATCCTTGGCCCGAATGGGGCCGGCAAGACCACGTTGTTACAGATTGCCGCAGCTTTCATGCATCCGTCGACCGGTCAGGCCGAGGTACTCGATGAGACCCTTGGCGGTACGGATGTCTTCGAGCTGCGGCCCCGGATCGGGTTCGCCTCGACTGCAATGGCACGCAAGGTCCCCGCCAATGAGAAGGTCCTCGACGTTGTCATGACGGCGGCCTACTCGGTAACCGGCCGGTGGAACGAAGAATACGAAACCATTGATGAACGACGAGCCCAGCGCGTATTGCAGGAATGGAATCTCGATCATCTTGCCGACCGCAAATTCGGCACCCTGAGCGACGGAGAACAGAAACGGGTCCAGATCGCCCGCTCAGTCATGACCGACCCGGAAATTCTTTTACTCGACGAGCCAGCTGCGAGCCTCGACCTCGGCGCCAGGGAAGCGCTGCTGCAGCTTCTTAGCGGCTTCGCCCAGGAACCCAATTCGCCGGCCATCATCATGGTCACTCACCACGTTGAAGAGATTCCACTTGGATTCACCCATGTGCTGCTACTGTCCGGCGGCAAGGTCGTCTCGGCCGGACCAATCGGCACGGCGCTCACCGCGACGGCTCTGAGCGAGACGTTCGGCCTGAACATTGAACTCACCGAGAACGACGGCCGCTTCGGGGCGCGCGCTGTCTAAACGGAACGCTCCAACAGAAGGCTTCAACGCCGAGGAGTTCCCGCCAAAGTAAGTTCTGCTAAAGTAAGGGGCTGGCCATCAGGCCAACCGGCTTGGCGTTGTCTTTTGGGCATACGGCGAGCGGTGCCCAACAATCGAACAGCACTGTGACCAGTTACAAGTCTGTTCACCAGAAGTGCAAAAGGAAATTTTCATGAAGTCTGACATTCATCCCGAGTACGCTGCCGTCGTTTTCCGCGACCTCGCCTCCGGCGCGACCTTCCTGACCCGTTCGACGGTCTCCAGCAAGAAGACCATCGAGTGGGAAGACGGAACCACGTACCCGGTCATCGACGTGGAAATCTCCTCCGAATCGCACCCGTTCTACACGGGCAAACAGCGCATCATGGACTCCGCCGGCCGCGTCGAGAAGTTCAACTCGCGTTACAAGGGGTTCGGCAAATAGCACCAGATATTTGCAGACGTCCAGTTTTAGAAGAAAAGAGCGACCAGCTTCGGCTGGTCGCTCTTTTCTTCTGCCAGCAGGCCCAGTACTGAGGCCAGTCCGGCTATTGCATTACATTAATTTTTCTGGTCAACAAAGACCTGAGCAACAAATACGGAATCAACGCTGGGGCCAGGCAGTGTCAGCCAGAAACTCGGGGTCGCGGCCGCGCCGCATGTACTCCTGAAAGCTTTCGGCCTGCTGGCGATACCAGGTGACCTGCAGCGCGTGCATCTCGTCGAGAGTGGTGGGCAGGGCACCTTCGTGTGCCCGGTGAATTGCTTGGGCGACACGACCGGCGGCGATTGCATCGGCTCCGGCATCGTGTGCTTCCTCCAGGCTGACTCCGTAGAACGCGCTCGTGACCTCCAGGGTGCGTTTGCCTTTTCGATACTTATCGACGGCTTTGTCGATGACGAGCGGATCAACGACCGGGCTGGGGGAGATCAGGGGGGCGATGCCATAGCGCAGGGCTTCACGGTCGAGCAGGGTGAGATCGTAGGGGGCGTTGTAGGCCACGATCGGCAGGCCGTCGCTCAGATGACCACGCAGTGCGCCGACGATCTCGGCCACCGCCTCGGCTGCCGTGCGGCCGTGCTCTACGGCATGCTCTGTCGTGATTCCGTGCACGTTGGTCGCGCCGGCGGGAATGTCGATGCCCGGATCGACCAGCCAGTCGATGCGCTCAACGGCCGTACCGCTCGCGTCGATAACGGCGACAGTGGCCGACACAATGCGGCATGTTTCTACGTCGATGCCGGTAGTTTCAAGGTCGAATACGGCGAGGTGATCGCTCCAAGTGCTCATACCCCCACCCTAGGGGCGACCGCCGACACGTTCTGCTGCGCGAGCCGGGGCTCTGCTTCGGCGGCCCGGGGAGCGGGGGTTGTGGGGTGAAATCAAAGTTGCACGCTACGGTTGATAACGTCTTCGGCACTCTCGCGCATCGTGCGATTGTTCGCCCGAGCATCCGCTCGCAGTCGTTTGAAAGCTTCGTCCATGTCGACCGTGCTGACCTGGGCGATGACCCCCTTGGCCTGTTCGATCAGAATGCGACTGTTCAGGGCGCGCTGCAACTGTTCATTGACGACGGCGTCTTCTCGCACCGTGCGTTCCTGCAGAATACTGATGGTCGCGATATCGGCCATGGCCTGCCCGATCGCGGCGTCTTCGGGGGTGACGTCGCCGGTATCGGAGCGGAACAGGTTGAGTGCACCGATTGACCGATGGCGGACCCGCATCGGAATGGCATGCACTGAGCGAAATCCCTGCGACAAAGCGGCGGCCGCAAAGTCTGGGTAGGTGTCCAAATACGTTCTGATGTCGCCCAGAGTGACGACTTTGCCAGTGAGATAGCAGTCCACACACGGACCGGCGCCAGCCCGCTGTTGCAGAACCTCCACCAGGTAGCTTTCTTCGCTGGTAGAGGCTACGACCTGGAGCTCCCCACCCGGGTCGGCCAGCAGTATGCCAGCGGCGGTGGCGTCGAGCACTTCGACGCACGCCTCGACCAGGGTATGAAGCACATCAAAAACGTCATATTCGCCCACGAGAGTGTCCGTCAACTTCATGAAGGCGGCGCTCACCAGTGAGGCGCGAGCCATGGTGACCATGAAGAAAGTCTAGAACCTTTACTGAAAATTAGTCAGTTGTCCCGAGTGAATTCGCACCGAGTGAATTCGCACCGAGGAAGACTATAACTCGGTGTTTTGCGGGCTGAAGTGCAGACGCCGTGCGACCACGTCACCTGCAATGGCGCGCACCGTTTTACCGTGGGAGAAGGCGTGGGCGCGCAGCAGCAATAGGGCATCCGTCGGCGTGACGTTCATCTGCACGAGCACCATGCCGGTGGCCTGATGAATTTCCCGGCGCGACAGTGGAGACTCCGCAGGGGCTGTGGACGTCAACGACGTTGCACCGGTGGCGGCCTCCTGCACTCGGAGCAGATGGTCGAGCAGGTTCCAGGCGGTCTCGTTGGCCAGTACCAATGCTTTTGCACGGTCTGTGCGACCAAATGCTCCCGGGGTGGTGCTGTACAGCTCGACGATACCGACATTGAGCGCGCCGAGAATGAGGGGGAAGACGTAGAGCGCTTGGACCGTAGTGTCCATCAGTGCCATGTGGAATACCGGCCACAACGGATGCTCCACCTCTCGAACCCGAGGCTCCAAGACGGGAAGTCGCGTTCGGGCGGCTTCCCAACGCGGTCCCTCGCCGAGATCGAACTGCAGTTCGTCGAGCCGCGCGGCGAGGCGATCGGTGGCACAGACAATGGTTTCGGGTACGGCGCCGCCGAAAACCGAGACGGCAGCGCCGTTCACGGGCAAGGCCTCAAGAAAATGGGCGCACAAAGCAGTGTCCTCGACACCGACTTCGGTACTGGTCCATTCAGCCACGACCTGCCTCCAGGCGTTGGATGGCTTGCGTACTCCAAGGATACGTCCTGCGCACGATCGCGACAATGAATGTTCCCGTGGAGTTCAGCCCGATCGGGCCAGCGAAACGGCCGACGTGGTCAGCCGCAGTGCAGCCAGTAAAAACTCTGCGCCCCGAGCGTGAGGGTGAGAGAGCCTTCATTATCGAAACTGGGAAAGACTGCGCCGCCGAACAGGTCGTACAGCCGCGTCCCGGCCATGTCAACGTCATCGATCGTGAACGCGACGGGGTTGTGGGAGAAACTGAACACGCACATCACCGTTTCTGGCTGATCGCCGAACATGGAACCGGAGCCGGCATAGTTCCGGATGAAAACGAGTACGGATTCGTGGTTGGTGTTGAGCACACGGATGCCGCCCAGCCCGAAGGTCGGATGTGCTTTGCGTACATGGATCACGTTGCGAATCCAGTGCAAAAGTGAACCGGATTGGGCTAGTTGTGACTCCACGTTGGTCTGCGTGAAGTTGTAGACGAGGGACTGCACGATGGGCAGGAACAGTTTGCCGGGATCGGCATCGGAAAAGCCGGCATTGCGATCAGGGGTCCATTGCATCGGCGTACGGGAACTGTCCCGGTCAGACAACCAGATGTTGTCGCCCATTCCGATCTCGTCGCCGTAGTAGAGAAACGGGCTACCGGGAAGGGCAAAGAGCAGGGCATGGGCCAGCTCGAGTTCGGCTCGGGAGTTATCGAGCAGGGGGGCCAGTCGTCTGCGAATGCCAATATTGGCGCGCATTCGTGGATCGTAGGCGTACCAGCCGTACATGGCCTGGCGGTACTCCTCGCTCACCATTTCCAGGGTGAGCTCGTCGTGGTTGCGCAGAAACACGGCCCAGCCGGCACCATCAGGAATGTCGGTCGTTTCGGAGAGAACGCGCACGAGTTCGTTGGCTTGCTGGGAACGCAGGGAGTAGAAGATGCGCGGCATCACCGGAAAATCGAAGGCCATGTGGCATTCCGGTTCTTCGTCGGTACCAAAGAATGCGGCAACCTCGCGCGGCCATTGATTGGCTTCGGCGATCATGACTCGGCCGGGATATTCCCGATCGACCATGGCGCGTAGCCGCTTGACGAACTCGTGGGTGGGTGGTTCACCCTCGCCGTTGCCCTCGTCGGACTCGAACAGGTACGGAATCGCATCCAGTCGAAAGCCATCGACACCAAGATCGAGCCAGAACCGTATGACATCAAAAATGGCTTCCTGCACGGCCAGGTTCTCAAAATTGAGGTCGGGCTGGTGCGAGAAGAAGCGGTGGAAGAAGAATTGCCGACGCACCGGGTCGAAAGCCCAGTTCGATTCCTCGGTATCCGTGAAGATGATGCGAATGTTGGGGTACCGCTCGTCAGTGTCGCTCCACACGTAGAAATCTCCGTAGGGCCCATCAGGGTCCTCACGGGATTGCTGAAACCATTCGTGCTGGTCGGACGTGTGATTTAGTGGAAAGTCGATCACGATGCGCATGTTGCGTTCGTGTGCCTTGGTCACGAGGTCTTTGAATTCCTCGAGGGTGCCGAATTCCGGCAAAATGGTGCGGTAATCGGCCACGTCGTAGCCGCCGTCTTTCAACGGTGAGCTGAAGAACGGTGGAATCCACAGTGCGTCGATGCCGAGCCACTGCAGGTAATCGAGCTTCGACACGAGGCCGGACAGGTCTCCGGAACCGTCGGCATTACTGTCGACGAACGACCGAACCATCACCTCATAGAAGACGGCGCGGCGGTACCACCGCGGATCGAGGGCCAAACCGGGCAGCTGGATGGGTGCGGTGAAGCTCACGGCTTTCCTTCCGTCCGCGCGAAAGGGCTCTCTCGACGCGTGTGGTGGCTTGAGTCTAGATCGGCCACCCCGATGCACGTCCAGCCTTGCGTAAGTGTCGCGCCTAAACTAGGGCCGATGATCGTTTCTTCTCCCTACGACAAGCTTTTGCGGCGCCTGCCGGTGCGTGAGCTCACCGCATCCGTTCCCGGCAGTGACCGCCAGAGTGCGGACACGCGGTACTGGGACTACGGTGACCCCGCCGCGGCGACAACCCTCGTACTGGTGCACGGGTTTCGGGGAGATCACCACGGTCTGCAATTGGTCGTGGCTGAACTGTTGGGCGACGGCCTAAATTCGGCTGACCTGCGCATCGTGGCACCCGACCTGCCCGGTTTCGGCGAGTCAGTGCCGCTGCCCGGCGGCGTGCACTCGTTGGAGGCATACGCCAACTGGCTCCAGCAGTTTATCCACCTGTTGGCGCCGGCCGGGCGGCTGGTCGTGCTGGGTCATTCCTTTGGCTCAATCGTGGTCGCTGCGGCCGTGGCCGACGGACTGGTCGCGCACGACGTCATACTGGTCAATCCGATCGCCGCGCCGGCACTGTCCGGGCCGCGCGGTGTGCTGACCCGACTGGCCGTGTTCTACTACTGGAGTGCCGCGAGTCTGCCGGATCGTTGGGGCTATGCGCTGCTGCAGAACCGGGCCATCGTACGCATCATGAGCGTGAGCATGGCCAAGACGCGTGATCCGGCCCTGCGGCGCTGGATCCACAACCAGCACGACCGGTACTTCAGTGCCTTCGCCAACCGGCGGGTCGTGATGGAGGCGTTCGCCGCTTCGGTCAGTCACGACGTGAGCGAGTTCGCTGCGCGAATCCGGCAGCCCACGCTGTTGATCGCGGCCGACAAAGATGACATCACACCGCTTGCCGCGCAGCACCGACTGCAGTCGCTGTTTCCCAACTCGACGCTGCGGGTCATCGACGGGGTCGGCCACCTCATCCACTACGAGAAGCCGAAACCTGCCGCCGAGTTCATCCGTGAATTTCTCGCTGAGGTTCGACCAGCATGAGAATTGTCGTCGATTGCCGCTATGTGCGGTTGGATCACCACGACGGCATCAGCCGATACACTGCTGGCCTGGTCGCCGAACTGGGTCGGTTGCATCCGCTGACCATGCTGATCAGTGACCACCGCCAACTCGGGATGCTGCCCGCCCTGCCCTGGCAGCTCGTGCGTGCCCCGACCAGTCTGTTCGAACCACTCATCGCCCTGACGGTCAACCGACTGCAGCCTGACGTTGTGTTCAGCCCCATGCAGACCATGGGGTCCTGGGGCCGCAAATACCGGCTGTTCCTGACCGTGCACGACCTCATCTACTACCGCAACCGCACACCCCCGCATGACCTCTCACCGTGGATCCGACTGCTTTGGCGCGCCTACCATCTCTCCTGGTGGCCACAACGGATGCTGCTGAACGGCGCCGACGGCATCGTGACCGTTTCCGAGACCACCCGTTCACTGATTTCCGAGCATCACCTCACCCGGCGGCCGGTCACCGTGGTGCCGAACGCCGCCAACACCGTTCCCGGCGTCCCCACCCACCGAAGTGTCCCGGAAACGACCCGCTTGATTTACATGGGGTCTTTCATGCCCTACAAGAACCTCGACACGCTGGTCATGGCTCTGGCCGACCTGCCAGATTACGAGCTGCACCTGCTCAGCCGGGTATCGGCGACCGAACGGGCACGGCTGACCCGGTTGGTACCGCAAGCCCGGCTGGTCTTCCATGACGGGGTGACCGATGAGGAGTATCACCGCCTGATGCGCTCGGCGACGGCACTCGTGACCGCCTCGCTCGATGAAGGCTTTGGAATTCCCCTGGTCGAGGCGATGAGCCTCGGCATACCCGTCGTGGTCAGTGATATTCCTATCTTTCGTGAGATCGGCGGAGCTGCCGCGCTGTACTTCGATCCGCGCAGTGCTGACGCACTCGCTGCAGCCGTGCGTCGCCTGGCGATGCAGGGGGAGTGGCAAACGCGCTCGGCCCTATCGATCGAACAGGCCGCTCGGTTCACCTGGGCGGCGTCAGCTCGCACGCTGCTCCGGGTGCTGGCGGGGACGAAACCCATCGCGTAGCGGGTACCGCAACTCGACCGGTCGCGTCGCGGAACGGGAGACCGAGTGCCTCCCTCCGACACAGCACCTCCGGACGTTTAGACGTCGAGGGTCAGGGCGCTATCGGCGGGGGGTCTCGCCGCGCTCGCCGGGCGATCGGGTCGTCGCATCGAAGTGGGTCAGTGATAGCTGATCGTTCTCCCACCGAAAGTCGTGCACCGAGCCATTGGCGATGAACTCGCCGTGCCTCGGGCGATCGCCGTCGGTGAGGTGACGCAGCAACGTTCCAATGATCCCGCCATGGCTCAACACCAGAACGGACTGCCCGGCGCGAACGTCGGCCAATGCCGCCAACGCTGCGAGTACCCGGTCGACGACGTCGCTGCGAGTTTCGAGGCCGGGAACGGCCATACCGTCCGGAAACCGGTGCTGGCGTTCAGCGAAGGTGAGCCCCTCGATGGCGCCATGGTGGCGTTCGGTGAGGGAGGCAACCACTTCGGGTTCGTCCAGTCCGAGTTCGGCGGCAATGATTGTGGCCGATTCAGCGGCGCGCAGCAGCGGGCTGGTTACTATCGCATTCCAACGTCGGTTCTTCAGGCGTGCCGCTGCCGCAACAGCCTGCGCCCGCCCAGCAGCGTTGAGCGGGATATCCGTGCGGCCCTGAATGCGGTGGTGCAGATTCCAATCGGTCTGGCCGTGGCGCACGATTGAGAAAATAGTCGTACGTGGTCCACCAGTCGGATCGGCGCTTCGCGGGGCGGACACCAACGGTCAGCCCAGCAGGCGTTCGGTCAGGGCCGCGAGGGTTTCAGAAGTTCCGGCTTCGAGTTTGTGCAGCGCACGCCCATCACCCTTGGTGACGCCGCGGTTGATGACAATGATGGGCAGCTTGCGCCGGCGAGCCTGTTCCACCAGGCGGATGCCGGAATTCACGGCGAGCGAAGATCCGGCCACGATGAGGGCGTCGGCACCCTGAATCAAAGCGGACGCTTCAAGAAATGTTTCCGTGGGAACGAGCTCACCGAAAAATACGACGTTGGGCTTGAGCATGCCCCCGCAAACCGTGCAGTTCGGCACGACGAAGTCATCGATGTTTCCCACGTCGGCATCGCCATCGGGAGCTATCCGAATGCTCTCCGAGTCGCGGAGTACGGGGTTATCGGTTTCGAGTCTCGCAGCGATACTGTCTCGGCCGAACGCCTGGCCACAGGCCAGGCAGATCACCCGGTCGAGGGAGCCGTGCAGTTCGACGACATGGCGTGAGCCGGCCCGGGTATGCAGGCCATCCACGTTCTGGGTGATGACACCGGCGATGGCACCGGCGTTTTCCAAGTTCACCAGCGAGCGATGCCCGAGGTTGGGTTCAGCCTGGCGAAACACTCGCCAACCCAAATGGCTGCCAGCCCAATAGCGTTTCCGCGATCGTTCGTCGGCAATAAAAGTCTGAAAGGTCATCGGAGTGCGGATCGGCGCGCCCTCACCGCGATAGTCCGGAATGCCGGAATCGGTGCTGAGGCCGGCGCCGGTGAGTACGGCGGCACGTTTGCCGCGCAACAGGGTGGCCACAGCATCCACTGCCCGCTCGGAGTCAAGGGCGACCGCCGAGGCGAGCGCAGCGGCGGTATTGGGAGCGCCCACGGGCTCGAGCGCGTCGACCAGCGTCGTTTCGCTGGGCGGGGCCGAGTCGGCTGTCATCGGTGCTCCTTTCACGCAGGGACGGGATGAACCATATGCCCGTGAGTTGATTCTAAACTCGTCTGTTTTCCTGTTTGACTACCCACCTGTCAGGCTTGAGCTCAACCACTCGTCTCGAAAGGCACTTCTTCGTGCAGATCACCCGCATTACCGACCTGTCCAGTGCGGGTCTCGCCGACTATTCGCGATTGACCGATGTCGCCCTGCGGCGGGTTCTCGAACCGGCCGGCGGGCTGTATATCGCTGAGTCACCCAAGGTCATCGCGCGGGCGCTGAACGCCGGGCATCGGCCCCGGTCCCTGCTTATTCAGGAACAGTGGATGGCTGACGCCGAGAGACTGCTGGTCGACTGGCCCGACGTGCCGGTCTACGTGGGGGAGCCCGGCGTGCTGGAGCAGCTCACCGGCTACAACCTGCACCGTGGCGCCCTCGCCGCCATGCACCGCCCGGCGCTGGAACCGGTCGAAGCACTGCTGACAAACGCCCGCCGCATCGTGATCCTCGAAGACATCGTCGACCACACCAACGTTGGCGCCATATTTCGTTCGGTTGCCGGGCTCGGGGCTGATGCCGTGCTGATCACCCCGCGCTGCGCAGACCCGCTCTACCGGCGAAGCGTGCGTGTGAGCATGGGCACGGTGCTGCAGGTACCGTGGACTCGTCTGCCGGAGTGGAGCGTGGCCACCCCGCTGTTGCACGCTGCGGGATTTCATCTGGCCGCCCTGGCGCTGGCCGACAACGCGGTCTCCCTCGACATGTTCGCCGAGGCGGTGCCCGAACGACTCGCCATCATCCTCGGCGCCGAGGGTGATGGGCTCAGCCAGCACGCTTTGGCTGCCGCCGACACGGTCGTGACAATTCCCATGCTGCACGGCGTCGACTCGCTCAACGTTGCTTCGGCCAGCGCGGTCGCGCTCTACGCCCTGCGAGTGCGCTCGTGATCTCGGCGGGTCGGCTGCACGATACGAAGAAGTTAGGCTAATCGGATGTCTCCCTCCCGGCGTGTGCTCCTCCGGCGCAGAAGACTGGCCGTCTTCAGCGTTCTCCTCATTGTGCTGGGCGGAATCGGCTACGTCGGCGCCACCAACCTGGCTCCTATACCGCCCAGCACCGCATCGATCGTGCAGCCGGGCGCTCTCTCCCAACCGGCGGCTGCACCGGCCTGGCCGGCCTTCGGCGCGAGCGCTATCGGCGCGGTCGGTTTTCCCGGTGTTCTGGCCTCGACCGGCGAGCAGGACACGGTGCCGATCGCGAGCATTGCGAAAATGGTCACAGCCCTGGTCATCCTCGATGCCAAGCCACTCGGTGCCGGCGAGGGCGGACCCGAAATTACCTTTACCGACGCCGACGTGGACAGATACTACGACGCGCTCGCCGAGAATGGTTCGGTGGCACCCGTTGTCTCTGGAATGGTGCTCACGCAACGTGAGGCTTTTGAGGCGATGCTGCTGCCGTCGGCTAACAACTATGCGTCTTCCCTCGCAGTGTGGGCGTACGGATCCGTGGACAACTACCTGGAGGCCGCGAAAACCTGGCTGGCCGACAACGCCTTGACCCAGACCAGCATCGCCGACACGAGCGGCCTCTCCGCGTCGAGCGTGAGCAGCCTGGCCGACCTGGTGGAGATCGGCAAGCTCGTCGTCGGCCACCCGGCCCTCGCCGAAATCGTAGCCCTCCCGTCGGCGGTCCTACCGGTCATCGGAACCATTACCAACACGAACAAGCTGCTCGGCCGCGGTGGTGTCGACGGCATCAAGACGGGCACAACGGATGTTGCCGGTGCCTGCCTGTTGTTCTCGACCGATTTCACTATCGGAAGCAGCGCGGTCACCCTTGTTGGCGTGGTTCTCGGGGGGGACACGCACTCCGAGCTTAATTCTGCGATCGCCGCGCTGATCGCAAGCATCCAGCCTGGCTTCCACGAGGTCGTCTTGGCCGAAGAAGGCGCAGTGTTCGGCAGCTACAGGACTCAGTGGGGCGACGTGAGCGACATTGTCGCCGAGCGGGCGGCATCGGTTCTGGTCTGGTCGGACTCACCGATCGCGGGGGCCGCGACGGCCAAGGACGTGCAACTCGGCCGGGCCGGCGATGAGGTCGGCGAGGTGTCCTTCACAATCGGTACTGCAATACCCACTACGGTAACTGTGCCGCTCGAATTGCAGCGCACCCTCACGGATCCCGGTCCGGCCTGGCGCATGGGGCACCCCGGCGAGCTCGCCGCCGGTTGACCTCAGTGCGCCGAACCCGCCGTTTTCGCAAACGTCCGGCGCCGGCGCAGCGGGTCAGACCGTCGGCAGGGTGAAGGGTCCGGCGTCTGGTCGTTTGGGCGTCACATGGTCGCCGGAGGACTGGTGACGTAACCGGCGCAGTACCCAGGGAACAAGGTATTCCCGCGCCCAGGCCAGATCTTCTGTGCGAGCCTGGCGCCAGTTGGTACCGAGCATCGGTTCTGGTTCGCTCGGCGCGAGTGAATTCTTCACGTTGAGGGTGTCCAGGACCATGCGTGCCACGGTGTGATGCCCAAGTGCATTCAGGTGTAGCCGGTCGGGCGCCCACATCCGCGGGTCCCGAATTTCCGTGAGCTGCCACATATCGGCCACGAGACAGTCGTACTTCGTGGCAATGGCCCGCAGATTCTCGTTGTAGATCGCGACTTTACCGCGGATGCTGCGAAAGACGGGAGAAAATCCCAGGTCGGCTCCCGTGAACAGCACGACCGTCGCGCCGTCCCGGCGCAGCTGCGAAATCGCTGCCTCACAGCGGGCGGCTATAAGGTCCGGGTCGGCCCCTGGCCGAATCACGTCGTTGCCGCCGGCCGAAATTGTGATCAGGTCGGGGCGCAGGGCCAGGGCCGGCTCGATCTGTTCGTCGGCAATCTGGCCAATGAGTTTGCCGCGCACAGCCAGGTTGGCGTAGGCGAAATCCTCGGTGCCGTCGCTCAAGATCTCGGCCACCCGATCGGCCCAGCCCCGGTAACCGCCGGGACTCTCCTGTTCGGGATCACCGATGCCTTCGGTGAACGAATCGCCGAGGGCGACGTAGCGCGACCATGGATGCTGTTGCTTCGTCATCGACCCAGTCTGTCGGAACAGCCCCCGCTGGTCGAACCCGGCGCACGCGAACGTCGGTGGGCTTTGGTAGATTTGTAAGAAGTGAATACTCCATCGGTTTTCGGTCCAGCCCAGGGAACGAGTGCAGCCGAACACCTGTCGCCGTCCTTCCCCGAACGCGCGGCCTGGGGTACGGCCGGCAAGCTGCGCGCTTGGCAGGCCGAAGCTTTGGAAGCGTATTTCGTGCACGAACCTCGCGACTTTCTGGCCGCGGCTACGCCGGGCGCCGGCAAGACCACATTCGCCCTGCGACTAGCCGCCGAACTGCGTTCCCGCCGCACCATCGACCGCATCACTGTCGTTGCGCCCACCGAGCATCTCAAGAACCAGTGGGCAGATGCCGCAGCGCGCGCGGGCATCCGTCTCGATCCCATGTTCAAGAACGCAGACCGCAGCTATGGCAGCCACTATCACGGTGTCGTCGTGACCTACGCGCAGGTAGCGGCTCGCGCAGCCCTGCACAAACAGCTCACCGAGTCGAGTCGCACCCTTGTCATCCTCGATGAGATCCACCACGGGGGAGACGCCCTGAGCTGGGGCGACGCGATCCGGGAGGCCTTCGGGCCGGCTACCAGGCGCCTGTCGCTGACCGGTACCCCGTTCCGGTCCGACACCGCGCCGATTCCCTTCGTCAGTTATCTGCCTGACAAGCACGGTATCCGCATGTCGCAAAGCGACTATGCCTACGGCTATGGCCGCGCCCTCGCCGATGGCGTGGTTCGCCCGGTGATGTTCATGGTCTATGCGGGGCATATGAAGTGGCGCACCCGGGCCGGTGATGAAATGGAAGCCAAGCTCGGCGAGGGCAATACCAAGGACATCACCAGCCAGGCCTGGCGCACGGCGCTCGAGCCCAGCGGGCAATGGATTCCGTCGGTATTGCGCGCCGCGAACTCTCGCCTGACCGAGGTGCGGCACGGCATCCCGGATGCCGGTGGTCTCGTCATTGCCACCGACCAGACCGCCGCTCGTGCCTACGCGGTCATTCTCGAGGACATCTGCGGTGAACCGGTCACGATCGTGCTCTCCGACGAGAAGGAGTCGAGTGACCGCATCGACGAGTTTTCCAAGAACACCCGTCGGTGGATGGTTGCCGTGCGCATGGTGTCGGAGGGCGTCGACGTTCCGCGCCTCGCCGTCGGCGTTTATGCCACCAGTGCGGCCACCCCGCTGTACTTCGCACAGGCGATTGGCCGGTTCGTGCGGGCTCGCCGGCGTGGTGAGACGGCATCCATCTTTCTGCCGAACGTTCCCGGCCTGCTCAGCCTTGCCAACGCGCTCGAGCTCGAGCGGGACCACGCCCTCGACCGCAGCAACCGTGACGACGGCGACGACGGTATGTACAACCCCGAAGACGCCATGGTCGCTGCAGCGAACAAGGAAGACAAGGCCTCCGACGATCTCGGCGAAAACGATCTCACCTGGCAGGCGCTTGACTCCCAGGCGACCTTTGACATGGTCATGTTTGACGGAGACGAGTTCGGAGAGCTCGCTGAGCCGGGCACCGACGAAGAATTCGACTTCATCGGTATTCCCGGTCTGCTCGAGCCGGAACAGGTGTCGGAGTTGCTGCGGCAACGCCAGTCCCGTCAGTCGAAACGGTCGACCGACAAGCGCAAGGATCCGGTGACGGGCGACATCGCCCCGCTCGAGCCGCCGCCCCTGTATCGCACTCTCAAAGAACAGCGCACGCTGCTGTCGAGTCTTGTCGGCATGTGGTCCAAACTCGCCAACGAACCGCACGGCATGATTCACGCCGAACTCCGTCGGCTGTGCGGTGGCCCGGCCGTCGCCCAGGCTAGTGTCACGCAGCTGCAGATGCGCATTGACCTGCTCCGCCGCCGCCTCGGGCGCAGCTAGCGCTGGTCCGGGCCGCGGCTACACCGATCTAATCAGTGCGTTAGAGGCAGCGACCCGGCGAACGCACGTTTTCGCCCGATCAAACGATGGGGGCCATCCCGGCATGCACGACAAGAGTTCTAATATGTGACGACGGTGGCAGCGTCCCCACACAGAAGCAGGTTCTATGTCCTCGCACAGGTGTAACTGCAGACCCTTGCAATTTTTCTGCTCGAATCGCATAAACTCCTTGGTAACGAGGGAGTTTGTTAATGGAATCGAAGAAGCCGGAACTTGACCGGGTTGATCGCGCGCTGTTGCGCGCCCTGTCGGTCAACGCCAGGGCTTCGGGGGCGGCCCTGGCGAGCGAAATCGGCGTCGCCGAGTCCACGGTGTCCCTGCGCCTGCGCCGCCTGCAGCAGCTCGGCCACATTCGTGGTTACCGGGCCAACATCGACCTGGCTGCGCTCGGTGCGAGCTTGCAGGCCCTCATTTCCGTGCGACTGGCCAAGCACGCCAGGGTGCAGATCGATGACTTTCGCAACGCCGCCCCGCACTGGCCGGGCGTGATCGGGCTGTTCCACACCGCCGGCGCCGACGACTACCTGCTGCACGTTGCCGCAGCGGATGCCTCACACCTGCGTGACTTTGTGCTGGAACACCTCGCGGAGCATCCGGCCGTCGCTCACACCGAAACGAACCTGATCTTCGAATATGTCGATGGCGACGGTTGGCAAGACCTGGTGAAGTAGGGCGGATCGGCCCGGTCCGCTCGCGTTTACCGACGCCACGAGAGCCCTCAACCAGCACGTGGTCATACCCATCCAGCATTAAAGCAAGAACGCCCCCCGCAAAAGCGGGAGGCGTTCTTCGCAAGCTCTATTTAGAGGGCGCGGATGTTCTCGGCCTGAGGACCCTTGGGGCCCTGGGTTACCTCGAACTCGACCTTCTGGTTCTCATCGAGGGACTTGTAGCCATTCGACGCGATCGCGGAGTAGTGCGCGAAAACATCGGCGCTTCCGTCGTCGGGTGCGATAAAGCCGAAGCCCTTTTCAGCGTTGAACCATTTCACGGTACCTGTTGCCATTTGTAAAACTCCTCCAGGAGTGTAAGACCGGCCCCGACTGTCGGGACCGTTCGTCGCGGTATTCGTCGTCCGCTTCCGAAAGGAATGTGGCGCACAAACCGCGATCCAATTGAATCACAGTCGATGCGTTTAAGACGTGCAAGCACTACAACTTCGAGTCCAACACTAGCCCACAAGTCTGGACGGTTTCAAAGTTCCCGGCCTTTTTTACATGAAAGTGTTACGTTTTCGAGCAAATTCGCCTGAACTCCGGGGCGACCAGTGCCCGGCGCGGTCCCGGACGCCCGTTGGCCGAAACTGGTTACGGCGTGTCATTCTGCTGTCACGAAGTCGATCAGATGCTCCACGCGCCCTAGCAGTTGTGGTTCCAAATCGGCAAAGGTGCGCACCTGGCCGAGAATTCGCTGCCAAGCCCTGGCGATGTCTGCCTGTTCCTCGTGCGGCCAGCCGAGCGCGTCGCAGATGCCGTGTTTCCACTCGATGCTCCGCGGGACCTCGGGCCAGGCAGTGAGGCCGACCCTGGCTGGTTTTACCGATTGCCACACGTCGACGAACGGATGCCCCACCACGAGCACGTTCGCAGCGAACGGCCCGCGCGCCGCGGCCTCCGCGATGCGACTCTCCTTGGACCCGGGCACGAGGTGGTCTACCAACACGCCCACCCGACGTGCCGAGCTCGGTCGGAATTCACGGAGGATCGCATCGAGGTTGTCGACCCCCTCGATATATTCAACGACGACGCCTTCGAGGCGCAGGTCTGCGCCCCAGATCTTTTCCACCAGTTCGGCATCGTGTCGCCCCTCGACGAAGATGCGGCTGGCGCGCGCGACGCGAGCGGGCACGTTGGGCACGGCGGTCGAGCCTGAAGCCGTGCGCACCCGACCCAGGGCGGCGGCCATGGTCGGTGCAATCAGTGTGACGGGACGACCGTCGATCAGAAAACCAGAACCGAGCGGAAACAGTCGCAGCTTGCCCTGCCTGTCTTCGAGGGTGACAATTTTCTTTTCCACACGAATGACGGCACCACAAAACCCAGTGGCGGTTTCTTCTACAACCAGGTCTCGGACGGCTTCCTGCGTCGGAATAATGATGCGGCCGGCTTCGCGCCACCCGGGGGAGAGCACGTCTGCACTATATCGATCGTCCATTGCATCGACGCTAGCGGAAGTCCGCGATCGCGCCCGGCATGACGCGGTATTCTGAATGCATGTGTGGTCGACTCGTCATTACCGATTCAGCGCCCGATCTGGCTGCCATGTTCGATATCGAGCATGAAGGCGAAAATCTGCCGGAACCGTCGTGGAACATCCGTCCGACCGACCAGATTCCAATCGTGCTTGAATCGGCCAAAACCGACCCACACGTGCGTCGACTGGAATCAGCACGCTGGTCCTTGATCCCGTCTTTCGCAACGGAGTCGACGTCGAAATTTCCGACCTTTAATGCGCGGGCAGAGACGGCCGCCGAGAAGCCAACCTTCACGGTGTCCGTGCGGTCACGGCGCGCTCTGGTTCCGGCCACGGGCTACTTCGAGTGGAACACCGAGGGCGCCGTGAAGACCCCGTATTTCATCCAATCCGACGACGGACTTCCCCTCGCCTTCGCAGGCCTGTACTCCTGGTGGAAGAACCCGGCCGCCGCCGACAGCGATCCATCGCGCTGGGTATTGTCCGCGACCATCCTGACGACTGATGCCCGGGGCCCGCTCGCGCAGATCCACGACCGTACACCCGTTGCCCTCCCAGAAGAGTGGTGGGACCACTGGTTGGACCCGGCTACCGCGGGCGACCAAGGCCTCGTTGATGCCGCCGTCGCAGCCTCCCGGATAGTCGTAGAGTCGCTCAATTTCCATGAAGTCGGCCCCGTGACCGGAAACGGCCCTGAACTGATCGAGCCGATCACGAACGACTCGATGTAACTGCATCAGGCCCTAACCGGTACGCTCAATCCAGTACGAATAAGCCGTACGCTCAAACCAGTGACTGGCGAAATTGCCGGGCGCTGCCGTGAAAGGAACACCCATGAACATTGTCGCCTTCGTCGTCGCTTTCGCGATTTTCGTTTTCGGTTTCTGGCTGTTCGGCCTGGCTTTCTCGGTCACGGCCCTGATGGGACCGATCTTCATTGCCGGAATCCTCTGCGTGTCCATCGCCATGGCAATCCCGTTCCACCTGCTGCGCGACTAAGTCACCAGCGGCTCGTTTTCGTGAGTCGGCTGAGCTCATCAAGGCAGGGATTTGGCTACCGGGCCGGCCAGAACCGCGAAGGCGACGGCCGCATTGGCCGCGAAGAGACTCGCGAGCCCGGACAGCAAGGTCAGGAGTTCTGAAACTACCCACGACGGATCTTCACGGGTAGCGTATCTGATCGTGGCGGACAATGGCCCGTCACCCACCCAGCCCACCCTCGGCGCGGTATCAGAATCACGCGGTACCGTTGGTTTTTGATCGATTCAGTATTGGTCGTCTTCGAACACGGAAAGGTCCCGCCCAGGATGCAAGACAGCCCGGCCGCATCCACCCCCTACGAGGTTCTCGGAGTGAGTCCGACGGCGACCGAGGACGAGTTACGTCGCGCCTACCGACTGCTGTTACGCCAAACCCATCCCGATGTCGGCGGCAGCGCGATCAGATTTCACGCCGTGCAACTCGCTTGGGAACGCGTTGGAAGTCCACAAAACCGGGCCGCTTACGATCGTCGTCGCTTCGGTGACCCCGAGCAGGCCGTTCCAACGGATGCCTACGCCGCCCCCTCCGGCCGCGGCCCGGCCACAAAATCCAGCCTGAAAACCCGCATGCACGGTCATCCCGGTGGCCAGGCGCGGCTGAGATACCTCGATCTAGTGCGCGAATGGGCTGGCCGCGGTACGGTCATCGACGACCCGTATGCCCCCGCGTTCGTCCGTAGCGCCCCGAAACTCGTACGGCACTGCCTCGCGAAAGCTCTGGCAGAGGAGGTCACAGCCCAGCTTGTGGCCAATCTCGGTATCGGTTTCACTGCGTGGCATGACATCGACACCGGTAGCCAGACCGACAAACTTGATCACATTATCCTCGGGCCGGCCGGACTGTTTGGAATCTTGTCCGAAGACTGGGGCGCACCCGTACAGCTTCGCCGCGGCGAATTGATCGGCGACGAACTGCCGGAGGAGGATCGCCCGATCCACCAGTACGAGGCTGCCGCCCGCTCAATCAGCCGGGCACTGAAGGTACGCTTCACCGCGCTCATCGTCGTGCTGCCCGACATCGCCCTTGACCAACCGGTATCGCTGCCCAAGCGTGGTCGAAGGCCGATGATTATCGTGATTCCGCGGTCACGCCTGGTCGGCGTGCTGCGTGAGGGACTGGCCGGCATGGAACGCGGCAGCTTTGAAAAGGTCTTCGAGTTGCGCAGCACCCTGCAAAACGGTATCCGTTTCGTCAATACCTAGTCTTTTCGGTCACCGCGGTGATCACGCAGGCAGGGCTAGCTTCTCGACCCAGTAGCGCAGAAATGTTGCCCCGGCCTCATCATGGATCTGGTCTCCGATCACGATCACCCGGTAGGGACGGTCCAGAATGCCATCGGATGGCCGCACGTCAACGTGAGAGACGTCGTAGCCGGCTTCGTACAGGTGATCGGCCATGCGATAGTCGCTGCGGGAATCGCCCATTGATCGCCACAGCCGGGGCAACGGTCCGCTCTCGGCGAAGTAGGCGAGGGCACGCTTTGCCGCATGATCCTTATCGAGCGTGACCGACTCGATGTCGGTTGAGATGATCGTGGCGTCGAGCCGAAACGGTATCCGACCGAACTCGTCGGGCGACCGGCGATCGTCGAACCGCACGCCGAGCCCGTGCTGCACCATGATGGCAAAGGCGGCTTCGTTGAATTCGACTTGGCGTGCGAGAAATTTCGCATGGCTCACATCGGTGCGCTGTTCGACCGAGATCATCGCCTGCTTGGTTTCGTCAAAGAACATCTCGGCTGCGAACGAGTCGGAGACCAGCTGGCGCACCCCGTCAATGGCGGCCATCGGCAGGGCAACGCTCTGATCGACGACGACGTCCCCCATGCCGTTCGCTCCGATTGGAAACCACACCGCGCCCTTCTCGCAGACGCCGTACATTCGAAAGGTCTCTGGCAGGCCGGCCGCGACGAGCGGGGCGACCACCTGCTCGCGAATAAATTCGGCTGACCGCCCGGTGATGAACGCGATCGGCACGTGCCCGGCCGCCAGTGTGATCAAATCGGCCAGGATGCTCGGCGTTGAAATACTGCGCGTGATCGGGCTCGCAATTGGGCCGTCAACGTCGAGGAGAAGTCCGAGCGGGGAAACGGGAATTGACATTTTGCCATTGTCCCATAGGAGGCGGAAGAGATTCCGGCATCGATCGGGCCAGCGGATGCTGCGGCCACGCGCGCGAGCGCTTATCGTTGTCTGTGATGATTACGCGACGAGAAGTAGCACTGCGCCTGGATATCCCGCTGGAAATGGCGACACGTCACGGGATTCCCTCGCGCCTCAGCGAGGGCCAGCTGGCTAAACTCGAAGCCGAGCCGCCGGTTTGGCTGGTGCAGTCGCGCGCCAATCGCACCGGCAAGAAGCCCGTCTGGGTGCAGCTCACCTGCAGTATCTGTGGGTACACCGAAGCCGTGCGTCCAAAGAAATGGTGGCCGACGTTCACCTATATCAGTTGTTCGAATCACGGCTTCGACGAATTGCCCGAGCCGGCCGCCGGATTCGGCCGCACCGAGTGCGATGGTATCGGCAGTCAATTCATTGGAATCACCGACGCGGCACCTGACCAGCTCGAATCCGTCTGATCCTCTTCCGGCACCTGAAAGTACGCTGATCTCACCACCGAGGCGCAGGCCCGAGGCGTACGATCGCGATATGAATCCGAATGCGCTAGAGCGTTGATCGTGTCACGCAATTCTCTCAAATGGCTCCCCGCCGTTGTCGTACCGGCGGTCGTGGTCGCCGCAGTCATCGCCGTGCCGCTCCAGGCCGGTGCCGCCGTTGATCTACCCGATAAGACACCCGAGCAGGTTCTCCTCCTGGTGCACGACAGCACCGTGTCGGCCTTCTCCGGAACGGTTTCCCAATCGTCTGATCTCGGTCTCCCCACCCTGGATCTCAGTGCGGGCATGACCGAATCCCTGAAGAAATCCATGGCGGAGTCCATGCCGGAAGGCGCGGCCGAATCTGTCCCCGGAGAGTCGACCATCGGGGCACTGAGCACGGCACTCGAGTTGCTCAGCGGCTCCCACGAGTTCCGAGTGTATGTCGGCGGCGAAAACCACTCGCGCGTGCAGATCAAGGACCGCATGGCTGAGCGTGATGTCGTACACAACGGGAACGATGTGTGGCTGTATGACTCGAACAGCAACGCAGCGACCCACTTGAGCGTGCCGGCCGATTTCGCTGCTACCGCTGAGTCGACGTTCGCCGAGCTAAAGTCGGAACTCCCCACCGACCTCTCGACCCCGGCGCAGCTCGCCGAGCGTTTTCTCAGCCAGCTGGACCCGAGTACGACGGTCTCGGTCGGCACGGACGCTCGGGTTGCTGGACGCAGTGTGTACCAGCTGGTGCTCACGCCGAAAGCAGCTGACAGCCTCGTCGAATCCGTTTCGATCGCGGTCGACTCTGAGACCGGTCTACCTGTTCAGGTGACCGTGCTGGCCGAGGGCCAAAGCGCACCGGCGCTGCAGGTCGGCTTCACGGCCATTGATTTTGCCGCTCCCGACGCCGACCTGTTCGATTTCGTGCCACCGACCAACGCCACGGTGACGGAGCAGGCCATTCCGGCCCTGCCCGACCGCGCTATCGGTGACCACACCGAGGCGCAGAGCCCGACAGCGGATGAACTGCCCCGTGTCACGGGAAACGGTTGGTCCAGTATCGTTGAGGTGCCCGCAGCCGCCGTACCGGCCGAGCTCGGCGACAACCCCCTGATCGACCAGCTGACCAGCGCTGTCGAGGGAGGCCGCGCCCTGACGACATCCCTCATGACGGTGTTCCTGGCCACGGACGGGCGGGTGTTCGCCGGCTCGGTTCCGCTTGCCCAGCTCCAGGCAGCCGCAGAGTGATCGTCACCGCAATGACGCGCATCACACTGTGACCGGCGATACCCCGGCTCTCGACCTCGCGATCGAGAGCCGGGGTCTCACCAAACGGTTTGGCCCGCAAATCGCTGTGAACGGCATTGACCTCGCGGTTCCCCGTGGCTCGGTCTTTGGCTTCCTGGGTCCGAACGGTTCGGGTAAGACCACCAGCATTCGCATGTTGCTGGCACTCACCCAGGCGACCAGCGGCTCAATCACCGTGCTCGGCCACAGCATGCCAGCCCGCCTGCACGAGGTGTTGCCCCAGGTAGGCGCCCTCGTTGAAGGACCGGCGTTTTATCCCTTCCTTTCCGGAGCGGCCAACCTGCGCCGCCTCGACACCGCCGATCGGCACGCACCGAGCAGTACCCGGCGTGCGCGGGTGCAGCAGGCCCTTGAACGGGTCGGGCTCTCCCATGCAGCGGACAAGAAGGTTCATGCGTACTCGCTTGGCATGAAGCAGCGGCTCGGCATCGCCAACGCCCTGCTGCTCCCGCGACAACTTCTAGTCCTCGATGAACCCACGAACGGCCTCGACCCCCAGGGCACCCGGGAGGTGCGCAGCCTTGTGCGCTCACTGGCCGCAGAGGGAACGACCGTGTTCGTCTCAAGCCATCTGCTCGCCGAGGTTGAGCAGATGTGCACGCACGCCGCCGTGATGAGTGCGGGGCGCCTCGTCGCCCAGGGCACGCTGGCGGCGCTGCGACAGGTCGGTGAGACCCGGGTGCGTGTGCGCACGCCGGATGCCCCGGGCGCGATCCGTGTGCTCACCCACCTGGGGCTGGAGCCCGCGCGCAGCGTGCTTGACGATGCTGACCCGGTCGTGGTCGCGCCGCTCGTCGGTACCCACTGGCAGCCCGAGGCCATCGTGACGGCGCTCGTCGCCGGCGGGGTGCGTATCCGCGGCTTCGCCATCGAGGAACCGAGCCTCGAAGAACGTTTTGTCGCCCTGACCGGGGAGGGTTTTGATGTCGTCCAGTGATGTTCTGCCAGCGGCCGGCCGCAGCGATATTCCGGCGCGCCGCGGGGGTGGCTGGGACCTGCTCGGTTCCGAAATTTCCGTGCTGTTTCGCCGTCGCCGGACCTGGGCCATGTTGGTCGCCGTGGCGCTGATCCCGGTACTGCTTGCCGTCGCCGTTCGTCTGTCGTCCTCCACGCTGAACCCGGGGGAGGGGCCGCCGTTTCTTGATCGGGTGACCCAGAACGGCCTGTTCGTCGGCTTCACCGCAATGGTCGTTGCCATCCCCCTATTCCTGCCTCTCACCATCGGTGTGGTGGCCGGAGACACGATCGCCGGAGAGGCCGGCCTCGGTACCCTCCGCTACCTGCTGGTAGCGCCAGCCGGCCGGGTACGGCTGTTGTTGGTCAAGTACGCGGGCGCGGCTCTGTTCTGTCTCGTAGCGACGCTGACCCTCACCGTCTCGGGTGCGCTCATCGGGGCAGCCCTGTTCCCGGTTGGACCGGTCACGCTCTTATCGGGCGACACCATCAGCGTCACCGAGTCGCTGTTGCGCTCGCTGCTGGTCGCCGCCTATGTCACCGTATCCTTGCTCGGCTTGTCGATGATCGGGCTGTTCATCTCCACTCTCACCGATGTTCCCGTGGGAGCTATGGCGGCGACGATCGTGGTCTCGGTCGTCGCGCAGATCCTCGATGTCATTCCGCAACTGTCCTGGCTGCATCCGTGGCTGTTCAGCCACTATTGGCTCGGTTTCGCCGACCTGCTCCGGCAACCACTCGACCTCAGCTCGTTCGGTCAGAACGCGATCGTGCAGGTCTGTTACCTGGCAGTTTTCGGAGCGTTGGCATATAGCAGGTTTGTGACCAAGGACATTTTGTCCTGACCATCCACGCGACCGTAGGGCGATCGCTTAACGAGACAAGGCCGGATCCAAAGGATCCGGCCTTGTGAACTGTCTCAACCAGTCCTCGTTGATCTCTTAAAAGAAATCTCCGTGTCCGAGATGGGAATTGAACCCACACGCCCTTAACGGGCACTGGCACCTCAAGCCAGCGCGTCTACCAATTCCGCCACCCGGACTGGGTGAAACGGCCTCCGGATGAACCGGCTGCCGAGGTAATAACTTAGCACGGATTAGAACCCCCGATGTGTCACTGCCGACAGCGCCGACGGGTAGCGTTTATTCATGGCTTCCTTTTCGAACGTGCCCCCGGCCTCGAGTATCCCTGGTTCAGCGGGTACCCCAACCGCAGACATCCCCCAGAAACTCGACCTGACCGCCGAACTCGCGCGTGATCTCATCCGTTTCGACACGACGAACTACGGGGGAGGCCGTTCCAACGGCGAAACGGATGCCGCCGAGTACGTTGCCGAGAAACTGCGAGACCTCGGCCTCGCGCCGGAACTCTTTGATTCCGAACCGGGCCGAACCAGCGTCATCGCCCGGGTCAAGGGCCGTGATGCGTCCCGGCCGGCTCTCGTCGTGCACGGCCACCTTGACGTCGTGCCGGCCGATCCGGCGAACTGGAGCGTCGACCCGTTCGGCGGCGTCATCAAAGACGGCCTGCTGTGGGGGCGAGGCGCTGTCGATATGAAAAATATGGACGCGATGATTTTGGCTTCTCTGCAGGACGTGATTGGTGCCAATGGTGCGCCGGAGCGTGACCTCGTTATCGCCTTTTTCGCCGACGAAGAGGCCGGCGGTGTGCTCGGCTCGCACTTTCTTGTGCACGAGCATCCCCACCTGTTCGATGGAGCGACCGAAGCCATCAGCGAGGTCGGCGGGTACTCGATCACTCTCGGCGGCAAACGCGCCTACCTGCTGCAAACCGGCGAAAAGGCGCTGATCTGGGTCAAACTCGTCGCGCGCGGCGAGGCCGGGCACGGCTCTCGTATCCACCCGAACAACGCTGTCACCCGGCTCGCCGAGGCAGTGGCGAAACTGGGTCGACACGAATGGCCGATTCGGCTGACCGACACGACCGAGCAATTACTCGGTGAAATTGCTCGAATTCTCGGTGTTGATCCGCAGACGGTCGGCCCGGACGAGCTCGCCCTGGCAACCGGCACAGCGTCCGGCTTCATCCAGGCCAGCCTGCGAACGACAACCAACCCCACCGGCCTGACCGCCGGGTACAAGCACAATGTCATTCCCGACACGGCCGAAGCCCTCATCGACATCCGCTCGCTGCCGGGGGAAGAAGACTTCGTGCTCGCCCAAATTCAGGAGATCGTTGGTCCGGACATCGGCATCGTCACGATGCACCGCGACATCGGTCTCGAGACCGAATTCAGGGGGCCGCTGATCGACGCCGTTGTGAGTACCCTGGAACGCCACGATCCCGGCGCACCCGTGCTGCCCTACCTGTTGTCCGCGGGAACCGACAATAAGGCGCTCAGCACCCTCGGCATCAAGGGCTACGGTTTTGCGCCGCTTCGCTTACCGGCCGACTTGGACTTTCCAGCAATGTTCCACGGAGTGGACGAGCGGGTACCGCTTGACGCACTAGTGTTTGGCAGGCAGGTTTTGACCGACCTGCTGTCACAATATTGAAGCTGTAAAGCGCCGCCCGACACCGTCAGTACGGGTTCCCCGAGTATTTTGAGTAATCCGAGAAAGCGAAGCGTGTGGACTTTCTGAATGCGATCATTCTGGGCCTCGTTCAGGGGTTGACCGAGTTCCTCCCGGTGTCGTCGAGCGCGCACATCACCATCGTCGGCCAGTTTCTCGGCACCGGCGCAGATCCAGGTGCCCGATTCACGGCCATCACCCAGATTGGCACTGAAGCTGCTGTCGTCATGTTCTTTTGGCGTGATATCGTGCGCATCATCGGCCAGTGGGCCAAGTCGCTCACCGGCAGGGTGTCCCGTAAAGATCCGGATGCCCGCATGGGCTGGTTGATCATTCTGGGATCGCTGCCGATTATCATTCTCGGCCTGTTGTTCCAGAACCAGATTGAAACCGTGCTGCGCTCACTCTGGATAACCGCGACCATGCTCATCGTCTTCGGCGTTCTGCTCGGCATTGCCGATCATGTCGGCGCCAAAAGGCGTCAGCTGCAAGACATCACGGTCGGCCACGGCGCGATCTACGGGTTCGCGCAGGCTCTCGCGCTCATCCCCGGTGTGTCACGGTCCGGCGGTACCATCACTGCCGGGCTGTTCCTCGGCTACGAACGCGCAGCGGCGGCCCGGTATGCGTTCCTGCTAGCTATTCCCGCCGTGCTCGGCAGCGGCTTCTACCAGGTGTACAAGTCCGTCGCTGATCCCTGTCTAGCGGGGGCGACCACGTGCACTCCCGAAATTTTCGGACCGCTCGAAACCCTGGTGGCCACTATCGTTGCCTTCGTGGTGGGCCTCGCCGTGATCGCGTTCTTCATGAACTATATTTCGCGACGCAGTTTTCTGCCGTTCGTGATCTATCGCATCGTGCTGGGCATCGTGCTGTTCGTGCTCCTTGGAACAAACGTCATCTCGGCGTAGTCGGCTCGCGCGACGAACGTCGCATCGAAGCCCCCTCGCAAAGCGATGGCCCTCTGGAAGCTAGGCTTGAAACATGCGTGCATGGGAACGACCCGAAATTGTCTCTGTCCCCGGCGAGTCGGGTGCCCCCTGGCTCCACGACACAAAAACTGACAGCCTGGTGCTGGCCCAGCCGCTCGCTTCAGCCCGACTCTACGTCTGTGGCATCACGCCGTACGATGCGACCCACATCGGCCATGCCAACACTTACCTCGCCTTCGATACCCTCCAGCGGGTTTGGATCGACGCCGGTTACCGCGTGCACTATGCCCAAAATGTGACGGATATCGATGACCCGCTCCTGGAGCGGGCAACCGCCACCGGCGTCCACTGGCGCGACCTGGCCGAATCGCAGGTTGAACTTTTCCGCACCGACATGGAAGCTTTGGGAATCATTCCGCCGAATGATTTCGTCGCTGTGACCGAGGTCATCGACGAGGTAGCGGCCGCGGTGGCGCTACTGCAGGAGGCCGGACTCGCCTATCCGGTGCAGACGGACGACGCCATAGGCGGGGCAGACGGAACAATCGCCGTCGACCTGTACTTTGACATCCGTGCTGCCGAAGCCAGCACCGGATGGGCGCTCGGTGACGAGAGCAACCTCGACCCGGACAGCATGCTGCGCCTATTCTCCGAGCGCGGGGGAGACCCCGACCGTGCGGGCAAACGCGACCGACTCGACCCGTTGCTCTGGAGGGCTGCCCGTTTCGGGGAACCGGCGTGGGAATCTCCGGTCGGCGCCGGGCGACCCGGTTGGCACATTGAGTGTTCGGTGATCGCCCTCAAAGAACTTGGCACAGACTTCACCGTGCAAGGGGGCGGCTCCGACCTGATCTTTCCACACCACGACATGAGCGCCGGGCATGCAGAGGCGCTGTCCGGACATCCGCTCGCCGGGGTCTACAGCCACACCGGCATGGTCGCCTACCAGGGCGAGAAGATGAGCAAATCGCTCGGGAATCTCGTTCTGGTTTCAGGGCTACGCGCCCAGGGTGTTGACCCGCGTGCGATTCGACTGGCCCTGTTAGCCCGCCATTACCGCACCGACTGGGAATGGACCGACGCGCTTCTCGAGGAGGCCGTCGCGCGTCTGTCCGTGTGGTCCGCAGCCTTCGGTGCTGCAGCCCTTAGCACAGCCGAGAGCGCTGCCAACGGGGGGACGCCTGGATCGGCCGCTTCGCTCGTGGAGTCCCTGCGCCTTGCACTCCGTCACGACCTGAATACCCCCGAGGCTCTGAAGCTCGTCGACGACGCGGCCGCCGGCCCGCTCGATGACGTGAGCCTGGTGCATCGTGCCATCGGCGCGCTGCTCGGCGTCGCACTCTAGAGCGAAGCGGACTCCTCGGCTGCCCCGTTGCGTTCCTAGTGCCGCGGCCCGTCGGGCCGGCTTCCGGGGCCATCGGGCCGGCCGTCTGCGCGCCCATCGCGCCCGTCGGTGCCGCGCTTACGCAGGTACTTCTCGAACTCCTGGGCAATCGCCTCGCCGCTCGCCTCCGGCGAGTCAACGGTGTCTCTGGCCTGCTCGAGCTGGGCGATGTACGCGGCCATGTCCTCGTCCTCGCCTGCTAACACATCGATACCGGTCTCCCACTCAGCCGCCTCGGTCACGAGTGCGCCGCGCGGGATGACCACGTCGATGACCTCTTCGAGCTTGTCGATCAATGCGAGCATTGCCTTGGGCGATGGTGCGTTATGCACATAGTGGGGCACGGATGCCCAAATCGACAGGGTAGGAATTCCCACCGTCTCGGCAGCGTCGGACAACACGCTGAGTATGCCGACCGGCCCCTCATAATTGCTGCGTTCAATTTGCAGTTCGGCGCGCACCTGAGCGTTATCGCTCGAGACGAAGATTGAGATGGGGCGGGTGTGCGGAACATCGGCCAGCATGGCGCCCAAGAAGACTATGCCGCTGACATCGGCGGCCAGGGCTGCGTCGAGTATCTCCGCGGCGAAGCTCTTCCAACTGCGAGACGGCTCCGTACCGATCAGCAGAAAGATATTGCCCGCGTTCGTGCCACTGACCCGCAGTTCGGCATCGTCTGCCAGTGGAACACTCAGCGTCCCTGGGGTTTTCGGACCGTACATAATCGCGCTCGGCCAGCCGAGAGTGCGCACGCCGTCCTCGTTCGTTGACACGGTCGGCCGGTTGAACTGGTAGTCAAAGTACATTTCCGGGTCAACCTCGGTGATCATCTCAACGTCGAGTAATTCTTTTAGCGCGCGAACCGCCCCCGTTGCGGCCTCTCCGGCGTCGTTCCAGCCTTCGAAAGCGACGACGAGCAGCCGTCCGCCCAGAAACCCATTACCGTCAGCCACCGTTTATGTCCTCAATTCTTAAGCCTTCCGCGTGAAGGGCCTCAGTCAAGGATAGGCGGTGGCCCTAGACTTGAACCCCGTGAATATTTTTTCTCCGCCCCTGCCCACGCCCGCTACCCTGCCCGCCGCCGTCCTCTGGGACATGGACGGCACGATCGTCGACACCGAACCGTACTGGATGCGTGCTGAGACCGAGCTCATGGCCGAGTTCGGCGGTGTCTGGACTCACGAAGACGGAATGTTGCTGATCGGGTCAGGATTGTGGAATTCTGCGGCAATTCTGCAAGCACGGGGCGTCGATCTCACTGCAGACGCGATTGTTGCGCGCCTGACCGACCGCGTGCAGCAGCAGTTGGCTGAACACGGGATTCCCTGGCGTCCGGGGTCTCGTGAGCTTTTGCGGCAGCTGAAAGCCGCCGGCGTCCCGACCGCACTCGTCACCATGTCGGTGGAGCGCATGGCGCGTCAGATCATCGACCTCATCGACTTTGCAGCATTCGACGTTGTAGTCGCTGGCGATATGGTCGCAAACAGCAAGCCGCATCCTGACCCGTATTTGTTCGCCGCCGAGCAACTCGGCGTCGACCCGACATCGTGCATTGCGATCGAGGATTCCGTGCCGGGTGTCGAATCCGCTGTTGCCGCCGGCACGATCACCATCGCCGTTCCCCACCAGATCGACCTGCCGGAGAGCGTGCTCTACACGCGGTGGCCGACGCTCGACGGGCGAACGATCCACGATATCGCGGCACTGTTTCACGATTTGAAGCGTACCGAAGCATCCTCTCCCATTCATTCTCTCGCCCCCACCGGGTCCGCCCGAAACGAAAGCGCACCACTCGCATGAGCAATAACCAGGTCATTCAAAACAGTGGACTCTTTCGTGTCGGCGACCGGGTACAACTCACCGGGCCCAAAGGGCGGATGAACACCATCACCCTTCAGGAAAGCCTGACCTTTCATACCCACCGCGGCATCCTCGCGCACGACGACATCATCGGGCAGCCAGACGGGTCGGTCGTCACCAACAACGTCGGCGTCGAGCACCTGGCGCTGCGGCCGCTTCTGGTGGACTTCGTGATGAGCATGCCGCGCGGTGCAGCCATCATCTACCCCAAGGATGCCGCGCAGATTCTGGCGCAGGCCGACATCTTTCCCGGCGCCACCGTCGTTGAGGCCGGCGTTGGTTCCGGGGCGCTGTCGCTCTGGTTGTTGCGCGCGATCGGGCCGGCCGGCCGTCTCGCCTCCTTTGAACGGCGCGAAGAATTCGCTGACGTCGCTCGTGACAACATTGCTACCTTCCTCGGGAATGACCCGCAGAACTGGACCATCACCCTGGGCGATCTTGCCGAGACGTTGCCCGATACGATGCCGTCGCAGAGTGTCGACCGGGTGGTCCTCGACATGCTGGCGCCCTGGGAATGCCTGGGCGCCGTCTCCGAAGCCCTGAAGCCGGGAGGGGTGCTGCTGTGCTACGTCGCCACGGTGACGCAATTGTCTCGTGTGGCTGAGGCCATCCGCGGCACCGGTTTCTATACCAATCCGGATTCCCATGAAACGATGATTCGCGGTTGGCACGTGGAGGGTCTGGCAGTGCGACCCGACCACCGCATGATCGGCCACACCGGTTTCCTCATAACGGCACGTCGGCTCGCCCCCGATACGATCCTGCCCGAGCTGAAGCGACGTCCGTCCAAAACGGACTTCAGCGACGCGGATGTCGAGGCCTGGACCCCGGGGGCGCTCGGTGAACGCAACGTCAGCGCCAAGGTCATGCGCAAACGTGTGCGGGCCGCTGGCACGAGCGCCGAGCTTTCCAAGGCTCGCGACCTCGACGCCGGTTAGGATAGGGCCCGGCCCATTTGGGTTGTACCGCGCCGAAGCCGCAACCGTCTGGCCTTAGCAATACCCGCACCAACCTCACACCCGCGCAGCAGATCCATGCTGCAGCAACCCCGTACCGAAAGAAGGACTTGTGCGCAAAGCATCCGCGCTGATCGTCACCGCCGGCCTCGTGATGACGGCATTGACCGCGTGCGCCGGCCCCGGCACGGCCCAGGCCTCCTGTGAAACCGCGGCGACGTCCGGTGCAGCCTCGACCTTGGTCTCGGCCGCCGGCGAATTCGGCTCGGCGCCCGACGTCAGCTTTCCGACACCGCTCAAGTCGTCAACTACTCAGCGCACGCAAATCATCGAGGGTTCCGGCGAGAAGCTTGTCGCCGGTCAAATGATCTCCGCAGTCATGACCATGTACAACGGAACGACCGGCGCTGCCATTCAACAGGCTCCGTTCGACGGCAGCGTTGCCTTTCCGACTGCCCTCGCCGAGACCACCCTTCCCGGAATCGTCGCCGGCCTCCTGTGCGCCCGCGAAGGTGAGCGCATGGCGGTCGTCATTTCCCCCGATGATGGGTTTGGTCCGGCCGGCGGGAACGAGCAGCTCCGCGTCGAAGCGACGGATGCCCTCGTGGTTGTCGTTGACATCGTCAAGGCGTATCTGCCGCGAGCTGACGGAGCCAACCAGATCGTGGCCAATGGCCTTCCCGCCGTGGTGCTCAATGAAAACGGCGTCCCGGGCATTGTCGTGCCCAACGGGGACGCTCCCACCACGCTCGAAATCGGTGTGCTCAAGCAGGGTAACGGCGAGAAGGTCGAGGAGGGTTCGACGGTCACGGCGAATCTCGCCGGCATGCTCTGGAAAGAAAAGACAAACTTCGTCTCGACCTGGTCCAACGGAAGCCCCGTTCAAATAATCCCCAACGCGGTCATCCCCGGGCTGGCAACGGCACTCATCGGACAGACGGTCGGCTCACAGATCGTCGCCGTCATTCCTCCCGACCAGGCCTACGGCGACGCGGTGGATGCCACTATTCCGGCCGGGTCAACGCTCGTCTTCGTCGTCGATATTCTCGGCGTCAACTAAGCCGGCTGGCCCGCATGTCTACCCCGCCTGAATCGGAACCTCCAGAAAGCGCGAGCGAGGCCAAACCGTTACTGGTGACGGCCCCGGAACGGCTGTTCAGCTTGGTTCTCGCCCTCGTAGCAACGGAATCAGGGCTGACCAAGTCCGATATTCTCGCGAACGTGCAGGGTTACCGACAGCGATTCTCGTCCGGCGGCTCGAATGAGAGTCTGGAGCGCCAGTTCGAGCGAGACAAGGACGATATCCGCGAATTGGGGATTCCGCTCGAAACAATTGAGTCGCCCGATGATCCGGGCAGCAATCACTTTTTGCGGTACCGAATTCCCAAAGGTTTGTATGACCTACCCGCCGACGTGACGTTCACTCCCGACGAGGTATCCCTACTCAAACTCGCCGGCACGGTCTGGCGGGAAGGATCGTTGTCCGGGGAATCCCGCCGGGCTCTGATGAAGTTGAACTCCCTGGGTGTCGAATCGAGCGAACCGGTGTTGGGCTACGCCCCCCTGTTACGCACGAAAGACCAGAGCTTCGAACCGTTGAGCAAAGCCCTCGACCGCGCGCAGGTCGTGGCATTTCTCTACCTCAAACCGGGGGAGACCAAGCCGGCCCGTCGAGAGGTTTCTCCGCGTGCGTTGGTGCAGCACGAAGGCCGCTGGCACCTTTACGCAACGGATGAGGTCGCTCACGCCCCGCGCACCTTCCTGTTGGCTCGCATCGTGGGCACGGTGACAGTTCTGGCGAACTCCACTCCGACTCCGATTAGCGTTGGCGAACCGGGCAACGTGACCGATAGCGCACGCGCGCTCTTTGAACTCGATGCCCTGTGGGTCAGCAATGTCGCCCACATCGTCGTGGTGTCGGGATCCGACGCTGCCGTGCGGCTCGCCGCGCGGCAGGCTGCCCAGTACCCCGCACCCCAGCCGGACCCGCCAACGACGCTTGAGCGCAGCCTGCACTTCACCGACGTGAACATCCTCGCCGACGAACTGGCGGGGTTCGGGCCCGAGGTGTTCGTCGAAAGTCCACTCGCCTTACGCACCGCTGTGCACAATCGACTGGTCGCCGCTCGTGACGCTCATGCCAGCGCAGCCCCCGCGTCCCCGCCCGTCCGCGCACAGCGCCGCCGGCCGACGCCGCTGCACGCGCAGACTTCCCAGGCAGCCAGCCAGCCTCGGGTCGCCGGAGACCAGCTCACACTCTTGCTCTCCCTCGTCCCGTACCTGATCGACCAGGGGCCGGTCACCGTCACCGAGGTGGCCGAGCACTTCGGACTGTCAGAGGAACGGGTGCGCACACTGGTCAGCCTCATTGCCCTGTCAGGAATTCCCGGGGAAACACGTCAATACCTGCACGGCGACCTGTTCGACATTCTCTGGGACGAATTCGAAACCAATGATCGGATCGTGCTCACCCACCAGGTCGCCATCGATGACTCCCCTCGCTTCTCCGCGCGCGAGGCCGCAGCACTCATCGCCGGTCTGCAGTACCTGTCCGCCTTGCCGCACAATGCCGACACCGATGCGATCGCGTCGCTGATGGCTAAGTTGACCCGCGGCGCGTCGGCGCCACCCACCCAGGTCGCCGTAGCTCAGCGTGACGCCGGCATGACCCGCGAGATTGTGCAGGCAGCCCTCAGCACAGGGATGCAGGTCGAGTTCGACTATCTCAATGCGCGTGGCGACCAGGAACACCGCCTCGTCGATCCCTTGCGCATTGAATCCGTCGACAGCGACTGGTACCTTCGCGGCTGGTGCCACCTTCGCGAAGCCGTGCGAACCTTCCGTTTCGACCGGATGACCGGTCCCCTCATCACCGCCGCGCCGCGCAGTTCACATGCGCTTGACCTGCTGCTGCCGGACACCCTGTTTCAGCCGTCGAGCGACGATGTTGATGTGCGACTCGAGCTCCCAACCGCGGCGCTGCCGTTGCTGGCCGACTACCGACCCGAGCGGTCCGAGGTGGTCGGAGCAGGCGCACGCACGCGCACCACACTGCGCGTCGCTCATGCCCACGTGCTAAAACGCCTCGTCACCAGCCTCGCTGGCATTGTCACAGTGCTTGAACCGGCAGAATCACGCAAGGTCGTTTTTGACTGGTCGACAGCCGGACTGGCGCAGTACTCCGGCGACGATCAGCCCGAGTCGAACGAGAGGTAGCCCATGCCGTGGTGGTCGTGGTTGCTCATTTGGAGCGTTCTGGTGGCGGGTCTCCTCGTGGTCCTGGGCTGGTGCGCGGTGACGCTCTACCGTAAAGCCCTAACGACCCTGCGGGCGATTGAGGTCCTCAGCGATCAAGTTTCCGCAGTGGACCTCGTTGCGCCGTCGGTGTCCGTCTCGTTCATCCCCGCCGTATTCGCGGACGCGGCTGTGGTGCTTCGCAATGTCGAGCAGAATCGAGCTGACCGCAGTCACCGAAGTCAGGTGCGTCGCGATGCGCGGATCGTGCGGGGTAAACTGATGCGAAACGCCCGCTAGCTAACACAGAGGACACACCCTCATGCTGCAAAACCTGACCGGATGGCATTTTCTGATCATCCTCGTCGTTGTACTGCTCCTCTTCGGTGCGCCAAAGCTTCCCGGACTCGCACGCAGCCTGGGGCAGTCCATGAAGATCTTCAAGAGTGAGATCAAGAGCGACACTGTCGACCCTGATTCCAACGCCGCACCGCAGTCGACGAGCACGACGGGTGACGGCGTGTCAAAGACGTCCCTCCCGACCGAGCCCCGCCCGGCCGACCCCACCTCGAAGCCCTAGCCGCGAATGGTCCGTGCTGGACGGCGTGCGACCGAAGCGGGAAAGATGTCGCTGGGGCAGCACCTGATCGAACTGCGCAAGCGTCTTTATCTCGCTGCAGCCGGCCTTCTGATTGGTGCTATCGCTGGTTGGTTCCTATCCGATTTTGTCTGGGATCAATTGCGCGAGCCGATCTACGCCATCATCAATGCGCAGCATCGCAACGCCCAGATCAATTACCCGGACATCACGAGCGCCTTCGATCTAAAACTAAAAATTTCGCTCTACGTCGGTCTGATAGTTTCCAGCCCGGTGTGGCTTTACCAGGTCTTCGCATTTCTGGTGCCTGGTCTGACCCGCACCGAGAAGAAATACACGTTCGGGTTTCTACTCACGGCCATTCCTTTATTTCTGGCCGGCTGTGCGGCAGGTTGGGTCGTGCTGCCGCACGTGGTCGAGCTCATGACGAGTTTCGCGCCCACCGAGGATTCAGCGTTCATTAATGCGCAAGGCTATTTCGACTTCGTACTCAAACTCGTCGTGGCGATCGGTATTGCCTTCGTCCTTCCGGTCTTCATCGTGCTGCTCAACTTCGCCGGCGTGATCAGTGCGGCGTCGATCATCAAATCCTGGCGAATCGCCATTTTGGTCATCGTGCTTTTCACGGCCATCGCTACCCCGGCCGCTGACGTGGTCTCGATGTTCTTGCTGGCCATTCCCATGGTCATGTTGTATTTTGCCGCCTACGGCATCGCCTGGTTGCACGACCGTCGAGCCGCCAAGAAAGTGCTGGCTTTCGAGAAAGAATTCGCGCTCTAGTCTGTATTGAGAGTCGTTCGTAGTAATTGTTAAGGATCACGTGACGCACACGCAATCGCCGGCCGAACGGTATTCGGCAGCGCGCACCCGAGCAAGCCAACCGAAGTTGTTGGCTTTCGATCGCAGCCTCAAATTCGATCTCGACCCGTTCCAGCGTGAGGCCTGCGCGTGCCTTGAGGCCGGCAACAGCGTACTCGTTGCTGCGCCCACCGGAGCAGGCAAGACCATCGTTGCCGAATTCGCCATCTACCTGGCCATGCAGCAGCCGCGGGCGAAGGTTTTCTATACCGCGCCCATGAAGGCGCTCAGCAATCAGAAATTCCAGGAGTTCGTTGCCGAGTACGGAGCGGACCAGGTTGGGTTGCTCACCGGAGACAGCAACGTCAACCCGGGAGCACGCATCGTGGTCATGACCACCGAGGTGCTCCGCAACATGCTCTACGCTGATTCCGACTTACTCACAGACCTCGCTTTCGTGGTAATGGATGAGGTGCACTACCTGGCGGACCGCTTTCGCGGCGCCGTGTGGGAAGAAGTAATCATCCATTTACCGCAGCCGGTGCGCATGGTGTCGCTCAGCGCCACCGTGTCGAACGCCGAGGAATTCGGCGACTGGTTGCAGGCAGTTCGCGGTCAGACCGATGTGATCGTCTCGGAAGAGCGGCCGGTTCCGCTCGAACAGCACGTGCTGGTCAAGAACAATATGCTCGACCTGTTCGATTCCTCTGGATTGATCGGTGCGCATCGGGTCAATCCCGAACTCGTGCGGTTAGCGCACGCCGGCGGACGCTCGGCCGGTGGGCGTGGTCGCGGTTCTGGTCGCCAGGGCAGCCCGTCCGCGGACTACCGGGGTCATGACAAACAACGCGCACAGTTCGACGGCGGCCGAATGGATCGCGGCGATATTGTGCGCATGCTCGATGGCAAACACCTGTTGCCGGCTATTTTCTTCATTTTCAGCCGGGTCGGCTGCGATCAAGCCGTGCGGCAGGTGCTCCGCTCGGGGGTACGCCTGACACAGGAACACGAGCGCGAGGAAATACGTCAAATCGTCGATGATCGATGCCGCACATTGCTCGACGAAGACCTTGGCGTGCTCGGCTACTTCGAGTGGCTCGACGGACTCGAACGCGGTGTCGCCGCCCACCACGCTGGTCTGCTTCCGGCGTTCAAGGAAGTCGTTGAAGAACTGTTTCAGAAGAAGCTGGTCAAGGCTGTCTTTGCCACCGAAACCCTGGCCCTGGGAATCAATATGCCCGCCCGCACTGTCGTTCTTGACAAACTGGAGAAGTTCAACGGCGAGGCCCGCGTGCCGATCACCCCGGGGGAGTACACCCAGCTAACGGGCCGTGCCGGTCGTCGCGGAATCGACACCCTTGGACACTCGGTCATTCAGTGGGCACAGGGACTGGATCCGCAGGCAGTGGCCTCGCTCGCTTCCCGACGTACGTATCCGCTGAATTCCAGCTTCAAGCCCACCTACAATATGGCCGTCAACCTCATCGATCAGTTCGGCGTCACGCGCACGCGCGGCGTGCTCGAGTCGTCATTCGCCCAGTTTCAGGCCGATCGGGCCGTCGTCGACCTGGCCCGGACTGTGCGTCAGCAAGAAGAATCCCTAGCCGGGTTCAAGGTCAGCATGACCTGTAACCTAGGCGACTTCGAAGAGTACTCGGCCATTCGTCGACGTCTCACCGAGGTGGAGCGCGAGGGTGTCAAGGCCGACAATTCCCTGCGCGGGGAACGGGACAAACGCCAGCGGGAGGTGACCAGCCTGCGCAAGCAGATGCGCGCCCATGGCTGCCACCACTGTCCCGATAGAGAGGCGCATTCCCGATGGGCGGAACGATGGTTCAAGCTCAAACGCCAAACGGATGCCCTCAACCAGCAAATATCGGAGCGCACCGGGGCCATTGCCCGCGTCTTCGATCGGGTGACCGACGTTCTGCTCGGCTACGGCTACCTCGAATCGGATGCGAGCGGCGCCATTGCGCTCAGCGAGAGCGGACGCATCCTACGCCGAATCTACGCGGAAAGGGACCTGCTGGTGGCTGAGTCTCTGCGCCGAGGCCTGTGGAACGAACTCGATGCCGCGAGTCTCGCCGCAATGGCCTGTGCGCTGGTCTTCGAGCCAAGACGTGAAGAAGGCCTGATCGACGCCCGCTACCTGCCGAAGGGGGCGTTCAGACCGGCCCTCGATGAAACCCAGGACCTGTGGAGCCGCATCGACGATCTTGAGCGGGACCACAAGCTTCCCGGCAGTAATCCGCTCGCGGTCGGCCTCAGCCTCGCCATGTGGAAGTGGGCTCGCGGCGCGTCGCTGGCCGACGTCCTCTACGAGGCCGAGATGGCCGCCGGTGATTTCGTGCGCTGGACCAAACAGACCATCGATCTGCTCGACCAACTCAGCATTGCCGGCGACGGACAGGTCGGGCCGACAGCTCGCAGCGCCATGGATGCGATCCGCCGCGGCATCGTCGCCTACTCTTCGGTGGCCTGAACCCATCATGTGGGGGAATGAGCGCGCGTTCAGCCTGCCTTTGTGGGCGGCCCTTCTCGTCGCGGGCGGCGCCGGCGCGGTTCTGGATGCCGGTTTCCCGGATCGCGACTGGTGGTATCTTGCGCCGGTGGGGGTGGCCCTCATGCTCCTGTCCCTGCTCGGTCGCAGCTTGGCGACGGGACTGCTCGTGGGTCTGGTCGCCGGGTTGTCTTTTTGGTTGATCCATATCTTTTGGATCACCCTGTATCTCGGTCTTGTGCCGTGGTTCGCGCTCGGCGGACTGGAGAGCCTGTTCTTCGCCGTCGGGCTCGGCGTGACCGCCGTCGTCCTCCGGCACGGTCCTCAAGTATGGCCGAGTGCGTGGGGTCGTCTCGGCGTTGTTCCGGTTGTTGTTGCCGGCTTGTGGACGGCCAGGGAGGCGATCAGTGCGGTCTGGCCCTACGGCGGCTTTGCCTGGGGCCGGGTTGCCCTGTCACAGTCCGAGAGTCCGTTCGGTCCGCTCGTGGCCTGGGTGGGTTTGTCCGGTCTGAGCTTTATTCTGGTCTGGCTAAGCGCTCTCACCGTCCAGTTATTCCGCGAACCAGAGCTGGCGCGAATGCTGCGGACGGGTATCGCCGTCGGTGCCGTCGCGGTGGTCCTCGCAGTTCCGGCGTGGCCGACGCTGCAGAGCGGCGAGGTGCGCCTCGCCGCGGTGCAGGGCAACGCGGATGCCGGCCTGTTTGCCGAGCATGCGCCGGGTCAGATTCTGCAGGACCACACCTCGGCCACCCTGCCGCTGATCGGCCAGAAGGTCGATTTCGTGGTCTGGCCGGAAAACTCGAGTGATATCGATCCCACCGTTTCCGAGGCAGCCGCGCAAGTACTCGACTACATCAGTACCGCAATGGATGCCCCGCTCGTCACCGGCACCATCACCAAGCCCGATGACACTTACTACAACAGCTCGCTGCTCTGGGAGGCCGGTCGTGGCGCCGTGGACGTCTATGACAAGGTGCACCCGGTGCCGTTTGCCGAGTACATGCCGGATCGGGCGTTCTGGCGACCATTCGCTCCGGACCTGATCGACCTCATTGGCCGGGACTACGGCATCGGCACCCGCGACAATATTTTCGATATCAATGGGGTTCTGGCCGGAATAGCGATCTGCTTCGACATCGCCGACGATCAGTTGGTGCATGAAATGATCGACGATGAAGCCCAAATCATTCTCGCCCAAACTAACAACGCCGATTTTGGGAATACCGATGAGAGCGTACAACAACTGGCCATCGCCCGTCTGCGCGCGATGGAAACAAGCCGTACGGTGGTCAATATCTCGACTGTCGGCTCCAGCGCGATCATCACGCCCGACGGGGCAACGCTCGACAGCCTGCCGACCTTCACAGCGGGAGCCATGGTGCAGACCGTCCCGCTCAGCGACACCATCACGCCGGCGATGGTGGCCGGCCGCGGACTGGAATGGCTCGTCTCGGGGCTGGGCTTGGCCGGCTTGGCCCTGTGTGCGCGTTTCGACCGGCGCCAACGGCGCCGGTAAAGCAACGCAAGTCACAAAACGACCCTTTAACCAACAACGACCCCGGCACAGAGTGCGGGGTCGTGCGGGTGCAGCCGGCGGTTAGGCGCCGATTTTTTGCTGGCCACCACGTCGCAGACGCAACACCGAGAGGCGCTCTTCGAGCAACTCTTCGAGTTCGTCTCTGGAGCGTCGTTCCAGCAACATGTCCCAGTGGGTCCGAGCGATTTTCTCGTCGGAGTGGTCAACGATCACCGGCAGGGAGTCGACCAGTCGGGTCGCCGTCCGTGCACAGTACTTGCATTCCCATTCGTCCGGAGCCTCGGCTTCAGCCGAAAAAATCATTACCGTCTCGCGCCCACATGTTTCACACCGGTAGGTGTGAGTAACACGGGGGGAGAAGGTGACGCCCTCTTCGCTCTGCAGGCTTTGTGCGCCCAATCTCATGCCACGCAAACTGCGGTCAGCCATAGTGTGGTCTCCTCTCAGTCGCGATCACAAAACGACCACGATGCTTAGATAGTTGTAAACCATCAAGCTGGGTGTTAACCTTCCCAAACCCCCCGTTCTGGGAGGTAATTCTCAGGTTCGACGAGTAGAAACTTCCACAGCAAGATCCGTGCGATCCGTCACGATGCCGTCAACTCCCAAATCGAGCAGTCGAATCATCTCTACCGGGTCGTTGATGGTCCATACGTGCACCTCGACGTCCACTCTATGCATCATTTCGATGAATCGGGGTGTGATGATGCGAACCGGTCCTGCGCGCTCGGGTACCTGCACGGCGACGCAGCCAGCAAGCGTCCGGCGAACGAGAGAGGTGAGGCCTAGATTCGTCGCCGTTACGGCCAGCGCCACGAGCGGCGACGACGCGGAGGAAACCACACCGGGGAGCAGGTCGACCACGCGGCGGCGGCGCGAGTCATTGAACGAGGTCACGAGAACCCGCGGCGTGGCTCGCTGGTCACGAATCGCCTGTGCGGCCGGGTCGGCGGCGGCATCCGTCTTAATGTCGATATTGAACAGCGCCGCTGGGAAAGCTTCGAGGGTATCGGCCAGGGATGTAAACGATTGGCCGTAGCCAAGATTGATGCGCCTCAGCTCCGCCATGGTCAACTGGTCGATGCGTACGTCCCGTCCGAGCGCAGCCAGGTCGGGGTCATGGCTGATCACGGCCACACCGTCAAGCGACACGTGCACGTCGGTCTCGAGATGGGTTGCCCCTCCCGCCAGGGCCTTCACGAAGGCGAGCAAGGAGTTTTCCGGAGCGTCCAGTGCCAGACCGCGGTGCGCGAAAACCCGGGGATGCGGCGCAGTCAGAAAGACGGATTGTGTGCTCTCCGCCACCGCCTAGGCCTGCGGCGCTGCGGCGTGCGCGGACGTCGCCGGTGAAGCGGCTGCCCCCGGCTTTGGGTCGTGGGCATTCGCACCAAACGCACTGCCGATGCCCTTCATCGCCTCGGTCAGTTCGCTCGGCACAATCCAGAGCTTATTGGCGCTGCCCTCGGCGAGCTTGGGTAACGTCAGCAGGTACTGGTAGGCGAGCAGTTTCGGATCTGGATCTCCGTCGTGAATAGCCTTGAACACGGTGGTGATGGCTTCGGCCTCACCCTGCGCGCGCAAGACCGCAGCCTTGGCGTCACCCTCAGCCTCGAGGATCGCTGCCTGGCGCGCCCCCTCGGCGGTGAGAATGGCAGACTGCTTGGTACCCTCCGCCGTGAGGATGAGCGCGCGACGGTCGCGTTCGGCTCGCATCTGCTTCTCCATCGAATCCTGGATGGAGTGGGGTGGCTCGATCGCCTTGAGCTCGACTCGGCCCACCCGGATGCCCCATTTGCCGGTAGCTTCGTCGAGCACGATGCGCAGCTGGCTGTTGATGTTGTCCCGGCTGGTCAGAGCCTCTTCGAGGTTCAACCCGCCGACCACGTTACGCAGGGTGGTCGTGGTGAGCTGTTCGACAGCACCGAGGTAGTTGTTGATCTCGTAGGTGGCGGCGCGGGCATCCGTCACCTGAAAGTAGACGACGGTGTCAATGGAGACGACGAGATTATCTTCGGTGATCACGGGCTGCGGGGGAAAAGACACCACCTGCTCGCGAATGTCGAGGAGCGGCCGTACCCGGTCGACGAACGGCACAAGAAGATTCAAACCGGGAAGCAGTGTCTTGTGGTATTTGCCGAGGCGCTCGACCACCCCGGCGTTGCCCTGGGGAATGATGCGAATCGCGCGCACGAGGATGACGATGACGAACACCGCCAACACCGCGAGAAGTGCAATCACGAAGATCTGACCGATAAAAGCTGCGGGGTCAAGCATTGTTCTGGGTCCTTTCGGCGGAGATGACGACGGCGGTTGAGCCTTCGATGAGGTGCACGGTGACCGGCTGGCCGGGCTCCACACCAGGCCGGGAAGCGGCGCTGCTGTCGGGGTGCGCCAGCAGAAGCCGAGCGGTCCAGGTCTCGCCGTTGGCTAGTTTGACCAGCCCCCCGGTTTCGGTGACCGTGGACATGACCCGGCCGGTCATTCCGATCAGCGCGTCGATGTTGCTGAGCGCCGGATCGCCCCCCTTGCGAAGGGCCCGCAGTAAGAAGGGGCGAATGGTCAGAAGCAGAAGTACGGACAGTCCAGCGGCGAACACGATCTGCAGCCACCAGTCCAGTCCGAGCAGGTTGGCAGCCAAACCGCCCAGACTGCCGATGGAGATCATCAGGAAGGTGAATTCCAGGCTCAGCAGTTCGATGGTAATGGCCACGAGAATGAACACGAGCCACAAAATCCAGAGATAGTCGGTCAGGTCGACCATGTGTGACACCTTCCACATTCAGTTTCACCTTGAAACTAGCAGGTACCGCGTTCAACACGCCGAGGGAGCGACTGAGCCTTGTTGATAAGGTCGAAAGTATGGGAGTGGCCGATCAGGCCACACTTCATCACGGAATAAAGTTGACCGAATTTAGAGGAGCATGCGTGACCAATCCACTTGCAGCAGGATCACTCGAGGGCAAGCGCGTACTCGTCACCGGCTCGTCCCGCGGTATCGGCGCCGATACCATCGGCTATTTTGCCCAGGCCGGAGCGCGGGTCGTCATCAACTACCGCAATAAGGAGGCGCGAGCGAACAAACTCGCCGCTGCCATTCGCGCCGCCGGTGGGCAAGCCATCACGGTCGGAGCTGACCTGACCGACCCGGCATCGGTAGCCGCGATGTTCGCGACCATCAGGGCCGAATACGGGGGCCTCGACATCCTCGTGATGAACGCATCGGGCGGTATGGAAAGTGGGATGGCCGCTGACTACGCCATCAGGCTCAATCGCGACGCCCAAGTCAACTTGTTGAACGGTGCCATCCCGTTGCTCGGTGACGATTCCCGGGTTGTCTTTGTCACCAGCCACCAGGCGCACTTTATCGAGACGACAAGCACTATGCCGGAATATGAGCCGGTCGCCCGCAGCAAGCGCGCGGGCGAGGACGCCCTGCGCGCCGTCATTCCCGAACTCGAAGAGTCCGGTATCGGATTCGTCGTCGTTTCTGGCGACATGATCGAGGGCACCATCACGGCGACGCTACTCGAACGGTCCAACCCGGGCGCCCTGAACGCCCGCAAAGAGGCAGCGGGTCGTCTCTACAATGTCAGCGAGTTTGCCGCGGAGATCGTCTCGGCTGCGGTGGATCCGGTTCCAGTGGGAAATACCCGTTTGGTCGGCGACACGACCGGGTTCACCAACACCTAGAAAGTGAGTAAGCAATGAAGGCTGCCGATCTTCCGCTGCTCCGGACGGTGTCGCGCCCGACGATCCATCCTGATGGTTCGCGGGCGGTTTTCTCGCGGGTGAACGCCGACTTCGCAGCGGATGACTACATCGGCCAATTGTGGACCGTCGCGCTGGTGGGGGAGCCCGCTCCCCGCCGAATCACCCGCGGCTTTCGTGATACGGCGCCCCGGTTTTCCCCGGACGGCAGCCTGATCGCGTTTCTCAGGGCCGATGCCGGTGGCACCGCGCAGTTGCACGTCGTCGATGCGGCCGGCGGCGAGCCCCTGGCAATGACCGACGCAGCTCTCGGCGTGACTGACTTCCGTTGGCATCCAAACGGTGACCGGATCGCTTTCCTGGCCCGGGTTCCCGAACGCGGACGGTACGGCACGGTCGTTGGCTTGTCGGTGGACGCAGAACCAGCCCGTCGCATCGACACCCTGCGATACCGCTCGAACGGGGTCGGCTACACCAACGACCGGCGCGTGCACGTGTTCCTGGCTGTGGTGCCGAACGTCTGGGGCGCACCAATGCCCGCTCTTGCACCTGTTCTGGCCGATGCAACTCGCGGTGAGTCCAAAAACCAACCGGATACCGGGCGGAACCCCGTTCTCCCGGTGCAGGCCAGCCTGCCGTCCGGACTTCCGGTCGCACGCCAGGTGACCGAGGGGAATTTCGATCATTCCGGCCTGGCCTTTGCGTCTGCGGGGTCCAGACTCCTCACTATCTCGGCGCGTCATGCCGACCGTGACAACGACCTACGCAGTGAAGTCATCGAACTCAACCTCAGCCTCGACGAAGACGCTTCCAAGACGGATGAATTACCCGCTCCAGCTCGTACCGTCGTGCGTTCGACGAAGAACCTGAGCATCTCGGCTCTCGCCTGTGCCGATGACGGTGCGCTCTGGCTGCTCGCCACCGACGTCGGTGCGACCGGTCGAGATTTCGTCGGACGGGTGAGCGCTCTGTACCGCAGTGTTTACCCGGGTGACGCTTCGACACCGATACGCGTGACGCACCCGCACCAGACCGGGCAGGATTTACTTGATCTGGAGGCCACCGGGGGAATCAGCGTGCTGGCGGACGGTTCCGTGCTCGTGCTGCGCGGCAGTCGCGGCCGCGTCGATTTGCTCCGCGTCTCCCACGACGGGCGCGTGGAGCCACTCGACTGCGGTGCAAGCGTCGCGAGCTCAGCGGATGCCAGCGGGGAATCTGTGGTCGTCGCCGTGCAGTCCGGCGGTACGTCCGGTGACCTCGTTCTCGTTCACGCGAACCTCCCCGGCACGCAGACGCCGTGCCTCGAACCCAAACGCCTTACCGACTTCTCCGGGCACCTTCGCGCTACCGGTCTGGTGCCGGGTATCGAACTCACAATCACCGGGCGAGACGGCTACCCGGTGCACGGCTGGGTGCATACCCCGCCAGGATCAGGCCCGCACCCGGTGCTCCTGACCATCCACGGAGGCCCATACTCCCAGTACACCGGCGCGCTCCTCGATGAGACGCAGGTCTACGTCGACGCAGGCTACGCGGTGGTTCTCTGCAACCCGCGCGGATCATCCGGTTATGGCGAAGCCCACGGGCGCGCCATCCGCCAGCGGATGGGCACGCTCGACCTGGCTGACGTGTTGGACTTTCTCGACGGCGCCCTCGAAGCCGAGCCCGTTCTCGATGCACAGCGTGTCGGCATCATGGGTGGGTCTTACGGGGGCTATTTGACCGCTTGGACAATCGCGCACGATCACCGCTTTGCCGCCGCCATCGTGGAACGCGGTTTTCTCGATCCCGACGCATTTGTTGGTACGAGCGACATCGGCGATTTCTTCGGTGACGAGTATGCAGGAACGGATGCCAACCTGGTGCGAAGCCAAAGCCCACAGTTCCTGGTCAGCCAGGTGCAAACCCCGACCCTCGTCCTCCATTCCGCGCAGGATCTGCGTTGCCCGTTGTCGCAGGGTGAGCGCTACTATGCCGCGCTTAAACGCAGCGGGATTCAGGCCGAACTGGTTATCTTTCCGGGGGAGAACCACGAACTCAGCCGTACCGGTCGTCCACGGCACCGTTTGCAGCGGTTCGAGATTATTCTCGACTGGTGGGCCCGATTTCTGCCCAGTGCCGCCAATCACAGGAGATCCGATGAGCACGACAATGAAAACGGACACCCCATCACCTGAACCGGAGATCGCGGACAGCCACGACCTGATCCGGGTGCACGGTGCCCGCGAAAACAATCTCAAGAACGTAAGCGTGCAGATTCCGAAGCGGCGTCTGACCGTATTCACCGGCGTGTCCGGCTCTGGCAAGAGCTCGCTGGTGTTCGACACGATTGCCGCCGAGTCCCAGCGCATGATCAATGAAACCTACAGCACGTTTGTGCAGGGGTTCATGCCCACCCTCGCCCGGCCGGACGTCGACCTACTCGACGGGCTGACGACGGCCATCATCGTTGACCAGGAACGGATGGGTGTCAACGCGCGTTCGACCGTCGGGACCGCCACCGATGCCAACTCGCTCCTGCGCATCCTGTTCAGCCGGCTCGGCCAGCCGCACATCGGTTCTCCCCAGGCGTTCTCCTTCAACGTCGCCTCCATCAGCGGCGCGGGGGCTGTCTCGATCGAACGCGGTGGTCAGACGGTCAAAGAGCGGCGCAGCTTTAGCATCACCGGCGGAATGTGCGCACGTTGTGAAGGGAGAGGCTCGGTCACCGACATCGACCTGACCGCGCTGTACGACGACACTAAGTCTCTTAACGGCGGCGCGCTCACCATTCCCGGCTACAGCATGGACGGCTGGTTCGGCCGCATCTTTAATGGTTGCGGATTCTTCGACCCCGATATACCGATCAAAGACTTCACCGAACGGGAGTTGGACGACCTACTGCGCAAGGAGCCGACCAAGATCAAGGTCGAGGGCATCAACCTCACCTATGAGGGACTGATTCCCAAGATCCAGAAGTCGATGCTCTCCAAAGACGTCGACTCGCTGCAACGGCACATCCGAACTTTTGTAGAACGGGCGGTGACTTTCACCGTCTGCCCAGACTGTGAGGGCACCCGACTCAGCGCAGGGGCGCGTTCGTCGAAGATCAACGAGATCAATATCGCTGATGCCTGCGCGATGCAGATCAGCGACCTCGCCGAGTGGGCAGGGGGTCTGGCCGACCCCTCCGTCGCACCGCTCCTGGAATCGTTGCAGCACCTGCTCACATCCTTTGTCGAAATCGGGCTGGGCTATCTCTCGCTCGACCGCCCCTCCGGTACGCTCTCCGGCGGTGAGTCACAGCGCACCAAGATGATCCGCCACCTCGGCTCGTCGCTCACCGACGTCACCTATGTCTTCGACGAGCCGACGATCGGCCTGCACCCGCACGACATCCAACGAATGAACACCCTGCTGCTCCAGCTGCGTGACAAGGGCAACACCGTGCTCGTCGTCGAGCACAAGCCGGAGATGATCGCGATCGCCGACCACGTCGTCGACCTCGGCCCGGGTGCAGGAACGGACGGCGGTGACATCGTGTTCGAGGGCACTCTGGCCGGTCTTCGATCGAGCGATACACTGACCGGCCGGCACCTGGACGACCGGGCCGCTGTGAAAACGAGCGTGCGCAGACCTGCCGGGATCTTGCAGGTTCGTGGTGCCAACGCCCACAACCTGCACAACGTCGATGTGGACATTCCACTCGGCGTGCTCACCGTGCTGACCGGCGTGGCCGGGTCGGGAAAGAGCTCACTGATACAAGGCTCGGTAACGGGCCGCGACGGGGTGGTCTCCATCGACCAGGGCGCGATCAAGGGCTCCAGGCGGAGCAACCCGGCGACATACACAGGGATGCTCGAACCGATCCGCAAAGCCTTCGCCAAAGCCAACGGCGTCAAACCGGCACTGTTCAGCTCCAATTCAGAGGGAGCCTGCGCCAACTGCAACGGCGCCGGCGTTATCTATACCGACCTGGGTGTGATGGCCGGCGTCGCAATACCCTGTGAGGTGTGCGAGGGAAAGCGATTCGAGGCATCCGTTTTGGAATACCACCTCGCGGGGCGCGATATTAGTGAGGTGCTGGCGATGTCGGTAACCGAAGCCAGGGAATTCTTTGGTACGGGCCAGGCACGTACTCCGGCAGCGCACGCGATACTGGGCCGGCTCGCCGAGGTCGGGCTCGGCTATCTCAGCCTCGGCCAACAGTTACCGACCCTGTCCGGCGGCGAACGCCAGCGGCTGAAGCTTGCCACGCACATGGCCGAAAAGGGTGAGGTGTATGTGCTGGACGAGCCCACCGCCGGCCTGCACCTGGCCGACGTCGAGAATCTGCTCGGCCTGCTTGATCGGCTCGTCGATTCCGGGAAGTCGGTCATCGTCATCGAGCACCATCAAGCCGTTATGGCGCACGCCGACTGGATCATCGACCTCGGTCCGGGCGCAGGTCACGACGGCGGCCGAATTGTTTTTGAGGGCACGCCCGCCGATCTCGTAGCCGCGCGGTCGTCCCTCACCGGCGAGTACCTTGCGGCCTATGTTGGTGCCGTGCCTTCGACTCCGGCCACCGCGGGCTAGGCGAGGAGCGCGACCAGCGTTTGACGGGCACCGACCGTGTGCAGCAGGTCAAGCGCGTGGTCGTAGGCCCCGACAAACGTCGTGTCGTCGATGAGATCGCCGAACAGGTCGCGATCGCGCAGGAACGAATGTCGGTCAGCGGCGAATCCGGCAGCGTTATTCATGACCCGTTCCTTCAGACGGTCGGCGACCTCGATCGCCTGGCCCTGCTCATCCGTTCCCTCCGCATAGCGGGCCCAGCTGGCCACGATCGCCGCTGACAGCTCTATCGAACGACCGGCCACGAGCTGGTCGACGATCACCGGCACGAGCCACTTGGGAATGCGGTCAGAGGACTCGTTGCACAGCCGCGCAACGGTGTCGCGTACGCTCGGGTTCGAGAACCGCTCGATGAGCTCGTCTTTGTAAGCTTCGAGGTCGATGCCGGGTACCGGCTTGAGGGTGGGGGAGCCCTCGCGGTCCATGTAGGCGCGCAGGAAGAGCGCAATCAGCGGGTCGGCCGCGGCGTCGTGCACGAGCCGGTAGCCCATCAAATGTGCGAAGTAGCACAGGCCCTGGTGGCTCGCATTTAACAAACGCAGCTTCATGAGCTCGTAGGGCTCGACGTCGGCGACGAGCTGGGTGCGCACGTGCTCGTAGGGTGGTCGACCGTCCGTGAAGGAATCCTGTAAGACCCACTGGAAGAAGGGCTCGCACACCACAGGCCAGGCGTCCAGGACACCGAAGGTCTCGGCGACCAGCGCGCGGTCGGCATCCGTTGTGCCGGGGGTGATGCGGTCGACCATGCTGTTCGGAAAGCTCACGTTGGCGTCGATCCAGGTGGCAAGTTCGGCGTCGCGAGCGGTCGCGAATGCCACGAAGGTGTGGTGGGCAACCGCACCGTTGTTTTGCAGATTGTCGCAGGACATGACCGTGAACGGGGTCACTCCGCGGTCGCGCCGGCGTCGCAGAGCCTCAACGGTAATGCCGAAGACTGTGGCCGGCGCGGCGCCAGGCGCCAGGTCGGCCTGGACCTGCGGGTTGCCAAGATCAAAAGCCCCGGTCACCGGGTTGATGTTATAGCCGCCTTCGGTCACGGTGAGCGAGACGATCTTCACCTCGGGGCTGGCCATCCGCTCGATGACAGCATCGACGTCGTCGGGGGCGAACATAAAGTCGATGATCGATCCGATGACGCGTCCCTCCAGATGCCCGTCGGCGTGCTTTTCGACCAGAGTATAGAGGCCATCCTGGGCAGCTAAGACGTCCCGCATGCGCGCGTCACCGGCCAGCACGCCGACTCCGCAAATGGCCCAATCGCGGGCCAGACCCTGGCTGAGCAGGTCATCGATCATGAGTGCCTGGTGCGCCCGGTGAAACCCGCCGACACCGAAGTGCATGATGCCCGCGGTCAGTCCGGTGCGGTCGTAGGACGGAACGCGCACGGTGGCGGCGAGGGCGGGCAGGGCATCCGTCGAAAGGGCGGTGCCGTTGGAAAATGGGGGAGTGGTGAGCGTGGTCATAGGGGCCTCAATTCAGTCGAGCGTCATGGAATGGAATGCGAGCGGGCACACCGTGAAAGCCGGGCTGCGTTCCCCGCAAAACGGATGACATCACGGCAGCGACCAGATGCAGCACGGCAAAGAGCACCACGAGTCCGAGTGCGCCGAGGGTGCCGTAGAGCAGGGCCACGAGGAGCGGACCGGCGAACACGGCCGAGAGTGCGGCGGAGAGGAACGCGGCGATGGCGGCGGCCACACCGTAGACCGTGACGAGGGTGCCGACGAGGGGGATACTGAAGCTGTGATCGCCGGTGAGAAATGGCGCAAGAATATTGGTCTCGACGCCATCACCGACCATAAACAGGGCCAGTCCGATGTACCCCCAGAACAGTGGGCGGGGGAGTACAAGTCGGTCAAGCACCCCGTGCCTGACGAGGCCGTCGGTCGCGCCTGCTGGGTGCCTGTTGGGGTGCTTGGATGGGTGAGAACCTGAGCTGCCATTCTTCGCGTCCTTACGATGGTCCAGAGATCGAGCGCACCAAAACTAACACATGTTCTGACTTATTTAACATACAGTCTGTTATGAGAAAGGCAGATACTCACATCGATTTAACAACACGCCTCGGGGCATCTAGTATGGCGATCATGAAGCTTGCCCACGTCACCGACGACGATTCCCTCACGCGCGACGGCCTGACCGGTCCGGTGCGGCGCAGCGAACTGGTACGCCACATCGAGGCACACGGCCCCGTGCGACTCGAAAAGCTTGTCGAGACCTTTTGCGTCAGCGCCATGACCATTCACCGCGACCTTGATCTGCTAGCCCGTGAGGGACTTATCGAACGCGTGCGGGGAGGGGCGCGTGCGAAGCCGCACCCGTTTGCCGAACAGGATGTCCGCCTGCGCCGGGCTACCAGGGTCGGCCTCAAGAAGGCTCTTGCCGCAGAAGCAGCCCTGCTGATTCGGACCGGCGACGTTGTGGCTTTCGATGACTCGACTACGGTCGCAGCCATGCTTGGCCAGCTCGCCGCGCGGGCGCCGAGCGCGGTGATCACCCACGCGCTGGGGCTGATGCGTGAACTGACGCTGATGCATCCGCAGATCGCGCTCGTGGGCCTCGGCGGCCAATACGTGCACGAGACAGACTCATTTCTCGGTGCCGTCGTGGTCGAGCAGCTCAGCCGGGTCTCGGCCGACGTGGTTTTCGTGTCCACCACCACAGTGAAAAATGACGCTCTCTTTCATCCGGATGCCGCGGCGGCCGAAACGAAGCGAGCCTTGCTCACTCGGGCCGATCGCAAGGTGTTGCTGCTTGACGATAGCAAGTTCGAGGCCAAGGGTCTGTACCATGTGGCTGACCTGGCCGACTTCGACGACGTGGTCGTCAACGCCGAACTCGCGCCGGAGCTCCGTGAGCACCTTGAAACACTCGGACTCCGCGTTCATTACGTGCCGACTCCGACTGTCGAATTCTAGACAGGCCCAGCCCATCGGGCTCGCCCGCACAGCACTCACCAGGTGACCGATAATGCACATTATGTCAATAAGTCGATAGTGGTGGTGTGCCGTGATCTCACCGGCTGGTGTCGGGCAACCGCAACTCCACGTCCCGATCGCGTCAAACAGTTGATGGGGTGTTCTTCTGGCTCGTCTGCACCCACACTAAAGCTATGAAGACCATGACATTACCCAATACCCACTTGGACGTCTCGAACATCGTTCTCGGGCTGATGCGGATCGTTCCTCTCAGCGATGAAGAGATCCGATCCTTGGTTGGAGCGTCTCGAGACGCCGGCATCAACTTTTTTGATCACGCCGACGTGTATGGCGGTGAGCCCCACGAATGCGAGCGGCGTTTCGGTGACGCGGTGACGTTTTCGGCAGAAGATCGGGCACGTGTGGCCATCCAGTCAAAAGTCGGCATTCGACCCGGCTTCTGGGACTTTTCCAAGGAGCACATCCTTGAGTCCGTCGACGAGTCACTCACGGCGTTGAAAACGGACTACCTCGACCTGCTGTTGCTGCACCGCCCGGACGCCCTCGTGGAACCCGACGAGGTCGCCGCGGCCTTCAACGTTTTGCACGACGCGGGTAAAGTGCGCAATTTCGGCGTCTCCAATCACACCCCGGGGCAAGTCGAGCTGCTGAAACGCTCGGTTGCCCAGCCGCTGATCGTGAACCAGGTGCAGCTCAGCATCACGCACGCGCCGCTGATCGCCGCCGGCATTTCGGCCAACATGGCGGGCCTTGACCAGTCCATCGATCGGGACAACGGCATTCTCGATTACTGCCGACTCAACAACATCACGCTGCAGGCATGGTCGCCGTTTCAGAAGGGTTTCTTCGACGGTATCTTTCTAAATGATCGAGAAAACTACGCCGCGTTGAACGATGTCATCGACGACCTCGCTCGAACCTATGATGCTCCCCCGGCCGCCATCGCCGTGGCCTGGATCACTCGCCATCCTGCTCACATGCAGGTGGTGCTCGGAACGACCAGCGTGCGGCATCTTCTTGATTCGGCCGCGGGATCTGATATCCCCCTGACGCGGGGAGAATGGTATCGACTCTTCACTGCCGCTGGACATATCTTGCCGTAGTCGGGCCCCGAAACTCTTGGCGGAATAAATGGATGTCTCACTCGGTCTTCTCACTCTCGTTGTCGTTGTCTGCGCGGCCAGCGCCCTCGCTCGACGCTTGAACCTATCTGTTCCGCTACTCCTGGTCGTTGTCGGTGTCGTCGGCTCGTACCTGCCGTTTATTCCAGCGGTACAGCTGGATCCGGAACTGGTGTTGGTGGGAATTCTTCCTCCACTGCTCTACGCAGCCGCCATCCGTACCTCCCTGGTCGAGTTCCGCACAAACCTCCGGTCTATCGGCCTGCTGTCGGTTGGTTATGTCATTTTCGGTACCGTCGCCATCGGTCTGATCGTCTGGTGGCTGATCCCGGAAATACCCCTGGCTGCGGCGTTCGCCCTTGGTGCGGTCGTCGCTCCCCCGGATGCGGTGGCGGCAACCACGATCGCACGCCGAGTCGGGCTCCCGCGCCGGGTCGTGAGTCTTCTGGAGGGTGAGTCGCTGGTCAACGATGCGACCGCGCTGGTGCTTCTTCGCACGGCGATCGTTGCCATTGGCGGCAGTGTGACCGTCTGGCAAGTGGCGTCAGATCTTGCTTTTGCCGCCGCTGGTGGTGTCGTCGTCGGCTTGATCGCTGCATGGCTCCTGTTGCAAATTCGAAAACGTGTGCGCAATGTGGCCATCAACACGTCCATGTCCCTGGCTGCGCCGTTTGTGGCCTATATCCCCGCCGAGGTGATCCATGCATCCGGTGTGTTGGCTGTCGTTGTGGCCGGCCTCGTGATCGGCACCCAGACGCCCGCAATGCCGGGCGGCGCGTCGCGATTGAGCCAGCGCAGCAACTGGGCCACAGTGCAGTTCCTGCTCGAGAATTCTGTTTTTCTGCTGATCGGGTTGCAGGTGCGGTCGATTATTGAAGCGACCTCCGGCGACTCGCTGGGTGCCGGGCGAATCTGGGGTGCCTGTGCTGTCATACTCGTCGCAGTTCTCCTGTTGCGCCCGATTTGGGTGTTCCCCGCGATTTATCTGCCCCGCTTGATACCCAAAATTCGAAAGGCCGACCCCGCACCCCCCTGGCAATTGCCCACCATCGTGTCATGGGCCGGCATGCGTGGTGTGGTCACCCTGGCTGCAGTGTTCGCGCTGCCAGAAGACGTTGCGCACCGTCCCGTCCTTGTTCTGGCGGCCCTGGTCGTGGTGGCGGGAACCCTGGTCGTGCAGGGCCTGAGCCTGCCGTGGCTGGTTCGCATCCTGGGGGTGCATGGTCCAGACAACAAAGCGGATGCACTCAGCCAGGCCGCACTGATGGATCAGGCCACCGCTGCGGGCATAGAAAACCTGCACCAGCACTCCCGGCCCGACGATCCGCCGGAGGTGCTCGACATGCTCGAACGCCGCACACAGGAACGCAACCGGGCGGCCTGGGAGCGCCTCGGACGTTCAGAGCTGGCCGACCGTACTCCCAGTAAGCGCTACGTACAGTTACGGCTGGCCATGCTCGACGCGGAGCGCGCCCGGGTTCTCAAACTGCGCCATTCGGGCGCCTATGCCCACGAGGTGATCAGCGACGTGCTTGAGATGCTCGATGTGGAGGAATCCATGCTGGATACCTCACCCGACGACCCGGGCATCGATTTCAGCCCCGAAAGCCGTTCCGCGACCCGGCCCGACACTGCTGGGGTGCCCCTGGGCGCCGGCGGCTGCGAGCACCTACGGGCCGTGGGTGAGCATCCAGTGCCGCCGGACCCGGAGTGCAGCGACTGTGTGCGCGAAGGCACCACCCCGGTTCACCTTCGGATGTGCCTAGTCTGCGGCAATGTGGGTTGCTGCGACTCATCCGTTGGTCAGCACGCGACCCGGCATTTTCACGAGTCCGGCCACCCCATCATGTGCAGCGCCGAGCCGCGCGAATTGTGGCGTTGGTGTTACGTTGACGAGCTCCTCGGTTAGCGCGCGCTCGTCGACACGCCGGGAGATGTGCCGCCAAGGGCTGCCGCCTCGATTGGCTTGTCCACTAGCTTAAGGCCGACGACGCAGCCGATAAGCCCGACGAGCAAAGCGATTTTCACCCAGGACACGCTGGTATCCCCGCTGATCATGGCCCAGGCCACGGTTAGAGCTGCGCCGATGCCCACCCACACGGCGTAGGCCGTTCCGATCGAGATTTCGCGCATCGCCCAGGCGAGACCTGCCATGCTCAGCGCAAGCGCTACACCGAAAATAACAGTCGGCCATAATTTGGTGAAACCCTCGGACTTGCCGAGGGCCGTCGCCCAGACGGCTTCCAGCACTCCGGACGCGATAAGTACGATCCACGACATATCTGATTCTCCTCGGCCAGTCTTGTCGCGTTCCGGGTACTGATCCGTCGTCCGGGGGTCGCAGTGCACGGCCTCCCCCGACACTAAGCAGGTCCGCTGGACGATCCCTGTGCAGAGGGGCCAGGTAACGGATGCCGGCGCATCCGCTGGTCGTTGGGCGGTGGCCACCAGCCACGAGTATGTCGCTGCTGTCGCACGCCTACTTCTGGGCTTCTCGCAGGGACTGGCGCGAGCGCTGATCACAGGGAGTGGATACGCTGAACAGATGGGCGTTCTGGACGGGTTTCACCTAGCGGACCGAAAGTTCTTCTCCCGCGAGGTATTCGATGTTGCGCCGGAACTTCTCGGCAGCATCCTTCAACGTACCGATGACGATGGCACTGTGACCATTCGTCTAACCGAGGTAGAGGCGTATGCGGGTGAACGAGACCCCGGCGCGCACAGCTATCGGGGCATGACGAATCGGAATAGGACAATGTTCGGCCCCGCCGGACACCTGTACTGCTATTTCACCTATGGAATGCATCATGCGGTCAACCTCGTCACCGGAGATCCAGGCCAGCCATACGGTTGTCTCATCAGGGCGGGAGACGTGATCGAAGGTTCCGATATCGCGCGCGGTCGGCGAGAACGCACGCCTCGAAAAATTCCTCTCCTCGATAGCAGTTTGGCGCGAGGCCCTGGCTGCCTGGCCCAAAGCCTCGGAGCAACCCTGGACAACGACGGTGACGATCTTTTCGGCGGACAGTGGAAGTTCTTTATTCCGGATGCCGGTGTGGTTTTACCGCACCGAACCGGACCCCGAGTTGGCGTCAGCGGGCCCGGCGGCGATGCGACGGACTTCCCGTGGCGATACTGGTTGGCGGATGCGTCATCCGTCTCGACCTACAAACCTGGCCGCTCATCACCGAGACCCTAAGACAAATTGCGGGGCCCGCAATCCGCGAACGTCTGCCGTAAACCTTGAACCGCCTGCTGAAGCTCTCGCACAGGTCACAGCGCGCGGGAGAGCCGCTCCGAACATCTCGCCACCGAGCCCCTACACGACTGCGTGGCGCAGAATACCGCGATTCGACCGGCCGGCCGGGACCGCCCGCGCCATCATTTCAGCGTTTTCCCAGCGGACCTCGATTGTCTAGGTCCCACAAACTCAGTTACCTCCAACGAACATCCCGAGTACGAGGAGAGAACATGCCTTTCATTACCGTCCCTGGTCAGAGCGGGCCCGACGTCGAACTGCACTACGAAGACGTTGGTGCCGGTAAGCCTGTTGTGCTGATTCACGGCTGGCCCCTCAGCAGCAGGTCCTGGGAAGGTCAGGTACCCGCGATGGTCGACGCTGGTCACAGGGTCATCACGTACGATCGTCGCGGGTTCGGCCAGTCATCTCAGCCGTGGAACGGCTACGACTATGACACGCTTGCCGCCGATTTGAAGGCCGTTCTCGACACCCTCGACCTGCAGGATGTCACTCTCATCGGTTTTTCGATGGGAGGCGGCGAGCTTGCTCGCTACGCGGGAACCTACGGCACCGACCGCATCGCGAAGTTCGTCTTCGCCAGCGCAGTGCCACCGTACCTCTGGAAATCGGATGACAACCCTGATGGAGGTGTCGATGCCGAATTGGCCAAGTGGTTCCACGACGGCTTGACCGGAGACCGACCGGCATTCCTGCACGGATTTCTTCAGATGTTCTTCACCGCCGGTAAGCCGTCGTCGGTCAATAAGCCGAAGGTTAGTTCCGCGCAGATTGCATACAACCTTGATATGGCCGAAATGGCGTCGCCCAAGGGCACGCTTGATTGCACGGCCGCATTCGCCACAACGGACTTCCGCGACGATCTGTCGAAAATCACCGTACCGACCCTGGTGATACACGGTGACTCCGACATGATCGTGCCCTTCGAGGTCAGCGGCAAGCGCACTCACGCAGCCATTGCCGGCAGTGAGCTCGTCGTAATCGAAGGCGCCCCTCACGGTCTTACCGTTTCCCATCGGGAGGAGTGGAACCGGCACGTACTCGCCTTCCTCGCGCAGTAGCGAACCCGAAAGGGTTCGCGCCGCCGGGAAGAGTCCGACGCGCAGACCCTCTTCGTCCCTTTACGGGTCGAAGCCGTGCGGGAGGGTGTCGAAGCTAGGGTCCTTTCAAGCCAGATCTCCCCTGCCACGATGCCGTCGTCGGCGTTTACCGCCAGCGCGGATGCGGACACCCCGCCAGTGGCCCTCGCAAAATAATCCGTGTTATCCCCTAAGAAAAGAGTGAACACATGAGTAAAGAAATAAATATCGCCGCACAGCAAAAGTTTGGTGAAGCCGTGAACAGCGGAAAACTCGACCTTCTCGATGACCTCGTGGCCGAAGCCGCCGTCGACAACGACCCAGCGCCTGGCCAAGGCCCCGGCCCGGCAGGCTACAAAGCGTTCTTTGGCGAGATGATTGCCGCTTTCCCCGACCTGCACATCGAAGTCGAGCGCCTCGTCGCAAACGACACCGATGTCGCGTTCGCCTATACCCTCACCGGAACCCATCAGGGCACCCTCATGGGCCACGCCCCCAGCGGCAAAACGATGTCGGTACGTGGCATGCAAATCAGCCGGTTCGAGAACGGCAAACTTGTCGAACGGTGGGGCAGCAGCGACCAACAGGGCATGCTCGAACAACTGGGCCTCGCACCGTAGCCGGCAACATCTGGCATTCTCCTTCAGAATGGCCGGGCGCATCCATAAACCTGACGCACAACGCGAGACGGCCATGATCGCGCCCGGCCGCACCTGCTGCCGGTTCTGGAGCCACTCGTCCTGTAGTGCCGGTTGCCCTGCCGAGTCAGGTGTGGGCTCGATGTACAACCATGCCAAATTCATTGACCGGTTCGAAAGCATCGCGATCCCACGCGCCCGGATGAGAAACCGGGCAGTTGACCACGGTATTCCGGGTTGAGTGATCAATGGTGTGTTCCCGCATGGCCTGACCGCAGATCGGGCACGCCGAGGAATCGGTCGTGTACCGCTCTTCGGGACCTCCTGAGGTGTTCTTGTCCTGAATCATGCCCTTACGATACGCCGAATTGGACAATAAGGCACGAAACTGCTAGGTGCTTCCCGCACGTTCGCACCGGCGCCTCACTTCTCACCGAAGCCTGATTCCAGTAGGTGCGCGAGGGCGTTGATCGCCGGTCCAGCCGCGGGGTCTGGCGACGCGAGCTGCACGCTGCTCCCCCGACTGAGGCCGAGCGACATTATGCTCAGCAGGCTGCAGGCGTCCGTGCCGTTCAGGGTAATCGGAACCGAAAATGTGCTCGCCAGGTTCACGAATTCTGCGGCTGGCCGTGCGTGAAGACCGTCTTTGTTCACAAGGATCACCGTGCGCGACACCCCGGCCGACGATGGCTTGGTGGCCAGCGTGGCCCTACTCATCACGTGCAGCGCTGACTGCGCCGCCGCGACAACTTCGTCAAGGCCTCCCCCGATTTCTGCGGCCACCGCCGCAGCCACCCCGCCTTCGACGAGGGGTGCGTCGACAATCCGCACCTGGTCTTGCTCGGTCTCCTCGAGAAAATCGAGCGCAGTTTCCGCGGTTAGCATGGCCGAACCAAGATCGCAGAGAATCACCACGCCAACACCGCCGTTTGCCGCGCTGATTCCGGCGCTGACCTTCTCAAAGCTCGTACCGATTCCCCCGGAATCTGTTCCACCCGCGGCGACAAGACGCACCGTCGGTGCCATTTGGCGCGCCAATTCGACTAAACCCGTTGCGATCTTCTCGCTGTGCGAAACGAAAATGATGCCGACTCGTTCAGCGGATACCGCCGCCATCAATGCTGCGCGATCAGGTCGGCCGCGGCGCGCAGCAGCAGTGATGTCGACTGGGAGCCCGGGTCTCGGTGACCGATCGCTCGCTCTCCGAGATAGCTCGCCCGTCCCTTGCGTGCGACCAGCGGTTCGGTCGCCTGCGCGCCCTGCGCTGCGGCATCCGCTGCCGCCAGCAAGACGGCGCCAATGGGCGAGCCAGCCGTTTGCGCTGCCGACGCCGCATTCACCGCCGGGGTCCAGGCGTCAATCATGGTCTTGTCACCCTCCACTGCTTTGCCCCGCAGCACGATGCCGTCCCGCGCCGCCGTCAGCAGGGCGACCAGGGCGGTCGCATCCAACGATTGCGCCGCGCCGACAGCACCGGCAGCTTTAAGAAAGGCTGTACCGTACAACGGACCGGCAGCGCCGCCGACCGTCGAGATCAGGGTTGTGGCGACAATTTTTAACACGGAGCCTGGCGTTGTCTCGTCGTCGAGTCCCTCGAGTTTGGGCAGGATCGCTTGGAAACCGCGATCCATGTTCTCCCCGTGGTCGCCGTCGCCGATGTCACGGTCAAGGGTGTTGAGGGCGGCCCGGTTGGCTGCGAGTACCTCAGCGCTTCGTCGAATCCAGCGAATGGTCCAGCCGGTGTCCAGCCGGGGCGCTGCGTTGGAGAGGGCGGCGCCAGAGCCAGCTGCGCCGGGTTCATCGTTCGGGGCCATCGAATCTCCTTCTATCGTCCCCACCGTAGCGCGGACGTCTGGACGGGGGCGTCCCAGAGCGCGGTGAGCTCGTCATCGAGTTTCAGAACGGAGATCGATGCTCCCGCCATCTCGAGGCTCGTCGTGTAATTGCCGACCAGGCTCCGGGTGACTGTGATACCTCGCTCCGCTAGAACTTCAGCAGCCCGGCGGAATACGATGTACAGCTCAATCTGCGGTGTGCCGCCCATACCGTTGACGAAGAGGAGGGCCTCGTCGCCATTGGCAAACGGCAGGTCGTCCAGGATGGGGCCGAGCAGCCGGTCAACTATCGCGTCGGCGGGCTCGAGCTTGATCCGCTCTCGCCCTGGCTCGCCGTGAATGCCAATGCCGATTTCGATTTCGTCGTCGGCCAGGGTGAAACTAGGTTCCCCCGCGTGCGGTACAACGCACGGGGTGAGCGCAACACCCATGGTGCGCACGCGCGAATTCACCTTCTCGGCCACGGCGACAACGGCGTCCAGATCATCACCGCGCTCAGCGGCAGCTCCGGTAATCTTCTCAACGAGGACCGTTCCAGCCACGCCGCGGCGTCCGGCTGTATAGAGCGAGTCCTTCACGGCGACATCGTCGTTGATGATGACCGCGCGAACGTCGATGCCTTCAGCGGCAGCAAGATCGGCGGCGGTCTCAAAATTCAGCACGTCGCCGGTGTAGTTCTTCACGATGTGGATCACTCCCGCTCCGCCATCGACAGCCTGTGTCGCTGCGAGGATGGGGTCCGGTGTCGGCGAGGTGAAAACGGGGCCGGGAACGGCGGCATCCAGCATTCCAAAACCGACAAATCCGCCGTGCAGGGGTTCATGTCCGCTGCCGCCACCACTGACGATTCCGACCTTGCCGCGCAGCGGCGCATCCGCTCGCAGGATAAAGACCGGATCGTGGGAGACCCGCACAATGTCGGCGTGCGCCATCTCGAACCCGGCGACGGCTTCGTTGACGACGTTCTTCGGATCATTGATGAGCTTCTTCATGAATAGCCATTCACTCGGTGATGCCGCGGATTCGTTCGGGTGCCTCTCACAGGCGAATTTTCCCACGCTCAACATACGCGCTTTGACCGCGGTGAGTAAATACCAGGACGAACTCGCATGGCCTATTCCCCTTGGTGGCGCCCCGCGCTATGTTATTGCCGTCCGCTCACCGCAGAGGGGAAGCTGCAGCGTCCCTTGTCTGACCAGAAAGGTTCTCGTGGAAAATATCGGAGCTGTATTCGTCTCGGAGATCGTGGGCACTGCGATGCTGGTTCTCCTAGGAACCGGCGTGGTTGCCAACGTCGCTTTGGCCAAGAACAAGGGCCTCGGGGGTGGGTTCCTCATGGTGACCATCGGCTGGGGCTTCGCGGTGTTCGCCGGTGTCGTGGTCGCCTACCGTTCGGGGGCGCACCTCAATCCTGCCGTCACTCTGGGCCTCGTCGCCAACGGTACCGAGGAATTCGGGATGGGTGTTCCGGTCAACGCAGTCTCGGTCCTTGCATATATCGGAGCACAGATGATCGGTGGCATCCTCGGCGCCGTCGCGTGCTGGCTCGCCTACAAGCAACACTTCGACGCCGAACCAGACCCGGCCAACAAACTGGGTGTCTTCTCCACCGGGCCGGCTATCCGCTCGTACGGTTGGAACCTCGTCACGGAGATCATCGGCACCTTCGTGCTGGTCTTCGTCGTCATCGCTTTCGGTGGTGACCGCCAGGGCCAATCCGGTGGACTGGCCTCTCTCGGCGCCCTCCCCGTGGCACTGCTCGTGATCGTCATCGGAACCTCGCTCGGTGGCCCGACCGGGTACGCCATCAACCCGGCTCGGGACCTCGGGCCGCGCATCGCCCACTTCATCCTGCCGATCAAGGGCAAGGGCGGCTCCGACTGGGCTTACTCCTGGGTGCCCGTCGTGGGGCCGATCATCGGGGGGCTTCTCGCTGGTTGGGCCGCGTTGATTCTGCTGCCACTGCTCGCCGCCTGACTCGAACAAACGGGCCGGTTCCCTGAGCGAATCGACCTATTGTCCTGCGAGCAGATCTGTATTTTTCGCACACTCACAAGGAGGACACTCACCAATGACTGATTACATTCTCGCCATTGACCAGGGAACGACCAGTTCCCGGGCCATCATTTTCGATAGGGCCGGATCAATCGTGTCGACCGGTCAACTCGAACACGAGCAGATTTTTCCCCAGGCTGGCTGGGTCGAGCACGACCCGCAAGAAATCTGGGACAACACCCGTCAGGTTATCGGGCAGGCACTGTCCAAGGCCAACCTCACCCGGCACGATATCAGGGCCATTGGAATCACCAATCAGCGAGAAACGGCCGTGGTGTGGGACAAGACCACCGGTGTTCCCGTCTACAACGCTATCGTTTGGCAGGACACCCGCACCCAACCGATCGTCGACCGCCTGGCCGCTGATGGCGGTGTCGAACGGTTCAAGAAGAAGGTCGGCTTGCCCCTGGCCACCTACTTCTCCGGCACGAAAATCGTTTGGATCCTCGAAAATGTGGAGGGAGCCCGCGCTAAAGCCGATGCCGGTGACCTACTCTTTGGCACAACGGACTCCTGGGTCTTGTGGAATCTCACCGGCGGCATTGACGGCGGCGTGCATGCCACCGACGTGACCAACGCAAGCCGTACCCTGTTCATGGACCTGGAAACGTTGCAATGGGACGACGAGATCCTCGCCGTGTTCGACGTGCCCAAATCGATGCTGCCCTCAATCCGTTCCTCCTCCGAGGTCTACGGCACCGCGCACACCTCGAGCCTGCTGCGTGAGGTTCCTGTTGCCGGCATCCTCGGTGACCAGCAGGCTGCGACCTTCGGTCAGGCTGCATTCGACCAGGGTGAAGCCAAGAACACCTATGGCACCGGCAACTTCCTGATTTTCAACACCGGGACCGAGATTGTGCACTCCAAGAACGGGCTGTTGACCACTCTGGGGTACAAGCTCGGTGACGACGCTCCGCACTATGCCCTGGAAGGGTCTATCGCGGTGACCGGAGCACTGGTGCAGTGGATGCGCGACAACCTCGGCATGATCAGCTCGGCCTCTGAGATTGAGGGCCTGGCCAAAACGGTCGACGACAACGGAGGAGCCTACTTCGTACCGGCGTTCTCAGGACTGTTCGCTCCGTACTGGCGTTCCGACGCCCGCGGCGCCCTGGTCGGACTCACCCGGTTCGTGAACAAGGGTCACATTGCCCGCGCGGCTCTTGAAGCGACGGCTTTTCAGACTCGCGAGGTGATCGACGCGGTCAACGCCGATTCGGGTGTTCCCCTGACCGAGATCAGGGTGGATGGCGGCATGATCGCAAACAACCTGCTCATGCAATTTCAGGCCGATATTCTCGGCGTGCCCGTGGTACGGCCGGTCGTTGCGGAAACGACAGCCCTGGGTGCAGCCTATGCTGCCGGCCTTGCAGTGGGCTTCTGGAGCGGTCTTGACGAGCTACGCACCAACTGGCAGGAAGACAGTCGATGGACGCCGCAAATGGACGAGGCCGAACGCAGCCGTCAGCTGCGCAACTGGAAAAAAGCGGTCACGAAGACATTCGGATGGGTCGACGAGGACGTTCTGTAGCGAGCGTCACGTGAATGGCGGCCTCGGTTTCAGACCCGGGTCGCCGCAATCCACGCCGATAATTTGGCCGTGGCCACGCCAGAGTCAATTGCTTCGGCGGCCACGGCCAACTTATTGCGAAAGCGTTCCAAAATAGCCACCTGAACTTGGGAAGCATCATTGGCCAAGTCGAAGGCCACCAGCCCGGCTGCGGCATTGAGTAAAACGATGTCGCGGACTGGTCCGGGCTCTCCGGTGAGGACGGAGTGCACGATGTCCGCGTTGTGTTGTGGTGAACCGCCGACCAAATCGCTAATCTGCGCTCGCTTGATGCCGAGGTCCCGCGGGTCGATATCGTGTTCGGTGACCAGGCCGCGCGACACTTCCCAGACGTGGCTGTGCCCGGTGGTCGTCATTTCGTCGAGGCCATCATCCCCCCGAAAAACCAAGGCCGTTGCACCGCGGGTTTGAAACACACCAACGAAGAGGGGCACCCGATCGAGGTCGGCCACGCCGACGGCGGATGCCTCTGGCCGCGCTGGATTGCACAGCGGACCGAGGTAATTGAACACGGTGGGAATTCCCAACTCCCTGCGGGTGAGAGCCACGTGACGAAACCCGGGATGAAAAGCCCCAGCAAAGGCAAAGGTGATCCCGGTCTCTTCAAAAACCTGGGCCACCCGCGTCGCATCTCGTGACAGGTCGATCCCCAATTCGCCGAGAACATCCGACGATCCGGAAGCTGAACTGGCGGCGCGGTTACCGTGCTTGACTACCGGCACACCCGCTGCCGCGCAAACGATCGACGCCATCGTAGAAATGTTTACGGTCCCGAACTGATCACCACCCGTACCGACAATGTCGAGTGCCATCGGATGAATCGGGAGCGCCACTGCCTGCTCGAGGATCGCGTCTCGAAATCCAACAATCTCATCGACGGTCTCCCCCTTAGCCCGAAGGGCCACCAAAAAAGCACCCAATTGGGACGGAGAGGCCTCGCCGAGCATAATGCGTTCCATGCTCCAGGCGGCGTCGGCCACACTCAGGTCCCGCCCGCCAAGAAGGGAATTCAAAATGTTTGGCCAAGACTGTGATTCAAGCATGAGTCCGATCATAGAAGAACGGGTCCAACTCCCCCGAATTCACGGCACTCCCTCGCCGAAATTGCACACCCGAACCAAGAAATAAGACTCACTCGCACGAGTGATTGAGAAAAACCTGTGGGAATATCGGCCATAATAGAAGGGTGACCAGCACCTCAATTACTCAGACGGCGAGTGCGCCCGTCGTGAACCGGCCCAACAGCGTGGCTGTAGGCACCATTGTGTGGTTGGGCAGCGAGGTGATGTTTTTCGCGGGGCTCTTCGCAATCTACTTCACGCTCCGTTCAACCGCCCCCGAGCTATGGCTGTTCGAGGCCGACAAGCACAACTTCACCTTCTCGTTGATCAACACGTTGATCCTGGTGACGTCCTCGGTGACCTGCCAGTTCGGAGTTTTCGCTGCTGAACGGCTGCAGGCTCGTTCAACGGGCTGGAAGCCGAGTGAGTGGGGCATGATCGAGTGGTTCTTCCTCACCTACGCCCTCGGCGCAATCTTCGTCACCGGCCAGGTGTTCGAATATGCCACGCTGGTCTCCGAAGGAATTTCACTTTCCTCCAATGCCTATGGTTCGGCTTTCTACATAACGACCGGCTTCCACGGCATTCACGTCACCGGTGGACTGCTCGCCTTCCTTCTTGTGATTGGACGCGGTTTCGCGGTCAAGAACTTCGGCCACAAAGAGGCCACCAGCGCCATTGTGGTCTCCTACTACTGGCACTTCGTCGACGTCGTCTGGATCGGGCTCTTCCTGGTCATCTACGTTCTCAAATAGAAGTCAATACTTAGAAACGGGAGCGGACTACTTCAGAATGACCAAGATCAAAACCCCTCGTGCACGCCGGCCACGCAAGACCGGACGTCGCCATCCTCTCGCCAGCGTTGCGCTCATTGCCGTCGGACTGCTCTTCACTGGAGGCGCCTACGTCGCCTTCAGCACGAGTACTGCCGTTGCGACAACGGATGCGTCCTCCCAGCAGACCATTGCCCAGGGTGAAAAACTCTTCGCGGCGAACTGCGCCACCTGCCACGGGCTCAACGCTCAGGGATCGTCAGAAGGCCCCAGCCTGATCGGAGTCGGAGCAGCCTCGGTCGACTTCCAGGTCGGCACCGGTCGCATGCCCCTGCAGATGCAGGGCCCGCAGGCGCAGAAGAAGCCGGTGCAGTTCACGGCCGAGCAGACTGCCGCGCTGGCCGCCTACGTCGCCTCGCTCGCCCCCGGTCCGGCTATCCCCTCCGGCGAGGTGCTCGACGCAGCTGGAGACGCCGCAAGCGGAGCTGAACTGTTCCGTATCAACTGTGCAATGTGCCACAACGTTGCCGGCGCCGGTGGCGCGCTGACGGAGGGAAAGTTCGCTCCCGCAATCGAGAACGCATCGGCCCAGCACATCTACGAAGCCATGATCACCGGGCCGCAGAACATGCCGGTCTTCAACGATATGAACATCTCCCCCGAAGACAAGCGCGACATCATCACCTACCTCAAGTACGTCGAGAACAATCCGTCTCCGGGCGGATTAGCCCTCGGTTCCTTGGGACCGGTAGCTGAAGGCCTCTTCATCTGGATCTTCGGATTGGGCGCAATCGTGGCCCTCACCGTGTGGATCACCGCAAAATCAAACTAGAACGCGGTATCCGGTCTTGACACGCCATTCGGTACCGATCGAACGCTGCGTAGCACCACAGTGCAAAGTATTTACACCCACGAAGGAGAACAATGGCCAAGGACGATAACGGCGCGGAGCACGTAACCGCCGCCGACTCGCCTGGCGCGCAGCTCGCGACATCTGCCGCAAGCACAGCCGTCGTTACACGGGATTCCCTGGTTAATCCGGGATTCCCGCCGCACCGTCCGCGCATCACCGACCTTGACCACAAGGAAGAGCGCAAGGCCGAGCGCACCGTCTACACGTTGTTCTACGTGTCCATCGTGGGCAGTATTTTTGCGATCGCCGCATACATGGCCTTTCCCATCGTTGCCGAAGATCCCGGTTCCGTTCGCCTGAACAACCTCTTCATCGGCCTCGGCCTGACTCTCGCCCTGATGGCGATCGGCATCGGAGCGGTGCACTGGGGTAAAGCCCTCATGAGCGATCACGAGGGTGTTGACGAACGCCATCCCGTTCGGGGAACCGAACCGGTTCGCGCCCGCGCCGTGGAGATTTTCCAGCAGGCCAACGAGGAATCAGGTTTTGGCCGCCGTACGCTCATCCGGAACAGCCTGATCGGCGCCCTCGTCGTCTTCCCGTTGCCGGCCGTCGTTTTGTTTCGTGGCCTTGGCCCGATGGATCAAGACCCGGTTGCCCTACTCCATGAAACCATGTGGAAAAAAGGCGTTCGTCTGACCATGGACCCGAGCGGAACCCCGATCAGAGCAGCAGACGTCACGCTTGGATCGTCGTTCCACGTCATTCCAGAGGGACTGGCCGAAATGGGTCACGGTCGTTTGGAAGAGAAGGCCAAAGCCGCTGTTCTGCTCATTCGAATGGATCCAAACGACCTGACCGAGCAGGAAGACCGCAAGTCTTGGTCGTATGACGGCATCGTGGCATATTCTAAGATCTGCACTCACGTCGGCTGCCCGGTCGCACTTTATGAACAGCAAACGCACCACCTGCTTTGCCCGTGCCACCAGTCGCAGTTTGACGTTGAGAACCACTGCAAGGTCATCTTCGGACCGGCCAAACGGGCACTACCCCAGCTCCCGATCGCCGTGGACGCTGAGGGCTACCTGATCGCACAAAGCGATTTTACTGAACCAGTCGGCCCGAGTTTCTGGGAGCGAGCATGACAACGATAATCACCCGCGATTCCGCTGACGATCAAACCGTCGGGGCGAAGAAATCCGGCGGCTTCACCGCCTCGGCGGCCAACTACATTGACGAACGAACGAGCATTTCGGGTGCGGTCAAAGAACTTGGTCGCAAGATTTTCCCGGATCACTGGTCGTTCCTTCTGGGAGAGGTGGCGCTGTACAGCTTCGTCATCATTCTGTTGTCGGGATCATTCCTGACGTTCTTCTACCAGGCATCGATGGCCGAAGTCGTCTACGACGGGTCGTATGCCCCGCTCAAGGGCATTCCGATGTCAGTCGCCATGTCATCAACGATGGATATCTCATTTGACATTCGCGGTGGCCTCCTCATGCGTCAGGTCCACCACTGGGCAGCGCTTCTCTTCGTCGCAGCCATCGGCTTGCACATGCTGCGCATCTACTTCACGGGTGCGTTCCGCAAACCGCGGGAGCTCAACTGGGTCATCGGTTTTATCCTCTTCATCCTGGCCATGGCCGAAGGCTTCACCGGCTACTCCCTCCCCGACGACTTGCTCTCCGGCAACGGGCTGCGCATCATCGACGGCCTGATCAAGGGCATCCCGGTCGTGGGCACGTGGGTCTCTTTCCTTCTCTTTGGTGGAGAATTCCCCGGTACAGACATCGTCGGACGGCTGTACTCGCTGCACATTCTGTTGCTGCCGGCGATCATCGTGGCGTTGATTGCCATGCACCTCTTGTTCATTGTCGTGCACAAGCACACCCAGTACCCCGCTGCCGGACACACAAACGAGAACGTTGTGGGTTACCCGGTCCTGCCGGTCTACGCCGCCAAGGCCGGTGGATTCTTCTTCATCGTCTTCGGTGTCGTCATGCTGATCGCGTCGTTGTTCACGATCAACCCGATCTGGAACTACGGGCCATACGATCCGTCACCGGTTTCGGCCGGTACTCAGCCCGACTGGTACATCGGTTTCGCCGACGGCGCGATGCGGCTGATTCCTTCCGGTTGGGAGTTCGTCTGGCTGAACCATACCTACTCGCTCAACATCCTCGTGGTGCTCGTCGTGGTCGGACTGTTCATCGTGACCGTCATGATCTATCCGTTTATTGAAGCGTGGATCACAGGCGACAAGCGCGAACACCACGTGCTCGATCGTCCGCGTAACGCCCCCACTCGCACAGCCATTGGCGCGGCCGGCGTCACGTTCTACGCGTCGCTCTGGGCAGCAGCATCGTCGGACATCATGGCGACGCACTTCCACCTCACCATGGAGGGTGTTATCCATACACTCCAGGCGACTACGTTGCTCGGCCCGTTCCTTGCCTTCTTCATCGCCAAGCGCGTTTGTCTGGCCCTACAGAAGAAGGACCGCGAGATCGTGCTGCACGGTTACGAGTCTGGCCGTATCGTACGACTCCCCGGTGGCGAATTCGTCGAGGTGCATCAGCCCGTCGACGAGTACGAGCGTTGGAAGCTGGTCAGCTACAGCGACTTCAAGCCGCTCATGTTGCGTCCCAACGCTCAGGGCAAGATCGGCGCGGCTGAGAAAGTTCGTGCCGGTCTGTCCCGGTGGTTCTTCGAGGACCGGATCACTCCCGTTACGCAGACTGAGCTCAACAGAGCCCACGGTGATCATCCAGCGGAGATCACCGAAAAGTAGAGCGAAACCAACAGAACGGGCATCGATGTCACTCCAGACACTATCGGAGTGGCTTCGGTGCCCGAACTGTTTTCTCCCGTTACGTTCCAGCGGTGCGCTTCTGCTGAGCTGTGACCACGGGCATTCCTTCGACGTGAACAAGCGGGGCTTCGTTAATCTTCTTGGCGGGCAGCGCAAGTTCATTGGCGATAGCGCGACAATGCTGGATGCCCGGGAGCATTTCCTCGATGCCGGGTGGTACGAGCCGCTTCGAGACAGCATCCGCGACATCGTCGCCGATGAGGCGCCCCACCGCATCCTCGATGTGGGTTGTGGCACCGGTTATTACCTGGGTGCAGCGCTGCCCCCAGGAGACGATGTACGGGCGCTGGGAATGGACCTGTCCCCCACTGCCGTGGGTCGTACTCTCCGCTCAAGCGATCGCGTTGACGGGCTTGTGGCGGACGTCTGGTCGCCGCTCCCGGTACGCGATGGCGTCGCGGACATCATCCTCAACGTTTTCGCACCCCGCAATGCCGCTGAATTCGCCCGCGTGCTGCGAGCGGACGGGCTTCTGCTGGTCGTGGTTCCGCAGCCGACCCATCTGCAGCAATTGCGCGAGTCAGGACTCGCGGTGCAGATGCACGCCGACAAGGCTGCTCATTTGACGGCGAGTCTCGCCGCCTGGTTCACTCTCGAGGTGCACGAGCAGCTCGGCCGTACATTGCAGCTAACGGCATTAGAAGTGACGTCACTGATCGGTATGGGGCCGTCCGCGCATCACTCAGGGCCGGCGGGAGTGGACTCAGCGGCACCGGACCGAGTCGTTACAGTCGCGTTCGACATCTTTGGTTTTCGGCGACGCTGAAGGGGCTGTGCGGAGCATCCGCCTGCTTCTTCGCGTCATGCATCCCCGTGATGTGACGCGGCTGATTGGTTAAACGACGATACCGACCCCCTTTGAAGGAGATCGGTATCGACGAAGTTGTGTGCTCAGCGGGCGAACACGCCCCGGTAGTACTCGTAGACCCAACCGGTAAGGGCAACGAGACCGATACCTAGACCGATGAAGCAAATCCAGAAGCCCACGGCCAAACCGAGGAAAAGTAGCGCCGTTGACGCGGCCAGGAATATGGGCCACCAGCTCCAGGGGCTAAAGAAGCCCATCTCTGGATCACCATCATCAATGTTGCCATCGAGACGGTCTTCGGGCAGTTCCCCCGCTTGAGCCGCGTGCACCCTGTCGAGGTAAAAAGCAATGAACGCTACGAGCAGCGCCGTCAATGCGAGCATGAAGGTTCCGGCCCACTCGACACGGCCGTGGTCCAACACGTTCCACGCGACATACACAGCTGTGACGACGACAAAGAACACGGTGAGGACCCAGAGGATGTTGACGTTGGTCTTCATTTATTTAACCTGGTTCGAGTCGATGTCGTAGACCGCAATGTCGGGCGCGTCCTTACCAGGGCCGATACCGACGGGTATGCCGGCTTCCGGGTGGTTCAGGTCGAACGCGGGACGCTCGGAGCGGATTCTCGGAATAGAGGTGAAGTTGTGGCGCGGCGGCGGGCAGGACGTTGCCCACTCGAGTGAGGAACCATAACCCCACGGGTCATTAACGGTGACCTGGGGTGCCTTGCGTGCGGTGATGTACACGTTCAGGAAGAACGGGATCATCGATACGGCAAGGACCATGGCGCCAACGGTGGATACCTGATTCATCCAGGTGAAACCGTCATCCGGTGAGTACGTTGCGTACCGGCGAGGCATGCCCATGACACCGAGCCAGTGCTGGATCAGGAAGGTTGTGTGGAATCCGATGAAGAGCAGCCAGAAGTGCCACTTGCCGAGGCTTTCGTTGAGCATCTTGCCGGTCCACTTGGGCCACCAGAAATAGAACCCGCTGAACATTGCAAAGACCACGGTGCCGAAGACTACGTAGTGGAAGTGCGCGACGACGAAGTACGTGTCCGACACGTGGAAGTCGAGCGGCGGCGAAGCCAGTATGACACCGGTAAGTCCACCGAAGGTGAACGTAACGAGGAAGCCGATGGCCCAGATCATGGGCGTTTCGAAGGTAATTGACCCTCGCCACATGGTGCCGATCCAGTTGAAGATCTTCACCCCTGTTGGCACCGCGATCAGCATCGTCATGAGAGAGAAGAACGGCAGTAGCACCGAACCGGTGACGTACATATGGTGCGCCCAGACCGATACCGACAGGGCTGCGATCGAAATGGTCGCGTAGATGAGCGTCTTGTAGCCGAACATTGGCTTGCGACTGAAGACCGGGAATACCTCGGAGACAATGCCGAAGAATGGCAGAGCAATGATGTACACCTCGGGGTGGCCGAAGAACCAGAACAAGTGTTGCCAGAGGATGGCGCCACCGTTGGCCGGATCATAGATGTGTGAGCCGAAGATTCGGTCGGAGGCTGCGGCGAGCATGGCAGCCGCGAGAACCGGGAAGACCATGAGGGCCAGCAGGGACGTGATGAGCGAATTCCAGGTGAATACCGGCATCCGCCACATCGTCATGCCCGGAGCGCGCATGGTGATGATGGTGGTGATGAAGTTCACCGACCCGAGAATGGTACCGAATCCGGAAAGTCCGAGGCCGACCATCCAGAGGTTCCCTCCAACGCCGGGCGAGAACGTGGTGCTCGCTAACGGCTGGTAGGCGAACCAACCGAAGGATGCCGCGCCCTGCGGGGTGAGAAACCCGGCTACGGCAATAAGACTGCCGAAGTTGAAGAACCAGTATGCGAGCGCGTTCAGCCTGGGGAATGCAACGTCGGGAGCACCAATTTGCAGGGGAACCAGGAAGTTGGCAAAGCCGAAGAAGAGCGGCGTTGCAAACATCAGGAGCATGATCGTGCCGTGCATCGTGAAGAGCTGGTTGTACTGCTCCTTTGTCTGCACCACGTCGAGCCCGGGCGCGAACAGCTGCGCACGAATAATGAGCGCCATTACGCCACCGAGGCAGAAGTAGATGAACGAGGTGATCAGGTACATGTACCCGATGACCTTGTGGTCGGTGGAGGTGATCCACCGGACGAGAACGTTGCCCTTGCGTTCGGCAGAGGTCGAAACCGGTGCAGCCGGACGTAACGGAACGGGTGCGATTGTCGTTGTCATGGCTTAGTTGCCCTCCGGTGCCGTCGGGGCACTCGTGCCCGGCTGATTCTGATTCCGGTCGAACTCGTTGTCGAGCTGACCGGTGTAACCCGCAGTGCGCAGTGTCTGAACGTAGATGTCGTAGTCCTCTTGGGAGACGACCTCGACGTTGAAGAGCATGAGGGAGTGATATTCGCCGCACAACTCGGCACACTTGCCCGCGAATGTGCCGATGCGCTCCGGGGTGACCGACATGTAGTTCGTCTTGCCGGGGACGACGTCTTTTTTGTACAGGAAGTCGATGACCCAGAACGAGTGGATGACGTCGCGAGATTCAAGCGCTATTTCAATGGTCTTGTTGACCGGGAGCACCAGCACGGGAAGTTTCGACTGATCGATCGCACCGACCTCGCCGTTGGGATCAACCTGGCCCTGGATGCCGGGCGAGTAGACATCTTCGTCGACGTAGTTGAAGTCCCAAGCCCACTGCTTGGCTTGAACTTCAATCGTCACGTCGGGATTGTCGTAGCGAGCCTCGATAGCGACCTGGTCGCGCACGGTGAAGGCGAAGAAACCGATGACGAGGATGAACGGCACGATGGTGTAGAAGATCTCGATCGGCATGTTGTACCGAAGCTGAACCGGGAGGCCAGTCTGGCCCTTCCGCCGACGGTAGACGACAATCGTCCAGATGATGAGGCCCCAGGTGATGAGACCTACGATGAGGAGCACGATCCACGAGGTGGTCCACAGACCGGCTATGCGATCGGTCTGATTGGTCACCGCCGTTTCGCCCTCTTCTTCAAAACCGGGCAGGAAACCGTGGAGCTGGGCTTGCGTGCATCCTGCCAGTACAACGGCTAACGTCGCTGCAAGCGGAATGGCAGCCCAACGAAGGCGGTGATTATTGCGCACCGGGGGACCTTTCGGGAGATTCGAGGACGCTTCTCAGGAAGCGTTTTGATCGATTACTAGCCTACTCCGCGAGAGCGCATACGAAGTGCACTCCGGGCCGGGTTGCACACGATTTGTGCACCCGGCACTGTCGTGGTGGTGTCATTTTGGGTGAATCCGGTGCATTTTGGGCTGAAAAAAGCGGGGACATCATCGAAGTGATGATGTCCCCGCAATCGTTACTGGACAAACGCCGCGCTGGAGTGCCGGCTATTAGTGGAAGGAGTCACCACAGGCGCAACTGCCGCCGGCGTTGGGATTGTCGATGGTGAAGCCCTGCTTCTCGATCGTGTCTTCGAAGTTGATTGAGGCGCCATCGAGATAGGGAACACTCATCTTGTCGACAACGACCTCGACCCCATCGAAATCAACGAGGGCATCGCCATCGAGCACGCGTTCGTCGAAGTAGAGCTGGTAGATCAGGCCAGAGCAACCCCCGGGCTGGACGGCGACGCGGAGGCGGAGGTCTTCGCGCCCTTCCTGAGTCAACAGGCTGCGTACCTTGAGCGCGGCCGTGTCGGTGAGTCCGACGCCATGCGCAGCGGCAGGGACGTGGGCGGTGTCAGCAGTGCTGACGGTTTCGGTTATGGTGTCGGTCATGCTTCTCCTCGGTTCACGCAGTCACGCACAGTGCGATCTCATAGATTGCGATGTGATTAAGCCTACCCCCGGCAACCATAAATTCGACGGGTGCATTCCCACGCTGTCACAATTTCTTTGATCGTGGGCCGCTGATACGGTGTCCGCTCACTGCCCGGTGCGTGTGTTCAGGCTGCCCAAGAGGAAGGCCTCGCTGAGCACGGCGCGTTTGAAGACGCCGAGGTGCAGGGACTCATTTGGACTGTGGGCCCTCGAATCCGGGTCTTCGACTCCGGTCACGAGAATCTGGGCAGCCGGAAAGACCCGTACCAGATCGGCGATGAACGGGATCGAACCACCTACCCCGATGTCGACCGGTGGAACGCCCCAGGCATCTGTCATGGCGGAACGAGCCTCGGTCACGGCCCATCCACTGGTATCGACGAGGAAGGGCTCGCCGGTATCCACATCGTCGATCTCAATAATCGCGCCGAATGGCGCGTTCTCCTGAAGGTGCGTTTTGATTTCCGTTGCGGCTTCTACGGCGGACTGGCCGGGGGCGATCCGCGTGCTGAGCCGAACCGTCACCGCCGGGGTGAGTGTATTGGACGCGTTGTCGACGGTGGGTGCGTCGATTCCCGTCACGGTGAGAGCTGGCTGCGACCAGATTCGGCTCAGGATAGAGCCGTGGCCGATCGGGCTGACGCCGGGCAGCAGACCGGTTTCTGCCCGCAATTGCTCGTCAGAATAGTCCGGAGTGGGAACGTCAATGCTGGTCAGGCCGGCGACGGCTACCGAACCATCTTCGTTATAGAGGGTCGAGAGCAGCTTGATGGTGGCAAGCATGGCATCGGGGACTGCTCCGCCGAACATGCCAGAGTGTGAGGCATGCGCGAGGGTGCGCACGGTCAACCGTAGAGTGACATTACCGCGAAGGGCCGTGGTGATGGCGGGCGTGTTGATGTCCCAGTTGTTCGAATCAGCCACGACGATTACGTCGCCGCGCAGGGCCTCGCGGTTTTCCTCGAGGAAGGTGGCGAAGGAGCGGCTGCCGAATTCTTCCTCGCCCTCGATAAACAGTGCGATCCCCAGATCGAAGTCGGGACCGACGGCCGCGACGAGAGCGCGGATAGACGCGACGTGGGCCATGACGCCCGCCTTGTCGTCGGCAGCGCCGCGGCCGTAGAGTCGATCGCCGCGCACGGTCGGCGTGAACGGGTCGGATTCCCAGTCCTCGTCCTTGCCGGGGGGTTGTACGTCGTGGTGGGCATACAGCAAGACGGTCGGGCGGCCGTTACGGGCCGAACGCGAGGCGAGGATCGCAGGCTGGCCCAATTCGGTGCCGCCGCCAGTTCCGGTCGGCCCAATGCCGGCCTGCACGATCTCGACCGACTCGAACACGTCGAGGCCCCGCACCAGCGCAGCTACGGCATCGGCGCTAGCCGCGACCTGCGCACGATCGAACGCTGCCCAAGACACAGAAGGAATGCGCACCAGCGCGCACAGGTCAGCGATCGTGGTGGGAAGGCCCAATTCGACGGCGTCGCGGAGCGCAGCCCGTGTCTGTGAAGTGGCACTCGAATCGGTCGCCGAGTCGGGCGTCTGGCCGTTGGAATGAGAATTTGTCTGTGGGTTACCAGTCATACCGGTAATCTTAAGGCAACCAATTGCAAGGATTTGATGTGGCTAAGCCTCCCGTAGACCCCGACGCCCAGCCGTCGATTGAAAGTTCCGACGAGACCGCAGCGCGCCTCGGTGTCACGCCTAACCCGGGCAAGGGTCAGGCGACCCCCACCCGAAAGAAGCAGGAAGCGGCCAATAAACGCCCGTTGGTTCCCGATGACCGCAAGCTGGCCGCTAAGCAGGCACGCGCCAAGTCGACCGCTGCGCGTGACGTGGCCAGGGTCGGCATGGCCGCCGGCATCGACAAGTACCTGCCGCTGCGCGAACGCGGCCTGCAGAAGCGCTATGTCCGGGACTACGTGGATGCACGGTTCAACGTTGGCGAGCTGATGATTCCGGTCATGTTCCTGGCTATCCTCCTCACGACGGTTCCCAGCCTGGCCAGCGTGTCCCTGATTGCGCTCTGGGCGTTTTTCATTCTCGCGGTCATCGACTGCGTCGTTCTCGGCTTCGTTCTCACCAAGAAGATTGAGGCCAAGTTTGGAGCCGACAAAGCTGAACGCATTCGCTGGTATGCAGCCATGCGTGCGTTGCAGCTGCGGCCGATGCGTCTGCCCAAGCCGCAGGTCAAGCGCCGCCAGTACCCGGTCTAACCAGCCGGGTTCCCAGCGCGCGGCGGAGGCGAATTATCGCGCGAAGGCGCCCGCGCGGATCAGCGGCACACGCACTTCCTCATCGGTGAGGGAGCCGTGCTGCCCGATCATTCCGCGGGCTCTCTGGTCGGTCGGACGGGAGTCGTAGTAGGCGATCGACTTGCGGGCGGCGACGAGCACATCGCCGATCCGCGGGAGTACCTCGGCGGCAACGCGTCCGTACAAGCCTGCCGCGACGGCTTCAGCGCGGGTATAGACCCAGGCGCGATCGCCCTGGGACGTGCGCCAGGCATCCGCCAGGGTGTCAGCGGTCACCGCGTACTGCTGCGGATCGAGGTAGAGCTGTACGCAGCGCGGGTCCCCCGCCACGTGACGCACACCGGACACGAGGGCGGGTTCGGTGTCGAAGAGTACATGTCGTGTGTTCGGTACGTCGATCACGCCGTGATCGGCGGTGAGCAGCAGGCCCTCGTCGGATCGCAGCGTCGCCGCAAAGCGGGTCACTTCGGAATCGAGGTTTTCCAGTTGGGCCAGCCACCGGTCGGACTCCCAACCAAGAGCGTGCGCTGCGATGTCGAGTTCGGCCACATACAGGTAGATCAGCGCGGTCGGGTTGTCGTTCAGGATGTTGCGCGCGGCCGCGAATCGGTCGGCCACCTTCTCGGCGGGAACGTACTGGGCGCCGCGCAGCACCGCCTGGGTGAAGCCGGAGTCCACGAACCGCCTGGGGCCGATGGCGAAGCTCGGCACGTGCTCGTCGGCAGCACGGTCGAAGACGGTGCGGGCCCGCTGCCAGGTAGCTGGCTGCATACCGTCGTCCCAACCGGTGAGCTGGTTGACCACGCGGTCGTTGGCCTGGTCGAGAACCTGATAGCCGACCAGACCGTGCTGGCCCGGTTCTACGCCGGTGGTGAGCGACGCAATTCCCGCGGCCGTTGTGGCAGGGAAGACACCATCGATGATGCTCGCCTTGTTGAGCCGGGACGACAGGAATCGGGCGTGCCCGGCGCGTGCTCGAAGAGAGCTGACGCCGAGCCCATCCGCCAGAATCACGACTGCTTTGCGCACCGGGGGCAAGTCCAGCGCGTTCGGCCGGGCGCAGACAGCATCGAGGGAACTGGCGAGAACATCGGCAAGGCGCAGGGCACTGAATTGGCGGGCCGGTAGCATGGTGGGCATCGGGTCTCATTCTTTCACAGGGATGAACCCGGGCCCTCCAGCGCTCCCGAGAGCGCTTCCTACGTAGTGCAGAGGTCGCCGGTTCAATCGGTTTCCGCCGCACGCTTGAAGCAGAATTTTTCAATGAGCCGCTCAGACAGCACCCCACCAGCCGCCAGCACAGCCAGCACCGAACGCATCGAAGACGTCGATGTGTCGGCGGAGATGCAGGGGTCCTTCCTCGAGTATGCCTATTCGGTGATCTACTCCCGGGCCCTGCCCGACGCCAGGGATGGCCTAAAACCGGTGCAGCGACGCATCCTGTACCAGATGAGCGAAATGGGACTGCGCCCCGACAGGGGTCACGTCAAGAGTGCCCGCGTCGTCGGTGAGGTCATGGGCAAGCTCCACCCGCACGGCGACACCGCCATCTACGACGCCCTCGTACGCATGGCCCAGTCGTTTTCCCTGCGCGTGCCGCTCATCGACGGGCACGGCAACTTCGGTTCTCTCGACGACGGACCGGCCGCACCGCGCTACACCGAAGCCCGACTGGCAGCTCCGGCGCTGGCCATGACCGAGAATCTCGACGAGGACGTCGTGGATTTCGTGCCCAACTACGACAACCAGCTGACCCAGCCCGACGTGTTGCCGGCCGCCTACCCCAACCTGCTCGTCAACGGCACCAGCGGCATCGCCGTCGGCATGGCAACCAATATGGCTCCACACAACCTGATCGAGGTCGTCGGGGCAGCCAGGCACCTACTGGCCCACCCGAACGCGACCCTCGACGACGTTATGGAATTCGTGCCAGGGCCCGACCTGCCCACCGGCGGAACGATTGTTGGCCTGATTGGGATCAGAGATGCCTACAGCACCGGCCGCGGCAGTTTCAAGACCCGCGCCCGGGTCTCAATCGAGGCGATCAGCGCCCGCAAGACCGGACTCGTCGTGACCGAACTCCCCTATCTGGTCGGCCCGGAAAAAGTGATCGAAAAGATCAAGGACGGCGTCAACTCCAAGAAGCTCAGCGGTATCTCGGACGTCACCGACCTCACCGACCGGATGAAGGGACTGCGCCTGGTCATTGGAATCAAGACCGGCTTCAGCCCCGACGCCGTGCTCGAGCAGCTCTATCGGTACACGCCGCTGGAAGATTCCTTCAACATCAACGCTGTGGCCCTGGTCAACGGCGCCCCGCAAACCCTGGGGTTGCTCGAACTGCTGCACGTCTATGTGAACCACCGCATCGAGGTTGTCACCAGGCGCTCTGCGTACCGGCTGGCCCGTCGCAAGGAACGGCTGCACCTCGTGCTCGGTCTGCTCGTCGCGATCCTCGACATTGACGAGGTCATCCAAGTCATTCGTGCCAGTGACGATACCGAACAGGCTCGTGCCAAGCTGATCGATGTGTTTGACCTCAGCCAGATCCAGGCTGAGTACATTCTCGAACTGCGCTTGCGGCGCTTGACCAAGTTTTCTCGCATTGAACTCGAAGCTGAACGCGACCAGTTGCTCGCGGAGATCGCGAAACTTCAGAAGTTGCTGTCGTCGAAAGCGGCCATTCGCACGCTCGTTTCGCAGGAGCTCGGTGCTGTGGCCGAAAAGTTCGGTACTCCGCGCCGCACGGTGCTGACCGAGGCCAAGCCGAGCATCGCCGGGCTGTCGGCCGCCGCCGCCAAACGCCAGGCCGCAGTCCTCGAGGTGCAGGACATTCCCACCCGGGTCTTCCTGAGCGTGACCGGGCGCATTGCCCGTGTGGATCTGGTCGCGGTCGACGACGCCGTGCCTCCTCGGATCCAGCCGCCGCAGCGCCGCAGCAAGCACGATGCTGTGCTGTCGACGCTCGACACAACGAGCCGCACGGAGGTAGGCGCCGTGACCAACCGGGGCCGGCTCATCCGCTTCTCCCCCGTCGACCTTCCGGTGATGCCGCCCACGTCCATCCAGTTGGCGGCTGGCGTGCGGATCAGCGAGTACCTCGTGCTGCCCGACAAAAAGGAACGCGTGCTGGCCGTTGTCTCGCTCGACTCTGATCGGGCAATCGCGCTTGCCACGCGGCAAGGCGTTGTCAAGCGGGTCGCTCCCGGGGACTGGGCCAACAAACCCGACTTCGAGATCATCGCGCTCAAGCCGAAGGACGAGGTGGTCGGTGCCGTGCAGGGCGCCGAGGACGACGACCTCGTTTTCATCACGTCGGATGCGCAGCTGCTGCGGTTCACCGCGTCGGGTGTGCGCCCCCAGGGCCGAGCGGCCGGAGGGATGGCCGGCATCAAACTGACGCCCGGCGAAAACGTCGTGTTCTTTTCCAGCCTGTCGACCGACGACGTCACCACGGCTGTCGTGGCCACAGTGGCATCGAGCAGTCAAACGTTGCCAGGCACCGACCCCGGCAGCGCGAAGCAGAGCGATTTCTCGGAATATCCGGCCAAGGGACGCGCCACCGGCGGCGTGCGCGCCCAACGCTTCCTGAAGGGTGAAGATACCCTCGTAGTGGCCTGGGTCGGCCGCTCCCCTGCCCGCGCCGTTGCCCCGGACGGAACTCCGCGCACCCTGCCGGATTCCGGCTCCCGCCGCGACGCCTCCGGAATCATGCTCGACGCCATGATTGGAGCGATCGGCGCCGAGATCTAGCCGATGTCGCGGCGATAGCGACTGGCTAGACGTCGATGCGGTCCCGTGAGAGTTTGTCGGAACTGTCGATAATGAACTCTTTACGCGGGGCAACGTCGTTGCCCATCAGCAGCTCGAACACTTTGCCGGCGGACTCGGCATCGGCGACGCGCACCCGCCGCAACGTGCGGTGGGCGCGTTCCATGGTCGTGGTGGCGAGCTGGTCGGCATCCATTTCCCCAAGGCCCTTGTAGCGCTGGATTGGATCTTGATAACGCCGGTTCTTCTTCTCGAGCGCGCTGAGGACCCCGTGTAGTTCGGTCTCCGAGTAGGTGTAGATGGTTTCGTTGGGCTTGCTTCCCGGGTTCATCACGACGACTCGGTGTAACGGCGGTACGGCGGCAAACACGCGGCCCTCGGTGATCATCGGACGCATATAGCGGAAGAACAGCGTGAGAAGCAGGGTACGAATATGGGCGCCGTCGACGTCGGCGTCGCTCATGATGATGACCTTGCCGTAGCGCGCTGCCGATAGGTCGAAGCTGCGCCCGGAACCGGCGCCGATTACCTGAATGATCGAGGCGCACTCCGTGTTGGAGAGCATGTCGGCAACCGACGCTTTCTGCACGTTCAGGATCTTGCCCCGAATCGGCAAAAGTGCCTGATGCTCGCTGTCGCGAGCCAGCTTGGCGGTGCCGAGGGCCGAGTCCCCTTCAACGATAAAGAGCTCACTCGTCGATACGTCGTTGCTGCGGCAGTCGACCAGCTTTGCCGGCAGGGAAGAACTCTCGAGGGCGTTCTTGCGCCGCTGGGTCTCTTTGTGTGCCCTGGCGGAGATGCGCGACTTCATCTCGGCGACGATCTTGTCGAGGAGCACCGCTGACTGGGTCTTGTCGTCGCGCTTCGGCGAGGCATAGCGCTCAGCCATGGTCTTGGCGACCACGTTGGCAACGATTGCCCGAACCGCTGGCGTACCGAGCACTTCCTTCGTCTGCCCCTCGAACTGCGGTTCGGGCAGACGCACCGTGAGTACGGCGGTGAGGCCCGCCATCACGTCGTCCTTGTCGAGCTTGTCGCTGCCGACCTTCAGTCGTCGGGCGTTCAGTTCGACCTGACCGCGAAGAAATTTGAGCAGACCGGCATCGAAGCCGGCCTGGTGGGTTCCACCCTTTGGCGTGGCAATAATGTTGACGAAACTCTGCACGATCGTGTCGTAGCCGGTCCCCCAGCGCAGGGCGATATCCACCTGGCAGTCGCGAACGAGTTCGGTGGGCACCATGGCACCTTTGTCGGTGAGCACTGGCACGGTTTCGCTGAAGGTACCGCTGCCGGTCAGTCGCCAGGTATCGGTGATGGGGGCATCCGTAGCGAGGTGCTCGACGAATTCGGAGATGCCACCGTCGAACTGGAACAGGCTGATGACGGGCTCATCGGTGCGCCGGTCGGCAACCTCGATCGCGAGGCCGGGTACGAGGAATGCGGTCTGACGGGCGCGACCCAGTACCTCGTCGGTCTGGAACGTGGCGCCCTTGGTGAAGATCTGACGGTCGGCCCAATAGCGGATGCGGGTTCCCGTGACGCCGCGCTTGACCTTTCCGATCACCCGCAGCTCGCTCTGGTTCTCAAACGGAGTGAACGGGGCATCGGGGCTCTTTTGCCCCGCGTCGGCAAACAGGCCCGGTTCGCCTCGGTGAAACGACATGGCCCAGGTCTTGCCGTCGCGGTCGACTTCGACATCCAGACGTTCGGAGAGAGCATTGACGACGGATGCTCCCACTCCGTGCAGACCACCGGATGCCGCGTACGATCCGCTGCCGAACTTTCCTCCGGCGTGCAGTTTCGTAAACACGACTTCAACGCCGGTCAGTCCGGTCTTGGGCTCGATATCGACCGGGATTCCCCGGGCGGTGTCGCGTACTTCGACGCTGTGGTCTGGGTGCAGCTCGATGTTGATGCTGGCACCGTGTCCGCCCAGGGCTTCATCGACGGAGTTGTCGATGATCTCCCACAGGCAGTGCATCAACCCGCGCGAGTCGGTGGAACCGATGTACATGCCGGGGCGTTTGCGCACTGCCTCGAGTCCCTCAAGGACGGACAGGTGGCGCGCGGAGTAATCAGAGTTCACAACATCTAAGAATACCGGCACCGACTAGCAAGTTTTCGCGCGGAACCGGCTGGTCGCGACTCGCCACTGACCACAACACGTCTACGCGGTGAGCGAAATACCGGCCATTCATCTCGTCATAGTTCCTTCGACGTGTTTACATTAGTTAAGAGGGTTCATGCATTCAATCTGGAGGAGGAGAAAATGTCCCAGATCGCCACCGAAAATGGTGCCGTAGCCAACCAGGGTGCCCCCCATCAGCTCACCGCAGCCGACCGCTGCGACGCTTGCGGTGCCCAGGCTTACATTCGTGTCGTCGTGAAGAACAGCGAACTGCTGTTCTGCGCGCACCACGGCCGCAAGCACCAGGAAAAACTCGCGGCCATCGCTGAAAGCTGGCACGACGAATCGAGCCGGCTGCTCGAAGATCAGCGTTCCTAGTTGACTCAGCGACTTTGAAACGGATGCCGCGCAGGCGGCTGGCTTCGGCTGGCGGCCTGCGCGGCTTTCTCGTTGTTGAGGGTCGTACTTCGTCTAATAGGGCGCTATTCGGCTGCCTGTCCGAGCCGCACGGCCACTTGATTGCGTGCCGCCCGCGCGGTTTCATCGACGGACACTGACCGTGCTCCGCGTACATAGTCGAGTCCGGATCGGGTGAAAGTTGCCTGCAACAGGTGATCGGCCAGGGCCGGGTTGCGCGCGAGCACCGGCCCGTGCAGGTGGGTACAGAATACCTCGCCCATGGTCAGCCCCTCAATCTGCGGTCCGCTCGCCCGGGTATCCGAGTTACCGATGCCGTAGATCACCCGTCCGAGTGGACTGGCGTCGGCGCCGACATAGTCGCGGGCATGGTTCTCGAACCCGATCAACCGCCCGTACTTCGACGCGACGATGATGTCATCGGTTGCGCGTGCAGCACGCGGCACGGCGTGGCCGGCCACGAGCCCGAGACCCTCCAGCACAGAACCATCGGCGAGCTCGATGCCCCAGCTCAGCAATTCCCAGCCAGTTCCGACGGCCAGAATGGGCACACCGGAGTTGGACCAGACGCGCAGTTCTTCGACCAGTGTCCGCAGTGCGTCCCTGGCCGGTAGGAGGTCAGCGTCCGTTCCTGAACCGATTGTCACCGCGTCCACGTGTTCGGGCAGGTCAGCGCGAGAATGCACCTCGACCACCAGCGCGTCGTGGCCGCTCCACCGAATGCGCTGCGCGAGCACTCTGGCGTTACCGGCATCGCCATTCGTGTTGAGCAGGCGCGGCAGCAGCGAAACGACCGTGAAGGGCCGGTCAGGCGAAGTGGCGGTCATACCGGGTCCTCAGAGTTGGAGACGAGGCCGAGGTGCGCGCGCGTGCGCCGCATTCCGTCGGCGGAAAAGATAATGGTTTTCACCCCGGATGCGGGATCGGGCAGAGCCAGGAACGCGTCGAGGGCAGTCGGTACATCCGGTTCAATGCGGTCAACGGCAACGTCGTCATAGGCCAGCTGCAGGGCGATCTCGTGCGCCTTGAGTCCGGAAGCCATAAGCACGTGGCCGAGCCCGGACGTGTCCACCGGCCAGAAATACGACGGGTCGCGAACGTCCGAGCCGATAATGACCAGAATTTGCTCTGTGCCCGGTACGAGACTGTCGACATTGAGCTGAAAGCTCGACGGGTTTTGCACCAGAACAAACTCGATGGTTTTGCCACCGACGGTCACCACTTCGCCGCGGCCGAACACGGCCGGCAGAGCCGACAACGCCGCACAGGCCATTTCCGGAGAGAAGCGTTCGCCGAGCGTCACGCTAGCCGTGCTCAAGGCGGTCAGCGCGTCGACGGCATAGTGGATGCCGCGGGCAGGTAGGCGGATGCTGTGAATACCCGTGGCAAACTGCACGTCGGCGTCTCGGCCGACCACCCGAGTGAGCTGTAGCCCGCTTCCGGCCGGCAGGCGAGTCGGTGCGGTGTCGGCATAACCGAGTCCACGAGGATACTCAGCGAGAACCTCGGCTGTCACACCGTAGCGGGACACCGCAATGCCTGGTTTGAGGGCAGAGCCGAGGTCGGCCAGGTACCGGTCATCGGCATTGAGCACGACGGATTCCGTCGCCCGAGCGGCGATTTTCTCCAGAAGGGCAGCGACCATTTCGGAATCGTGGAACCGATCGATCTGGTCGACCATGACGTTGGTCAGGGCAACGACTCGCGGAGTCAGGGACCTGGCGATGAACGCGCCGTGTCCTTCATCCATTTCTAGCACGGCAACATCGTCGGCGAACGTGCCAGCGAGACTGACCTGTTCCAGAAGGGCGCTGGTCAGACCCTGGCTGATGTTGGCCGTCGACTGGTTGGTGAACACGGAGAGGCCGTGGGCGCGAAGAATAGCGACGAGCATCTTGGTCGTCGTTGATTTGCCGCTTGACCCGGTCACGATCACGAGACCGCGTGGAAAACCGTTCAGCGTCGCGGCCAGAAAGCCCGGGGCGATGCGGTTGACGACGACTCCGGGGATGGCAGAGCCGCCGCCCGGTTTGCGCCATCGCGCCAGCACTCGAACGATTCGACCGACCAGAATCGCGGGGGCGTACCGAAGGGAACTCACGAAGCGCACTGCATAACCGGGGCGGGACCTGCCACTGTCACGTTTACTCGAGGTAGTCGCGTAGGGACTGCGACCGGGACGGGTGACGAAGCTTCGCCATCGTTTTAGACTCAATCTGGCGAATGCGCTCGCGCGTCACACCGAAGGTGTCACCGATCTGGTCGAGAGTCTTCGGCATTCCGTCACCGAGGCCGAAGCGCATACGGATCACCCCAGCTTCGCGCTCGGAGAGTGAGTCAAGCAGGCTCTCGAGCTGCTTCTGCAGCATCGTGAAGCCCACGGCATCGGCGGGAACGACGGCTTCGGTATCTTCGATGAGGTCACCGAATTCGCTGTCGCCGTCTTCGCCGAGCGGGGTGTGAAGGGAAATCGGTTCGCGTCCATACTTTTGCACTTCGACGACCTTTTCAGGCGTCATATCGAGTTCGCGACTCAGTTCTTCCGGAGTTGGCTCGCGACCGAGGTCCTGCAGCATCTGGCGCTGAACGCGGGCGAGCTTGTTGATGACCTCGACCATGTGCACAGGGATTCGAATCGTACGGGCCTGGTCGGCCATGGCACGGGTGATGGCCTGCCGGATCCACCAAGTGGCGTACGTGCTGAACTTGAAGCCCTTGGTGTAGTCGAACTTCTCGACGGCACGAATCAGACCAAGGTTGCCTTCCTGGATCAGGTCGAGAAATTGCATGCCGCGACCGGTATACCGCTTGGCAAGTGACACGACGAGGCGCAGGTTGGCGCCGAGGAGATGACTCTTGGCCCTGGCGCCGTCTTTGGCGACCCACTGCAGCTCACGGCCCAGCGTGTTCTTCTTCTCAACGTCGGTCATCTCCGACAACTTGTCTTCAGCGAACAGGCCGGCTTCGATACGCATCGCCAGCTCAACCTCTTCGGCGGCGTTCAGCAGGGCGACTTTACCGATCTGCTTGAGGTAGTCCTTAACCGGGTCAGCCGTGGCGCCGGTGATGGCGCTGGAGTAGACCGGAACCTCGTCGTCGTCGTCAACGAGCGAGAGTACGAGGGCTCCACTGGGGAGCGGCTCGGTCGGCGCCGAACGCTTAGTGCTGTCCTCGTCTAACTCGTCGTCTTCGGCTTCTGAACCGCCGACGACGTCGGCTTCGTCGTCTTTCTTGACGACCTTCGCCTTCGTCACGCGCTTCTTGGGGGCCGGCTTTTCGGTAGCCAGGTCAGCCGCTGTAGACTTCTTCGTCGCAGCAGCTTCGGCGGCAGCGGCCTTCGCGGCGGCGGCCTTAGTGACGGCTTTCTTGACCGACGATACTACCGGAGTCGCGACAGACTCATCGGTCACCTCAGTCTTGACGGTGGTTGCCATTCGAACACCTCTCATGCAGAGTCGTACCTGCTTCTGAAAACCTCAAGGGAGCCAGAAGCGTTTTTGGGCAGAACTTGGACCCATGTCAAGTCCCGGGATGTCCATGCCGAAGTGAATTCGGAATGCCCCGGACCAGAACGGGTCCTAGATTCAATTATTGCACGGTTTGTCTGGACGACAAGCCACAACGCGTACTACAATTGCGGATTACGCCGTTTCCAGCCACGTGATAGTGCAACCCAAATAGGTGCGACTTCTATTCCTTCGTCGCGGGAAAGCTGACGCCGGGTACGCCGGCGGGCGTGTACCAGAAAGCCGATGCCGAGTCCGACGACGAGGTACTGCACTGCGAAGGCCACCCGAAATGCGTCGAGCGCATACAGGTCACTCGCCGCTCCCCCGGCGACGCGCCATCCGTTTTGAAGATCGAGCAGTAGCCCGATTAGATACATCATGACGAAGCTCGCGGTGAAGCCTCCGACGTTGACGACGCCGTTAGCCGATCCCAGGCTTCGCTGTGGATTAAAAGTGCGCGCGAAATCGAAGCCGATCAGCGATCCGGGCCCGCCGATTCCAAGCACGACGAGCAACAGCACGATCGTCCAGAGTGGTGGAACACCGGGCCAGAGCAACACGATCGCCCAAGCGATGCCGATACCGGTCACGATGGCGAGCACGATATTGCTGCGGCGCAGCGGGTAGCGCGCCGTCAGCAGGCCGAGAATTGGCCCGAATATCAAGCCTGCACCGACCAAAACTGTGAGCATGCCGGCCGCAAACGTGGGTTTGTAGCCGAGGGCGAAGACCATGAATGGATAGCCCCACAACAGGCTGAACACGGTACCGGAAGACTGCGAAACGTAATGAGACCAGAACCCGAGTTGGGTTCCCGGGCGCCGAAAACTGTGCCGCAGCTGGGTCAGCGCCATTCGAAGGCTGTTGGCCTGCACGCGCGCAATCGCGTCTTTGGGTCGGTCCTGCACGAAAATGATGATCACGATCAGGGCGATAACGGCCACGGAGGCCGCCGAGAGGAAGGCCGGCGTCCAGCCGCGCGCGTGCAGCAGCCAAGCCAGGGGCACCGCGGAGAGCACCTGACCGAGTTGGCCGATGTTGCCCATCCACTGGCTCAACAGGGGAACGATGCGACCGCTAAACCAGGAGCTGATAAGGCGGATCATCGAGATGAAAATGGTCGCATCACCCGCGCCGACGAGAATGCGCCCGATGACGGCGACCGAGATATCCGGTGCCAGGGCCAGGGTGATCTGGCCGGTGACCATGAGCGCGGTTCCCGTGATCATGAGCCCTCGCGGACCGTATCGGTCGATCAATACCCCGACCGGAATCTGCGCGGCGGCGTAAACGATGAGCTGCACGACGGCCAGACTCGAGAGAATGGCGGCCGAGCCACCGAATTTTTCCGTAGCGGCCACCCCGGCGATTCCCATTGACGTGCGCTGAAGCACGGCCGACAGGTACGCGAACGACCCGACGATAAAGATCAGGGTGGATCGAGACGAGTTCACTGGATCTAACCTATCGCGTTCAACCCGACCGGCACTTCACGGCAAGTCATCGCGTTACGTGAGCTGGTTTCAGCTGTTGGCGCCGTCATCGCGGCTGCGGCGCAGGGCGAGGAAGTTCTCGAGTTCTGCGGCGATCTCATCGGCTGACGGCAACTCGCCGTCTTCGTCGGTGAGTGGTGAACGCAGCGTGCTCCCCTCCATATAGGCGTCGTAGCGCTGCTCGAGGGTGCCCACAAGCTTGGCCAGCTCCGGATTGCTCTGCACCTGGTCGTCGATGCGCGCGACAAATTCTCTGTTTGCTTCGCGCAGGCGATCGGTCGGAAAAATCAAACCCGTTGACGCACTCGTGCTCTCCAACGCGCTGAGGGCTGCGGCCGGAAACTCGGTATCACCCAGATAGTGCGGAACGAGCAATACATAGCCGACGGTAGATGCGCCACGTTCCTGCAGGCGGAACTCCAGAAGGTGTAAAACGTTGGCGGCTACCTGCGTGTGCGGTCGCCAGACCGATCGATTTTCGATGAGATCGGAACGATTGCCACTGACCGTCACACCGATCGGGCGCGTGTGCGGAACGGGCATTGGAATGGCGTGCATCCAGGTCGTCGAGGAAACCGTGAATCGGTCAACGAGCTGCAGCATGGCCGCAGTGAACTGCTCCCAGCGAAAGTCTGGTTCGAAGCCGGTCAGAAAAAGGAATGGCTGACCGATCTCGTCGCGGGCAAGGTACAGCTGGAGCGAAGGCGGCTGGTAGTTCGTGAGGTGATCCTGATCGAAGTAAATGATCGGACGCCGGGCACGATAGTCCAGCAGGGTATCGGTATCGAACGACGCAACGACGGTGTGATCCAGCGTGGTCAGCAAATAGTCGGTGAACTGCGCTACCGCGCCACCGGCATCCGCGAAGCCGGTGAGTCCCATGATCAGGTGTAGTCCCTCCGGGACGCCTTCAGCGTCGGCAGTGAGTTCGTAGAGATCCTCGGGGTCTGACATCCCTTAACTGTAATCCGAGGCGCCCATTCCTGCTGTCTTTTGGGGTTTTCACCATCGTGCCCTGAGCGAACAGCCCAGAGCGGGTGGCCAGGAACGCCACGGATACCATCGAGGTATGACTGTTCCCTCCCTGTCCCTGTCCACCGAGTCCGCGCAGGCCTCCACCGCCGATATCCTCATTCTGGCTTCACTCCAAACGGATGACGGGGTGCGGTTGCTCGCGGATGTCACACTCGGTCAGGATCTGATCAAGTCGGTGACGGCTCAGCTGCCGCTCCTGAATGCGACCGGCGCGCGTGACGAGGTGGTGCGCCTGGTCGTCACGGTCGGGACACCGCGCAGTATCGCCGTTGTCGGACTGGGAGACCTGCTCAATACCGAGGCCCTTCGACACGCGGCCGGATCTGCCGTACGGCAGCTGACCGGTGCAGCCTCGGTGGCCTTCTCAATACCCATGGACGATGCCGACCAGGTCGAAGCTGTACTGGAGGGGGCTGCCCTCGGCGGCTACTCCTATACGGCCTACCGGCACAGTTCGTTGGCTGCGGCGAAACTGCCGGCCCGGAGCGTTGTCGTGCACAGTACGACCCCGGCGCCATCCGCTGTGGAACGCGCCCGGGTCAGCGCCGAAGCGATTGCTCTGGTCAAGGACCTTGTCAATATGCCGCCGCTCGATCTATACCCGGCCTCGCTTGCCGACCTGGCGGTCGACGCCGCACGTGGCCTGCCGCTTGAGGTGATCGTCTGGGATGAGCGTCAGCTCGCAGCCGACGGGTTCGGCGGCATTGCCGGCGTCGGTGCGGGTTCCACTCGCCCGCCGCGCCTGGTCAAGCTCAGCTACAGCCCGAGCGGTGCCGCCAAACACCTCGCCCTCGTTGGCAAGGGCATAACGTTCGACACCGGCGGACTCTCGCTCAAGCCGCCGGCATCGATGGTGGGCATGAAGTACGACATGACTGGCGCCGCCACCGTGCTGGCCGTGGTGGTGGCCGCGGCCCGGCTCCAGCTCCCTGTTCGCATCACCGCATGGATGTGTATCGCCGAAAACATGCCGTCGGGATCGGCCATCCGCCCCAACGACGTGCTGCGCCTGCGCGGCGGACGCACCGTCGAGGTGCTCAACACGGATGCCGAAGGTCGCCTCGTGCTCGCCGACGGACTCGTCGCCGCGGGTGAAGAACATCCCGACGCCATCATCGACGTCGCAACCCTGACCGGCGCCGCTGTCGTGGCCCTCGGCAACCGGTATTTCGGCGCGATGGGAGATGACACTCTCGTGCAGCACGTGCTCGCAGCCAGCGCCGCGACCGGCGAGACGGCCTGGCCCATGCCTTTCCCGCAGGAATTGCGCGCCACCCTCAATTCTGACGTCGCCGACATCGCAAATGCAAAAATCGGCAGCACGGCCGGCGGGATGCTTCTCGCCGGGGTATTTCTGAGGGAATTCATCGGAACAGGCGCGGCTGGCCAAACTATTCCGTGGGCCCACCTCGACATCGCCGGGCCGGCTCAGAATTCCGGATCCGGTTGGGGTTTCACCGGTGTCGGACCAACCGGCGTGTCCGTTCGGGCGCTTCTTCGACTGGCCGAGGACTTTTCACGCCCGTAGTACAGTCGAAGGGGCAAGAAAAAGCTTGTCAAACCACGTGGCCGATGAGCATAATCCGTCGGCCGTCGTGACAGAGCGTAATGCGCGAGGGAGTAGCTGAGTGTCGGAACAGAATTTTGACATTGTCGTTCTCGGTGGCGGAAGCGGTGGATACGCAGCAGCGCTGCGTGCCGTGCAGCTGGGATTCACCGTTGGTCTGATCGAGAAGGGCAAACTCGGCGGCACCTGCCTGCACGTCGGTTGCATCCCCACCAAGGCCCTCCTGCACTCGGCCGAAGTCGCCGACGTCAGCCGTGAAGCCGCCAAATACGGCGTCAAGACCGCGTTCGAGGGCATCGATATCGCTGCCGTCACCGCGTTCCGCGAGGGCATCGTGGCGAGCAAGTACAAGGGGCTGCAGGGCCTGGTCAAAGCGCGCGGGATCACCGTGATCGAAGGCGAGGGGCATCTGGTCTCCCCGACGACCGTTCAGGTCGGTGACGACTTGATCGTCGGCAAGAACGTGATCCTGGCCACGGGTTCCTATTCCCGTTCGCTGCCCGGCCTGGAGATCGGCGGCCGTGTCATCACGAGCGAGACCGCACTTGCCCTGGACTATGTTCCGAAGAAGGTTGCTGTGCTCGGCGGCGGCGTCATCGGCGTCGAGTTCGCGAGCGTTTGGAAGTCATTCGGCGCCGAGGTCACGATCATCGAGGCACTGCCGCACCTCGTGCCCAACGAAGAAGAGTCGATTTCCAAGCAGCTCGAGCGCGCGTTCCGCAAGCGCGGTATCGAGTATTCTCTCGGCATCCGCTTTCAGAGCGTCACTCAGTCCGACTCCGGCGTTGTCGTCACGCTCGAGAATGGCACGACCGTTGAGGCCGACCTGCTGCTTGTGGCTGTCGGGCGTGGCCCGGTCACCGCCGGTCTTGGCTTTGACGAGGTCGGCATAACCCTGGACCGCGGATTTGTCATCACCGATGATCGCCTCGCCACGAACATCCCCGGCGTTTACGCCGTGGGCGACATCGTGCCCGGCCTGCAGCTCGCCCACCGCGGTTTTCAGCAGGGCATCTTCGTTGCCGAAGAAATCGCCGGGCTGAACCCGATCATCGTCGAGGACCTGAATATCCCCAAGGTCACCTACTCGGATCCTGAAGTCGCCTCCGTCGGCTACAGCGAAGCCAAGGCCGCCGACAAGTTCGGCGCCGACCAGATCTCCACCTACGAATACAACCTCGGCGGAAACGGCAAAAGCTCGATCCTTGGCACGGCCGGTTCGGTCAAGCTGGTGCGTGTCAAGGACGGCCCCATCGTGGGAATCCACATGATCGGTGCCCGCGTTGGTGAGCTCATCGGTGAAGGCCAGCTCGTGGTGAACTGGGAAGCGTACCCGGAGGACATCGCACCGTTCCTGCACGCGCACCCGACGCAAAATGAAGCGCTGGGCGAGGCGTTCCTGGCGCTTGCTGGCAAGCCGCTTCACGCGATGTAGTCGGCTCCCACCATTTTCTACCAATTTTCAGACAAGCAAACGGTTTTGAAGGAGACATACGCATGAGCGAATCCGTCAGCCTCCCGGCACTCGGAGAGAGTGTCACAGAGGGCACGGTCACCCGCTGGCTCAAGAACGTGGGCGACCGCGTGGAGGTCGATGAGCCGTTGCTCGAGGTATCGACCGACAAGGTGGACACGGAAATCCCGTCCCCGGTCGCGGGCATCATCGAAGCCATTTTGGTGCAGGAAGACGAGACTGTCGAGGTCGGAACCCCGCTCGTCACGATCGGCGATGGCTCCGGCGCAGCGGCACCGGTCGTTGAGGCACCGGCTGCCGTTGAAGAGCCCGAGCCCGTTGCGCCCGCCCCGGCGCCGGTCGCTACGCCGGCGCCCGTCGCAGCCGCTCCGGTGGCTGCCCCGGCGCCCGTTGCAGCGGCTCCGGTGGCTGCCCCGGCACCCGTCGCAGCCGCTCCGGTCGCTGCCCCGGCGCCCGTTGCAGCCGCTCCGGTGGCTGCCCCGGCGCCCGTTGCAGCCGCTCCGGTGGCTGCCCCGGCACCAGCCGCGCCGACCCCCGTTCCTGCTGTGCAGACACCGGCTGCTGCTGCGCCGGCAACTCGAGGCTCACACGCTGGAACCAGCGGTTACGTCACGCCGATTGTGCGCAAGCTGGCGAACGAGGCCGGCGTTGACCTGTCGACGATCAGCGGCACCGGCGTGGGCGGACGCATCCGCAAGGAAGACATCGTCCAGGCCGCTTCCGCGGTCGGCACTGCCGTAGCGGCGCCCGTTATCGAGGTCTCACCGCTGCGCGGAACGACTCAGCCGATGTCCCGCCTGCGCAAGGTTGTCGCCGAGCGTGCTGTCATCTCGATGCAGTCATCCGCTCAGCTCACGACAGTGGTCGAGGTGGATGTCACTCGTGTAGCCCTGCTGCGCGATCGGGTCAAGGCAGCTTTTGCCGAGAAGTCCGGCAACAAACTCTCGTTCCTGCCGTTCTTCGCTCTGGCTGCCGCTGAGGCGCTTCGTGCCATCCCGATCGTGAACGCCACGATCGACGGTGACACGATCGTGTACCCGGCCCAGGAAAACATCAGCATTGCTGTTGATACAGAACGTGGTCTCCTGACTCCGGTCGTACGCAACGCCGGGGAACTCGACCTGGCCGGTTTCGCCGCTCAAATCGCGGACCTCGCCGCTCGTACGCGGGACAACAAGCTCAAGCCCGACGAGCTGAGTGGTGGAACGTTCACGCTGACCAACACCGGTTCGCGTGGTGCCCTGTTCGATACGCCCGTCGTGTTCCTGCCGCAGAGCGCCATCCTTGGTACCGGAATCGTCTACAAGAAGCCGCTTGTTGTCACCAACGACGGCCTTGATTCGATCGCGATCCGATCGAGCGTGTACCTGGCCCTGTCTTACGACCACCGCATCATCGACGGTGCGGATGCAGCCAGCTTCCTCACTACGATGAAGGCGCGGCTCGAGGCCGGTGCGTTCGAGGGCAATCTCGGAATCTAACAGCTTGAACTTACGGCTCTGGACCACCCGCGGTTATGGCGCAGTTCAGTAGTCGAAAATTTCACGAAGACGCCAGCCGTCCTCGCCCTTGACCACAAGGATCGAGGCCGGCTGGCTTTTTTGCTCCCCGGACGCCGGGGTCAATGCGACGACGGCGAGGTCGCCGCTGCGTTCAGCCAGTGACGGCACATAGCCCGAATAGTCTGCGATATCCCGGCCGGACAGACCCTGCTGCCGCTCACGGGCGTCGTAGCTGTCTGAAGCCAGAATGGCCGACCCGGTCTGGTCGACGTCGACCAGGCAGACCAGGGACGCGGCCAACAGGCACGCGGCCCGGCGCCCGAGCAGGACCAGCACGGCCGCTACCGGGTCATCCCCCGCTATTGCCGCCTGGCTGGCGGAGCCTGCGGTATCCACTGGTAAATCGTTCGGTATTGTCGGACCGTCGGTTGGCCCTGGCGTGTTGTTGACAGGTGCAGCACCGGCTGTAGCCGCAACACGCGGTGGCCCAGTTTCCCCGGCACGGCCCGAGACGGGGAACAGGGCCAGGGCGAGCATGAGAATGCTGGCGCCTCCGACAGTAGCCACCAGCAGGGGACGATGGTGCCCGTGCAGTCGTTTACGTAGTGCGTGCCCCGCGGAGTTGAGCGGATGCGAATCGACCACAGAGTAGACCACGCTCGGGATTACCCGACCGAGGCGTGCCCGCGGCTGTAGTGCACGTAGGAGGGTGGCTCCCCGACCGGAGAGGTTGCGAAGAACACCGCCACTGAAGGCGAAACGATCGCGCGGCCACCTATCGTCGAAGCTCTCGTCGAAGTCCTCGACGAGTTCGTCGGCGCGTTCGTCGGGGCGGTAAGCCTGTGAACTTACTGCGTTGTCGAGCTTGCCGCCCGTTGGGTCGGCGGGGGTTTCATGGCCAAAGTCCTTGTCGTCGGAAGCCCGCGGTCCGGCCGGGTCTGTGTGCAGAGCGCTGTGGCGGAGTTGAACCCCGTTGACCTGCACAGCTTTCGTCTCGACAGCGGCAGTGTTCGCCGTGACTCCTTGTGCATCGCGTCGGTCGTCGGGGTCAAAGCCGTGAAGTGGTTCAGCGTCGGCCCACTCAAAAAGGTCGTACTCGAGCCTGCCGAGGATCGATCCGGGGTGTGCGGCGTCAGGTGCCTGTGCTGGACGTGCTGGAGGTGCTGAGGGATTGATGGCAGCCTGAAATCGTCGCATCAGTGCGGCACCGCTCTCGCGGTGCGGGTCCGTTTTCGCGACCGACTCAAAGACGGCCACCATTACAACTGCCAAGCGTTCGTAGTCGGCGCGCAGCCTCTGTATTCGGTCCCGGGGCGCGTCGTTGAGGTTCATAACAGCACCAAAACCGGTCAGCACTGCCCGGCCATTCGCATCCAGCAGAATTGTTGACTGGGTGACGCCGCCGTGCGCGAACCCGGCCGTGTGCATCGCGTTGAGGGCTACAGTGATCGGTGCCAGCAGGGTCACGACCTCGCCCGGCGACAGGGACGGGTGTTCGACGAGATACCTGGCGAGGGAACCCCCGGCGAGCCGTTCCAGGATCAGACAGATGCGGCCATCGCTAACTTGCGCGACGTCGAGCAGACGCACGAGTCCCGGCGCTGCGGCCGATGTCAGTACGGTGATGTCGAGTTCAATGCTTGCCGTCTCGGTGGCGGCGTGGAAGACCTTGAGAGCGACGAGGCTGCCGGCTCCGGAATGTCCCAGGTAGACCACGGCGCGGTCCCCAGCGCCCAGAAGGCGGATTACCCGGTGTCCGGCAACGACGCCCTCCGTGTGCACCGATGCCGCAGTGCTCGGATCAACGTCAGCATCGTCGGCGTCTTGGTGTGAGGCCTGTTGAGCAGACTCGTGGCGATGTGTTTCGTCGACCGTAGCCGGGGACCGTTCAGCGCGTCGTCTCACTGGACCATGTTCGTGCGCATAACCGGCTGAACGACCCGCACATCCCTCATCAGTGCAGCGCGAGCGATCCGTGCCGTTGTGGAGGAGTCGAAGTATTCGCTCCGGTGACCTCGCAGCCACGGTGTTCGCTGCACACAGATTGCCCATGGCGCCCTAGACTGGGGCATATGCTCGACTTTGTCGTCGCGGGGCTAAGCGCCAACTCCGTGCCGTATGTTGAGGGCCTAGAGCTCCAACGCGCAGTCCATCGTTCCGTCGTCGCTTGTGAACGACCGGACACCGTCCTCCTGTTGGAGCATCCAGCAGTTTATACGGCCGGAAAACGCACCCTGCCTGAGGAACGGCCCGTCGACGATACCCCGGTGATCGACGTCGACCGGGGTGGCAAGATTACCTGGCACGGACCTGGTCAATTGGTGGGTTATCCCATTCTGCACCTGCACGAACCCGTCGATGTCGTCGGCTACGTTCGGTCCCTTGAAAGCATCCTGATCGAGGTCTTGATCGAGTTCGGCATCGACGCCGTGCGGGTGGCCGGACGCTCGGGTGTCTGGGTCGGCGAGGCCGGACATGAAGACAAGATCGCCGCCATCGGCATCCGCGTCGCCCAGGGCGTCACAATGCACGGTTTCGCGCTCAACTGCAGCAACTCGCTGGAAGCCTACTCGCGCATCATCGCCTGCGGCATTCGCGATGCCGGTGTGACCACCATGTCGCGCGTGCTGGGACACACGGTTGACCCGAGCGAGTTGATTGACCCCATCATGGCCGCCTTCCGACGCTCGGCGAGCGTGAACCCCGCCAACACGACCTCCGCCAGCCTCGACAACGTCAGGACGAACGCATGAGCGCAGTACCCGAAGGTCGCAAACTGTTGCGATTAGAAATTCGCAACGCGGAGACGCCGATTGAACGCAAGCCCGCTTGGATCAAGACGGTCGCCAAGATGGGGCCGGAGTATCAGAAATTGCAAAGCCTGGTCAAAAGCGAAAATCTGCACACCGTGTGTCAGGAAGCGGGGTGCCCGAACATCTTTGAATGCTGGGAGGACCGCGAAGCGACCTTCCTGATCGGTGGCTCACAGTGCACGAGACGGTGTGATTTCTGCCAGATCGATACCGGAAAACCGGCTGACTACGATACCGACGAACCGCGCCGTGTCGGTGAATCCGTTGTCACCATGAACCTGCGTTATGCCACCGTCACCGGCGTCGCCCGCGACGACCTCCCCGATGAGGGGGCCTGGCTGTACGCCGAAACCATTCGGCAGATTCACCAGCAGAGCCCTGGCACCGGTGTCGAGATTCTCGTGCCGGACTTCTCCGGCAATCCGGAGCACCTGGCCCAGGTGTTTGACGCCAAGCCGGAGGTATTTGCCCACAACGTCGAGACCGTGCCGCGCATCTTCAAACGCATCCGCCCGGCGTTTCGGTATGACCGGTCGCTCGACGTTCTCACCCAGGGACGCGACGCCGGACTGATCACCAAGTCCAACCTCATTCTCGGTATGGGAGAGGAACGCGCTGAGATCACCCAGGCGCTGCACGACCTGCACGAGGCCGGCACCGACATCATCACCATCACGCAATACCTGCGCCCGAGCGCCCGGCACCTGCCGGTCGCTCGCTGGGTGCGCCCGGAGGAGTTCGTTGAGCTCAACGAGGAAGCCAAGGAAATCGGCTTTCTTGGCGTTCTCTCGGGCCCGCTCGTGCGTTCTTCTTATCGTGCCGGTCGACTCTGGGCCCAGTCCATGGTCGCGACCGGTCGGGAGATCCCCGCTGAACTGCGCCAGCTGGCCGATGCCCAGCTCGGGTTTGCCCAAGCCGCGTCGTGACCAAATTCGGTCATGCGGCATTCGAGTGACTGGGTAGTCTTATACCCATGGCACGCAGCAAGGAAAAGACCCCCAAAAAACCAAAACAGCCCGGCCGCTTGAAGCAAATGTGGCAGGTTTTCCAGATGACGAGGCGCTACGACTCGAACATCGTTTGGATTCTGGTTTTGGCCTTCCTCATACCCGTTCTGATCAGCCTGGCCCTGGCCCTGTTGATTCCCGGCAGCAACGTCTTCACCGTGGTGCTTTGGATCATCGCCGGTGTACTTGCCGGCATTCTGGCGATGCTGATCATTCTGGGTCGACGTGCGGAGAAGGCAGCGTATTCGCAGATTGAGGGTCAGCCCGGTGCCGTCGGGGCCGTGCTGCGCAGCTCACTGAAGCGTGGTTGGGTCGGCAGCGAGATGCCGGTCGCCGTCAATGGCAAGACCCAGGACGCGGTCTATCGCGCCGTCGGTCGCGGCGGTGTCGTGCTGATCAGCGAGGGTCCCAAGACGCGCACCGCTCGCATGGTCGACGAAGAAAAGCGCAAGATCGTGCGCATCGGTGGCAACGTCGGCGTCACGGTGATCTCGGTTGGACCCGACGAGGACGCCGTGCCGCTGCACAAGCTGGCACGCCGCCTGACCCGAATCAAGCCCACACTGACCAAGGCTGAGGTTCTCGCCGTCAATAACCGGCTCAACTCCATGGGTACAAAACTTCCCATTCCGAAAGGCGTCGACCCGATGAAGGCCCGTCCACAGCGCGGCTAGTCTCTGTAAATAAATGAACGGCCGGGCGCTCTGCGCCCGGCCGTTCCCTGTTCGGCGTGACCGCGTTTCCCGACTTTCGGGCTAGCGGCGAATGAGAGCTGTTCCCGCGATTTTGTCGTGGAAGCCACGTTGGTCGGAATCCCAGACCAGCGCGGGAAGTGCAATTCCAAGAAGCACAGAGCGCACAATGGGACGCCACAACCCTACCCACCCCCCGTGGATAGAGATGATCCGCAACCCGACCAGCCGATGACCGATGCTGGCGCCGATCGTGGGAATGAAGACGATCTGCAGAATGACGAAAATGATCAGGTTGGCGGCCGGGTCATAGTTGAAGAAGACCTTGGAGACCCCGATGGCGATCGCCCAATCAATGGCGAAGCCGAGCATCCGTCTGCCGGGACGGCCGATGGAATTGGGTCCCATCTGGGGTAGTCCGAGTCGCTCCCCCGGCCATTTACTGGGCGGAAGCTGACCAAAAGTGTTCGGGCGGGGGTTGGAGTCTGGCACCCGATGAGTCTACCGAGGAGCCCTCCCTGTAACATGGGGGAAACATAAGCGTCACGGAGAAGTAACGCGGCGATACTAATCTCAGGGGAGCCGATGTGTCCGATTCGGCCGTTTCTACGCCCCCGTCGTCTGGAGTTAGTCCGCATGTTCCGCGATTCGTCCGAAGTGCTCAAATTCATCAAAGAAAATGATGTCAAGTTTCTTGACATCCGTTTCACAGATCTTCCCGGTGTGCAGCAGCACTTCAACATTCCGGCATCCACCGTCGATGAGGAATTCTTCACCGTTGGCCAAATGTTCGATGGTTCGTCCATCCGCGGTTTCGCGTCGATCCACGAATCGGACATGCAGCTCATTCCCGACGTTTCGACCGCGTACCTGGACCCGTTCCGTACCGAGAAGACGCTCATTATGCTCTTCGACATCTACAACCCGCGTAACGGTGAGATTTACTCCAAGGACCCGCGCCAGGTAGCTAAGAAGGCCGAGAAATACCTCGCGTCCACGGGTATTGGCGACACTGCGCTCTTCGGTTCCGAAGCGGAGTTCTACATCTTCGACGACGTGCGCTACGAAGTGAACCAGCACACGAGTTTTTATTCCGTCGACTCCGGCGAAGGCGCCTGGAATTCTGGAAAGAAGGAAGAGGGCGGAAACCTCGCCAACAAGACGCCGTTCAAGGGTGGCTATTTCCCGGTCAGCCCGGTCGACCAGCACGTCGACATGCGAGACGACATCTGCCTCAAGCTCATTGAATCCGGCCTCATCCTCGAACGCAGCCACCACGAAGTCGGCACCGGCGGCCAAGGCGAGATCAATTACAGATTCGACACGATGGTTCACGCAGCGGATGACCTGCTGAAATTTAAGTACATCGTCAAGAACACGGCACACGACTGGGGCAAGACCGCAACGTTCATGCCCAAGCCGCTGTTCGGCGACAACGGCTCCGGCATGCACACGCACCAGTCGCTCTGGGCCGATGGCAAGCCGTTGTTCTACGATGAGGCCGGTTATGGCGGACTCTCCGACGTGGCTCGCTGGTACATCGGAGGCCTGCTCAAGCACGCCCCGGCCGTGCTCGCGTTCACAAACCCGACGGTCAACTCGTACCACCGTCTCGTTCCCGGATTCGAGGCCCCGGTGAACCTGGTCTACTCGGCCGGTAACCGTTCGGCGTCGATCCGCATTCCGATTACCGGAACCAACCCGAAGGCCAAGCGCCTCGAGTTTCGCGCTCCCGACGCATCTGGCAACCCGTATCTCGCCTTTGCCGCGCAACTCATGGCTGGGCTCGACGGCATCAAAAACCGCATCGAGCCACACGAGCCCGTCGACAAGGACCTTTACGAACTGCCCCCCGAAGAAGCCAAGAACATCCCCCAGGTTCCCGCTTCGCTCGAGGAGGCCCTGCAGGCCCTCGAAGCTGACCACGACTTTCTGCTGGCCGGAAACGTGTTCACACCCGAACTGATCGAAACCTGGATCCAGTACAAGCGCGAAAACGAGATCAAGCCGCTCGCCCAGCGTCCGCACCCGTTCGAATTCGAACTGTACTACGGGGTCTAAACCGCACCGCCCATAGGCCACACGGCACTCAGACAGGGACCGCATCTTCGGATGCGGTCCCTTCTGTGTTGCTCCTGACCTAGGTGGATCAGACTTTTGTGGAATCGTCAGCCGACGGTCGGGCCGGGACGTTCCACGGGGCCGTAAAACAGGCGCTCGAATACGGCGCGGGAACGCCGAGTCACAGCGAGATAGTCGTCTTCCAATTGATTACCCGACCTTGGTGGGTATTCCATGACCCGGGCGATACCCTCGAGGGCGGCACGATCGGTCGGTAACACATTCGAGGTATGGTTCGTCCAGAGAGTGATGGCCGAGCGAGCGCGGGACGCGAAGATCCACGCGCTGCGCAGCACCGCCGCATCCACTGCTGGTATCAATGCGGCCCTGACTGCCTCGTCCAACGCCGCCAGTGTAGACGTCGTGCGCAGCGCCGGAATCGCCGCGGCGTGCTGCAGCTGAAGCAACTGAACCAGCCATTCCACGTCGCTGAGCGAGCCGCGCCCCAATTTCAGGTGCCGGTTCGGGTCCGCGCCCTGCGGCAGACGCTCGTTCTCAACTCGAGCCTTGATGCGACGTACTTCCCGCACGGCCTGTTCGCTAATGCCTGCGGGGTACCGCACCTCGTCAGCGACTGCCTCAAAGTCCCGCAGCAGCGCAACATCACCGGCCACACCGCGACCGCGGAGGAGCGCCTGAGCTTCCCAGGTGAGGGACCAGCGACGGTAGTACGCCTGATAGGAGTCGAGCGACCGCACGACCGGCCCATTGTTGCCCTCCGGCCGCAAACCGATGTCCAGATCGAGCGGCAAACGGCCGTCTTCGGTAAGCCGATTAAGTTCGCGCACGATGTACCGGGCACGCTCGTTGGCCGCTTCGCTGTCGAGACTTCCAGCGCGGAATACGTACATGACGTCAGCGTCGGAACCGAAACCGAGCTCGGCACCGCCGAACCGCCCCATACCGATCACACCGAATTCAATGCCGTCACCGCTCGACGCGCTGTTGTCGGAACCATCAGGACCACCCTGAACAATCAGCTCTCCCCCACGAATGGCAGCGATGACGCCCTGAATATACGTGGCGTTGACATCTGTCAGACCCTGACCCAGCTGGTCGAGATTAATCTGACCGAGAAGGGCTGCGAAGGCCAATCGCAGCATCTCACGGCGCCGGGCCGCACGCAGAATAGTCGCGGCGGCATCCGGGCTTTCATGCCGGCCAAGGACCGCCCGGGTTTCGTCCTGGAGAGCCCTCAGCGGCCGGGGCTGCAGGTCGGCTTCGTCTTCGAGCCACGCCACCGCTTCGGGGATTTTCTCCAGCAGCTCGCCGATAAAACGACTTCCGGACAACACCCTGGTGAGGCGTTCGGCGGCACCCGAGGAGTCACGCAGCATGCGCAGAAACCAATAGGTCGAACCGAGGCTGTCGCTCAGGCGTCGAAAAACCAGAAAACCGTAGTCCGGGTCTGCCCCCTGCGACAGCCACTGCAGGAGCACGGGAAGGAGGTGCCGCTGGATGGCCGCGCGCCGGGAGACTCCACCGGAGAGGGCGGCGATGTGAGCCAGAGCGCCCTTGGCGTTCAGAAAGCCGATTGCAGCGAGCCGAGCTTCGGCCTGTGCACTTGTCAGGTTCAGCCCGTCGGCCGGCAGGGACGCCACCGCCGTTAGCAGGGGACGGTAGAACAGTCGCTCGTGTAGGCCGCGCACCCGCTGTTTTGTCTCCGACCAGCGGAGGGTGAGCCCGGCGGCGCTGGTGGCCAGACCGGTCGACCGGGCCAGCACCCGCAAAGTTGCCTCGTCCCGTGGCATCAGGTGGGTACGGCGCAGTTTTTGCAGCTGCAGCCGATGTTCCATCAGGCGCAGCATGCGATAGTCCTGAGCGAATTCGGTGGCTTCGGCCCGACCCACATACCCAGCGGCGGCCAGGGCGGTCAGCGCCGGGAGTGTGCCGGCCTGTCGAACGACTGGGTCGGTCTGGCCGTGAACGAGCTGAAGCAACTGCACCGTGAACTCGATATCGCGCAGTCCGCCCGGCCCGAGCTTGAGCTGAATAGCAACCTCATCGTCGGGGATGTTGTCGGTGACGCGTTCCCGCATGCGCTGCACCGATTGGACGAAATTCTCGCGGCCGGCGCTGCTCCAGACCTTGGGCGTGACCGCATCGATGTAGCGGGCTCCGAGCTCGCGATCACCGGCCAGCGTGCGGGCTTTGAGCAGCGCCTGAAACTCCCAGCTCTTAGCCCAACGGTCGTAGTAGGCGAGATGGGATTCGATCGAGCGGACGAGGGCTCCGCTCTTGCCTTCCGGGCGAAGGTTGGGGTCGACCTCCCACAGCTCCGGTTCAATGCCGGATTCGCCCAGGCCTCGCATGACGAGCATGGCCAGGCGGGTCGCGATCTCTACAGCCCGAGAACTTTCAAGACCAGCTGATTCGTCGCCGTCGGCGACGAAAATAACGTCGACGTCGCTCACGTAGTTGAGCTCGCTCGCCCCGGCCTTACCCATGCCGATAATGGCCAGGCGGGTTGCGCGCACCTGATCGGCAGCAAACACCACACGCCCGGCAGCGTCGCCGCTGCACATGGTGCGGGCCACCGCTAGGGCGGCTTCGAGCGCCGCCGTGGCCAGATCGGACAGGGTACGGGCGATGCCGTCGAGCCCGGCAACGGGGTCGGCCTGTTCGAGGTCGAAGGCGGCGAGCTGCGCCAGACGGCGACGGTAGCGTACCCTCAGGGCGATCCAGGCTGCATCATCGACCAGGTCGGAGAAACCCTCGGTTGCGCCGACAGAGTCCAGCAGGTCGTTGACCAGTTCGTCGACGCCGGGCAGCACGGTTAGCGGCGTGGCGAGAACCGCGAGTTCCGCCGGATGCCGGAGGAAGAATTCGGTGAGTCCGCTGGAAGCGCCGACGACCTTCAGCAGCCGCCCGGCCGTACTCGGCGACTGGAGCAGGTCGAACAGTTCAGGCGAACCCTGCCGCAGCAGCGCGACCAGCGCGACCAGAGCGGCATCCGGGCTGGCCGTCTTCGTGAGCAACGGCAGCAATGCCCGCGTATCGGTCAACCGAACGGCTGGAGCAAAACCTCGGTGCGGACTGCCCGCACCGAGCTGGGCAACTTCGTCGAGTCGAACACGGATCTCGGCAAGGTCTACAAAACCTACCCGAACGAGTTCGGTCAGGGTCAAGTGCAAACGCTCCATCGCGGGTGATTCCTTCGATCATCGACACACTGGCGAGTTAGAGCATCTCCAGGTTTTTTTGAAGTTCGAACGGGGTGACCTGTGACCGATAGTCCCGCCACTCCTGACGCTTGTTCAGCAGAACATAATTGAAGACCTGTTCGCCGAGCGTCTCCGCGACGAGTTCGGACTCCTCCATGAACTGAATCGCGTGATCGAGACTGGCTGGCAGCTGCGTGTAGCCGAGCGCACGACGTTCGGTGTCGCTCAGGCTCCACACATTGTCTTCCGCCTCTGGCGGCAATTCGTAACCCTCGTCGATGCCCTTGAGGCCGGCGGCCAGCATGAGCGAATAGGCGAGGTACGGGTTGGCCGCGGAGTCGATCGCTCGATATTCCACGCGGGCGCTCTGGCCCTTGTTCGGCTTGTACAGCGGTACGCGCACCAGGGCTGAGCGGTTGTTGTGACCCCAGCAGACGAAGCTTGGAGCTTCGTCGCCGCCCCACAGCCGCTTGTAGGAGTTGACGAACTGGTTGGTCACCGCGGTGATCTCGGGGGCGTGTTTGAGCAGCCCGGCAATGAACTGTCGGCCGATCTTGGAGAGCTGGTACTTAGCACCGGCCTCATAGAACGCGTTCGCGTCACCCTCAAACAAAGACATGTGCGTGTGCATGCCCGATCCGGGGTGCTCCGACATGGGCTTGGGCATGAACGTGGCATACACGCCCTGCTCGATCGCAACTTCTTTGACCACGGTCCGGAAGGTCATGATGTTGTCGGCGGTGGTCAGAGCGTCGGCATAGCGCAAGTCGATTTCGTTCTGGCCTGGCCCCGCCTCGTGGTGGCTGAACTCAACGGAAATACCGAGGTCTTCCAGCATGCGCACCGACCGGCGACGGAAATCGTGGGCGGTTCCACCGGGAACATTGTCGAAATATCCGGCCGAGTCGACCGGAATCGGACCGTTCTTGCCGTACTTGGACGACTTGAGCAGGTAGAACTCCACCTCGGGGTGGGTGTAGAACGTGAAACCACGCTCGGCCGCCTTGGCGAGGGTTCGCTTGAGCACATTGCGCGGATCAGCAACGGCCGGTTGGCCGTCCGGCGTGGTGATGTCGCAGAACATGCGGGCGGTGGGGTCGACCTCCCCCCGCCACGGAAGAATCTGAAAGGTGGTGGGATCCGGGTGTGCCAGGACATCCGCTTCAAAAGAGCGGGTGAGGCCCTCGATGGCGGAGCCGTCGAACCCGAGGCCTTCGTTGAATGCGCCCTCCACTTCGGCGGGTGCGATAGCAACTGATTTCAAGGTACCGACGACATCGGTGAACCAGAGTCGAACGAACTTGATTCCTCGCTCCTCGATGGTCCGAAGAACGAAGTCGCGCTGCTTGTCCATTCACGCTCTTTCTGATTGCTCCAACGGGGACGTACCGAAATAGCTACCGTCCTCAACACGTCTTATCTAGGCTACTGGCTCCGAGCATGATTGCTCGCCTGACTACACTTATCGCATGCCCGAGTTGACAGCACCACAGCCCGACGTGACGGGCGGCGACGCCGCCGTGCAGCATCCGAATAAAGCGGTTTCCGGGCCTAAGCGAGTGCGCACGCGGCACTTTCAGAACGCTAAAGCCCAGGGGATCCCCATTACGGGCCTGACCAGCTACGACATGCTCACCGCCCAGATTTTCGATGCGGCCGGAATCGACTTTCTACTGGTCGGCGATTCCGCCGGCAACAACGTCTTCGGGTACGAGACCACCCTCCCCGTCACGGTCGACGAGCTGATCCCACTGACCCGTGCCGTTGCGCGAGCAGTGACCCGTGCCTTCGTCGTGGCCGATTTGCCGTTCGGTTCGTACGAGAGCGGCGCGGATCAGGCCCTCGGAACCGCCGTCCGGTTCATGAAGGAAGCCCAGGCGCACGCGGTGAAACTTGAAGGCGGCCAGCGCAGCCACAAGCAGATCAGGCGCATTGTCTCGGCCGGCATCCCCGTGATGGGCCATGTGGGATTCACCCCGCAGAGCGAACACGGTTTGGGAGGCCATATCATTCAGGGCCGGGGAGACGCTGCCGAGACACTCATCGCGGACGCCCTCGCCGTGGAAGACGCCGGTGCCTTCGCTGTCGTCCTGGAGATGGTACCGGCGTCGGTCGCCGCACTCGTCACGGAGCGGCTGTCGATCCCGACTATCGGGGTCGGGGCGGGGCCATCCGTTGACGGCCAGCTGCTCGTCTGGACAGACTTTGCCGGCATGACCAGTGGTCGAGTGCCGAAGTTCGTGCGTCAGTACGCCGATGTTCGCGCAGTGCTGACGGATGCCGTGCAGCGGTTCACGGCTGACGTCGCCACTGGTGCTTATCCGGCACCAGAACACAGCTACGAGTAGAAAGAGTTCAACGGTTAGCGGGCATCCCGAGCGTCGTCTTCTGACCACTTGGCGCTTTTCGCGCGCAGCTTCTCCATGGCGTGGGCTGCTTCGTCCCGAGTAGCGAATGGTCCCACCCGATCCAGCGATGTCGACTGGAGACCGTGCTCCACTTCGCCCGTGCGCATGTTGTACCAGAATGCGTGTTCTTTGTCGACGGCCATAAGCTTGATCCTATGCCTAAGGATTCCATCGGTCACCTCATCCCGGGAACGGTGTCACCGACCCGTTCCGTTCCATCCCACATCGTTCGCCCGGAGTACGTGGGCAAGAAAGGGCCGAGCCCCTTCACCGGCTCCGACGTCTATTCGACCGAGAAGATCGAGCTCATTCGTGACTCCGGCCGCATCGCCGCCGAGGCGATTGCTGCTGTGGGGCGGGCCATCGTTCCCGGCGTCACCACCGAGCAACTGGACCAGATCGGTCATGACTATTTGGTGGCCAACGATGCCTACCCGTCGACCCTGGGTTACCGCGGCTACCCCAAATCGCTGTGCAGTTCGGTGAATGAGGTTATTTGCCATGGAATCCCCGACAACACGGTGCTCGACAATGGTGACATCGTCAACATTGACATCACGGCGTACAAGAACGGCGTGCACGGCGACACCAACGTCACATTCATTGTGGGCGAAGCCACCGAGGAGGTGACGCTGCTGGTCGAACGAACCAGGGAAGCGCTCGCCCGCGGCATCAAAGCCGTTGCCCCCGGGCGCCAGGTCAACGTGATCGGTCGCGCCATCGCGTCCTATGCCAAGCGGTTCAACTACGGCGTTGTGCGCGACTATACGGGGCACGGCGTTGGCGAAGCCTTTCACTCCGGCCTCATCATTCCGCACTACGACGCACCGCAGTACGACACGGTTATGGAAGTCGGGATGGTCTTCACCATCGAGCCGATGCTGACCCTGGGAACCGGTGACTGGGACATCTGGAGTGATGACTGGACGGTTCTCACCCGCGACCGAAGCCTGACCGCACAATTTGAACACACACTCGTAGTGACCGAGCGCGGCGCCGAGATTCTGACCCTAGCCTGACACGGTTTTCAAACAGATAGAGGATCACACATGACTGCAACGACGGCAATTGGAATCGACATCGGCGGCACGGGAATCAAGGGCGCCGTGGTCGACCTGGTTACCGGTGCGCTCCTCACTGACCGGGTCAAGCTGCCCACGCCTAAGGGGGGACGCCCGCAGGACATCGTCGAGACGACCCGAGCTTTACTCTCCACCGTCTCGAAAGGCGTCGGCGACCTCCCGGTCGGCGTGTGTTTTCCCGCCGTCGTCAAAAATGGTCACACCATGTCAGCGGCAAACGTATCGTCAAAGTGGATTGGTCTCGCCGCTGAAGCCCTGTTCGAAAAAGGTCTTGGCCTGCCCATTCACTTCGTCAATGACGCGGATGCTGCCGGTTACGCTGAAGCGCAGTTCGGTGCGGCCAAGGGCGTCGCTGGCGTCGTGCTGCTGACCACGCTCGGTACTGGGATCGGTTCGGCGCTGCTCAATGACGGTGTGCTGGTGCCCAACACTGAACTGGGCCACCTGCAGATCGACGGGCACGACTACGAAACTCGTGCGGCCTACTCCGCCAAGGAACGTGACGACCTCAGCTGGGAGAACTGGGCTGCACGTCTGCAGAAGTATTACTCGACGCTTGAACTGCTCTTCTCCCCCGACCTGTTCATCGTCGGCGGTGGGGTCTCCAAGCACCACGAGAACTTTCTGCCCTTGCTCAATCTGAAGACGCGCATCATTCCCGCTGTTCACCGCAACAACGCCGGAATTCTTGGCGCGGCCGCTTTGGCTGCCCGCTTTCCCGGCTAGTCCGACCGCAGGACCCCACCCGGTCAGGTCTGCATCGCCGCGCCGGGTGGGATAATGGGGCCGTCGGCACAGTGAGGTGGAATGGGCCGGCTAGTACGCCGGGTTCTGTCCAGGTGTTCACACACCGTCGACGGCCATCTATCTCGTGACTACGTTGCCGCAGCCCTCTAGCGGTCTACCCGAAAGCTCGGCGAGCAGCCTTAGCGCTTTCTGTCTGACCTTGCTCCGGACGAGGTTTACCGAGCCGACCAGGTCACCCTGGCCTCTGGTGGTCTCTTACACCACCGTTTCACCCTTACCACCACGCTCAACCCGAAGGTCGCGCACCGGTGGCGGTCTACTTTCTGTGGCACTGTCTCGCGGGTTGCCCCGGGTGGGTGTTACCCACCATCCTGCTCTGTGGAGCCCGGACGTTCCTCGGCATCCGCTCGACCCGAAGATCTCCCGAATGACGCGACCGTCTTGCCGACCCATTCCGAGAGATCAGTCTACCGGGCCAGCCGTCCGCCGCGAACCGATACTAGATTCCGGACTCTTCGGTGCGCACCAGTACGGCACCACAGTCGGGGCAGAAAATGACATCGTCAGTGGGCGCCTGGCGGACGTCGGCGAGGTCGCTCCCCGTCAGGGTCATCGTGCAGCCGCTGCACGTGCGGGCACGCAGCAGCGCTGCAGCGTTGCCGTGGCCGGAGATGCGCAGGCGCTCGTACAGTGCAGCGAGGTCATCAGGGATGGTGGCCGCGACGGTCGTCCGGTCGCGGGTGAGCTCGCCGAGCTGGCGGGTGAGGTCACCCAGCACCTCATCGCGTGCTGATTCCGTCGCGCTGACCCGTGCGGCGATGGCGTCACGTTCCTGTGCCACCACGGCAACGGCCGCTTCATGCTCCTCCTGGCGTTCCAGAACGGCAATCTCAATCTCCTCGAGATCAAACAGGCGCTTTTTGAGCGACGCGACCTCAGAATCGAGGGCCTGAATGTCCTTGATTGACGAGGTGTGCTGCAGGCGGTCGGTATCGCGCGCGATGCGCTTTTCGACGACCTCGACGTCGTTCTCGATGCGTCCCAGTTCGGTGCGCACGTCGTCAAGCTCGCCCGAGCGGCCGAGCAGTTTCATGCGGCTGGCTTCCGCTTCACGATTGAGCTCGGCCAGTTCGGCGTGCGCCGCGAGCGACTTTGACTGGTGGCTGAGCTGAAGAACCTTGATATCCAGGGCTTGAAGCCGCAGAAGTTCCTTCTGGTGGAGTGGTGATGCCTTCACGATGTCCTGACCTAACGCTAAAAAATGAGATGTGGTTCGAAAAAATAGGGTGACTCGGAGGTTAGTGCACGAGTCAGTGCACTACGGCAAAGTCCCACGGATCGGTGTTCAGATCACTCACCGTGACAACGGTTCCGGGGAGGGCCGCCCGCAGCTGTACGGCAGCCGGCTCCAGCCAGAGCCACTCGCTGGCCCAGTGCGACACGTCCATGAGGGCGGGGCCACCCGCGCAGAGCGCCTGCTCTCGAGCTTCGGAAGCAGGGTGGTGACGCAGATCTGAGGTGATGTAAACATCCGCGGCGATTACCTTGGGATGGCGCAACAGCGAATCACCCGCGCCGCCACACAGCGCGATCGTGGTGACCGCTGCGGCATAGTCGCCCGCGACACGCACGCCGGACGCCGTAGCGGGAAGTAAAGCCAGCATGGTGTGCGCGAGGTGTCCCAGCGTTGTCGGCTGGGCCAACTGTCCCACGCGACCGATGCCGGTACCGGGCGCGGTGCTCTCCATAATGGGCGTCACATCGACCAACTCGAGGTGCGTGGCAATAATATCCGACACGCCGTCTGCTACAACGTCGGCGTTCGTATGCGCGGATATCAATGCGCAGTCGGCCCGAATGAGTCGGCTGAGCAGTGCGCCCTTGTAGCGATCTTCGGCAACGCTTGTAATGCCATGCAAGAGCAGCGGATGGTGCGTCAGCAGCACGTCAGCCCCGGCCTGGATGGCCTCGTCGACGGTTTGGGAAGTGGCGTCAACTGCGAGGTGGATACTACGCACCGGGCGTGACAGGTCCCCGCTGGCCAGGCCCGGCCGGTCCCAATCTTCAGCACCGTCCAGTGGCCACAGGGTATGGACGACGCGAGTGAAGTCGGCTAGCGAGAATGACACTCGTTCAGCCTACTGGGCGACCGGCGCCGGGCTGCGTCGGACACGAAGCTACCCGATACCCCGTGTCCGACGGAAAAGGTCAGTAGTCGAAATCGTCGAACTGCGGAGCAGCCGATTCTTCCCTTGTCCACGCAGCCGGAATCATGGCCCCGGTTTGCGCTTTGCGCTGAAGAAAATCGGTGGTCTCCGGTTCGACCAGCTCGGGCGACACGCCGTCAGCAGTGACGCTCATGAGCTGACTGGCGGAACCGATTAAAAACTGGGCCCGCAGCAGGAGTCCGTTGTCGCCCATCACGGGAATATCGACGACATCGACTTGTCGACGATTGCACAGCGCCTCAGCGTAAAGAAGCACTGCATCAGCAAGATCGCTGCCGGTTATTACCGAACCGCCCGGGTGAAATATGCGTTTCATGATCGCCCCTCGAAGCTCGCAGAAAGTTCACGTACGTCCAAGGTCTAGGGTCGCCACGTCAGTATATGCCCGGTCTACCCCCGCAAGAGGAAAATGCGGCGATCTCGCATTTTCGTGCGGCGGGGTGTACGGCTAATGCCCGTCGTGCACACCCCAAAACACTGGGCCTGGCTTGCAGGTGGCGGCTAAAAATAGTGAGTGTGGGCCCTACCGGGCTCGAACCGATGACATCCACGGTGTAAACGTGGCGCTCTACCAACTGAGCTAAAGGCCCCGACGTCTCGCTGTGCGGGTTTATTCAGTATAGGTCAGTGTTGACGCAGGTTTGGCGACCCGGAAGGTTCACAGGACTGGTACGAGCTGTTCGAGGGCCGCCCTGTAAGCGTCAATCGAACGCGCCTCACCGGGTGCGGTAATGAAACTGGCACGGATAATACCGCTCGGATCAATCAAGAAAGTCGCGCGATTCGCGAACCCTTTCTCCTCGAGAAAGACACCATATTCTTTCGCGACGGCGCCGTGGGGCCAAAAATCAGCGACCAGGTCAAAGGAATACTTTTCCTGCTCCCCGAACGCGCGCAGGGCGTGTCGAGAGTCGACCGAAATGCCAATCAACTCGACGCCGCCGTCTTCAAACATCGCGAGGTTGTCGCGTAGCTCACACAGCTCTCCGCTGCAGATTCCGGAGAATGCCAGCGGAAAGAAGACGAGTGCTACCGATTTGATTCCTCGGTACGCACTGAGCTGCACGCTCTCACCGAACTGGTTGATGAGCTTGAAATCAGGTGCCTGGGTGTCGTTCTGGAGAGCCATAAATGCTCCTTTCGTCGTGCGTCGTTGACGCACGGATTGGCCGGTGACACACTCTAGCCCGGCAACGTGCGTGGTTTCACAGACCGCGCCACCCGACCGCGCGAGTTTTCAGCCGGTGAAACCCCCGTACGCGGACATCGAGTGGAATCAGTAGGCTTACGGGGTGCCGCTGGTTGCAATCCAACCCGCTTGCCTACGGCACGTGCCCTCGTAGTGGCGGAATGTCCCCACGGAGCACCATCGCTGCATAAACCCCAGAGAGAGGTCGACTGTGACGGTCAACGACCAGGACCCGTACTCGACGAACAACGCCGACTCCGATCCGGAGGAAACGGCTGAGTGGTCGCAATCCCTCGATTCGCTCGTTGCCGAACACGGCCACGAGCGCGGCCGTGAGATCATGCTGAGCCTTTTGAAGCGTTCGAAAGAGCTGCATCTGGGCGTTCCCATGGTTCCGACAACCGACTACATCAACACCATTGCGCCGGAGAACGAACCAGATTTTCCCGGCGACGAGGACATTGAGCGTCGCTATCGCGCCTGGATTCGCTGGAACGCTGCCATTTTGGTCCATCGCGCGCAGCGCCCGGGTATTGCCGTGGGTGGTCATATCTCGACCTACGCGTCATCCGCTGCCCTCTATGAAGTCGGCTTCAACCACTTCTTCCGCGGCCAGGACCACCCGGGCGGTGGCGACCAGATCTTCATTCAGGGCCATGCCTCCCCCGGCACCTACGCTCGTGCCTACCTCGAGGGCCGGCTGACCGAGAACCAGCTCGACGGGTTCCGTCAGGAGAAATCACACGCCCCCGACGGCATCTCGTCCTACCCGCACCCCCGTTTGATGCCGGAATTCTGGCAGTTTCCCACCGTCTCCATGGGCCTCGGCCCGATCAACGCGATCTATCAGGCGCAGCTCAACCGCTACCTGACCAATCGGAGCATCAAGGATGCCAGCGACCAGCAGGTCTGGGCGTTCCTCGGCGACGGTGAAATGGACGAGGTGGAAAGCCGCGGCCAGTTGCAGGTCGCCGCCAACGAGGGCCTCGACAACCTCAACTTCGTCATCAACTGCAACCTTCAGCGCCTTGACGGCCCGGTACGCGGTAACGGCAAGATCATCCAGGAACTGGAGAGCTTCTTCCGCGGTGCCGGCTGGAACGTCATCAAGGTGGTGTGGGGCCGCGAGTGGGACAACCTGCTCAAGAACGACGTAGACGGCGCCCTGATCAACCTGATGAACGTCACCCCCGATGGTGACTACCAGACCTACAAGGCCGAAAGTGGCGCCTACGTGCGCGAGAACTTCTTCGGTCGGGACCCGCGAGCACTCAAGCTTGTCGAGCACTTGAGCGACGATGAGGTCTGGAACCTCAAGCGCGGCGGCCACGACTACCGCAAGGTCTATGCAGCGTTCAAGGCCGCGTCGGAGCACAAGGGCCAGCCCACCGTCATCCTCGCGAAGACGGTGAAGGGCTACGGCCTTGGTCCGAGCTTCGAGGGCCGCAATGCGACCCACCAGATGAAGAAGATGACTCTCGACAACCTCAAGTCGTTCCGCGACAGCATGCACGTGCCGATCACGGATGCCCAGCTGGAGGAAAACCCCTACCTGCCGCCCTATTACACCCCCGGCGACAAAGACGAGGCGATCGAGTACATGCACGAGCGCCGTCGTGCGCTCGGCGGCTACCTACCGGAGCGACGCACCACGCACACCAAGCTCAACCTGCCCGGCGATGAAACCTACGCTGTCTCGAAGAAGGGATCGGGAACGCAGGAAATTGCCACGACGATGGCATTTGTGCGATTGCTCAAGGAGCTGCTGCGCGCCAAGGACTTCGGCAACCGCATCGTTCCGATCATCCCCGACGAGGCCCGCACCTTCGGCATCGACGCCTTCTTCCCGAACGCGAAGATCTACAACCCCAACGGCCAGCACTACACCTCGGTCGACCACGCCCAGCTGCTCGCCTACAAGGAGAGCCCGCAGGGCCAGATCCTGCACGTCGGCATCAACGAGGCCGGTGCTGCCGCGGCTTTCACCAACGTGGGCACGTCCTATTCCACGCAGGGTGAACCGCTGATTCCGGTTTACGTTTTCTACTCCATGTTCGGTTTCCAGCGCACCGGCGACGCTTTGTGGGCCGCCGGCGACCAGATGAGCCGCGGGTTCATCGTCGGTGCCACCGCCGGTCGCACAACATTGACCGGTGAAGGACTGCAGCACGCCGACGGTCATTCGCCGCTCCTGGCATCGACCAATCCGGCCGTCGTCTCCTACGACCCGGCGTACGGGTACGAGATCGGCCACATCGTTCGCGCCGGACTCGAGCGCATGTACGGCGGCACCCACACTGACCCGAACGTCATGTACTACGTCACTGTCTATAACGAGCCGGCCGTACAGCCGGTCGAGCCCGCTGACGTTGATGTGGACGGCATCCTGCACGGCATCCACCGGGTTAGCGCATCCGCGCTCACCGGACCGAAGGCGCAGTTGCTCGCCTCCGGCGTCGCAGTGCCGTGGGCGCTGGAAGCTGCGCAGCTGCTCGCCGATGACTGGGGTGTCTCGGCCGACGTCTGGTCGGTCACCTCGTGGACTGAACTGCGCCGCAATGGTCTGGCCGCCGAGGAGCACAACTTTCTCAACCCCGACGACGAGCCGCGTATCCCGTATATCACCACGAAGCTCGAAGGCGCTGCCGGCCCCTTCGTCGCCGTGTCTGACTTCATGCACGCCGTTCCGGACCAGATTCGGCAGTTTGTTCCAGGCGACTTCGCGACGCTCGGTGCCGACAGCTTCGGCTTCTCGGACACCCGTCCGGCGGCCCGCCGATTCTTCAAGATCGACGGTCCGTCAATGGTTGTGCGCACCCTGGAGCTGCTCGCTCGTCGCGGTGAAGTAGACCGCACCCTCGCGGGCCAGGCGATCGCAAAGTATCGCCTGCACGATGTGAGCGCGGGCACCACCGGCTCTGCCGGGGGCGAGAGCTAAGAAACCGTGGCACCGGCGCCCAAGACGAAAGAACAAACTCTCAACTGGCTGCGCACCATCTCTGGTGAGCTGTCGACCCAGACACTCAAGCGACTAGAGGACACGCTGTCCTGGTATGGCGATATGCCACCAGGGCGGCGGTCGGCTGTCGGCCTGGTCGCCCAGGCCGGGATCACGAGTTTCATCTCGTGGTTTGACGATCCACGGTCAACGCCGTGGATCGCCGCGGACGTGTTCGGTGCCGCTCCGCGAGAGTTGCTGCGCTCGGTGAGCCTGCAGCAGACGCTGCAGCTCATTCGCGTGACGGTTGAGGTCGTCGAGGAACGAGTCAAGGACGGCGGTGAAGCCCTGCGGGAGGCGATTCTGCTCTACTCGCGCGAGATCGCTTTTGGGGCAGCGGATGTCTATGCACGCGCAGCCGAAGCACGTGGCCTCTGGGACGCACGGCTGGAAGCACTCGTCGTTGACTCCATTCTCAGCGGTGAATATGACGATGAACTACCCAGCCGGATCGCGGCCCTCGGCTGGCATGGCCACGGTGAGGTCTGCGTACTGGTCGGCACCACCCCGCAGATGCTCGACGTCGACCAATTGCGCCGGGCTGCCCGGCACATGGCCGCCGACGTTCTCATCGGCGTGCAGGGAAACCGCCTCGTGCTCGTAATCGGCCGGGCCCGTCCGGCGCCGGCTGACAGCGAAGACGTCGGCACAGCCGCTGCCCTCACTTTTATGGAGATCGCCATGCAGTTGGAGCCGATTTTCGGCCCCGGACATTTGGTGCTTGGCCACGAGGTACCCAACCTTGTTGACGCGTCTAAGAGTGCAAAGGCGGCGCTGGCCGGTTTTGCCGTCGCCCGCTCGTGGCGCAACGCCCCACGGCCGGTGCAGGCCGACGATCTGCTCCCCGAACGGGCCCTGGCCGGCGATCCGCTCGCCCGTGCCACGCTGATCCATCGCATCTATCGGCCCTTGCAAGCGCACTCCACCGAACTGCTCACCACCCTGTGGTGCTACCTCGATAACGGCCGCTCCCTCGAGGCCACCGCACGTGAACTCTTCGTGCATCCCAACACCGTGCGGTACCGCCTGAAACGAGTGTCCGAAGTCATCGGCTATGACGCCACTGGAGCCCGCGAGGCGCTCATCTTGCAGTCCGCGCTGATCATCGGTTCCATCAGCGACCACGATGGGTCCAGCCGCCGCCGCTAATCAAGTCCCGCGATTTTGCTGATCTGCGGGGGGATAGGGTGTGATTCGTTCGTCACGTCGTCGTGACGTTCCTCTCAATGTGAGAAATGACGCGGTGGGCGTCGTTGCTACACCGGCATCCGTTGCCAGGGCCATCAGCCGTCTCGCGTGAAACAGAGTTGCCCGTATTCAGACTTGGAGCGTGTCATGCCGCCATTCCCACAATCCGCGACCGAAGGTTCTGCACAACCCACTGCAGCCGCCAGCGTCGCCCCGAAGGCTCGCGAACTGACCCGCAGCCTCAAACCCCGCCATGTCTCGATGATCGCGATCGCGGGAGTTATCGGTGCCGGCCTCTTCGTGGGATCAGGAGCGGCGATCCAGCAGGCCGGCCCCGGAATTCTTGTGGCCTACGCGGCTGCGGGCCTCGTAGTCATTCTCGTTATGCGCATGCTCGGTGAAATGGCGGCGGCGAGCCCGGAGACCGGCTCGTTCTCGGCCTACGCCGATCGGGCTCTCGGCCGCTGGGCCGGATTCAGCATCGGCTGGCTCTATGCCTGGTTTTGGATCATCGTCCTCGGGATCGAGGCAACCGCGGGCGCGGCGATCGTGCATCGCTGGGTGCCCGAGGTCGATCAGTGGGTATGGGCTCTCCTGCTCATGGTGCTGCTCACCCTCACGAATGTGGCCTCGGTGAAGTCGTTTGGGGAATTTGAATTTTGGTTCGCCTCGATCAAGGTCGCGGCGATTGTGGTCTTCCTGGTGCTTGGCATCGTGGCGATTCTTGGCTTCATGCCCGGCGTGGCTGCGCCCGGTCTCGACAACCTCACCGGTCGTGGCGGATTCTTCCCCAACGGTGCCGGAGCAGTACTCGGTGGAGTGCTCGTGGTCGTTTTCTCCTTTTTCGGCGCCGAGATCGCGACGATCGCCGCCGGGGAGTCGCAAAATCCCGTCGCTGCTGTTCGGCAGGCCGTGCGATCCACCGTTTGGCGAATCCTGATCTTCTACATCGGCTCGATCGCAGTTGTCGTCACCCTGCTGCCTTGGGACAGCGCCTCCGTGGCAAAGAGCCCGTACGTGGCGGCCATCGAGCTCTATGGGATTCCCGGCGCTGGCGCGATCATGGACGTGATTGTGCTCACCTCCGTGCTGTCGTGCCTCAACTCTGGGCTCTATACCGCCAGCCGAATGCTGTTTTCGCTCTCGACGCGCGGCGATGCTCCCCGCTCCTGGGCACAGATCTCTGCCAGGGGGGTGCCGCGCAGCGCCGTACTCGCCTCGACCATCGTTGGGTTTGTGACCGTCGGTCTCAACTACATTGCCCCAGACACCGTATTCCTGTTCCTGGTGAACACCTCCGGCGCCATCGCCCTGTTCGTCTGGCTCGTGATTGCCGCCTCACAGTTGATCCTGCGCCGCCGCATGGGACCGGATGCCGCCAAGGCGCTCTCGCTCAAGATGTGGTTGTTCCCTTACCTCACCTGGTTCGCCATCCTCAGCATCCTCGCCCTGCTCGTTGGGATGTTGATCATCCCGGAAACGAGGGAATCCCTTGGGCTGTCCCTCTTGCTGGCCGGGTTGCTCTTGGGTGTTGGCCTGTGGCGTTACCGAGGCGGGCGTGGAGGGAGCGGCGTGGGGAACACCCAACCGATGGTCGGCAAGGTGCATTCTGAATCGCACCACAGCCAAAAATGATCCCGGCATCGATCACGATGTGACAAATCAAAATCCCTCCTCGAGGAATGCGCCTGCAGGAATCTACAAAGGTTCTCGAAATACTTAGTGCCTTCTGTACATTCATTTGCGTCACCAGATTGGAAGACTAAGTAAATGATCGTTGTCGTCTGCCCGGGTCAGGGCTCCCAAACTCCCGGATTCCTCGAACCGTGGTTGGCTCTGCCTGCTTTTAATGAAGGCCTCCGGCAAATCTCCGACGACGTCGACCTGGACCTCGTCGCCCACGGCACGGTCAGCGACGCCGACACCATCCGCGACACGGCGATTGCCCAGCCCCTCATCGTGGCTGCCGGCATCCTTACGCTTGAAGCGCTGCTCGCGGATGGTCGCCGAGACCGCATCGCCGGGATCGCCGGGCACTCGGTCGGAGAGCTCACTGCCGCCGCGGGCGCGGGCATCCTGAAAACCGCGGATTCGGTGCGATTTGTTCGCGAGCGTGGCCTGGCAATGCAGGCCGCCGCCGCCCTCGTTCCCACCGGAATGAGCGCCGTGATCGGTGCAGACGAGACCGAATTACTCACCCGAGTGGCCGAGCTCGGCCTCGAACCCGCCAACTTCAACGGCAGTGGTCAGATCGTCGTCGCGGGGGCACTCGACGCTCTCGCCGAACTCGCCGCGGCTCCCCCGCACCGGGCCCGAGTCATTCCCCTTCAGGTCGCCGGCGCATTCCATACGCGTTATATGCAGCCGGCCGTCGAACGGATGACCGTGGTCGCCGACTCGCTCACCCCCACCAACCCCACCCTCCCCATCTGGACCAATCATGACGGAGGTCAGACCGCCGAGGGCATCCGCTTTGTGGATCTGCTCGTGGGTCAGGTGTCATCGCCGGTACGGTGGGACAGATGCATGGAGGCTTTCGCCGCAGCGGGAGTCACCGGAATCATCGAGGTCGCGCCCGCCGGCGCGCTCGTCGGTCTCGCAAAGCGCGCCCTCAAAGGCGTACCCACCGTCGCCATCAAGACCCCGGACGACTTGCCCGCCGCCTGGGCCATGATCGACCAGCAGTCCTGAATCTGATAAGAGAGACAATGCCAAAGCCAACAAAAGCAACTGTGCCAACACTGAAGCAGTCCCAGGGACCGCAGTACACCCGCATCCTTTCGATCGGCGCCGCCCGCGGTGACCTCGTCGTACCCAACGACGAACTGGTCGCAGCGATCGACTCCTCCGATGAGTGGATCCAGCAGCGCACCGGCATCATCACCCGCACGCGTGCCAGCCAAGACGTCAACGCTGTCGACATGGCAACGGATGCCGCCCGCGAAGCCATCGAAAAAAGTGGCATTGACCCGGCGCTCATTGATGCCGTGATTGTGGCCACCATCAGCAACGGCCGCCAGACACCATCCATGGCCGCCGTTTTGGCCGACCGCGTTGGCAGCAATCCGGCTGCGGCCTACGACATCAATGCAGCCTGCGCCGGATATGCGTACGCCATCGCCCAGGCGGATGCGCTCATCCGCACGGGGGCTGCGCACTACGCACTCGTCGTTGGCGCTGAAAAGCTCTCTGACCTGGTCGACCCTACAGACCGAAGCATCTCATTCCTGCTTGGCGACGGTGCTGGCGCTGTCGTCATCGGCCCGAGTGACTACCCGGGCATCTCCACCACGGTGTGGGGATCGGATGGTTCCAAGGCAGACGCGATTCACATGAATTACACCCTGCAGGAGTACCGTCGCGGCGAGGCCGACTGGCCAACCCTGCGTCAGCAAGGACAAACCGTCTTCCGTTGGGCCGTCTGGGATATGGCAAAGGTAGCCAAGAAGGCCCTTGAAGTCGCCGGTATCGAAAGCGCCGACCTCGCCGCGTTCATTCCCCACCAGGCCAACATGCGCATCATCGACGAGTTCGCCAAGCAGCTCAAGTTGCCGGAATCCGTCGTCATCGCCCGCGATGTCGCCACGACCGGTAACACCTCATCGGCCTCGATCCCCCTCGCCACCCACCGCCTGCTCGAGGAACACCCAGAGCTCAGCGGCGGACTTGCGCTGCAGATCGGCTTCGGTGCCGGACTTGTGTTCGGTGCGCAAGTCGTTGTGCTGCCCTAACCTATCCACCCTCTAAACTAAGTCTCGGTCAACCGAGACACCCCTCAAGGAGAAAAAACATGGCATTGTCCACCGAAGAAGTTCTGACCGGCCTGGCCGAGCTCATCAACGACGAAACCGGAATTGCAACCGACACGGTTGAGCTCGGTAAGTCGTTCACCGACGACTTGGACATCGACTCGATCTCGATGATGACCATTGTCGTCAACGCAGAAGAGAAGTTCGATGTGAAGATTCCCGACGAAGAGGTTAAAAACCTCAAGACCGTCGGCGATGCCGTCGAGTTCATCGTGAAGGCACAGGACTAGACCCAAGCCTGAACCGGGTCGGCCGAACAACGGCCGACCTGTTCATTGGGCTGGTGCCACAACGCACCGGCCCACACGTTTGTCGTTCCATGGAGAGTTGACTTATGACCAAGAAAATCGTTATCACCGGCATCGGTGCCACTACGCCGCTGGGCGGCACGGCGGTCGACACCTGGACGGCCCTTCTGGCCGGCGAATCGGGTGCCACCACCCTCGAGCAGGCCTGGGTCGCGCAAACAGCGATCCCCGTAACTTTTGCCGCACAGGCACGGGTAAAAACCGTGGATGTGCTGCAGCGATTTGAGGTCAAGCGCCTTGATCCGTCCAGCCAGTTCGCGCTGATCGCCGGACGTGAAGCCTGGGCTGATGCCGGCTCCCCCGAGGTCGAGCCTGAACGGCTTGCCGTGGACTGGGCGACCGGGATCGGCGGAGTGTGGACACTGCTGGATGCCTGGGACACCCTGCGCGAACGCGGCCCGCGTCGCGTACTGCCGATGACCGTGCCGATGCTCATGCCCAATGGTCCGGGGGCGGCCATCGGAATGGACCTGCACGCCCGTGCCGGCATTACCACGGTGGTCTCCGCGTGCGCGTCGAGCACCGAAGCGCTGATCAACGCCTATAAGCGCCTGCAGTCTGGCCTGGTTGACGTCGTTATCGCCGGAGGCTCCGAGGCTGCCATTCATCCCCTGCCGATTGCCTCGTTTGCAGCGATGCACGCTTTGTCGACCCGTAATGACGACCCGGCTACCGCGAGCCGCCCGTACGATGTGACTCGCGACGGTTTCGTTCTCGGCGAGGGTGCAGCCGCCCTCGTCATTGAGACTGAGGAGCACGCTAAGGCGCGCGGCGCCCACATCTACGCCGAGCTTCTCGGCGGCGTTGTCAATAGTGACGCCTACCACGTGACCGCGCCGGACCCCGAAGGATCGGCGGCCGCCCGCGCAATGCTCTCGACCGTTGAGAACGCCGGAGCAAGCCTCGCCGATGTCTCACACATCAACGTTCACGCTACGAGTACGCCGGTTGGCGACATCGCCGAGTACAACGCCCTCAGTCGGGTGTTCGGCGATCTGCTCGACGGCATCCCGGTCTCGGCCACGAAGGCATCAACCGGGCACTTGCTCGGGGGGGCTGGCGCCCTCGAGGCCTTCTTCACGGTGAAGGCTCTCGCCGACCGCACCGCACCGCCGACAATCAACCTCACGTCGCAGGATCCGGCGATTCCGCTCGACGTGGTCACCACGCCGCGCGCCCTGCCGGCCGGTGACCTGCTCGCGCTGAGCAACTCGTTCGGCTTCGGCGGCCACAACGCTGTCGTGGCGTTCCGGTCAGTCTAAAAGTTCAGCATAAGACAATGACCCCGCCCGGTTCGGACGGGGTCATTTCTGTGAGGCGATTCACTTGACTTCGTGGGATTGCCGCCGGGAATGTCGCCGGTCAACGGGCCGCGCCGTCCTGAGCGAACCGCACGCTGGAAAATTGGCTGATCAGCCGACTTGGTGCAGCCAAACGACAGCATTCAGGTCGCTCGCCTGCCGGAACGGTTCGAGTTCGTCGTCCCAGGATTGCCCGAGGGCCAGGCGCAACTGCCGGTGCAATTCGATGGCGTTAGCCCCCGCACCCTCCATAGCGGATCGAATGCGATCTTCCGGAACGACCACATTACCCACGCTGTCGGTCTGAGCGTAAAAGATACCCAGCTCGGGCGTGTGTAACCACCGTCCACCATCCGAACCTGGTCCGGCGTCTTGGGTGACTTCGAAGCGCAGCTGTTCCCAGCCGCGCAGAGCGGATGCGAGCGCGGCGCCGGTGCCCGGAGATCCCTCCCAGTAATACTCAGCGCGGTGGGAGCCGGGCAGGGCTGGTTGTTCTGACCAGTCGAAGTTGACGGCCTCGCCGAGGGCGCGACCGGCAGACCACTCGACGTGAGCGCAGACCGCTCGCGGAGAGGAATGCACAAATAGCACCCCCCGCGCAATCGGCGCCCGACGGTTCGGTAGTGCATCCATCGTGTTTCTCCGTTCCTAGTAGGTTCGTCTTCCCCAACGACCTCGGAACGACCGCGCCTTCAACTCAGGGTTGTGACACGACGGCGAATATTAAATTGTTCGGTAGCTGGAGGCCAGCGTGCCGATAGCGCCATTATGCCCCAGCGACCTGCACATTGACAAGGACGCCGTGGGATCGAAGGTGACGTCTGAACGGTAGCTGGTGCGTCCTCTACCGCGGCTACCGCATACCGATCTACCGCGCACGCGCGCCGGATTGTGCTCGGACTCGAAATTTGTTCGTGGGATGCGGTCGGGCCTGTTATCGCAGGTCCGGCCGCTTTTTTGCGCCTATTTCGTGCGCATCGTCTGCCCCTGAACGAGGGGTGAACCTGAGAAAGACCCGAGTTCGGTTGTAACAATACCCATAGTGGGCAATAGTCATCTTTGTTGTCGCGGCTTCCTCCAGCCCACCCGCACCCTCCCGAATCTGTGCTCTAGTCGAAATGTGAACCATGACCTCCCCCACTGTTTTCGCTTCGCCCACCTCCGTGCGCTCCACTCGCCCGTCGCGGCGCCTGGCCCTCATCGCCGCCGCTGGCGCGTTCGCCGTCGCCTTCAGCGGCCTGACGGTTCTGCCCGCCCACGCCGCCGAGAACACCACCTCGGTCGCCGTTCCCGCCGGCAGCAAAGTCACCCGCGACCTGGGCACCATCCCGGTCGGCGCCGCCACCGTTGACGTCGTGTTCGACACGACCGCGTCGGCCCGCACCGACATCAAGGTTCTGGTGGGTCCAGAAAACACCCAGCGGTACTACTTCACCGCCCCGGCCGGCGACGGCCCCGAACGCACCTACACCGTCCCCGTCACCAGCAAATCCGACGGCACCA